>NZ_JBFAQB010000010.1:0-298900 GCF_040676995.1 Nonomuraea sp. NPDC049419 | reverse complement strand
TCGCCTCGCTGATCAGGGTGGGCACGTCGGCCTCGGGGACCGCCCCGCCCGCCAGCGGCTTGGCCAGCGGCTTGACGATGTCGGGCACCAGGTTCGGATCGAGCCCCATCCGCTACGTCTCCGTCCGCGGGAAGCAGGCCTCGGCAGGCGTTTCCAGGGGGCCCTCCTCCGATCACTTGAAGATCTTCTATCACTCCAGTAGCACGGAACACCACAGAAACCCTTATAACGGGCGTTCTCCCTCGCTACGCTTCCAGGCTGTGAAGCTTGACGGAGTCGTTTACAGCAAGGCCCAGCTACGCCGGATCGCCACCGGGACGGGCGCCTTGGCCGGCGTCACGTCCAGGACGACCACCCGGTACACGACCGTGAAGGACGCCGTCCACGTCGCGCTGAGCGACGACGAGTACGGCCGCTCCTACTGGGAGGCGCGGGGCCCGCAACTCGAGAACATCGGCCTCGGCCTCCGTCTCCTGGCCGATGCCCTCGGCAAGCAGGAGGGCGGGCTGGCGGTCGCGCTGCGCAACTACCGCGCCGGCGACGACGCCTCCACCCTGCCCACCTGACGACCTACCGCTGGAAGTGCCAGAACAGCATGGACGGCGTACCGGCGATCACGGCGTGCGCCGCCTCGGGGGCCAGGTCGCAGAGCGCCCACGGCCACACGTCCCACGGCTCCAGCACGTCGGTACGCTCGCGCGGCTCGCCCGCCGGATGCCGGGGTTCTTCGCAGCGCCGTACGTGCAGCCCGGCCGCGAGCGCGGCCCGTACGTAGTCACCGACCGGGTGATGATGGGTGGCCACCCGCGCGGGACGGCCGCCGGGCAGCCGTACGGGCGGCACCACGCCCCGCGCCACCCCGTCGGGATGGATGTCGGCGAGCACCACGTGACCGCCGGGCCGCAGCACCCGCGCGAACTCGCCCATCACCGGATCCAGGGCCGGCACGTGCGTGAGCGCCAGCGAGCAGACCACCAGGTCCACGCACGCGTCGGGCAGCGGCAACGCGGCCAGCTCGCCGTGCAGGAACTCCGCGTCAGGCACCCGCTCGCGCGCCCGCGCCAGCATGTCGGGTGAGCCGTCGACCCCGCGCACCCGGTGCCCGCGCGCGGCGAGGAGCGCGGCGATCCGGCCGGTGCCGCACGCGGCGTCGAGCGCGTCGCCCGCCGGCAGCCCGCCGACGGCCTCCTTGATGAACGGCTCGTCCAGGTCGAACGCGCTGTTGGGCCCGTCGTAGGTGGACGCCCAGATGCGGTAACCCGTCGTGACGTCCACCCGCTCGACCTCGACGGCGGCCCCCGCGAGCCTTTCGTCGTCGAGGAACGCCCGGATCTCGGCCAGCCGCGCCTCGACGAACGCGCGGTCGTGCCCGCCCGTGTAGGCCCGCATGAGGGCGATGCCCTCCAGGCCCAGCACGTATGCCAGCGGATGCTCGTAGACCATCACCGCCACGCTAACGACCTGCGTCCGCGGGCGCACCTGATTATCGGTGGGGGCCGGCGCACCCGCGCGTCAGTGGAAGGTGCCGTGGCGGCCGAGGGTGGTGACCGGGGTGGCGCCGGGGCGCGTCCACTGGGCCGTGGGACGGCTGGTCTCGCCCCACGTCGAGTTCCCGTCGGCGTCCGTACGCCAGTACCAGCACGCGTGCTCCCCCTCCGGCCAGCCCTCGGGCTTGTCCTCCCAGGTCTCGCCGCGCCCGTACGGCGTCATGTCGAGCAGCGCCAGGGACGGGTTGGCGGGCTCGCAGCCCCGGCCCGTCGTCGAGTAGGTGAGGAAGGTGCGGTCGCCGTCGCGCAGGTAGCTGGTGAGGTAGCCCGTCGGCCCGCCGGCCGGCCCCTCCACGCCGCGTATGGAGTACCACGGCTGGGTGTAGCCCATGAACGCGACATAGTCGGCCACCTCGTCCCACGCGCCGGGGGTCACGACGGCGAACGAGACACCGCGCGCGTTGAGGTAGGCGGAGTCCTTGAGGTGCCAGGCCGTGGTGGTGCAGCCCTCGCACTGCCCCTGGGGCGGCGCGCCGTCGTACCACATGTGCTTGTAGACGACGAGCTCGTCGCGCCCCTGGAACAGCTCCAGGAACGGCACAGGGCCGCCCGGCCCGGTGACCTTGACGGAGCCGTCGAACTCGACCATCGGCAGCCGGCGGCGGGCGGCGGCGATGGCGTCGCCCTCGCGGGTGTGGGCCTTCTCGCGGACGAGCAGCTCGTCGCGGGCGGCCTGCCAGGTGGCGAGGTCGACGACGGGCGGGCGGCCGGGCTGCGCGGAAGCGCTGGATGTCACGGTGTCCTCCAGTGGTGTTCTGGGTGTCGTCGTACGACTCTGTACGACGCTCACCCGAACAGACCGGCGACCCGCCGGAAACTCATCGCACCCGTTACTGCAGCCCCGAACGGACCGAGGTGATGCGCTGGGTGTTGAAGCCGAGCCAGTGCATCCGCCCGACGTAACGGGCGTGCTCGACCTTGAGGCAGCGGTCCATGATCACCGGCAGGCCGGCCTCCTCGGCGATCCGCGCGCCCTCCTCGTTGATCACCCCGAACTGGCACCACAGCGCCCCCGCCCCGATCTGCACGGCCTCGCGGGCGATGCCGGGCAGCGCGTCGGGCGCGCGGAAGACGTTGACGAGGTCGATCGGCACCGGCACGTCGGACAGGCTCGGGTAGCTGGTCTCGCCGAGTATCTCCTTCTCGCGCGGGTTGACCGGGACGACCTGGTAGCCGTGGCGCTTGAGGTAGTAGCCGACGAAGTTGCTGGCCCGCAGCTCGTTGCCGGACAGGCCGACGATCGCGATGCTCCTGGTGGCGTGGAGGACCCGCTGGATCGTCAGCGGGTCCTGGTAGCGGGTGAGGTCGGTCATGCCGTCTCCTCCTTGGTGCCGATCGTCGCGGCGACGCGGGCGAAGCCCTGCTCGAGGTCCCAGATGAGGTCGGTGACCGACTCGGTGCCGACCGAGAGCCGCACCGAGCCGGGCCCGACGCCGGCGGCGGTCAGCTCGTCGTCGCTCAGCTGGCGGTGGGTGGTGCTGGCGGGGTGGATGACCAGGCTCTTGGCGTCGCCGACGTTGGCCAGGTGGGACCAGAGCGACAGGCCGCTGATGAGGCCCTGCCCGCCGGCCCGGCCGCCCGCGCACTCGAAGGAGAACACCGCGCCCGCCCCGCGGGGCAGGTATTTGTCCACCAGCGGGCGGTATTTGCTGCCCGGCAGGCCGGGGTGGCTGACGTTGGAGGCCAGCTCGTGGCCGTCGAGGAACTCGGCGACCTTGCGCGCGTTCTCGACGTGGCGCTCCATCCGCAGCGACAGCGTCTCCAGGCCCTGCAGGAACAGGAACGCGTTGAACGGCGACATCGCCGCGCCCAGGTCGCGCAGCGTCTCGGCGCGCAGCTTCATCAGGTAGCCGTACATGCCGAACGTCTCGTGGAAGCGCAGCCCGTGGTAGGCGGGCGACGGGTCGGCCACCACCGGGAAGCGCCCGTTGGACCAGTCGAACGTGCCGGCCTCGACGACGACCCCGCCGATGCTGGTGCCGTGGCCGCCGATGAACTTGGTCGCCGAGTGGATCACGATGTCGGCGCCCCACTCGATGGGCCGGCACAGGTAAGGCGTCGCGAACGTGTTGTCCACGATCAGCGGCAGTTCGTGCTCGTGCGCGATGGCGGCCACGGGCTCGATGTCGAGCACGTTGCCCGAGGGGTTGCCGATCGTCTCGGCGAAGAACGCCTTGGTGTTGGGCTGAACCGCCTTGCGCCAGGCGTCGGGGTCGTCGGGATCGACCCAGGTCAGCTCGACGTTCATCTTGCGCAGCAGGTGCTTGAGCTGGTTGACGGTGCCGCCGTAGAGCGCCGACGACGACACCACGTGGTCGCCCGGCTCCAGCAGCGTGAACAGCGCGGCGGCCTGGGCGGCGATGCCGCTGGCGAACGCCACGGCGCCGCTGCCGCCCTCCAGGTTGGCCACCCGCTCCTCGAACACGGCGACCGTGGGATTCATGATCCGGGAGTAGGTGTTGCCGTATTCCTGGAGGTTGAAGTACGCCGCCGCGGACTCGGGGTCTTCGAAGACGTAGCTGGTGGTCTGAAATATCGGTACGGCACGCGCCCCCGTGTTGGGGTCGGGCCGCTGCCCGGCATGCAGCTGCCGGGTCTCGAACCCGAAGGCGCGGGCCTGCTCTTGACGGGGGTGTTGCTCGGTCACCAGTGCCTCTTCCTCGACGTCACCCGGCCCCGCCTCGGGCAAGGAACCGGCGGATGATGGGCGTCTGCCGCGCTTCTTCCAGCAGGAAGCAGTCGTGGCCGTACGGCGCGTCGATCACCTCGAACTCTACCGGCTTGCCCAGAGAGCGCAGCGCCCGGTCGACGTCGTGCGAGGCCGCCGGCGGGTAGAGCCAGTCGGAGCTGAACGCGATCAGCAGCGTCCGCGCCCGCACGTCCTCGAGCGCCCGCTCCAGCGACCCGCCGCCGTGCTGCCTGGCGAGGTCGAAGTAGGTCAGCGCGCGCGAGATGTAGAGGTAGGTGTTGGCGTCGAAGCGCTTGACGAACGAGTCGGCCTGGTGGCGCAGATAGCTCTCCACCTCGAACTCGGGCTCGGTGATCGTGTAGCGAAGGTCGTCGGCGAACTGCAGCCGCCGGGCGAACTTCTCCTCCAGCGCGGGCGCCGACAGGTAGGTGATGTGGCCGACCATCCGGCCGATGCCCATGCCGGCGTCGGGGGCGCGGCCCGTGCCGTAGTAGTGGCCGCCCTGCCAGGCCGGGTCGCGCATGATCGCTTCGCGGGCGATCGCGTTCCATGCGACGCCCTGTGGGTGCAGGGCGTGGGTGCTGGCGATGGCCACGACGGCGTCGACCTGGTCGGGGTAGCTGATCGCCCATTCCAGTGCCTGCATGCCGCCGAGCGAGCCGCCGGCCACGGCCGCGAGCCGCTCGATGCCGAGGGCGTCGAGGAAGGCGCGCTGGGTGCGTACCATGTCGCCGACCGTGATGACGGGGAAGTCGGATCCGTAGGGGCGGCCGGTGGCGGGGTCGGTCGAGGACGGGCCGGTGGTGCCGCGGCAGCCGCCGAGCAGGTTGGTGGAGATCACGAAATAGCGGTCGGTGTCGAACGCCTTGCCCGGGCCGATCATGCCGTCCCACCAGCCGAGCCCCTTCGCGCTGGAGCCGTCGCGCTCCTCGGCGCCGAAGCCGTCGCGGGTGCCCGACTCGGGCGGCGCCTTGGCCACGCCGGCCGCGTGGGCGTCGCCGCTCAGCGCGTGGCAGACCAGGATGACGTTGTCGCGCGCGGGGGAGAGGGTGCCGTAGGTCTCGTACGCCACCCGCACAGGGTGCAGCTCCTTGCCGCAGTCGAGCCGTACGGGGTCCGGAAGGTCGAGGTGGAACGTTTCGACGACGCCCACGGAGCCGGCCTCGGACGTTCTTGCTGGCTGCGACATGGGGCTTATGGTAGCCGCCACTGCCGGTATATGGTCAAATACCTACCGGAATACCCGGAAGCGAAGGGCGAGAGGTATGACCACGGTCACCAACGGTGTCAACGTGCAGGCACTGCTCGAAGCGCGCGAGGTCCTGAAGGGTGCGCCGGAGGCCGCCCAGTTCGTCTGGCGGGCCTCCTCCAAGTGGCAGAACGGCGTCCACAGCACCACCACGGTCAAGGAGTTCTTCGGCCTCGGCGAGGAGCGCAGCCACCGCAAGGAGGCGGTCTTCGACGCCGACCACCCCGAGGTCTTCGCGGCCGAGGACAACGGCATCACCCCGATCGAATACCTGCTGGTCGGCCTGGCGAGCTGCCTGACCGCCGGCGTGGCCTCCGTCGCCCAGAACCGCGGCATCCAGCTCCGCTCGGTCGAGGCCAAGCTGGAGGGCGTCCACGACATCCGCGGCATCCTCGGCGCCGACAGCGACGTGCGCAACGGCTTCAACGACATCAAGGTGACGTTCGAGATCGACGCGGATGCCTCGCGCGAGGACATCGAGGCCCTGGTCGCCCAGTCGCAGAAGCGCTCGGCCGTCTTCGACGCCCTCACCAACCCGACGAACGTCACCGTCGAAGTCGCCTGAGGGAGCGAAGCATCATCGAACGGGTCACGACGGTCGTCATCGGCGCGGGGCACGCCGGCCTCGCCGCCTCGCACTTCCTGCGCGCGCTCTCGATCGACCACCTGGTGATCGAGCGCGGCGAGGTGGCCAACTCCTGGCGGCGCGAACGATGGGACTCCTTCCGCCTGCTCACCCCCAACTGGCAGAGCCGCCTGCCGGGCCTGACCTACGACGGGCCCGACCCCGACGGCTACATGACCACGAAGGAAGTGACGCAGTTCATCGAGCGGTTCGCCGCGCTCGCGGGAGCGCCCGTGCGTACCGGGACGACCGTCACGTCCGTACGGCGGTCCGGTGGCGGCTACCACGTCACCACGGACCGCGGCGAGATCGCCTGCCGCACGGTGGTGATCGCCAGCGGTGCCTGCAACCTGCCGTCGGTGCCGTCCTTCAGCACGGCGGTGCCGCCGCGGGTGAAGCAGCTCACGCCGTACGATTACCGCGAGCCCGGCCGGCTGCCCGACGGCGGCGTGCTCGTCGTCGGCGCCTCGGCCACCGGCGTGCAGCTGGCCGCCGAGCTGCACGCCTCGGGCCGTCCTGTCACGCTCTCGGTGGGCGAGCACGTCCGGCTGCCCCGCGCCTACCGCGGGCGCGACGTGCTGTGGTGGATGGACGCCTCCGGCGTGTGGGACCAGCGCCACGACGAGCTGGAGGACCTGACCAGGGCGAGGCGGCTGCCCTCGCCCCAGCTCGTGGGCACGCCCGAGCGGGCCACGCTCGACCTCAACGCGCTGACCGCGATGGGGGTCGAGCTGGTGGGCCGCTGGGCCGCCCTGCGCGACGGGAAGGCGCTGTTCTCCGGCGGGCTGCGCAACGTGTTCTCGCTGGCCGACCTGAAGATGAACCGGCTGCTCGACACGTTCGACGCATGGGCGCGCGAGAGCGGCCGCGACGGTGAGGCGGGGCCGCCCGAGCGGTTCGAGCCGACCAGGGTGCCCGCCTCGGCGCGCTGGCAGCTCGACCTGAACTCCGGCGAGATCGCCACGATCATCTGGGCGACCGGCTTCCGTCCCGACTACGGCTGGCTGGACGTGCCCGTGCTCGACGAGAAGGGTTTCCTGCGCCACGACGGCGGCGTGGTGGACGCGCCGGGCCTGTACGCGCTCGGCCTGCCGGTGCTGCGGCGGCGCAGGTCCACATTCATCAACGGCATCGAGGAGGACGCGCGGGAGGTGGTCGCGCACCTCGCCGGCCACCTGGCGGAACGGGCGTGACCGAGAGGGATGTCCGTTCTCACACCCGCTGATGCCCGATATTTACTCATTGCCACCTATATGGGTGTTCTGTAGATAATGCGGGATGGCAGAACGCGATCTACGGACCGGCGACCCCCAGCTCGACCGGGTCATGGCGGAGTTCAAGGCGAACTCGCGCGAACTCTCCGACGTCATGGGCCTGGTCGGCGACGTCGCCGGTGAGGCGGCGAGCCCTGACGGCAAGGTCAGGGTGCGCGTCACCGCGTCGGGCCAGCTGACCGGCCTGCAGATCGACCCCCGTGCGATGCGGCTGGGCTCGCAGGAGCTGGCCGAGGCCATCCTGGAGGCCTCGCGGCGGGCGACGGAGGACGCGGCCCGCCGCGTCATGGAGGTCACCCGCCCCTATCTGTGAGGCGTCAGACGCGGGGGATGAGGCTGCGGGTGCCGTGCACGATGAACTTCTGGTACATCTCCTCCTCGGTCAGCCCGTGCTCGGTGCCTGGCAGCGGGTTGTCGCCGTGCTGGACGTCCACGGTCATCGAGTACGCCGTCGAGGCCGTCATCCTGGGCAGGAAGTTGCCGGTGTTCAGCGTCACCCCGTTCGGCAGTTCGACGTTCTGGGCCACCGCGCGCAGGCCCGGCACCTTGGTCATCAGCGCAGAGCCGCCGTCGACCACGCTGTCGAAGATCATGTTGGCGAAGAAGTGCTCGCTGAACGTCGTGAGGTTGTGCTCCAGCGACTGCACGTCGTTGCCCGACATGTCGGTCTTGATGCCGCCCAGCTTGTTGATGGCCAGCGGCAGCACCACCTGCCCGGTGGCGTAGGTGGCGCTGTCGAGCACCCAGTACAGCCACGTCGGGATCAGCATGGCGATGAACCAGTGCGCGGTCTGCCTGAACAGCAGCGCCTGCCGCTTCATGATCGCCTGGAAGATCTTCCAGGTCAGCACCTGATAGCCGATCGTGACCATCATGTCCACGGTCAGGATGTAGCACAGCACCTTGATCGCGTGGTTGACCTTCTCGATCACGTCGGCGTAGGCGCGGCAGGCGACGGCGGCCTTGCGGTGCCTGAGCGACACCTCCAGGACGACGGGGCCGTACTCCTCGGTCCAGAACTTCTTGAACTGCGACACCGCGGTGCCGGCGCTGGTGGTCCACACGGCGGTGGCGGCCGCGTTCGCGGTCCTGAAGTGCTCGTCGATGGCGTCGGCGACGTCGTCGAGTACGTCGGCCGCCTTCCTGATCGTGGCGGGGTCGCCTTCGAGGTAGGAGATGCCGAACAGGAACTCGGGCGCCAGGATGCCCGCCGCACCGGCGCCGGCCATCCCGCCCCCGGCGACCTTGGTCGCGAGTCCGATGGGCACGCGCGGCTCCTCAGTCGCGCTCTACGGGAGTGGACGGCACGGCGAGCGGTCGGTCCTCGCGCTCCGCGAACTCCTTGAGCGCCTTGAGGTGCTCGTTCTTGACCATCATGCCGGCCCACTCGGCGTCCTTGACGTTCGAGCTCATCGCCACCACGGCGTCCCCGATGGCCCTGTACGACTCCGTCAGGTCGCGCAGCGCCGTGCCCAGGTCGTCGCAGGCGGCGTCGAAGCCCGGGTGACCGTCCTGGCCACGGCGGAAGATGCGGGCCGCCTCGTCGCTGTCGGGATCGCCGAAGTAGGGGACCAGCGGCCCGAGCATCTGCCAGGTCCTGTTCACGGCCTCGCCGAACTCGCCACCGCCGTCGTGGATCGCCCGGCCGCTCTTGCGCATGCTCGAATGATCGATGTCCACGTGGTCTCCTCCCCGTACAACGCCCGAGCGGCCAGTCTCCGCACTCTTCGTTTCGGTCAGATGACCATTTGGTTGCCGTTCATGCAGTTTGATGACCGAAATCGTCGCTTGTGGGGTGTCGTCGATGCGGGCGCCTCGCGCACGCCGGCACGCGAAGCGCTGCTGCGCCTGGAAACCGGGGGGAGGCTGACGACCGTCTCCCAGAAGACGCGAACGGCTACGGCCCCTATGTCCGCGGCCAGGACCCGAGTACGCCTGGTGCCAGGACCGCGACGGCGACGGCGTGGTCTGCGAGCGCTGACCCTCCGTTGTTCCACGGCGGTGAGCACCGTGTCCGTGCCGGCCGCGCCGCGTTCGCGGATGCTGGGCATCTCGCGTCCGCGAACGCCCGCGCGTCAGGTGGTGGGGTCGACGATGACCTTGCCCACCGCGTGGTTCTGGACCGCGTTCTGGGCGGCGGCGGTTTCCGGCAGGGGGTAGCGGTGGATCGGGAGGCCGTGCGCCTCGCCCACTCCCAGCGCGCCGTCCCGGAGTGCGGCCGTAACGTCGTCGGCTGCGGCGGCCATGCGTTCTGCGCTGGTGAAGAGGATGAGGAACTGGTAGCGGACGTCCAGTTGGAGGCTCTTGAGGATGTCCAGCTCCACCGTGGAGCGATCGTCGGCGTAGACGGCGATCGTGCCGCCGTTCTTGAGGACCGCCAGGTCGAGGTCGAGATTCGCGTTCACGGCGACCTCGACGACGATGTCGACGCCGTCCGGGGCCGCCGCGCGGATCCCGGGCGCCGGGTCGGTTTCCCGGTAGTCGAAGACGTGGTGCGCGCCCGCCGCGGTGGCCAGCGCCGCCTTCTCCGGGCTGCTGACCGTGGTGAGCACGGTGGCCCCGGCCCAGCAGGCGAGCTGGATAGCGGCGTTGCCGACCGCGCCCGCGCCGCCGTTCACCAGCACGGTGTGGCCGTCCAGCGCCTTGGGGGCGAGGCGGCGGGGGCCGTTCTCGGCGGCGATCAGCCCTCGGTGCGCGGTGAGCGCGGGCACCCCGAGCGCGGCGCCCAGCTCGTACGAGGCGTCGCCCGGCAGCGGCCGCACCAGGGACGCGGGCAGGACGGTGTACTCCTGGGCGGTCCCGCCGTTCTCGATCAGCCCGGCCGCGAACACCCACACCCGGTCTCCAGGAGCGAACTCCTCGACCCCGGGACCGACCGCGTCGATCACGCCGCCGCCGTCGTGGTGCGGCGTCACCTCGGGGTACGGCATCCCCCATACGGGGGTGGTGCGGGCCCGCCAGTCGGTCGGGTTGACGCCGGAGGCGTGCACGCGGACACGGACCTCGCCGGGGCCCGGCTCCGGCACGCCACGCTCGATGAGCTTCAGGACCGAGACGTCCCCCTGCTCGCGGTAGGCGATGGCTCTCATCTTCTGGTCTCCTCGGTCAGGTGGTCGCGGGCCCCGTCAGGAGTCCGCGGGTTCGATGGGGAAGTTGTCGCGGAACGGGCCGGTGGGGTCCCATCGGCGCTTGAGCTCGCGCAGCCGCCGCAGGTTGGCGTCGCGTCAGGCGTAGGCGGTGGCGTCAGCGGGCGTCGCGGTGACGGCGCGCCCCCGGCGGAGCGGAAGCGCAGCTCGTGATCATGGTCGGGCATGGCTCAAGGCTTGCCGACACCTGCGGGAGCGCACAAACGCGTGGTAACTGACTTACGAAAAGTAAGTGCACGAAGCCAGGGAAGCGACTTACGATGAGTAAGTGACCATTCCCAGGACGGCCCCGATTCCCCAGTGGGACCACACCAACGAGGCCGAATGCCGCCGCGCCGGCCGCGCCATCGAGGTCGTCGGGCAGCGCTGGGCGCCCGGCGTGCTGCTCGCGCTCGACCGGGGCGCCCAACGGTTCAGCGAGATCGCCGCGCTGGTGGAGGGCATCTCCGCCCGCATGCTCACCGTCCGGCTGAAGCAGCTGGAGGCCGCCAAGCTGGTCGTGCGCACGGTCATCCCCACGACCCCGGTCTCGGTGCGCTACAGCCTCTCACCGCGCGGCGCCGACCTCCTCGCCGCCCTCCGCCCGATGGCGGCCTACGTCCAGCGCTGGAACGACGACACCGACCCCCCGGAATGAGCCGAAGGGGGCCGGGCCGCGTTCGCCCGGCCCCTCAGCGGATCAGATCAGTTCGCTCTTGTAGAAGATGCTGGCCACCCGGGCCCCTTGCTCGCCCGACGCCAGCCCCAGGCACAGCCGGGGGCGGCCGGCGGCGATCTGGATGCCCATGCCCTCGGGCTCGCGGAAGTCGAGTGACCGGCCCGCCTCCGTGCGGGCCCGCTGGACCTGCTCGCCGGTGCGCAGGTCGAAGCAGGTGACGTGGGCGTTGCCGGGCGGCGGGTTGCTGTCGCTGTAGGCGGTGCCGTCCAGCATGTAGGCGAAGTTCCCGTAGACGGCGTACCCCTGGAAGGTGCCGAGCCCGCCCGGCTGGGCGACGTGGAAGATCGGTTCGTACCGGCCCGCCTTGAGCTGCCCCAGCGGGTAGACGGCGTAGCGGAAGGTGCCGTTGTCGTTGTAGCGCATGGCGATGCGGTTGGTGGAGGGGTCGATCGTGCAGGTGACGTTGCGGACGCCGGCGATCGGCTCGTGCTTGGTGAGCTCCGGCGACGAGGGGGTCAGCGTCTGCCCGTCGACGAACCTGAACCGGGCCAGCTTGGTGCCGCGCGAGCTGGTGCCGTCGGGGATGCCGTCCGTCTCCGTCCACAGGTACGCCGACGTGCCGGACGGCTCCACCCCGCACTGCACGCCGTGCCCGAACCCCATGAGGTACATGTGCCCGAGGATCGTGCCGGACAGGCTGAGTTTGGTCAGGCAGAGGTCGCCGGCCGCGTTGGAGCCGGAGCCGTTCTTCACCTGCAGCGTGTAGATGTGGCCGTTGCGGTTGTCGAAGGCGAAGGACTGCAGGACGGTCTCGTCGTACAGGGCCTTCTTCCAGATGAGGGAGGTCGAGGGGGCGGTGAGCTGGAAGCGGCCTTCAGCGGCGCGCGCCGGCGGGGAGGCCAGCGCGGCGGCAGCGGCCGTACCTGCGCCGATGGTGAAGAGGCTCCTACGGGAAACGTTTACAGCGGGCATGCGTAACGGTCACCTTCCTGGTGCTGGAAGCCGAGCGGACAGGCGCGCCGTCAGGTTAACACCGGGGTGTCAGGGGGGCGAGGGGTTGGAGTTACCTCCGTAACATTCGTGACATATAAGGCGAAAGAGGTCGGGGCGGAGTGCCCAGATCTCGGATGGCTGGCGTGTCATCGTCCGCATAGGTGGCGGTCGCGGCAATCATGCTTGCTGTGTTGAGCAGGAGGTCCTTCCTGGCGGCGGGGTTCACGACCGGCCTGCCGTCCCTGGTGCCGTCGGCCGGTTTCGGCGAGCCGTTCACGCTGGGCGTCGCCAGCGGCGACCCCGACCCGGGCGGGTTCGTGCTGTGGACCCGGCTCGCGCCGGACCCGCTGGCCGAGGACGGGTTCGGCGGGATGCCGCAGGAGCCGGTGCCGGTCCACTGGCAGGTCCTCGCCGACCCGGCGGGCAAGACCGTCGTCCGCAGCGGCACCGAGCCGGCCGTCCGCGACTGGGCGCACAGCGTGCACGTCACGGTGACCGGGCTGCGGCCCGGCCGTCCGTACTGGTACCGCTTCAAGGCCGGCCCGTACGTCTCGCCGACCGGCCGCACGCTCACCGCCCCCGCCCTCGGCACGATCGGCCGCCCGCTGCGCATGGCGGTCTGCTCCTGCGCCAACTACCAGCACGGCTACTTCACCGCGTACGCCGCCATCGCCGCCGAACAGCCCGACCTCGTGCTCAACCTCGGCGACTACATCTACGAGCAGGGCAGCGACCACCTGCTCGGCCCCGGCGGCAACGTCCGCGACCACGGCGGCCCCGAGGCCGTCACGCTGGCCGACTACCGGCGCCGGCACGCCCTCTACAAGACCGACCCCGACCTGCGCGCCGCCCACGCCGCCGCGCCCTGGGTGGCCGTCATGGACGACCACGAGGTGGTCAACAACTGGACCAACCTGATCCCCGCCGAGCGCCGCCAGGCCGCCTTCCGCGCGTACTACGAGCACCTGCCGCTACGCCCCGCCGCCCGCCCCGGCGGCGCCGCCGTCCAGCTCTACCGGCGGCTGCGGTGGGGCGGCCTGGCCACCCTGCACGTGCTCGACACCCGGCAATACCGCGACCCCCACCTGTGCGGCGCCGGCTTCAGGGACTGCCCGGCGCCGGACGGGCCCAGCCGCACTATGCTGGGCCTGGACCAGGAGCAGTGGCTGCTCGACGGCTTCCACCGCTCGCGCGCCCGCTGGGACCTCGTCGGCCAGCAGGTCTTCTTCGGCCAGCGCGACCGCGACCCCGGCCCGGGAAGGCTCGTACGCCAGGACGCCTGGGACGGCTACACCGCCGCCCGGATGCGCGTCAGCGAAGGCTGGGTGGAGGCAGGCGCGCGCAACGTCGCCGTGCTGACCGGTGACGTGCACGCGCACTGGGCGGGCGACCTCGTCCTCGACTACGACGACCCCGCGGCCGGCCCGATCGGCGCCGAGTTCGCCGTCACCTCGATCACCACCGGTGGCGACGGCACCGACGTCGACCCGGTCACCGACCCGCTGCCGGCCGTCAACCCGCACCTGAAGCTGCACCTGCGCCACCGCGGCTACCTGATGCTGGAGGTCACGCCGAGCACGCTGACCGCCGCCTTCAAGATCGTGCGGTACGTCAGCCGCCCCGGCGCGACCGCCGAGACCGCGGCCACCGCCCGCCTGCACGACCGCGTCCCCGGCCTGGGCGCGGCTACGGCGTGAGGAGCACCTTGACGGCGCGGCGCTCGTCCATCGCCCGGTAGCCCTCGGCGGCCTGCTCCAGCGGCAGGGTCAGGTCGAAGACCTGCCCGGGGTCGATGACGCGGCGCCAGATGAGGTCGATGAGCTCGGGCAGGTACTCGCGCACGGGGGCGGGGCCGCCGTGCAGGTGGACGAGGGAGAAGAACAGCTCGTCGCCCGGCAGCGCCACGTCGTGGGCGTAGCCGACGAACCCGATGTGGCCGCCGGGCCTGGTGGAGCGGATGGCCTGCGTCATCGAGCTCTGCGTGCCGACCGCCTCGATGACACTGTGGGCGCCGAGCCCGTTCGTCAGCTCCATGATCCGCGCCACGCCCTCGTCGCCGCGCTCGGTCACGATGTCGGTGGCGCCGAAGCGGCGGGCCAGCTCCTGGCGCGACTCGTGGCGGCTCATCGCGATGATCCGTTCGGCGCCGAAGTGCCGGGCGGCCAGCACCCCGCACAGCCCGACCGCGCCGTCACCGACGATCACGACGGTCTTGCCGGGCCCCGCCGCGGCGGCGATGGCGCCGAACCAGCCGGTGCCCAGCACGTCGGAGGCGGCCAGCAGGCTCGGGATCAGCTCGGGCTCCGGCATGCCAGGGGTGGCGACGAGCGTGCCGTCGGCGAGCGGGATGCGGGCGTACTGCGCCTGGGTGCCGATCGAGCCCATCAGGACACGGTTGACGCAGCCGCTCTGGTAGCCGGCCCGGCAGATCTCGCAGGTGTTGTCGGAGGCCCAGAACGAGCCGACCACGAACTGGCCCGGCCTGACCGTGGCGACCTCGGGGCCGACCTCCTCGACGACGCCGACGTACTCGTGACCCATGGGAGCCGGGTCGCCGTTCTCCTCCAGGCCCCGGTAGGGCCACAGGTCGGAGCCGCAGATGCAGGCCGCGGTCAGGCGGATGATCGCGTCGGTGGGCGCGACGATCTCCGGGTCGCCGCGCTCCTCGACACGGACGTCGCCGGGACCGTGCAGCACTGCTCCGCGCATCGTGGCTCTCCTTCGGACGTTCTCCCGTACGCCTTCCTTGTTTCCGCACGCGGCCGTCCGGTTGCCGTGCAAGGCGAAGTTTGGCCTGTTCGAGGGGCTTCGCCGACCTACGCGGGACAGATTCCGAGAGCTGGCGCCCCGCCCAATAGGATCATCGTCCGCCCCGAATGGAGTCATTGTGATGGATCGTCGTCATTTTCTGGCCCTGGCCGGCGCCGCCGCCGGTGCGGGCGTCGCCGCGCCCGCGTACGCCGCCGGCTACCCCTCTTACGACAGCGGCGTGCCCGCGGAGGCGCACGGCAAGCTCGGCGAGCTGGCCCCGTACGGCATCACGGCGCTGGCCTTCACGCCGTCCGGCGGCTGGGTGATCGTCACGCAGGACGGCCGCTACTTCGCCCGCGGCATCCCCGACGCCTGCTTCACCGAGCTGGGCGCGCTCGTCAAGGCCGGCCGGCGCATCCACTGCGTGGCCTTCCCGCCCGAGGGCGGCGACCGCTGGGTGATCACCACCGACAAAGGGATGTCGGCGCGCGGCCTGCCCGAGGAGTGCCGGCAGCGCATCGCCGCCTACTACGACGCCGGGCAGCAGGTCGTGTCCGTCGCGTTCCCGCCGGCCGGCGGCAACCGCTGGGTCGTGGCCGCCACGAACGGCTTCTACGCGCGGGGCGTGGACGACGAGTGCTACCAGATGATGCGCAACCTGACGCAGGGCGGGCGCCGCGTCACGCACGTCGCCTTCCCCAAGGCCAAGGGCTGGGTGGTCGTGGCGCAGGACGAGTATTTCGCGCGCACCATCCCCGACGCCTGCTACACCCGCATGAACACCCTGCACGGCGGCGGCTGGCAGGTGCACGCCCTGGCCTTCGCCCCGTCGGGCGGCTGGGCGCTCGCGACGCGCGGCAAGGTGCCGTCCCTGCCCGCCGACCGGGTCAGGCAGGTCGAGAACGCGGTCGCGGGCGGCACGATCTGGCAGCGGATGAGCGCGTACAAGACGCCCGGCGTCTCCGTCGCGGTGGTCACCGGCAACAAGATCACCTGGTCCACCGGCTACGGCTGGCTGGAGGCCGGCAGCGGCGCGGCGGCCCACCCCGAGACGGCCTTCCAGGCCGCCTCCATCAGCAAGGCGGTCGCGTCCGCCGGCGTGCTGCGCCTGCTGCAGACCGAGAAGATCGCCCTGAACGCGGACGTCCGCCCCCTCCTCAACTGGACCCTGTCGCGCCGCTCCTGCCTCACCTCGACCGCCGTGCCGACCATCGACCGGCTGCTCACCCACCGCGCCGGCGTCATCGGCCGCGGCTCCACCTCGCCCGCGGACGTCTGCTCCGGCTTCGACGCCGGGGGCGGCGGCTTCGCCGGCTACGGCCCGGGCGCCACCGTGCCGACGCTGCCGCAGGTCATGAACGGCGCGGGCAACTCGCCGAAGATCGAGCTGACCACCGCGCCCGGCGCCGAGTACCACTACTCCGGCGGCGGGTTCGTCCTGCTGCAGCGCATGGTGGAGGAGCAGAGCGGCATGCCGTTCGACCAGTACATGACCGAGCAGGTCCTCGCCCCGCTCGGCATGAAGACCAGCTCGTACGCCATGTCCCCCGGCTTCGAGCTGGCCGCGGGGCACACGACCACCGGGGCCGTCATCGCCGGCAAGCGCAACCGCTATCCCGAGTCGGCCGCCGCCGGCCTCTACACCACGGTCCTCGACCTGAGCCGCCTCATCTCCTACCTCAACCGGGCCTGGAAGGCGTCCGGCGACATCGCGGGCCCGCTGACCAGGGCCTCGGTGCGGACGCTGCTCAGCCAGGGCCCGCAGCCCGGCATGGGCCGCGGCCTGTTCATCGCGAACGCCGGCACCGACCGCTTCTCCTACACCCATGACGGCTCCAACTACGGCTTCAGGTCGCTGTTCCAGGGCTACCCGGAGCTGGGCGCCGGTTACGCGGTGCTCGCCAACGGCAGCAACACGGCCCTGGTGACCGAGATCGGCGCCGCCATCAGAAAGGTGTACGGCTGGTCGTGACCGTACGCGCTGGATCCCTCCCGTCCCATCCGTGATCTTCTCCTCGTCCGGAGGTCCCTCATGCATGCCGTCAACGTGGCCTTAGCCCTCGTCACCGCCTTCCCCGCGCACGCCGTCGCGCCCGAGCCCGACCCCGTCGCCGCCCTGCGCACCCTCCTTGCTCGCGGGGCCGGGGCGACGACCGAGTTCTACGGGCAGGCCTCCACCGACATCTCGCGGGAGGTGGTGCGGAACGGCAGGCGGACGTTCATCGGCAGCGGCATGGCGCTGCGCGGCACCGGCAAGGTCAAGCTGGGGCGAGCCGGCGTGGTCGCCTCCGAGCACGTCCGTCACCTCAGCATCGGCAACAGGCACCTGGTGGTGGACGAGGCCGCCAAGGACCCCTATTACGCCGGCCTACTGCCCACCGTGGGCACGCTGCGCTCGATCAGCGTGGGCGGGCGGCAGTACCAGCTCGCGCCGGGGAAGAAGTCGTGGGTGGGGGTCGGGCGGGCGAGCGGGGCCGCCGCCGCGTTCGGCGACCAGTTCATCAACGTGCTGGAGCCCGCCACGTTGCGCAAGCTGCTGTCAGGGAAGGTCAAGAAGACCGTGTCGTCCTGGCAGAAGGACCATACGACCGGCCGCCGCCAGCGCATCTACCACGTGACAGGGACGGTCACCCTCGAAGAGCTCTACCGCGTCTCGCCCAGCTTCCGTGAGGCGGCGGGGCCAGGGGCGAGGCGGGGAACGGCCGAGGTGACGTGGACGTACATGTACGACGACCGCGGCTGGCCGTACCGGGTCGGCTGGCGCTTCTACGCGCATCCCCGGCCGCAGGTCAAGGGGCTCGGCGACGACCGGATCCTGCGCGGGCACTTCGCCACCCAGTACCGGTACTGGGAGAAACCGATGCGGATCACCGCGCCCAAGGCGCGGCCGGGCCGGGGGCTGGCGACCGACGACCTCGCCGACGTCCTGAGCGCCCCCAAGCGCTGACCTGTACGGGATGTGCGCCGGCATCCCGCATGATCGCCTATCCGATCACAGAATGTCAGCATGATTACTCTCAGTCACGGGCATAACGCTCATCGTCTCACCAAGGGGCTACCTAGTCGGACATATGCCTAAGTGTCGGGGGAATCGGAGGCGTCGGCGATGCGGAACGGCGGCACCCTACTCATCAGCACGTGCGCGGTGGTGCTGCTCTGCACCGCCGCGTGCACGTCTTCGAGCGGCCCGGGCGGCCCTGGCGGCTCTGGCGGTCCTGGCGGCTCGCTTGAGCGGGCGCCCCTCCCGCCGCCCCAGCTGGTCATCACACCGGCGCACGGGGCCAAGAAGGTGCCGCCGGACACCGGGATCGGCGTCAAGGTCACCGGCGGCAAGATCACCGCGGTGTCCGTCGTCGACGCCAAGGGCCGCGCGGTCGGCGGCGCCCTGACCTCCGACGGGACGTGGCGGCCGACCTGGCCGTTCAAGCCCGCCGCCGCGTACACCGTGCGCGTCCAGGCCGCCGCGCCCGACGGCGGGAACGTGATCACTGAGCGGGCCGCGTTCACCACCCTGAAGCCGAAACGCGTGCTCGAGACCGGCATGTCCCCGCTCGACGGCGAGAAGGTCGGCATCGGCATGCCGATCCAGCTCCTGCTGTCGAAGCCCGTGACCACGCAGAAGGACCGCGCGGCCGTCGAGCGGTCGCTCACCGTCCACATGTCCAAGCCGGTCGAAGGGGCCTGGAGCTGGGTGAGCGACCGGGAGGTGCAGTACCGGCCGCGCATGTACTGGCCGACGGGCGAGAAGGTCACCGTGGTCGCCCACCTGGCCGGCCTGCGGATCGGCCGCGACCTGTGGGGCCTCAAGGACCGTACCGTGCACTTCACCGTCGGGCCCCGGCACATCACCACGATCAACAGCAAGACCCACCGGGCCGTCGTCCGTGACAACGGCAAGGTCGTCAAGACCATCCCGGTCAGCCTCGGCAAGCCCGGCTACGAGAGCTGGTCAGGCACCATGATCGCCCAGGAGAAGGCGCCCGACTTCCTCATGGACTCCGCGACCATCGGCATCCCGGGCGAGTACCTGCACCACACCAAGTGGAACGTCCGGATGACCTACAGCGGCATGTTCTTCCACGCCGCGCCCTGGTCGGTCGGCGACCAGGGCCGCCGCAACGTCAGCCACGGCTGCGTGAACGCCAGCACCACCAACGCCCACTGGTTCTACAACTTCACCCAGCGCGGCGACATCATCCGCGTCACGGGCACCTCGCGCAAACTGCGGTTCGGCAACGGGCCGACGCCCTGGACCAAGTCGTGGCAGGAATGGCTGGCCGGCAGCGCACTCAAAACCTCAACCGACGCCTGACCGGCCTTTCCTTAGGAGTGCCACGATGCTCACAACCATCACCGGCGTGACCGCCCTGGCCTGCGCCCTCACCCAAACCCCGGCCTGGAGCGCCGTACCGGCGGGCAACGCCCCGATGTGCGTCGCCGTCTGGCAGACGACCGGCCGCATCACACAGACCGGCTACGCCCGCAACGACTGCCGATCCCGCCTCCGCCTCAAAATCATCTGGGGAAGAGGCGGCGACGGCGACTGCCAGACAGTAGACCCAGGCAAGACCATCTCCTCCCAGGTGTTCAGGGGAGTACGCGCCTTCGACGGCGCGAACACCTGCTGACACGTGGGGCGTGGCCTCGTCCCGGCAGCCCCTGGTACTCCGGTGACATTTTGCGATCATGGTTCGGATCTGCGCTGGTAGTGGCAGCGTCGGGCTCTGGCTTGGCTCTTTTGACGAGCTCTGTCTCATCCACGATCAGGACACCGCCGGGGCCGAGCCGGTCGACAGCGAACGAGCGCACGTCATCATGCACGGCGACGGCGTCCCAGCGGGCGGTGCGCAGCAGCAGCCGCAGCGTCTGCGGGCCGTCGACGGCCGCGTGTCCGGCCAGGAAGTGTCGTCGGCCCGCCGCAGGCTGTCCCGTTACCGGCCGGTGCCGGCCGCGGCCTGGGCGAATGCCCGTACGCGTTGGGTCGCATTGCTTTTCAGCCACATGGCTCCCCACTGGATGGGCGGAGCGTCGTGCAGGGGAACGTAGGCGATGTCGGGGCGCGGATAGAACCGCACGACGTGTTCTCCCACGGGGAAAACGCCGCGGCCGGCCGCCACGAGGGTGAGCGTCTCGGCGAAGCTGTCGGCCCGCGGTCCTTGCGGCACCGGCTTGCCCGCCGGGGTGTGGGCGGGGGTCCTGGCGTCCTGGAACGCCTCAGGCGTGTCGGCGGGCATGCGGATCACCAGCTGGTCGGCGAGCGCCTCCAGCGACAACGTGTCGTGGCGGGCCAGTGGGTGACCGGCCGCCACGGCGAGCATGCGCGGCTCGGACAGCAGGACGGGGCCGGCGACCAGGTCGGGATGGGTGGCGAAGAGCAGGTCGGTGATCAGGATGTCGATGTTCCCCGAAAGCAGCCGTGTGAGCGCGTCGTGGACTTGTGTCTCGCGGAAGTGCACCTCGCAGTCGGGGTGCCGGGCGGAGAACGCGGCCACGGCCTTGAGCAGCAGTTGCCCGGCGATGGCGCTGAGGAACCCGACGTGCAGGTCGCCGGTGACGCCGCGCCCGGCGTCGATGGCCCGCTGCACCGCCTGCTGCATGCCTGCGGCGAGCGGGGCCAGGTCGTCGGCCAGTCGCCGGCCGATCGCGGTGAGCCGGACCTTGCGGCTGGTGCGTTCGAACAGCGGCGCGCCGATCATGCGCTCCAGCTTCTTGATCGTCTGGCTCACACTTCCGGTGCTGATCCGCAGCCGTTCGCCTGTGCGCCCGAAGTGCAACTCCTCGGTCAGGGTCAGGAAGACCTCGACCTCGTGGCGCTCCAGCATCACACACCCATCGTTTAGCTCACGTGAACGGTCTTAGCGTAATCGCCCGTTGATGCCCTCCACCCCTGGACGGGATGGTTGACCCACGCCACCACGCGTAACCTGCGCGATCAAGGTGGCGGCACCCTGTCGAATCAGCCAAGGAGCGATCGCGCATGTCCACCGAACGCAAGATCGTCACCGGTCTGTTCATCTCGCTGGACGGCGTGGTGGAGGCACCGGAACGGTGGCACTTCCCGTACGTGAACGAGGAGATGCACGCTGCCGTGGACGAGCTGCACACCCAGGCCGACACGTTGCTGCTGGGGCGGGTGACCTACGAGGCCTTCGCCGCCGTCTGGCCTTCCCAGACCGGCCGGCTGGCCGACACGATCAACGGGATCCGAAAGCTGGTCGCCTCCACCACCCTGCAGGAGCCCGGCTGGAACAACGCCGCTGTGATCGACGGAGACGTCGTCCCCGCGCTCAAGGACCTCAAGCAGCAGCCGGGCAGGAACATCAACCTTTCGGGCAGCATCAGCCTGACCCGCGCGCTGCTGGCGGCGGGCCTCCTGGACGAGTTGCGGCTGCTGGTGCACCCGATCGTGCTGGGCTCCGGACAGCGGCTCTTCCCCGACGGCATGACGCAGGTGCCCCTGTCACTCACCCGTTCGGCCACCTTCACGACCGGCGTGCTGGACCTGACCTACCAGCCCGGCTGACACCCCACCTCACAAGAACGGAAGACACCCATGACCAGCCTTGAGACCAAGACCCTTCCGGTTCCTGGAGCACAGCTGCACTACGAGGTCCGCGGATCAGGGCCCTTGCTGCTGATGATCCCAGGAGCACCCGCCGACGCCGGGGCGCTGGCCGGAGTCGCCGCCTGCCTTTCCGGCCATTACACCGTCGTCACCTACGACCAGCGCGGCATGTCCCGCAGCTCCCTGACCGGCGCGGCCGAGGACCAGAGCGTCGCGGCCTTCAGCCGGGACGCGCACCACCTCCTCGCCACCCTGACCGGCGAACCTGCCTACGTGCTGGGCAACAGCGGTGGCGCGCTCACCGCCCTCGATCTGGTCGCCCGCCACCCGGACCAGGTGCGTGCCCTGATCGTGCACGAGCCGCCGATCCCCGAGATCCTCACCGACGCCGCGCACTGGCGAGCGGTGTTCCAGGAGGTGCACGACATCTTCCGCAGCCAAGGCGCAGGGGCCGCGATGGGCAGATTCATCACCACCGTTGACGGAGAGGACAGCGTGCCTCCAGCCATGCCGGACTTCTCACAGATGCCGCCCGAGGCACTGGAGATGATGGGCCGCATCCAGGGGAACCTCGACCACTTCCTCGGCCACGTGCTGCTGCCGGTGCTGCGCTTCCAGCCCGACCTCGCCGCGCTGCGTGCCGGCCGGGTGCCGATCGCCGTCGGTGTGGGAGCCGCCTCGGGC
Organism: Nonomuraea sp. NPDC049419; assembly: GCF_040676995.1. Taxonomy (NCBI): domain Bacteria; kingdom Bacillati; phylum Actinomycetota; class Actinomycetes; order Streptosporangiales; family Streptosporangiaceae; genus Nonomuraea; species Nonomuraea sp. NPDC049419. The sequence goes on along the minus strand of NZ_JBFAQB010000010.1, from coordinate 276,719 downwards.
CAGGGGGTGCCCGTCAAAGCCGCCATGGAGCTGGCGGACCGCCTCGGCGTCAAGGTGGTTGAATTTCCCGGCGATCACCAGGGACTGGCCATCGACCCCGCCACCAGCGCAACGATCATCCACGAGACCTTCGCTCGCATCGATCTGGCAGGTTCCGCCGCAGGGTGATCCGCCGGCCGGCCTTCTTCTCGACGGGGACGATGTCGGCGGCGCCTTCGTAGCCCAGGCCGGCCGGGCTCGGCAGGTCCGAGCGGACCGCGGCCAGGGCGGTGACGACGCCTATCTCCGGCTCTACGTCGGGTGGTGGCAGGTCCGGGGTAAGGAAGCGGTCCGCCGCGCGCCCTGGCGGGGGTCAGTCGCGGGCGCCCTGGAGGAGGCTTTCCAGGCGTTGTTCGACGGCGGCGAGGCGTTCGGTCAAGGGGCGGCTGTGCAGGAGGTCGGCCACCTGGTCGGCTTCCTGCTGGTCGAACTCCACGGTGGCGATCGGGGTGTCGGGGACCTGCCGGTCGTACACGATGAGGGAACGCTGTCCCGTCGGGCTGATGATCACCGCGAGGTGGTCGCCTCGGCGGGTGTCGAAGTGGCGGACGACCCCGCCGCCTGGGACGGGGGTGTGGGTGATGTTCACCGGTGGGTGTCTCCTTCCTTGAGGCGTACGGCTGCCGCGGGACGCGGGGCTCCCTGCGCCGGACGCGGGCGACCAGACCGGGCAGGTCGGCCAGGTCCTGTCGGCCGACCTCCCGGCGCGGCTCCGCCTCGGCGGCGCTGGTGGTCGCCGTCAGCGGGTCGTCCGGCGTCGTCGCGTACCGGACGGAGTCGTCCACGGACGCCACGGCGGTGGCCTTCCGCGCGCCCCCGCTTACCAGCTTGGCCGCCGCCCGCGCACCGGCACCATTGGGCTCAGCACCCATCTGCACGGGTGAACACCATGCAGAGGCATGGCCCCTGACAAGGGGTCCTACGGACGGAAGCGTTCCCGTTGGGGCGCGCGTCGGCGCGTGCGGAGGGCTAGCGGACGCGGATGAAGACCGGGTTGGAGTAGAACCACAGGTCCTCCCAGGGACTTTCCTTCCCGTCGGCCTGCGGCTCCATCTCGTCGGTGCTGGTGCCGCGCACCCGCAGGTAGCTGTCGTGCCCGACGTCGCGCAGCGTGTACCGGATGACGCGGTCCTGGCCCTGGCGGCGCCAGTCGTTCGGGCCGAAGCGGGCCACGACCTTGGTGGTGGGGTTGGTGTCGGCGTCCAGGTTCGAGCTGACGCCGGTGACCTGGCCGACGATGAGGTCGACGCGCCGCACCTCGGGGTGGTCGCCGTTGCCGTTCTTGCCGTCCAGCGGGCGGAAGCGGATCTCCACCTCGACGTCGTTGCGGCCCCGGTTGGTGACGACGAGCGTCTCGCTGACCGTGGCGCTGCGGCCCTGGCTGCTCGCGGTGACGTCGAGCGCGGTGATCAGGTCGCCGGTGGTGACGAAGATCCGGCCGTTGCGCAGGGCGTCCATGATGTCGCCGTAGTCCTGGCGGGCGGCCACGTACGTCTTGCTGTACTCGCCGGGCCAGAAGTCGGAGCCGCCGCGGGTCCAGTGCACGTGCGAGTCGGAGGTGGCGGTGATCCACCAGTGGCGTCCCTCGCCGAGCAGGGAGTCCCACAGTCCGCCGACGCGGGCGGTCATCTGGTCGAAGCCGCCGTACGTGGGGTGGTTGCCGTAGCCGCCTCGGGCGCCGCCGTTCAGCGGGCCGGCCTGGTGCCCGGGAGCGCCCTCGAAGCCGACGTACACGTCGGGGGCGGCGTTGTTGCCGTTACGGAACTCGCGCGGCGTGTCCTGGCCCCACACGCCGAGCCCGGTGGCCGACCGGGAGGCGTGGTGGGCGATCACCAGCGGCTTGCGCGGCATGCCGCGGGCGGCCTTGAGGAACTCCACCATCTTGGCCTCGGTGTCGCGGCCTGGGTCGTTCGGGAAGGCGTCGAACTTGGCGAAGCGGCTCTCCAGCTCGAACAGCTGCTGCGCCTCACCGTCGTGGTGCGGGATCATCAGCGTGTGGTGGTCGAGCGCGGGCGCGTCGAACTCCATGCCCCAGAACTGCAGCACCTCGGGCACCAGCACGCGCGAGCGCAGCAGGTCGGGGTAGGCCTGCTCGAGGTTCACCTTGGAGTGCGTGGGGCCGCCATGGTCGGTGCACATCGCCCAGGTCAGGCCGAAATGCTTGGCCATGATCGCGTTGGTGACGATCGGGTAGACGGCGTCCGCGCCCTTGTGGAAGGTGGGCGGGTTCGTCTTGGTGTCGAACTCGCCGCTGTACTCGGAGTGGACGTGGTGGTCGCCGGCCCGCCACATGCGGCCCTTGTTGCCGCCGTTGCCGAACCTGCGCTCGTCGTCGGCCTGCGCGGGGGTGCCGCCGACGAGGGGTGCCGCGGCGGCGAGCGTCGCGCCGACGCCCGCGTACTTGACCAGCCGGCGGCGGGAAAGCCCGGAGTGCTCGGTCTCCTCGGCCTTCTTGTTCTTCACAGTGCTGCCTTTCCTGCAAATAAGGGTGACAGCCGACAAACCTCCAAGACGGGCATGAACGCCTCATGAACCACCATCGGCGGCAGCGAGAACAGTGCACGCAGGGCGAAAAGCGTTTGAGGAGGTACGGGGGCGCCGGTTAGCGTGCCGCTCATGACCCCCCTCGTACGGCACCGCCTGACCCGCGAGCAGACCGGCCCCGCGCTGCGCGCCTTGAGCGAGTGGACCCCGGCCGACCTGCCGGGCGGCGGCCTCCATCCTGGCGACGTGGGCTGGTACCTCCGCTTCGACGACGCGGTCGTGCACCTGTGGAGCGCCGGCGGGACGCCGGTGGCCGTCGGGTTCCTCGACGGGCACGTGCTGCGCGTGACCGCCGCGCCGGAGGCCGACCTGGAGGCCGTCGCGGCGGACGCCGAGGAGGTGCTGGGGCCGGACGACGACCGTACGGACGGGCTGCCCATGCCCGGATGGACACGCGACACGGACGAACCCTGGACCGCGCTGACGTGGACCCCGCGCCCGGTCACCACCCGCGCCGAGCTCGTCGGCCCCGGCACCGCCGCCGACCGGGTGCTGGTGCAGCGCGCCGCGTTCGCCGGCTCCACGTTCACCGTCGAGCGCTGGCAGGCGATGAAGGGCTCGCCGGCGGGCGGGCTCCTGGTGGAGACGCTCGTCCGCACCCCGTCGGGAGCGCCCGCCGCCGCCGCGACCGGCTGGTTCGCCGGCGAGGGCAGATGCGGGCTGCTCGAACCGGTCGGCACCGACCCCGAGCACCGCGGCCACGGCTACGGCCGCGACGCGGTGCTGGGCGCCTGCGCCGCGCTCGCCGAGCGGGGCGCGAGCGCGGTCGCCGTCGTCACCCCGTCGTCCAACGAGGGCGGGGTGGCGTTCTACCGCTCGGTCGGCTTCACCGTCGTCCGCGAGAACCTCGACTGGGCACGCGCCTGACGAAAACGCGCCTCGACGGGCCGAAGGTCCTCTGGGGTGTGCGGGTTTTCGGCCCATCGCCCAGCGGCGGGAATGAGCGCGGCGGGCCCGTTGTTGATCTCGGGCATGGCTGATCAGAGCGTTGAGCTGAGCCCCACCGACTGGGTACGCGACCAGACGAAGAAGATCCTGGAAGCGGGCACCACCGAGGTGGCCGACATCCACGGCTTGAAGGTGGTGCTGCTGACCTTGCGCGGCGCCAAGACCGGCAAGCTGCGTTACACGCCGCTCATGCGGGTGGAGCACGAGGGCGGCTACGCCGTCGTGGCCTCCAATGGCGGCGCCGCCGAGCACCCGACCTGGTACCACAACCTCAAGGCCCACCCGGAGATCGAGCTCCAGGACGGCACCGTCACCCGCACCTACGTCGCCCGCGAGGCCGACGGCGACGAGCGGGCGGCCTGGTGGGAGCGGGCGGTCGCCGCCTTCCCGCCCTACGCCGAATACCAGGAGAAGACCGACCGGCTGATCCCGCTGTTCGTGCTCGACCCGAAGTGAAGGTGACCGCCGCCGTCGCCCGTCCGGCACTAGGAGGCGACGGCGGCGGAGCTCATCAGGTGCCGGCGTTCATCAGGTGCCGGCGTTCATCAGGTGTCGGGGTGCTCAGGTGTCGGGGTTCTCAGGTGTCGGCGGCGAGCGCGCCGACCGTCACCCGCCACTCGCGCAACCGGCGGTCCTTGGTGACGTCGAGCTGCGTGTAGGGGTCCTGCTCGACGAGCGCCTGCGCCGCGCTCTCGTCCTCCGCCCGCAGCACGATCATGCCGCCCGCCAGGTCCGTGTACGGGCCGGCGGCGACGAGGCTGCCCTGCTCCCTGAGCTTCTCCAGATGGGCGACGTGGTCATCGCGGCGCTCGGCGCGCAGCGGGGTGTCGTGGTAACCGTAGGTCAGAACGAACAGTGCCATAACGGGCTCATTCCTTTCAGCGTTGTACCTGTCAGCTCTCCAGCCCGTACACCCGTCGGGCGGTGCCGGCGAAGACCGCCTCCTGGTCGCCGGGCGGGAGGTGGGCCAGCGCGTCCTTCCACGCGCCGACCAGTGGGGGCATGGTGGTCCAGAGCTTCTCCACGGGGAAGTTGGTGCCGAACATGGCGCGCCCGGCGCCGAACCGGCCGATCACCTCGTCGGTGACGAGCGAGATGAGGCCGGGGTCCACCCGGTGCACGAACGTGCCCTGCCCGGTGAGCTTGACGACGACGTTCGGCAGCCCGGCCAGCGCCGCCAGCCCGGAACGCCACGACCGCACGTACGCGTCGCCGATGAGCATGCCCGCGTGCACGAGCACGAACGTGACCTCGGGAAAGTCCCCCACCAGCTCGGCCGCGTCCGCCATCTGCTCGGGGAAGACCTGCAGCTCGAACAGCCAGCCGAGACCGGCCAGCGCGCCGACGTTCTTCCTGAACACCGGGTCCTTCATCCGGTCGGGGGCGTCGGCGAAGCGGAACTCGGGGCGCTCGTGCCAGTGCAGCTGCTGCCGGACGCCCCGCACCAGCGGAGTGAGGGCGGCCTGCCGCCGCATGACCTCGGGGGCGTCGTCGGCGAACATGTCGGCCGCCGCGACGACCGCCGTCGGCCAGCCGCTCCGCTCGTGCACCTCGCGCAGCCAGCGCACCTCGTCCTCGACCCGGTCGAGCGGCCAGTTCGTCTGCACGTAGACGGACTGGGCGATGCCGCAGGCGGTGGCCTCGGCGACGTACTCGTCGATCAGGTAGTCGCGCCTGATGGGCTCGTACGGGCCGAAGATGCGCGGCACCATCGGCCCGGACAGCCACGGCTGGTCGGCCACCCGCCAGATGTGGTGGTGCGCGTCGACGATGGGGCCCGTGTACATGACGATCACTCCCTGCCCAGAAGCCGTACCTGCTCGTACGCCGTGCGCAGGTCACGGACGCCGGCCAGCGCGTCCAGGTGGCCCAGCACGGCCGACATGCCGCGGGTGACCGGCCGGTACGCCGGGTCGCAGGCCAGCGGCGACCACCACAGCAGCCGGTGGCCGAGCAGCGACAACCGCCGTACGGCCGCCCGCATCGGCTCGCAGTCGCCGCGTTCCAGGCCGTCCGACAGCACGATCACCAGGGCTCCGCGCGCCATCGTGACGTAGCGGGCGTTGCCCAGGAACTCCTGCAGCGCGGCGCCGATCCTGGTGCCGCCCTCGGCGTCCAGGACGACCTCGCTCAGCGCGGCGACGGCGGTGTCCACCTCGCGGGCCCGCAGCGCCGCGGTCACCCGGGTCAGCCGGGTGCCGAAGGTGAACACCTCGGCCCGCTCAAGCCGGGCGGTCACCGCGTGCGCGAAGCGCAGGTAGGCGGCGCTGTGCTGCTTCATCGAGCCCGACACGTCGATGAGCAGCAGCACCCGGCGGTGCCTGCGCGGCCGGTCGCGGCGGCGCAGCGTCACGATCTCGCCGTGGGTGCGCCAGGACTCGCGGCAGATCCTCGCCAGGTCGATCCACGGGCCGCGCCTGGCGGGCCTCCTGCGGCGCGAGCGTACGGACGGCACCGCGCGGGGCAGCTCCCTGCGCAGCAGCGTGAGCAGCGCCCGCTCGTCCTCGCTCGCCTCACCGAACCTCGGACGCCGCTCGCGCTCGGCCCGCCCTGCCTCGCGGCCCGCCCGGCCGCCGAGCGCCGCCGCGAACGGCGACTCGTCCCCCTTGCCCTGCGGCGCTGGCGTCTCGTCCTCGGGGGATTCCTCGCCGGGGACGTGCCGGGTCCCTGCCGTGCCGAACCAGCGCTCGAACGTGGGGGTGTAGACGTCGAGGTCCTCGCGGGCGGCGGTGAGCGTGCCCGCCCCGATCCAGTACAGGTGCGTGACGTCGCGCGGGCCCACGGCCTCGATCGCCCGCAGGAACACCAGCCGCCGGGGGACCGGCACCCGCAGACCCTGCTCGTGCAGGTCGCGCAGGAAACCGTGCACGTGGTCGGCGACCCGATCGGCGAAGCCGGGCTCGGTCGCGGGTGCTGACGCCGGCCCTTTCGCGGGGTCAGTCACAGAACACCTCCGCCGCGTGCCGTTCGACCAGGGCCAGGTCCTCCTCGTGCTTGACGAGCAGCCCCGCCGACCTGCGCATCGCATCGGGCCAGCTCGCCCCCTCGCCGGCCAGCGTGCGCACGCCGCGCGCCCACGACGTGGACTCCGCGATGCCCGGCCGCTTGAGCAGCGCGAGCGCGCGGATGCGGTGCACGGCGTCCACCAGGCGGGCGGCGCTGCGCTCGTCCAGCCCCGGCTCCTGCGCCTGGATGATGGCCCGCTCGCGGTCCGCGTCGGGGAAGGGGATCCAGTGGTAGAGGCAGCGGCGCTTGAGCGCGTCGTGCAGCTCGCGGGTCCTGTTGGAGGTGAGCACGACGAACGGCGCGCTCGCCGCCCGCATGGTGCCGAGCTCCGGGATCGTGATCTGGAAGTCGCCGAGGAACTCCAGCAGGAACGCCTCGAACTCGCTGTCGGCCCGGTCGATCTCGTCGATCAGCAGCACCGCGCCGGACGCCGCCCGCAACGCCCGCAGCAGCGGCCGCTGGAGCAGGAACTCCTCGCGGTAGAGCTCGCCGACCTCGCGCCCCTCGACCTCGGCGGCCCGCAGCGACAGCAGCTGCTTGGGGTAGTCCCACTCGTACAGGGCCTGGGAGGCGTCCAGGCCCTCGTAGCACTGCAGCCGGATCAGCTCGCGGCCGAGCACCCGGGCCAGCACGTTCGCGATCTCGGTCTTGCCGACGCCCGGCTCACCCTCCAGCAGCAGCGGCAGCCCGAGCACGCCGGCCAGGTGCACGGCGGTCAGCAGGCCGTCGCCCGCGAGATAGCCCTCCGCGCCGAGCCGGCGGCCCAGCTCGTCCTGGTCGGCGAGCAGCGCGTCAGCCGGCCCCTCAGGTCGCACGGCCGGCCCGCAGCTCGTCCAGCCCGCGCAGCACCTTCTCCGGCGTGAACGGCATGCTCGTCAGCCGTACGCCCACCGCGTCGTACACCGCGTTGGCGATCGCGGGGATCGGCGCGTTCGCCGTCATCTCCCCGATCCCCTTCGCCCCGAAGGGCCCGTTGTCGGCGGGCCGTTCGAGGAGCACGCTGGTCTGCGCCGGGATGTCGGCGGGCCCCGGCATCAGGTACTCGGTGAAGTCGAGGGGGCCGTGCTCGCGCGAGTGCGGATAGTACGGCTCCGTCGACTCGAACAACGCGTGCGACAACCCCATCCAGGCGCCGCCCTCCACCTGCTGCGTCGCGATGGCCGGATTCAGCGCCCTGCCCACCTCGTAGGTGTTGTAGAGCCGCAGCACCTCGATGACGCCCGTCTCGTCGTCCACCTCGACCTCGGCCACCGTGCACGCATGCGCCTGGCAGGAGTCGGGGTCCATCTCCCCGGTCTCCGGCACCACCGGGCTCGGCTCCTTCAGGAAGATGCCCCGGCCTGAGATCGTCCGGCCCTGGCGGAAGTGCGCGGCCAGCGCCACCTCGCTGACGTGGATCTTCTTCTCCGCCGAGCCCTTGAGCCGGACGTAGCCGGTGCCGTCGGTCTCCAGGTCGCCCGCGTCCACCTCCAGCTCGTCGGCGGCCACCTGCAGCATGACCTCCCTGGCCTCGCGCGCCGCCATGATCACCGCGTTGCCGACGCGGTGGGTGCCGCGGCTGGCGAACGTCCCCATGCAGTGCGGTCCCGTGTCGGTGTCGGCGGTGTCGACGATGACGTTCTCGATGGGGATGCCGAGCGTCTCGGCCGCGCACTGCGCGACGACCGTGCGCAGCCCCTGGCCGAGGTCCACCGAGGAGAGCGTCACCACGAAACCGCCCATGGTGGTGGCGTGCACCAGGGCCTGGGACGGGTCGCCGCCCAGGTTCATCCCGGTCGGGTAGTTGACCGCCGCGTACCCGCGTCCGCGCCGCAACGCCATCTGCTCAGCCCTCCGCTCGCTCGGTCGACGACATCGCCCGGTACTCGGGCGGCAGCTCGTGCCCCACCAGATCGGCGGCGCGCTGGATCACCTCGACCAGCGCCGTGCCCGACGCGATCTTGCGGTGCGCCTTCATGTCGCCGTCGCGGTAGGCGTTGAGCAGCCGCAGCCGCAGCGGGTCCATGCCCAGCTCCCTGGCCACCAGGTCCATGTGCGACTCCAGCGCGAAGTCGCCGATCGTCACGCCGAAGCCGCGCATGGCGCTGGACGGCGTCCGGTTCGTGTAGACGCAGTAGCAGTCCACGTGCACGTTCGGGATCGTGTACGGGCCCGGCATGTGCGCCGCTGCCTTCGTCACGCCGTAGGGGCTGTGCCGGGAGTAGGCGCCCGCGTCCACGTACAGCCTGACCTGGCGGGCGACGATCCGGCCGTCGTCCATCACGCCGTCCTTGATGTAGATGCGCTCGGCCGCGCGCGTGGACGACACCTGCATCTCCTCGGCACGGCTGTAGACGTACTTGGCGGGCCGGCCGGTCAGCAGGGCCGCCAGGCAGGCCAGCGGCTCCACGATGACGTCCACCTTGCCGCCGAAGCCGCCGCCCACGGTGCCGCCGACGACCCGCAGGTCCGTGGGCGGGACGCCGAGGATGAGCGCGGTGTTGTCGAGGGTGAAGAAGGCGGCCTGCGTGTCGCTGTGGATGCGCAGCCGGCCGTCCCCCTGCGGGACGACCACGCAGCCGGTCGGCTCGGTCGGCGCGTGCTCGATGGGGGAGGAGTCGTAGCGGCCCTCGATGATGCGGTCCGCCTCGGCGAAGCCCCGCTCGACGTCGCCGAAGCGGACCCGGCGGCAGTGGTGGCCCTCGTAGACGAAGTGGTTGGTGCCGGCCTGCTTGATGATCGGCGCGCCCTCGGCCAGCGCCTCCTCGACGTCGAGCACGGCCGGCAGGTCGGTGTAGTCCACCACGACCTTGGCGGCGCCCTCGCGGGCGGCCTCCTCGGTCTCGGCGACCACGGCGACGATCGGCTCACCCCGGTACAGCACCCGGTCCTCGGCCAGCACCGGCTCGTCGTCGGGGCCGACTCCGATCAGGCGGAGGACGACGTACCAGTTGTTCGGCACGTCCTCGTGGGTGATGACGCGCAGCACGCCCGGCACCTGGAGGGCGGCGGAGACGTCCACGCTGTTGATGCGGGCGTGGTGGCGGGTGGAGCGGTGGATCTTGACGTGGGTGAGGCCCGGCGGGGTCATGTCCTCGAAGAACGCCGTGCGGCCGGTGACGTGGGAACGGGCGTCCGAGCGCTGGACGGGGGAGCCGATGACGGCGAAGTCGCCCGTCCGCTCCTGGGTGAAGTACGCGGTGTCGATGGGGGTGAGGCGGGGCGTCATCGGTCGGCCCCCGCGGTCTCGGGCGTCGCGGGCTCTGGCGTACCGGGCTCGGCTGCCGCCTGGCGGCGGCGTTCTGCGGCCGTCAGGACGGCGGTGATGATCGGCTCGTAGCCGGTGCAGCGGCAGACGTTCCCGCAGATGGCCTCGGCGACCTCCTGGCGGGTGGGGTCCGGGTTACGGTCGAGCAGGGCCGTGGCGGACATGATCATCCCGGGGGTGCAGAAGCCGCACTGCGTGGCGAACCCGTCCACGAACGCCTGCTGCACGTCGCTGAGCCGCTCGCCGTCCGCCTGACCCTCGATCGTCTCCACCGCCGCGCCGTCCACCGTCACGACGGGGATCAGGCACGCGACCACCGGCCGGCCGTCCAGCAGCACCGTGCAGCTGCCGCACCCGCCCTGCGCGCACCCGCGCTTGGCGCCCATCAGCCCTAACGTCTCGCGCAGCGCGGCCAGCAGCGTGGTCGAGGGCCGGGCGATCAGCTCGCGTTCCGCGCCGTTCACCTTGAGCGTGACGATCCTTGACGGCATGCGTTCCCCTTTCATGCCCCGAGCAGGGCGCGACGCAGGTGGACGGGGTAGACCCTGGCGCGGTACCAGGCCGAGGCGTAGGCGTCGCCGACCGGCTCGAAGGCGTCCGCCTCCGCCGCGCGGGCGACGGCCTCGGGGGTCAGTGGCTCGCCGAGCAGCGCCCGTTCTGCTCCGGTGGCGCGGACCAGGCGGTGGGTGAGCCCGCCGACGGCCAGCCGTACGTCGGCGACCACGCCGTCCTCGACCGTGATCCTGGCCGCGACCGTGACGATGGAGCCCGAGTTGAGCCGCCGCCTGGCCGCCTTGTGGAAGCGGAAGGTGTCCGGCGCCGGGGCGGCGAACCGGATCCGCGTCACCAGGTCGCCCTGGGGCAGGCCCTCGGCCGCGATGCGTTCCAGGGGCTCGCGGCGGGCGCCGTTCGCGCCCAGGACGTCCAGCTCGGCGTCCAGGGCCAGCAGGGCCGCCGCGAGGTCGCCGTACGGCTGCGGCACGAAGAGGTTGCCGGCCACGGTGGCGAGGTTGCGGACCGGCGGTGCGGCGATCGAGCGCACGCAGGGGGACAGGTAGGGGAGCCGGGGGTCGTCCTCCACGTCGGCGAGCGTGGTGGCCGCCCCCAAGGTGACCGTGCCGTCCTCGGCGTCGATGCCGCGCAGGCCCGCCCTGCGCAGGCTGACCAGGCGTACGTCGGTGCCGGCCGTGTCGTCCAGCTTGGCCATCAGGTGGGTGCCGCCGCCCAGGGGGAGTGCACCGTCTCGGAGGTAGGCGTGCGCCGCGTCGGCACTGTCCGGCATCTCAACCGATATCAGCATCTGCGCTCCAATTATCGATATCGATAATTTGAAGGTAGATGAGATGATTCGAGAGTCAAGAGGGACTTTGAAGGGAGGTCTGGTGCCAGAACCCACGGCCCACACAGCCCATCCGTCCACCGCGCCGCGCTCCGCCCGGCCGACCCTGAGCCGGCAGATTCGCGACGGCCTGCTGCGCCGGATCGTCACCGGCGAGCTGGGCGAGGGGGAGCGGCTGATCGAAACGAAGATCGCCGCCGAGTACGGCACCAGCCAGGCCCCCGTCCGCGAGGCGCTGCGGCAGCTCGAAGGGCTCGGCCTCATCGAGAGCCGGCCCCGGCACGGCAGCCGCGTGCTGCCCTTCGCCGAGCAGACGATCCGCGAGGCGTACATCATGCGGGCAGCCCTGGAGGAGACCGCGACCAGGCTGGCGATGCTGGCGGAGGCGCTGCCGTTCGACCTGCTGGAGGCGGCGGTCGAGGACATGTACGCCTGCGCCCGCGCCGCCGACATGACCGGCATCGGCCTGGCCAGCGCCCGCTTCCACCGCCACGTCGTCCAGGCCGGCGGCAACGGCCTGCTGACCCGCGCCTGGGAGGCCCTGCAGATCGAGGCCCGCACGGCCATCGCCCTGATGGTCACCAGCCCCGAGCTGGAACGCGTCGCGGACGAACACCGCGACCTCCTGGACGTGATGCGCACGGGGGACGTCGAGTCGGCCTGCCGCCACGCCAGGGACCACCAGTGGGCCTACGCCGACACCCCCCACGACCCCTACGGCACCCCCCGCCCCCGCCTCCGCCCTCAGCAAACCTGACCCTCACGCGGGCAAGGGGGGAAGGACGGGAACGAGGCAGAGCCGGGCTATCGCCCGTGCCATGGGCCACTCGCTGACCCTGACGAGCAGGGCGGCCGGACCGACCTCGGCGGTTGAATGCCCTTTTCGTACGGTCTGGGCTATGGTCGGGCTTATGACGGGACCGTGGGGCACCACGACACCACGAGGCTCCCTCACGCGGTGCGGCGTGATGGGCCTGCTCCTGCTGTCCCTGCTGGCGGCCGGCCTGATGACCGGCGCCCACAACGGCTGGTACGAAGCCGACCAGGTCCCCCGATCGGCCCTGGCCCCCAGCAAGACCAGCGACGAACACGCCGGCGACGACGGCCTGTCCAGCCTGCCACCGCAGGCGACCAGCGTCCGCGAACATCCCGTGCTGACGCTGTGGCCGCCCCTGCGCGGCATGCGGCACGCCGAGGCCGCCCACCTCGCGCTGCTGCCCGCGCCACGTCCCGAAGGGGACCTGACCGGCGACCCCCAGCAGTTCGGGCACCGCACCGCGGGCTCACGCAGCCCACCCCTGATCTGACGCCACCCCTGTCTTCACGATCACCGTCACTCCAGCGTGCCGCTGGAGCAACCCCGTATCCGATGGGGACGCCGTCCTTTCCTTTCGCGTCCAGCGAGGAGCAGATCAGCGTCATGGCCGACGACAGATCAGTCCACACCCACCTGCAGCACTACGCCGAGCACCTGGAGCGGCTCGAGGAGCTGCGCGAGCTGCTCGACGACCGGCTCGCCGCCACCGACCCCGTGCCCGACAGGGCCGCCGCCGGCCGCATCAGGGCCGCACTCGAACGCATGGACCGCGGGCTCTACGGCATCTGCCGGGGCTGCGGGATCTTCATCTCCTTCGACCAGCTGCTCCAGGCACCGGACCGGACGTCCTGCGACGCGTGCTCGCAGCTGCGCGGCCAGGAGGAAGCCGCCTAGCCCCTGGGGTACGACCTAGGAGGTTCCCCAGTCGGGAGCGTTCCGCTGCCGGGAGGTGCGGCCGCGACCTAGGATGGCGGTCACCGACCTCCAGCGATCGGACGGCGGTGAGACGTGCGATGAAGCGGGTCGCCTCCCAGCAGGCCGGCTACGACGTGTTCATCTCCTACAGCCACAGCCGGGACACCGGGCTGGCCGAGGCGCTGCAGTCCGAGCTGCAGCGCTTCGCCTGCCCCTGGTACCGGCCCAGAGCGCTGCGCGTCTTCCGCGACAAGACGGACATGGCAGCCAGCCCGCGGTTATGGCCGGAGATCGAGAGGGCGCTGAGCGCGTCCCGGTGGTTCGTGCTCATGGCCTCCCCTGACTCCGCCGCTTCCCCCTGGGTGTGCAAGGAGGTGGAGTGGTGGCAGCGCCACCGGTCGCCCGAGCGCCTGCTGATCGCGCTCACCGACGGGACGATCACGTGGGCGGGGGGCGACTTCGATTGGGCGCGTACGGACGCGATCCCGCAGTCCCTATCACGATATTTCGCGTACGAACCGCTCTGGATCGACCTGCGGCCGCTGCGCCCGCCGCCGGGCACGACGGGGCGTCCCCGGCTGGGCGGCGTCGTCGCCGAGTTCGCCGCACCCGTCCACGGCCGGCCGAAGGACACGCTGGTCGGCGAGCACATCAAGCGACAGCGGCAGACCAGGCGGGTGATCCGCCAGGTGATCGCGGCGCTGTCCACACTGGCCACCCTCGCGACCGCCGCCGCCGTGGCGGCCGTCGTGCAGCGCGACGAGGCGGTCAGGCAGGCGCTGATCGCGACCGCCGGGCGGGCCGCCGCCGAGTCCGCGGCCATGGCGCCGGACCGGATGGACGTCGCGCAGCTCCTGGCCGTGGAGGCGTACCGGATGTGGCCGGACGAGCAGACCCGCGCGGCGCTGCTCAGCGCGGTGACGGCGAGCCCCGCGCTGGTACGCCACCTCCAGGCGGGCGCACCTGTCTCGGCGGTCGGCGGCTCCCAGGACGGGCGGGTCGTCGTCGCGGGCACCCGTGACGGGCGGGTGCTGTGGTGGCGGGCGGTGGACGGGGCGCGGGCGGGCTCCGCCGAGCTGCCCAGGCCGGTCAAGGACGTCGCCGCCGACCGTACGGGCCGGGTGGTGGCCGCCACCGACGGCACCTCCCTCCTCACGACGCCCGCCACCCGCCTCCCGAAGACGTGGGGCGGCCCCGTGAACGCCGTCGCTCTGTCACCGTCCGGCCGCTTCCTGGCGGTGGCCGTCCCCGGCCGGCTCACGAGGGTGGACCTCACCACGGGTGCCCGGCGCACCACACGTACGTTCAACAGGCCCGTGGACGTGGCGATGCCCAGCGACTCCACGATCGTGGTGGGCGATGTGGCGGGGAAGTGGGAGTACTACACGGGCACGAACCTGCGGCCCACGCTCAGCTCGCGCCACTCGGTGATGGGCGCGCACGGTTTCGCGCCCACGTTCTCCAACAACGGCGCCTACTTCACCCACACCCGCACCAATGGCGGGCCCATGCCGCTCTATCCGACCATCCGGCCGCTGACGATCACGAACGACTCCGCACCGAAGGAAGCGCGGTCTCACGGCAACTCGCCCCAGGCGATCGCCCTGAGCGACGACGGCTTGCACTTGGCGGTGGCCGATGGCACCGCGATCTACGTCTCCTCCGTCGATCTGGGGGGTGAGCAGGTCACGCTGCCCGGCAGTGGTGCAGTGATCGAGGGCGGCCTGCGTTTCCTCGGCGACCGCGATCACCTCGTGTCGGCTGCCGGTGACGTCGTCACGGTATGGGATCTGCAGCACGCGGGACGTATCGGGGAACGGGCCAAGGTGCGCCTGCTCGACTCGTGCAGTGGCTGCGACGCGCCGCGAGCCGAGGTGAGCGCCGACGGCAGGCGCGTGGCCGTGCAGACCGTGGGTGAGCTCGTCGCCGTGCACGACTGGAAGGGGCGGAGCAGCCACACCTTCGAGGCAGCGGGACAGCTTCTCGGGTGGAGCGCCGACGACGCCCGGCTCTTCACCGCCCAGACCGACCACCTGGAGACGCTCGACATGCGGGACCTGACGCGTGCCAGGAGCCCCCTCAGAGATGAGCTGCTCGGCACACCGATCGCCGTCACCCCGGACGGGCGCAACCTGCTCCTGAGCGACATGGGCGCTCTTGAGATCCGCGATGCCATGACCGGCGTCGCACGCGCCCGGATCCCACCGCCGACGGAGGTGACCGGGGCCTACCGGTCGGTCGTCGACTTCGAGCGCGGCATCGTCGTGGCCCAGGGCGACGTCGGGACCACGGCGTATGCCGTCGTGTACGACCTCGCCGAGGGCACGAGCCGCGTCATCGGATCCGGCTCCTCCCAGTACGTCGCGACCGGCGGCGGAAACGTCGTCGTGCAGCGCCGTGACGGCCCCCTCGAAGTGTGGGACCACACCGGCACCACCCTGCGCCGCACGATCCCCCGTGACACGACCTTCAGCCCCCGCGAGCTGCCCCCGCAGAGCGTCCCCGCCGTCAACGACACCCTGGTCGTCCAGCGAAAGTCGGACGGGGTGATCGTGCTCACCGACCTGAACACCGGCACCGACGTCGGCACCCTCCGCCTGCCCGGCTCCTGGGCGCAGTTCAAGACCTCGATGCGGCTGACGGCGGACGGCTCCCACCTGATCACCGCGACCGACCCCGGCGGCTCCCCGGGTCTGCTCGTCCGCTGGCGCCTGTCACCGTCGCCTGGACCGAGGCCGCCTGCGCCGCCGCCGGCCGGAACCTGACCCCGGAGGAGTGGCGCCGCCACATCGGCACCCCGCCCCCGGACGACCTGTCCTGCACCCGTCAGAGGTAGCGGGCCAGGAAGCCGAGGACCGTGCGGGCCAGGGTGACGCGGTGGTCCGACAGGGCGTGGTCGGTGGGCAGGACCTCGTGGTGCAGGCGCTTGACGGGATGGGCCTGGTACGCCGCCACGAGCGGGTCGTGGTGCACCTCGGACGGGGTGACGTCGTCGCGGCCGGTGCCGATGAGCAGCACCGGGCGGTCGGCGAGCAGCGGCGCGAGCCCGGCCAGGCGCCACGCGTCCCCGGCCGCCTCCATCTCCGCAACCAGGGCCTCACCGCTGGTGCCCTGGAGCGGGCCGAGCGAGTCGGCGAACGCCTCCGTGTAGACCGCGCGGTGGGCCGGATCGTCGCGGATGAGGGCGGCGACCGTGCCGAAGTCGAACCCGGCGATCGAGGCGACGGCGGCGATGGACGGGTCCGCCGCCGCGGTCATCAGCGCGGCGAAACCGCCCAGGCTGTGCCCCACGACCGCGATCCGCCCGGGATCCAGGCGATGGGCGGCCGCGAGATCAGGCTCGCGCAGCCTGGACACCACGGTCGCCGCGTCCTCCAGCACGTGGGCCCACGACCAGGACCCGCCGACGCCCCACGAGCCGCGGTAGTGGAACACCAGAGCCGCGTACCCCGCCCGGCGCAGCGCCTGCGCGAGGTCGAAGTTGCGCTCGTTGCCGGGAAAGCCGTGCAGCAGCACCACGACGGGATGCGGCCCTGGCCCGCCGGGCACGTGCAGGACGCCCAGCAGGTCCGTGCCGGCGCTCTCGAAGGTCAGCGCCGGGGTGGTGGCCGGGAAGCCGGGGTCGAGCGGCGGGTCGTCGGCGAGGGGGTCGGTCATCGTTACGCTCCCAAAAAGGCAATTCGGTGTGGCCGGTAGCAGCTTGCCATACCCAGCCCCCGTATAGAGGGAAAGGACCGCATGGTGAACACGCTGAATCTATGGCGCCGGCCGCTGGGAGAGGTGCCCGGCGAGGTCTGGGAGCGTACGGACCTGGAGGTGCTGATCCTCGCCGAGACCGGGCTCAAAGCCCTCCCGCCCGAGATCGGCCGACTCCACCGGCTGGTCACCCTCGACCTCGGTCACAACGAGCTGACCACCGTGCCGGACGAGCTGGGTGGGCTGACCGCCCTGAGCGGCTGCCTCTACCTGCACGACAACCGCCTGCGCGAGCTGCCCGGCACGCTCGGCGGGCTGCAAGGGCTGCGCTACCTCAACGTCGGCGAGAACGAGCTGACCGCCTTGCCGGAGTCGCTCGGCGGCATGGCCTCGCTGATCGAGCTGCGCGCCCAGCACAACCGGCTGACCACGCTGCCCGCCGGCCTCGGAGGGCTGTCCCGGCTGCGCGAGCTGTGGCTGCGCGGCAACGCGATCGAGCGCCTGCCGCCCGAGATGGCGGGCCTGCGCGAGCTGCGCCACCTCGATCTGCGCGACAACCGGCTCGCCGAGCTGCCGGAGCCGCTCGCCGGCCTGCCGCTGCTGCGCCAGGTGGACCTCAGGAGCAACCGCCTCACCGGGTTGCCCGGCTGGGTGACCCGCATGCCCGCTCTGGAGAAGCTCGACCTGCGCTGGAACCCCTGCGACCCCGACCCGTCCCTGCTGGCGGAGCTGGAGCAGGCCGGCTGCGTCGTCCTGATCTGACGCAAATTCATGCAAAGCAAGTAGGAAATATTGACTTCACCGGAGGGTGATCGTATCTTCGAGACCATGAGCCAGGGCCTCCTCCTGACCCGGCGCCCGCACGTGGACCACGGCCACGTCACCAGCGCGCAGTGTCGCTGATTCACGGATCCACCTCGCCCCGTGCCCGCTTCGGGGGTGGGCGCGGGGCCGGCACCGCCCTTCCCCCCGGCTCCCATCTGGAGGAACCAACGTGACGCGAGAAATGCACCTCAACGCCTTCCTCATGGGCGTCGGCCACCACGAGGCGGCCTGGCGCCACCCGCGCAGCGCACCCGCCAGGCTCACCGACGTCCGCCACTACCAGGAGCTGGCGAGGATCGCCGAGCGCGGCACGCTCGACTCGGTGTTCCTCGCCGACGGGCTCGCGCTGGCGGGCAAGGTACGCCACAACGCGCTCGGCGGCCTCGAACCGCTGACCCTGCTGACGGCCCTGGCCACCGTCACCGAGCGCATCGGGCTCATCGCCACCGTCTCGACCACCTACAACGAGCCCTTCCACGTGGCCCGCACGTTCGCCTCGCTCGACCACATCAGCGGCGGCCGGGCCGGCTGGAACATCGTCACCTCGGCCGGCGAGGCCGAGGCCGCCAACTTCGGCGTCGAACGCCCCGCGCACGCCACCCGCTACGCGCGAGCCACCGAGTTCCTCGACGTGGTCACCAAGCTGTGGGACAGCTGGGAGGACGACGCCATCGTGGCCGACCGGGCCGCCGGCGAGTACGCCGACCTGGCCAAGATCCACCCGATCGACCACACCGGCGAGCACTTCTCCGTCAAAGGCCCGCTGAACACCTCGCGCACCCCGCAGGGCCGCCCGCTGCTCGTCCAGGCCGGCTCCTCGGAGGACGGCAAGGAGTTCGCCGCCCGGCACGCCGAGGCCGCCTTCACCGCCCAGCAGACCCTCCAGGACGGGCAGGAGTTCTACGCCGATCTCAAGCGGCGCCTGGCCGCGTACGGGCGGCGGCACGAGGACCTGCTCGTCCTGCCCGGCATCTCGCCGATCATCGGCTCGACGGAGGAGGAGGCGTACGCACTGGAGGAGGAGCTGGAGGAGCTCATCATCCCCGCGTACGGGCTGGCCCAGCTGTCGTACATGACCGGCGTCGAGCTGACCGATGAGCACCTGGACGGCCCGCTGCCCGACGTGCCGGTCGAGACCGAGGGGGCGCAGAGCCGCCGCAGGCTCGTCGTCGAGCTGGCCAGGCGCGACGGCCTCACGGTCAGGCAGCTGCTGTCGCGGCTGGCGGGCGGGCGCGGCCACCGTGTCGTCGCCGGCACGCCCGAGCAGATCGCCGACCAGCTCCAGGAGTGGTTCTTCAACGGCGCGGCGGACGGCTTCACCATCATGCCGCCGCTGCTGCCGAGCGGCCTGGAGTTGTTCGTGGACCACGTGGTGCCCGAGCTGCGGGCGCGCGGGCTCTTCCGGCACGAGTACGGCAGCCACACCCTGCGCGCCCACTACGGCCTGCCCCGCCCGCGCTCCCGCTACGCCGCCCGCCGCGAGCCGGCCGCGGTCTGACGGTCACCGCTGGGCGGCGAGCCCGACGCCCAGCCCGACGAACAGGGTGCCGGTGGCCGCGTCCAGCCGCCGGCGCACCTGAGGGCTGCGCTTTCGTGCCCGTTGGGCAGAGGACGGTTTTTCCGTTCTGGCAAGGGGAATGCATCGGCCAGAACGCCTACGAGGGCTTTCGTCCACCAAGGCACGGCGGGATTCGGGGCATGCCGGTCATTAGGGCTAAGGGGCAGCCTGTGCCGGAGATGAATTTCGACTGGGAGGGTCTCCTCCGTCTCGTCGCCAACCACCTCTACAGCGAGAAGAAGGTCTTCATCCGGGAGCTCATTCAGAACGCCCATGACGGGATCAGGCGGCGTGCCCGGAATGACGCCGGCTTCGGGCGGATCGACATCGAGACCCGCCCGCAGGACCTGGAGATCACCGTACGTGACAACGGGATAGGGATGAACGACGAGGACCTCATCCACTACCTCTCGAGCATCGGCAAGAGCTTCACTCGCCTTCAGCAGGAGAACACCGAAGGACTGATCGGTCAGTTCGGCATCGGTTTTCTGTCGGCCTTCGTGGTCGCGCGGCGGGTGCAGGTGCGCACCCGCAAGCTCAACGAGGAACAGGGCTGGCTCTGGGAGAACGACGGCAGCAAGGAGTACCGCCTCACTCCCTGTGAGGTGTCGGCTCCCGGCACGACGGTGATCGTGTCGCTACAGGGTGAGGAGGATCGGGGCCTCATCCAGGAGTCGGAGGTGCGGAACCTCATCAGGAAGTACGCGGACATGCTCACCGTGCCGATCCACCTCAATGGCGGCAGCGAACCCGAGAACACCATGCACATGCCGTGGGAGAAGGCCGGGATCACCGAGGGGGAACTGAGGTTCGACCTGCACGCGTACCTGACGAAGACCATGAGCGACTCGGTGCTGGAGGCCATCCCGGTGCGGCTCAATGAACCGGTGCGGGTCGAGGGCGTCCTCTACATCAGCCGGACCAGGTTGGTGAACATCGACCAGCCCCGGACGGTGCGAGTCTTCCAGAACCGTATGTTCCTCTGTGAGAACGCCGCAGACGTGCTTCCGACCTGGGCCCGGTTCGTCAACGGGGTGATCAATACGCCGGACCTGACCCCCACCGCCGCCCGCGACAACTTCATTCGCGACGAGGCGGCCGGCCGCCTGAGCGCAGCACTGGGCGACGTCATCATCCGTCACCTCGAAGGCTTGCGCCAAAGCGATCCGGAACGTTTCACTGACATCATCCGCTACCACCGGTTAGGTTTCCTCGCGGCGTGCTACTACTACGACGCCTTCTTCGAGAAGTTCGCCCATCTGCTCCTCTGGCGCACCAATGATCGGGTCCCCGGACGAGCTGACACCGGGCTCCCGAAACCGGCGGAGGTGCTCCGCACCCTTCCCGAGATCATCGCCGACATCCCCCGTGACGAGGGCGAGCCGGTGCGGCTGGCCTGTTTCACCACGGCGAGCACCGCCAGTCAGTATTTCGATGTCGCGAACGCCGCGGGCAGGGTCGTGGTCGACGCCAGCTACCCCTTCGAGTCCGAACTGCTTGAGGCCTACACTCGTCTGCCGGACGTGCGGCTTGAGCTGGTCCACGTCGACCGGGAGGACGACCCAGGCTTCTTCAGCCCGCCAGACGCGGAGGAGAACCAGCAGGTCCTCGGGCTGGCGGAGACGATGTCGCTGGTGCTGCGCACCCCTGCGGGCGCAGGCATCCGCGTGGAGGCCAAGCGCTTCAAGCCCGTCGACATCGCCGCAGTCCTCCGGTCCGACGCGGTCACCCGCGCCCAGCAGAAGGCCGAAGAGGTGCGCCTCGACCCGAACGTCTCCGACGACCTGCGCGAGATGGCCGAAGAGCTGACCCGGATGACCGCTCACCAGTCTCGCCGGTTGACGATCAACGCGGACAATTCGCTCATCCGCCGGCTCGCGCGGCATGACTTGAACAGCCCCGACGTGCGCGAACTGATGCTCGGCGTCTACAACAACGCGATCCTGGCCAACCAGGAGCTGATCACCAAGCAGGACGCGGCCATCTTCCACCACCAGTTCCAGGACCTGATCGCAAAGGGACTGGAACTACTGGAGGTCAGAGAAGAACTGCTCGCATCACAGGAACGGATGCGACGGGAGGAGGAACGGCGACGTCCCACGCAGCGAGCTCGGCACCGGATCTTCTTCATGATCACCCCGTTCGCCGACCGCTACACTCCTCTCATCTCCGCGTGCCGACGGGTGGTCGAGGAACGTTGGAAGGCGCAGCTCATCGTGGCCAGCGATCAGCACGCGGACCATCGGCTGCTGGAAAACGTCGAGTCGCTGATGAGCCAGGCGCACGGCTTTCTGGCTGAGATCACCCACGCCAACCCGAATGTCATGTTTGAGCTGGGAGCGGCTTTCGCTGAGCGGCACCGGCGCCCATTCGCTCTGCTCCGGGAGCAGAGCCAGAGCCCGGACCTGCCGGCGGACCTGCGGTCCCTGCTGTATATCGACTACACGTTGGATGCCGCGGACCTCGACGGGCACCTGAACCAGGAACTGCGCAAGAACACGCAGATCCGCGAACTGATCGACGGCGCCGGTTGGGACAGCTATGTATCGCCGGCCAAACTGCGCTCGATCATCCCGATCAATCTCCAGCAGAGTGTCATCGAGCGCCTGGCCACGAGATTTCCTACCGCCGAGGACTGGGCGCGGGCGACGCGCGAGGATGTCGCTGCCATCCTCGGCAAAGGAGACGAAGATTTCGCCGATGCGATTCTCAACCGAACGCAGCACAAGCTATGAACGCGGAATCACAGCTCCGAGAGCTTGAAGCGCAGGCGATGGCGGCGCGTAACGCAGAACAAAGTAGATCCGCGGCTTTCCTTTTCGAGCGTGCGCGGGGTGTTGCTCTGGATATGGGCCTGGCTGGCAGGGCCTTCGATCTAGGAATCCGCGCGGCTGAAGCCCATGGCGTCGCTGGCGATAGACTGCGCGGGCTGACGCTTCTCACCGAGTTGCTGGCCGAGGTGCCCGCTGATGCTAGTCGATGGGCGATCTACAGTGCGAGCCACCAACGTGTTGAGTTTCATCTCTATGACACAGAAGAACCGGATTATCGTCGGATCGACAAGTTGATCGACAATCTGGACGCCTTGGGTGCGGAATTGGGATGGCCGGCCGACCGGAATCGCGATATCCCTTATCATCGGTCACGACTGCTGACATATCAGGGAAGATGGGCGGAATCCCTTGAGTGGGCGGAGGTCGCCTGGGCACGTCAGCCAGGAGAGGGCATCGACCCGTCCTGGATCGCTTCATCGGCCGCAACCCGCGCACTGAACCTCGGGGACGTTGCGGCGGCCAAGCGTTGGCTGGCCTTGATTCAATCCGATCACTGGCCCAAGTACGCACAGACGGCCAGAAGCGCGATCCGGCTATGTGTGGCCTTGTGGGAGAATGACGGGTCCGGCGCTGTCGCTGCTCTGCTCCAGGCCGAGGAGGGCGAACGCTCCAGACAGCGTGAAGCCAGGGCGGGCCTGATGGAGCCGGGCATTTCGGCCTTGCTGGTCAGCGGATCATATGGGGATCCGCTTGATCCACGGCATCCCGCGAACATGCGCCATGCGAGTTTCCCGAAGGGTTATCTTCGCGTGCCGTATCAAGCTTACCTGTGGCATTGCAGCAAGGCCCGGATCCGGCTCGCCGGGCTTCGTTACGCGGTGGGGATGGCGCCGGTCGACGACTGCTATTATCGCAAATCTCAAGAACTGGTTCCGCGTGCTTCCGCCAGGCTTCCTGCCGAAATCAATTCGCGCGTCAGGACTGCACAGCAGGCGTGTGACGACTTGCAGCTCGTCGCGGACCGGCTCGACAATGCCTTTGATTGTTCCTTTCGGCGAGAAGGGGTCGCAATGTTGCGTGGTCGAATCCAGGAGATCGCCGATAACTGCGCGCTATAGAGAAGCTCTGCAAGAAGCGATGCTGACCCACGTGGTGTCTCATTCCGAGGACCTGGTGGCAGCCGGGAAGCGCAGAAGACGGCGGAACATCATCCTCTGACATCGACGTTCGCCATTGACTCACGGTGGGGGAGGTGGCGAGGATCGCGACATGGCACGCACAGAACACCGGTCCCGCAGCAAGGTGCACCTCCTGCCCAAGTCGCCGGCCGACGACGTGGCCGGGCTGCCGCCCGACGTGCCGGGCACCCTCTACGTCAGGGGCAGCGGCGGCGGGATCAGGGTGGCGCCCGACGCCGGGTTCGAGGTGGTGTTCGGGCGCAGCGAGCTGGACGTGCACGTCTGCGTCGGCCCCGACGACCCGTACGTCAGCCGCCGCCACGGCTCCATCACCCGCGAGGACGGGCACTGGGTCCTGCGCAACCTCGGCACCCTGCCGATCCGCCTGCCCGGTGGCCGGCTGGTGCTCACCGGGCACCGGGCGCCGCTGACGGCCGCGTACACGCCGCTGTTCATCGTCGCGCCGGAGCAGGAGCACCTGCTCGAAGTACGGGTCGTCACGGCCCCCGCGGCGCGGAAGACGCGCAGCCGCGAGGAGGCCGACACCCGCGAGCCGAACGGCTGGGCGCTCAGCGACGTCGAGCGGCTGGTCCTGGTCTGCCTGGGCCAGCGCTACCTGCGTCCCGAGCCGTGGCCGCAGCCGCTCACCTGGTCACAGGTCGCCGACGAGCTGAGCCGCCTGCGCCCCGACGAGCAGTGGACCGCCAAGCGCGCCGCCCACGTCGTCACCCAGACCCGTAAGCGGCTCAGCGCCAAGGTGCCCGGCCTGCTGGAGGAGGAGATCCCGCCGCCGCTCGGCAACGCGCTCAACCACAACCTCATCACCGCGCTCCTGACCAGCGCCACGATCGGCCCCGCCGACCTCCGCCTGCTCGACGACCCCGAGGACTCGCACCCGTAGACCTCCGGGGTTGCCGGGTGGTCGCGCGCGGGCCAGGAGCGGGAGATCGCGGGCGCGGTGGTGGAGGGGCCTGGTGCCTGAGGACGCGCGGATCGCCGGGGACGGGCCGGCCGGGCGCGGGAGGGAGGTGCACCCGTGCGCTCACCCGGCGGGCAGCCGCTCGAAGCGGGGCAGGCGGGTGAGGTCGCAGGCGACCGTGACCTGGGCGGGGCCTTCGAGCACCGTGCCGTCGTCGGCGCGCCAGCGGCCCTCCGGGAGGACGACCGTCCGTTCGGTGGCGCCTTGCGCGATCACCGGCGCCACGATGAGGTCGGGGCCGAGGAAGAACTGGTCGGTGACGTCGTCGAGGCCGGCCGCGTGGTACGCCATCGGCCGCACGATCGGCTCGCCCGTGGCGGCGGCGTGGTCCACCAGGCCGAGGATGCGGGGGAGCAGCGAGGCGCGGACGGCGAGCGTGTCGCGGACGGCGGCCAGGTGCACCGGGTCGAGCACGCGGGTGGGCAGCACAGAGAACTGCATGATGGGGCTGAGCGCGGCGATCTGGGCGTAGCGGACGAAGAACTCCTGATCGGTCGCCCCCTGCGCGGACACCGACCCGATCTCACCACCGCCGATCATGTCGGGACAGACGAACGGATGCCCGATCATGCCCTGCGCGAGCATCTCGGGGATCAGCGACCCGATGCCGGAGGGCCCCCACAGCGGCGGCTTGTCCTGCAGCCGCTGGACGAGCGGCTGCCCGCCCATCCGCCAGCACGCACGGAACTCGTTGTACGGATACCGCAGCCCCACCCGCGCCCACGCCTCGCACAGGTCGACCGGCTCGGCGGGCTCGGCCGTGCGGTCGCCGGCCCGGTAGTCGCGCACGTCACCGGCGTCGAACTTGAAGCCGTCGATCCCGGTCTCCTCGATGAGCGCGTCGAGCCGGCCGGTGATCCACGCGACGGCACCGGGGTGGGTGAGGTCGAGGGTGGCGCTGAACCCGTTCCACCACCGCCGGATCGCGGTCTCGCCGGCAGCGTCGCGCAGCAGCAGCCCCCGCCCTTCGAGCTCGCGGAAGACGGCGGAGTCGGGGCTGACGAACGGCACCACCCACACCATCACCGAGCAGCCCAGCGCGTGCAGCTCGGCGACCATGGCGGCGGGGTCGGGGAAGCGGGCCCGGTCGAAGCGCCAGGTGCCGTAGTCCTCCGCCCACAGGTCGTCGATCAGCACGACGCCGGGCGGCATCCCGCCCTCCAGCAGGTCGCGGGCGAAGCGCAGCACGCCGTCCTGGGTCGGCGTGTACGGGTGCTCGATCCACGTGTTGTACTGCGGACCGGAGAACAGCGCGCGGGCGGGGGCCCGCCCGGACGGCGGGAAGAAGCGCCGCGAGGCCGACAGGAACGCCTCGCGCAGCGTGCCGCCCGCCCTGCCGACCTCGATGCCGCGCCCCGACAGCCGCAGAACATCGTCCTCGAAGGCGAACGTGAACGGCCGCTCCGACCACACCACCCGACCCCGCGTGGACAGCAGCACGGGGGCGCCCTGGTTGGACGGCCCGAGAGGCTCCCTGGGCGCGGCGAGGTCGCGGGCGAACGGCCGCGCGCCGAACGGCATCGCCAGCCCTTCGTCCACGGAACCGCCCCACCACCGCTCACCCGCCTCGACGGCCAGCTCCAGCACTTCGGATGTCAAGGGGTGCAGCGTCATCGAGGACCTCTCGGAGGGGTGGGCGGCCGGAAACGGATCAGCGGGAGCTACCAGTTGAACATCGTGCCGTCCTCCAGCCGGCTCACCGGCAGGTACGCCCGCCGGTACGGGAACCGCTCCGCCACGTCGTCCCGGTAGTCCACGCCCAGCCCTGGCGCGTCGCCGGGATGCAGGTAGCCGTCGGCGAAGGTGTAGGCGTGCGGGAACACCTCGTCGGTCTCGGCCGTGTGCCGCATGTACTCCTGGATGCCGAAGTTCGGGATCGACAGGTCGAAGTGCAGCGCGGCGGCCATGGTGACGGGCGACAGGTCGGTGGCGCCGTGGCAGCCGGTGCGCACGTGGTGGACGGCCGCGTAGGCCGCCGCCGTGCGCAGGTGGGTGATGCCGCCGCCGTGCACGACGGTCATGCGCAGGTAGTCGATGAGGTTCTCGCGCAGCAGCAGGGTCGCGTCGTGGATGGTGCTGAAGATCTCCCCGACGGCCAGCGGCGTCGTGGTGTGCTGCCGGACGATCCTGAACGCCTCCTGCTGCTCGGCCGGCACCGCGTCCTCCAGCCAGAACAGCGCGTACGGCTCCAGCTCCCGCCCCAGCCGGCCGGCCTCGATCGGGGTCAGCCGGTGGTGGGCGTCGTGCAGCAGGTGGACGTCCCTGCCGTACTCCTCGCGCACCCTGGCGAACAGCTCCGGCACGGTCGCCAGGTACTTCTCCGTGCTCCACGCGTCCTCGGCGGGCAGCCCCTCGCCGGCGGGCTCGTAGAACAGCTCGCCCCTGCCCACCCCGTACGTGCCCTTGAGCCCCGGCACCCCGGCCTGCACGCGCACGGCCTTGTAACCCATGTCGAGGTAGCGCCCGACGGCCTCCACCGCCTCGCCGACGCTCTGGCCGTTGGCGTGACCGTACACCATGACGCCGTTGCGGCTCGCGCCGCCGAGCAGCTCGTAGACCGGCACGTTGAGCGCCTTGCCCTTGATGTCCCACAGCGCCATGTCCACCGCGCCGATCGCGGTCATCGTGACGGGGCCGCGCCGCCAGTAGGCGCCCCGGTAGAGGTACTGCCAGATGTCCTCGATCTGGAACGGGTTGCGGCCGATCAGGCAGGGGGCGACGTGGTCGCGCAGGTAGGAGGCGACGGCCAGCTCGCGGCCGTTCAGCGTGGCGTCGCCGATGCCGTACACGCCTTCGTCGGTGCGGATGCGGATCGTCACGAAGTTGCGTCCCGGGCTGGTGACGAGGACTTCGACGTCGGTGATCTTCAAGCGGACTCCTTCTGGCGCGCACCCGGTCAAGGGGTTGTTCCAAGACGGTAACGGGGGCCCGGAACCGGCCGTGCGGGACCCCCGTCAGTCGCTGCCGGTGATGAAGCTCTGGATGGCGACGACCGCGCCGCCGCGCGCCCACTCGCGGAAGTCGTCCGACTCGATCACCACCTCGACCGAGCCGGGCAGGCCGCGCCGGTGCTCGGTGAGCGCCGCGTCGAGGTCATCCTTGGCGACGCGGGCCAGCTCGACGCCCTCGCCCGCCAGGATCACGGTCTTGACCAGGGAGATCGTCGCGACGATGCCGATGAGCCTGCCGAGTGCGCGGCCTGACTCGCGGACGAGCGCGCGGCACGCACGGTCGCCCTCGGCGGCCAGCCGCATGACCTCGTCGTAGCCGGCCTCCCGCCGCAGCGCCAGCGCCGCGGCCATCTCGATCGACCGGCTCGACAGGTACGCCGCCGCGCACCCGCGATGCCCCCCGGGGCAGGGCGGCCCTCCGGGGTCGAGCACCAGGTGGCCGAACATGCCGAGGTCCGCCTCCGCCGCCGGCATCAGGTGGTCGTGGGTGATGAGCGCGTACCCGATGCCCGCGCCGATCGTCACCAGCGCGAAGTCGCGCAGCCCCCGGCCTGGGCCGAACCAGTGGTGCTGGTGGGCCAGCGCCGCCACGTCGTTCGTCACCACGCACGGCACGCCCAGCGCCCGCTCCATGAGCGGTCGCAGCTCCACCTGCCGCCAGCCCAGGAAGGGCGCGTCCACCAGTTGCTCGCCGCCGAGGTGGGTGGCGGCGCGGGCGTTGCCGCCGAGCGTCACGCCGGCGCCGACGAGCGCGCCCGCCCCGTCGGACAGCTCGTCGAGCAGCCGCCTGGCCTGCCGGCACACGGCGCCGGGGTCGTGGTCGGCGATCGGCTCGTCGCGGGCGGCGAGCACCTCGGCGCGCAGGTCGGTGACCACCGCGTGCACGCGGTCGGCGGTGAGCTTGAGCCCGAGGAAGCGGTGCTCGGCGGCGGCGACGTCGAGCGGGCGGGTCGGCCGCCCGTTCACCGGGTCGTGCACCACCTCGCGCTCGACGAGGAGACCGGCGTCGACCAGCGGCTTGGTGAGCCTGGTCAGGCTGCCGGTGGACAGGTGCAGGGTCTTGGCCAGCGCGGTCCTGGACTGCGGGCCGTGGATGATCAGCTCCTTGACGATGGAGCGCGCGGCGTCGGGCAACGTGTCCCACATGCCGCCCCATCTTCGGGGCCGGACGGCCATCACGCCAGCCTCCCTCTGTTTTGCTTTTGCAGCAAAGCTAACATCCTTTCGTGCTCACGCGTGTCCCGGTGATTTTGTGCAGAGGTAGTGACATGCGCCTCACTTGTTCTCTAGGTTGGCTTTTCTGCAAAGCCAAGTCGACGCTTGGCCTGGAAGGAGACGCGGATGCGTATCAGAGGGGTCTCCCGTTCGGTGGCCGCACTCGGCCTGGCC
The DNA here is from genome assembly GCF_040676995.1 of Nonomuraea sp. NPDC049419. Taxonomy (NCBI): domain Bacteria; kingdom Bacillati; phylum Actinomycetota; class Actinomycetes; order Streptosporangiales; family Streptosporangiaceae; genus Nonomuraea; species Nonomuraea sp. NPDC049419. The sequence goes on along the minus strand of NZ_JBFAQB010000010.1, from coordinate 248,514 downwards.
GTCCTGCTGGCCGCCTGCTCGTCCGGCACCGGAGAGAGCGGCGGCACCGCCACGCAGGCGGCCGAGACGGGGCCGGTCACGCTGCAGTTCTGGTGCTGGGGCGCCGGGAAGAAGGAGAAGGTCGCGGCCTTCAACAAGGCCCACCCGGACATCCAGGTGCGGCACACCGACGCCGGCGGCGGCATGGACACGGCCACCAAACTCCTCACGGCCAGCCGGGCCGGCAACGCGCCCGACGCCGCCTGCCTGGAGTATCAGACGCTGCCCGCCATGATCGTGGCCGGGGCGCTGGCCGACATCTCCGCGCACACCGGCGGCATCAAGGACGCCTTCACACCCGAGGTGTGGTCGCTGACCAGCTTCGACGGCGCCGTCTACGGCGTGCCGCAGGACATCGGCCCGATGGTCATGGTCTACAACAAGAAGCGCTTCGACGAGCTGAAGATCGAGCCGCCGAAGACCTGGAAGGACTTCGCCACCGTCGCCGCCGAGGTACGCAAGAAGGACAAGGACGCCTACCTCGCCACCTTCGCCCCCGCCGAGTTCGGCAACTTCGCCGGCCTCGCCCAGCAGGCCGGCTCATCGTGGTGGAAGATCGACGGCGACACCTGGACGGTCGGCATCGCCGACGGCCCCTCCACCCAGGTCGCCGCCTTCTGGCAGGACCTCATCGACAAGGACCTCGTCAAGGCCCAGCCGCTGCTCACCCCCGAGTGGAACAACCAGCTCAACAAGGGCAACATCCTGAGCTGGCCGAGCGCCCTGTGGGCCCCCGGCGTGCTGTACGGCATCGCGGAGAAGCAGGCGGGCGACTGGGCGATCGCGCCGCTGCCGCAGTGGACCGAGGGCGACGACCGGGTGGCCTTCCAGGGCGGCAGCGCCATCGCCGTCAGCAAGAACTCCAAGCACCAGCAGGCCGCAGCCACGTTCGCCGCCTGGATGAACACCGACAAGACCGCGTACGACATCCAGATCACCGCCGGCGAGTACCCCGCGGCCATCGCGGGCCAGCAGGCGACCGCGCAGAGCGACCCGCCCGCGCTGGTAGCCGGGCAGAAGGACTACTGGGAGGTCGCCACCAAGGCCGCCCAGCGCACGATCCCGCACATCAGCTGGGGGCCGAACGTCAAGACCGCGGAGAGCGCCTTCCAGGACGCCGTGGCGGCCGCGGTCCGTGACAGGACGCCGCTGGTGGACGCGTTGAAGAAGACCCAGCAGGTGGTGGTGGACGACATGAAGTCCACGGGCTTCAAGGTCGCCGGCCCGTGAGCGCCCCGGTAAGGGCCAGGAGGAGCACGCGGGCGCCGTACGTGTTCGTCGCGCCCGCCGTGCTGCTGTTCGTGGCGTTCCTGGCGATCCCCATCGGCTACGCGCTCTACCTCAGCCTGCGCGGGCTGCGGCTGACCGGCGGCGGCATCTTCGGCACCCGCCAGGAGGTCTTCGTCGGCCTCGAGAACTACGGCACCACGCTGACCGACCCGGAGTTCTGGTCCGGGTTCGGGCGGCTCGCGCTCTACGGGCTGATCAGCGTGCCGCTGACGCTGGGGCTGGCACTGCTGTTCGCGCTGCTGCTCGACCACGCGGGCTCGCGGGCCCGCCGCTTCTCGCGTACGGCGATCTTCCTGCCGTACGCGATCCCCGGCGTGACCGCGTCGCTGCTGTGGGGCTTCATGTACCTGCCCTCGACCAGCCCGTTCAGCTACCTGACCGAGCGGCTCGGGCTGGGCGAGATCCCGTTCCTCGGCGCGGGCGGCATCTTCCCCTCGCTGGCCAACATCGCCATCTGGGGCGGCGTCGGCTTCAACATGATCATCATCTTCACGTCGCTGCGCGGCATCCCCGCCGAGCTGTCCGACGCCGCCCGCATCGACGGCGCGTCGGAGTGGCGCATCGCCTGGCACGTGAAGATCCCGCTGGTGGCGCCCGCGCTCGTGCTCACCGGCCTGTTCTCGCTCATCGGCACCCTCCAGGTGTACGGCGAGCCGACCACGCTCAAACCGATGACCACCGAGATCTCGCAGGGCTGGGTGCCGCTCATGCACATCTACACCAGCGCCTTCGTCCGCGACGACCTGCCGCTCGCCTCGGCCGCCTCGGTCATCCTGGCCGTCGGCACGCTCGCCGTCTCCGTCGTGCTGCTGAAGGTCACCCAGAAGCGCGCCTTCGGAGGCATGTCGTGAGCGCCGTCGCCACCCGCGCGTCAGGGAACCGGCGCGCGGCGAAGGCGGCGGGCGGGCCGCTGCCGCACCAGCGCGCGAAGATCCTGCCCACGATCGTGCTGCTCGTCGGCGCGTTCTACTGCCTGGTGCCGGTCGCCTGGGTGGTCGTGGCAGCCACGAAGTCCAGCGGTGAGCTGTTCTCCACCTTCACCTTCGCCCCCGGCACGGGCCTGCTGGACAACCTGCGCGAGCTGTTCACCTACGGCGACGGCCGCTTCGTCACCTGGGCGGGCAACAGCGCCCTGTACGCCGGGGCCGGCTCGGCCGCCTCGACGCTCATCTCCGCGCTCGCCGGCTACGGCATGGCCAAGTACGACTTCCGCGGCCGGAACGTGCTCTTCTACGCCATCCTCGGCGGCGTGCTGGTGCCCGGCATGACGCTGGCCATCCCGCAGTATCTGCTCATGGCGCAGACCGGGCTGGTCGGCAGCTATTGGTCGGTGCTGCTGCCCGGCCTCATCTCGCCGTTCAGCATCTACCTGGCCCGCGTCTACGCCATCGCGTCGGTGCCGGACGCGACCCTGGAGGCCGCCAGGATCGACGGGGCCAGTGAATATCGCATCCTCGGCACGATCGGGCTGCCCATGATGCTGCCCGGCATGGTGACGATCTTCATGCTGCACTTCGTCAGCACGTGGAACAACTTCCTGCTGCCGTACATCATGCTCTCCGACGAGTCGAAGTTCCCGATCACCGTCGGCCTCTACACCCTGCTCGCCCAGGGCTCGTCCGAGCCCGCCCTGTACGGCATCGCCATCGTCGGCGCCGCCGTCTCCGTCATCCCGCTCATCGCGCTGCTGCTCTTCCTGCAGCGCTTCTGGCGGCTCGACCTGCTCAGCGGCGGGCTCAAGGGCTGACGGCGCCACACCATCCAGGAACGGAAAGCAACCGCATGCATCTCCACCATCTCCGAGCCGCCGGCGTGTCGGTGGTGCTCGAATGCCCGCCCGACGCGCTGCCGGCGATCCTGCACTGGGGGCCCGACCTGGGGCCGCTCGGCGCGGGCGCCCTGGAGCACCTGGCCGCCGAGCTGCGGCCACGCTCCGACCAGACCGTCGAGGTGCCGATCCGCACCGCGATCGTGCCGGAGGCGCGTACCGGATGGATGGGGATGCCCGGCCTGTCCGGCCACCACGACGGGGGCGGCGGCTGGTCGCCCGCCTTCACCGACGTGACGTGCGAGCAGCACGGGCAGCGCGTCGTCGCCGCCGCCACGGACCCGTACGCCAGGCTCGGCCTCACCGTCAGCGTCGAGCTGGACCCGTCAGGGCTGCTGCGCGCCCGCGCCGAGCTGCGCAACGGGCACGACCTGCCCTACACGCTCGACGCGCTCAACCTCGTCTTCCCCGTCCACGGCAACGCCGTCGAGCTGCTCGACCAGGCGGGCCGGTGGTCCAAGGAACGCGTGCCGCAGCGCCGCCCGCTCACCGTGGGCACCCACCTGCGGGAGAACCGGCGCGGGCGCACCGGCGCCGACGCCGCGACCGTGCTGTTCGCGGCCACCGCCGGGCTCGGGTTCCGGCGGGGCGAGGCGTGGGGCGTGCACGTCGGGCACAGCGGCAACCACCGCCACTACGCCGAGCGCACCGCCACCAGCCGCACCATGCTCGGCGGCGGCGAGCTGCTGCTGCCCGGCGAGGTCGTGCTGGCGGCGGGGGAGACGTACCGCACGCCGTGGGTGTACGCCACCTACGGGCGCGGCCTGGACGAGGCGGCCCACCGCTTCCACGAGCACCTGCGCGCCCGCCCCGCCCACCCCGTGCGCCCCCGCCCCGTGGTGCTCAACACGTGGGAGGCCGTCTACTTCGACCACGACCTCGACCGGCTGCTCGACCTCGCCGACCGGGCCGCGCGCGTCGGCGTCGAGCGGTTCGTGCTGGACGACGGCTGGTTCCTCGGCCGCCGTCACGACGGCGCGGGGCTCGGCGACTGGTACGTGGACCCCGCGGTCTGGCCCGGCGGGCTGCACCCGCTGGCCGAGCGGGTCAGGAAGCTCGGCATGGAGTTCGGCCTGTGGGTCGAGCCCGAGATGGTCAACCCCGACTCCGAGCTGGCCCGCGCGCACCCGGAGTGGATCATGAAGGCCGGCGACCGGTTGCCTCCGCCGGCCCGCCGCCAGCAGGTGCTCGACCTCACCGACGAGGCCGCGTACGCGTACGTCAAGGAGCGGCTGCTCGCCATCGTCGGCGAGTACGACCTCGACTTCCTCAAGTGGGACCACAACCGCGACCTCGTGGACCCCGGCTCCACCGCCCACGGCGGCCGGCCCGCCGCGCACGCCCAGACCGAGGCCGTCTACCGGCTGCTCGACGAGCTGCGCGCCGCTCATCCCCGGCTGGAGATCGAGGCGTGCTCGTCCGGCGGCGCCCGCGTGGACCTCGGCATCCTGCAGCACACCGACCGCGTCTGGGCCAGCGACTGCATCGACCCCGTCGAGCGGCAGGACATCCTGCGCTGGACCGCCCAGCTCCTGCCGCCCGAGCTGATCGGCAGCCACATCGGCGCCGAGCGCTCCCACACCACCGGCCGCCGCCACGAGCTGGGCTTCCGCGCCGCCACCGCGTTCTTCGGCCACTACGGCATCGAATGGGACCTCACCTCCCTGGCCGACGCCGAGCTCGACGACCTGGCCGGCTGGGTCGCCCTGCACAAGCGCCACCGCGAGCTGCTGCACACCGGCACGATGGTCCGCGTGGACGACACGCCCGAGAGCGTGCGCGCCCACGGCGTCGTCGCGCCCGACGCCTCTGAGGCCGTCTACGAGATCGCCGTGCTCGGCCGCCCTGCCACCTGGCCGCCCGGCCCCGTCCGGCTGCCCGGGCTCGACCCGGAGACCGTCTACCGCGTCCGCCCGCTCACTCCGGTCGCCTCCAGGGGCGCCGCGCCCGCGTGGGTGTCCGGCGAGCTGGAGCTGCCCGGCTCCGCCCTGGCCGCCGCGGGCGTCGCCGCACCGCCCCTGTTCCCCGAGCAGTCGGCGCTGCTGCACGTCGAAGCCGTGACGACGACCGCCTGACGGCCGTGTAGCGGAATTGTGGTGCCGATGTGGCGGCGGTTCCTAGGCTGGCGCACGCCATCCAGGACCTCGGGAAAGGACACCTCGACGACCCCACGCTGACGGCGTCCCCCCACCCCCTGAGGGCGACGCCACCTCCTGTGCTCTCTCTCAAGGCGCGGCTGGCCGCCCCCACCCCCTCCACGGCCGGCCGCGCCGGCCTCTTCCCCGGCGACCTGCCGTCGACCGGCCAGGCGGTGCCGGACTCGCCCTGGCCGTGGCCGTCGCGCCGGAAAAGCGCGGGCGCTTCGCAGCGGCGCCCGCGCTTCCTCCTTCCCGCTTCCTCCTTCCCGTTCGCCTCCCGGGATGCTGGGATGGGGACATGTCCCAAGCGCAGCTGTACGACACCATCGGAGCCGGCTACACCGTCACCCGGCGCACGGAGCCGTGCATCGCGGCCCAGATCGAGGCGGCGCTCGGCGACGCCAGGACCGTGCTGAACGTCGGCGCGGGCACCGGCTCCTACGAACCGGCCGGCCGCCACGTCCTCGCGGTCGAGCCGTCGGCGCTCATGCGCGCGCAGCGTGCCCCCGGCGCGGCCCCGTGCCTCATCGGCACCGCCGAGCACCTGCCCTTCGACGACGGCGCCTTCGACGCCGCGATGTCGGTGTCGTCCCTGCACCACTGGCCCGACCTCATCGCCGGGCTGCGCGAGCTGCGCAGGGTGGCGCGGCGCGTGGTGGTGTTCACCCACGACACCAGCCGCGCCGGGTGGCTCGACCGGTTCTGGCTCACCCGCGACTACCTGCCCGAGGTGGCCGATCTGCTGACCGGCCGCCCCTCGCTGCCCGAGCTGGTCGAGGCCATCGGCGCCAGGGTGGAGCCGGTGCCCGTCCCGTGGGACTGCGCCGACGGCTTTTTCGAGGCGTTCTGGCGGCGGCCCGAGGCGTACCTGGACGAGCGGGTGCGCCGCGGCATGTCCGTCTGGACCAAGGTCGGGCCGGACGCCGAGCGGCGGGCCGTGCACGACCTGCGCGCCGACCTCGGCTCGGGCCGCTGGGCCGAGCGCAACCGCGACCTCCTCGGCCTCGACGCGGCCGACCTCGGCCTGCGCCTGCTCATCGCCTGACCTTCCTTCTCAGCGGCCGGGCCGCCGCAGGTAGCGGCCCACCGGCGGGCCGACGATCTTGCCCGACTCCAGCACCCGGTGCCCCCGGACGAAGGTGTCGGTGACCTTGGCCGTCATGGGGAACCCCTCGAACGGCGTGTACTCCTGCGCAGACTCCGACTCCTGCGCCCGCACCGTCCAGGCGTGCTCGGGATCCACCAGGCACAGGTCCGCGTCGTAGCCGGGCGCGAGCGTGCCCTTGCCGCGCAGCCCGAACCGCCTGGCCGGGTTCCACGAGGTGAGCGCGGCGATCCTGCCGTAGGGCAGGCCACGGCGGCGGCCCTCGCTGATCAGGCCGGGCAGCAGGTACTCGGCGCCGCCGAACCCCGCCTTGGCCAGGAACACGTCGTCGCGCGGTTCCCCGAATTTCGCCTCGTCTCTGCAGCACGCGTGGTCGCTGACCACCCAGTCCACGGTGCCGCCGAGCACGTGCCCCCACAGCGCCTCGACGTCGGCGCGCGGCCTGATCGGCGGGTTCACCTTGCCGCCGATCCCGGCGGCGGTGGAGACGTCGGCCAGCAGGTGCCCGATCGTCACCTCGCGCCGGAAGTCGATCTCGGGGAACGTGGCGGCCATCCGCACGGCGGCGTCCATGGCCTTGTCGGACGACAGGTGCAGCAGGTTCACGGTGGCCAGGCCGGTCTCGTGCGCCAGGTACGCGGCCACGAACACCGCGAGCCCCTCGGAGTGCGGCGGCCGGGAGGCGCTGTAGGCGGCCAGCCCGCGCAGCTCGCCCGCCTTCTCCACCAGCCGGGTGTAGGCGGTCATGATCTCGGCCGTCTCGCAGTGCAGCGACAGCGAGATCTCCCCGGCCAGGTCGGGCCGCGCCCGCCGGAGCGCCTCCACACCGCGCATCACGAACTCGAAGTGGGCGTAGTCGTAGCGCTCGCCTTCAGGGAGCATGAGGAACGAGCGCTGGTCGTCGGAGCGGCCGTGCAGCCCGTGCCCGCCGTAGAACATGAAGATCTTGAACGACGGCACCCCGAACCGCTCGACCAGCTCGGGCAGCTCGGCGATGTGCGCGCCCGACATCGGCGCGAGGTGGAAGCCGTAGTCGACGTACGCCCTGCCCTCGGCCTGAGCCAGCACCTCGGGGAAGAACTCCGCGTACGGGCCGCCCCTGTTGAGGTAGTACTGCCCGGTCCGCATGTACGTCAGCGCGGTCGTCACCCCGCCCTGCGCGCTCGCCCTGCTCTCCGACGCGGCGTCGGCCGGCAGCGGGTTATAGATGCCCCAGTGCTGGTGGGCGTCCACGACGCCGGGAAAGGCCAGCCGGCCGCCCCCGTCGATCACCTCGGCGGCGCCGGACAGCCCGAGCCCCACCCGCTCGATGCGGCCGTCCGCCAGCGCGATGTCGGCTTCGACCGGGTCGTCCCGGTCCGGCGTGACGATCCTGACGTTCTTCAGCAGCAGGTCGGTCATGGCGGGGGAGCCCTCCTCAGGCGGGACGGCGGGCGTCGTGGTGCCAGGCCAGCACCTTGCGCTCCACCGTCAGGAACAGGGAGTTGAACGCGAAGCCGAGCACGCCGAGCAGCAGCACGGCCGCCCAGATGGCGGGCATGTCGGCGTTGCCCGAGGCCAGGTTGAGCAGGTAGCCGATGCCTTCCGTGCTGGCCTTCAGCTCGGAGATGACCATGAGGATGAGCGCCAGCGAGACGCTCAGCCGCAGCCCCGCGAAGATCTGCGGCGCCGCCGCCGGCAGGATGACCCGCCACAGCCGCAGGTGGGCGGGCAGGCCGAAGACCACCGCCGTGTCGATCTTGAGCGGGTCCACGTGGCGGGCGCCGTCGATGGCGTTGAGCAGGATCGGCCAGACGATGCCGAAGACGATGGTGGCGACCTGCACCTGCGGGCCGATCGGGAACAACACCAGGAAGACGGGCAGCATCACCGGCGGCGGCACCGCCCGCCCGAACGCGATGAGCGGCTCCAGGCAGTCGGCCAGCCAGGCGATCCTGCCGATCGCCACCCCCAGCCCGACCCCGGCCGCCACCGCGATGGCCCACGACCCGATCACCCTGACCAGGCTGGGCAGGAAGTGGCCGGCCGCCTCGTCGGTGAGCACGTAAGGACCCGAGAACCACATCTCGTACGCCCGCGACACCACCAGCACGGGACCGGGCAGGTACGGCGTGGCCAGCCAGGCCGCCAGCGCCTGCCATCCGGCCAGTACGACGGGCACCAGCCAGAGCCGCTTGACCAGGGTGACGATCATGCCTGCCGCCACCTGAACAGCCGCCGCTCGGCCCTGGCCAGCAGCGCGTTGGCGGCAAGACCGATCGCGCCCGACCAGATCAGCACCGCGATGACGTCGATCAGCGCGTCCATGCCGATGCCGGTGCTCGCCTGGATGAGGAAGCCGCCGATGCCGGTCGAGCCGCCCACGACGTACTCCACGCTGATGGCCAGGATGAGCGCGACCGAGGCGGCCAGCCTGACCCCGGTGGCCACGAACGGGGCCGCGCTGGGCAGCAGCACCCACACCACCACCGCGCCGCGGCCGAACCCGAACGACCGCAGCGTGTCCTTGGCCAGCGGGTCGGCGTCGCGCACGCCGTACAGGGTGTTGATGAGGATCGGCCAGGACGCGGCGAACGCCACCAGCGCGATCTCGGCGTTCAGCTCCGGCTGGATGAAGAACAGCGCCAGCGGGATCAGCGCCACCGACGGGATGGGCCGCAGGAACTCCACGAACACCCGCGTCATCTCCTCCAGCGCCGGCACCGTCCCCAGCAGCAGCCCGACGGGGACGGCGATCAGCACCGCGAGCGGCAACCCGAGCGCCGCCGCGGTGAGCGTGCCGCCGAGCCCGGCGAGGAACTCGGGGTCGGCGGCCAGCTCCGCCGTCCTGCCCAGCGTGCCTGCGGCCGGCGGCAGCCAGCTCACCAGGCCGGACATGCCGAGCGCCTGCCAGGCGAGCAGGAAGGCCGCCACGCCCGCCACGTTGCGGGCGTACCTGGCGCGGGCACCGCGGCCCGCGGCAGGCGCCACCGTCATCCCTTGGGCGCCGCGTAGATCATGGAGCTGACGTCCATCTTCTGCTTGAGCAGCCCCGCCTCCAGCATCAGGTCCGCCACCCGCTGGATGTTGCGCGCGTCCAGCGTGGTCGGGTAGGCGCCCAGGTTGATCGTCGCGGCCGTCTCGGCCGGGATCTTCGTGTACGTCGGCAGGATCGCCGTCACCGCGCCCTTGTCCGTGGCCGCGATCTGCTGGGCCTTGGCCATGGCGCGCTGGAAGGCGGCCAGCGTCTCGGGGTTGTCCTTGGCCCACTTCCCGGTGGCGGCCCAGCCGGTGATCGGCAGGTTGGCGGTCGGGCCCGACATGGTGTCGAGCAGCATGGTCGCGCCCAGCTGCCGTTCGGCCTGGCTGAGGTACGGGTCGGTCATCCAGACCGCGTCCACGCTGCCCTTGTCGAGCGCGGACAGCCACTCCGTCGTCGGGATCACCACGTACTGGACGTCCTCAGGGGCGAGGCCGGCCTGCTTCAGATGCGGGCTCATGGTGAGCGTGCCGAGCCCGCCGATCACGTTGACCCCGATCTTCTTGCCCTTGAGGTCGGCGACCTGCTTGATGGGGGAGTCCTTGGCCACCATGACGCCGAACGCGCCGGGCGCGCCCTGGTAGGAGTCGGCGATGTAGACGAACTTCTCGGTGCCCTGCTCCTGGATGGTCAGGATGGTGGCGTAGCTACCGAGGACGACGTCCATCTGGCCGTTGGACAGTTTCGGGAGCACCGCCTGCGGCGCCTGGATGGGCTCCTGCTTGACGTCGAGGCCCTCTTCCTTGAAGAAGCCGCGCTCCATGGCGATGAACAGCGGCGCGGAGTCCGCGCCCGGATATTGCCCGACCAGCAGGCTGGTCTTCTTCTGCGGCGGGTCGCCCTCGTCGCCCGAGCCGCCGCCGCACGCGGTCAGGGCGAGTGCCAAGGCCACGCATGCCAACACATGTAATGCCGTACCACCTGGTCTCATGGCCTGACTCCTTGAGGCAAGGGAAAGTGACCGAGCTCGTGGTGACGCTGAGCCAAGAGTAGGCACGATCGGCGACCCCCGGTGTAACGATCATGTTCCATCGGGGGCCGCCGGGTCAGGTGACCTTGCGGCGGTAGGTGGCCATGGCGAGGACGTAGACGACGACGAGCAGGCCGGCGCACCAGGCGACGGCGGTCCAGACGTCGGCGGCGGCCGGGTGCCCGGCGAACAGGCCGCGGATGGCGTTGACGATGGCCGTCACCGGCTGGTGCTCGGCGAAGGCGCGCAGCGGGCCCGGCATCGTGGCGGTGGGCACGAAGGCCGAGCTGACGAACGGCAGGAAGAGGAGCGGGTAGGAGAACGCGCTGGCCCCGTCGGCGCTCTTGGCGGTGAGCCCGGGGATGACCGCGAGCCAGGTCAGCGCGAGCGTGAACAGCACGAGCAGCCCGGCCACGGCGAGCCAGGCGAGCACCCCGGCCGGCGAGCGGAAGCCCATCAGGAGGGCGACGACCACGACCAGCGCGAGCGAGATGAGGTTCGCGACCAGCGAGGTCAGCACGTGCGCCCACAACACCGACGAGCGGGCCACCGGCATCGACTGGAAACGTTCGAAGATGCCGCTCTGCATGTCGAGGAAGAGCCGGAACGCGGTGTAGGCGATGCCGGAGGCGACCGTGATGAGCAGGATGCCGGGCAGCAAGTAGTCGACGTAGGCGACCTGGCCAGTGTCGATCGCGCCGCCGAAGACGTACACGAACAGCAGCATCATCGCGATCGGCATGATCGTCGTGGTGATGACGGTGTCGGGGCTGCGGGAGATGTGCCGCAGCGAGCGGCCCAGCATGACGGTGGTGTCGGAGAGGAAGTGGCGGGTCATCTCGCGTCCTTGGAGTCGGCGCCGACGAGGGTGAGGAAGACGTCTTCGAGGGTCGGCTGCTTCTCGACGTACTCGACCTCGGCGGGCGGGAGCAGCCGCTTGAGCCCGTCGAGGGTGTCGTTCACGAGGATCCGGCCCTCGTGCAGGATGGCGATGCGGTCGGCGAGCTGCTCGGCCTCGTCCAGATACTGCGTGGTGAGCAGCACCGTCGTGCCGCGGCCGGCCAGCTCCTTGACCGCCCGCCACACCTCGATGCGGGCCTGCGGGTCGAGCCCGGTGGTGGGCTCGTCGAGGAAGATGACCGGCGGATCGCCGATCAGGCTCATCGCGATGTCGAGCCGCCGGCGCATGCCGCCGGAGTAGGTGCCCACCCGGCGGCCGCCCGCCTCGGTGAGCGAGAACCGGTCGAGCAGGTCGTCGGCGATGGCCTCTGGCCCGTCGAGGTGGCGCAGCCTGGCGACCATCACGAGGTTCTCCCGCCCGGTGAGTATCTCGTCCACGGCGGCGAACTGGCCGGTGAGGCTGATCGAGGCGCGCACGTCGGCGGCCCGGGTGACGACGTCGAAGCCGTTGACGGCGGCGCCGCCGGCGTCGGGCTTGAGCAGCGTGGCCAGGATCCGCACGATCGTGGTCTTGCCGGCGCCGTTCGAGCCGAGGAGGGCGAAGATGCTGCCGCGCGCCACCTCGAAGTCCACGCCGCGCAGCACGTGCAGCTCCTTGTACGCCTTCTTCAGGCCGCGCACGCTGATGGCCGGCCCCTGGTGAGCTGTCATGTCAGGTCCCTTCTGCGTCGGGCCTGTCGTCCGCGACGCGGTCGATGGAGGTGGTCAGCCGGGTGCGCTCGCGGCCCAGCCACTGGCCCTCGGGGTAGTTGCGCAGGAACGTCTCGGCGAACTCGACGGGGTCGTCCCCGACGATCTCGCGCACCGACGTCCCGCTCGCCGCGCTCTGCTCGAAGAGGTCGGCGAGGTCCTCCAGCATCGCCAGCAGGCTCTCGCCGGTGCCGGGTCCGAAGTAGATCATGTAGCGCTGCAGCGCCTCGACGGCCGTGCGGTGGCTCGCGGGCAGCCGTTCGACGCGCGCCTTGTAGTCGCGGTAGCGCTTCTTGTGCTCGAGCGGGCCGGTGAGCACTTCCACGTACCGTCGCAGGCCCTTGCTGGGCTCGCCTTGCGTGGTCATGATGGGTGGCCTCCTTCGCGGAGCTGTTCGAGACGTTCGGCGAGGAAGCTCCAGGTCCTCCAGAACTCGTCCAGGTGGTCGCGTCCCCGCGCGTTGAGGGAGTAGACCTTGCGTGGCGGGCCCTTCTCCGACGGCACCTTCTCCACGTCCACGAGGTCGCGCTGCTCGATCCTGACCAGCAGCGCGTAGACGGTGCCCTCGGCGATGTCGGAGAAGCCCTGCTCGCGCAGCCACGCGGTGATCTCGTAGCCGTACGCGGAACGGCCGGACAGGATCGCGAGCACGATGCCCTCGAGCGTGCCTTTCAGCATCTCCGTCGCCTGCCTGCTCATGGACCTCCTTCAGCTACTTAGCAGTGTTAGGTACTGGTACATAGTAACGCTGAATACCGGCGGCGGCGCAAGTCCCGGCACAACGAAAACGGGCCCGTCCTTCAGGACGGGCCCGTCGGCAGCGGTGGATCAGGAGAGCTTCTCCAGGTCGCTGCGGGTCAGCTTGATGGTGTTCTCCGGCAGCGGCGCCGGGTTCTTCGACGCGTCCAGCGGATACTTCGCCTGGACGGGGTTGAGCAGCGCGGCGGGGGAGTCGGGGTAGGTCTCCAGGAACAGCACGTAGCCGGTGTCACGCTGCAGCGCGGTCGTGCTCTCCTCCTTGTACGTCACCCCGTCGACGACGCCGCCGAGCTCCTTGACCTCGATGGACTGCCCCACCTTGGCCTCACCCTTGTGGACCTGCAGCACCTGGGCGGTGTAGACGGTGATGACGGTCGCCGGGACCTCGGGCTCGTCGCCGTTCAGCTTGGCGGGAGCGCCCGCCTCCGGGTTGAGCCGCGGATCCGTCGTGGTCGGGTCGGGTGCGGCCACCTCCTGCAGGTAGCGCGGCTCCCCGACGATGCGTGCCTCGACCACCAGGTTCGCCCGGTCGAAGAGCGCGTCGGCGCTTTCGTACTGGGGGTAGTCGGCACGGTAGAGCACGGCCTCCTCGTGCATGGAGCACGCGGACACGAACAGCGCAGTCAGGATGAGCGCGCCGAGACGCCGGAGCATATGGCGGCCTCCTTTAGTAATAGGCGTTGACGTCGGAGACATCATGTGCCTGCGGCTTGGTCATCGTGTTGCGGTTGCGGCCATGGTTCATGATGGACGTCGTGGAGTTGTGCGCCAGGTTCAGCGCGTGCCCCAGTTCGTGGACGAAGACGCTGGTGACGAAGTTCGCCCAATTGGACGCGTCTCTGTTGATGGTCCTCGAATTGAGCTTGACGTACATGCACATGCCGCCGCAGCGTGTGTAGTAGCCGTACCACGTGTTGCTGTACGACTTCACCGTCAGGGTCGATCCCGAATTACTGCTCTTGTAGAAGTTGGCCGGGCTCGACGTGGCGTTCCAGTTGCTCAAGGCCCTGTTCAGCGGCGTCTGCCAGGTGCTGTTGTAGCTGTACGGATAAATGTGGATGCTGGCGATGTCCTGGCCGGTGCCGTTCCAGTGCGCGAGTGCCGGAGTGGCGCTCGCGGCCATTGCCAGAACGAGGGCGGCCGCCACCGCGGTGCCCCGTCGTGTGATACGACCTAACGCTCCCGAAGGCATGTTGAATGGTCACCCCTTGGGTGTCGGAGGAGCCGCGCCTGAATTCCGGTGATGCGTCGGAAAAGGGTTTCCACGGGCCCGTGAATATGTGCGGAAAAAAACTGACCGAGGCGCGTTGATCGGAGTATGCAAGTGGGGTGATCTTGTGTCAAGAGGTGAACTCCCGCGCCGCTCGCCGAGCCGAGGGGCGCGGGGGCCGGCCCGCCGGAGCCGTCCCCGGCGGGAGGTGCGGCGACGGCATGACGGTGAAAATTTTCAGTGGAGTCAGGGTGGGTGAAAAAATCTGTGAGCAGAAGGAGCAAAACTCTGGACCTACGGCTTGCCCCAGGTGACGATGCGATCACCATCGTGATCGTCTCCTCACACCCGGCGAGACCCGCGAGGGTCTCGCACCTCCGCACGGTCCGCCGGGCACCGCACACTCGCCCGGCGGCCGTCACGTAGCCCTGGAGAGCTCTCATGGATCTGCCGGACGAGTTATCCCTGCCCGCCTCCCGATGGAACGGCCTGCGCCAGAGACCACCGGACACCCCGGAGAACGCGGACCCGTCGTGGAACAGGTTCGCGACCGCGGAAGCCAAGCCCCCCTCGCGCTGGCCTCGCAGGCTGGCCCCCCTCCTCACCGTCGTCCTGCTGGTGGACATGGCCTACGCCGTGCCCGCCGAGGCGGCGCCCCGCACGGCGCCCGCCGTCCAGCGGGAGCAGCCCGTGACCGGCGGCAAGGTCCCGATCAAGGCCCCGCTGCCCGACCCCGCCGCCAAGCAGGCGTGGAAGGCGGCTCCGGCCGTCAGCTGGCCCAAGCCGCAGAAGGCGGAGCTGGGCGGCACCACAACCGGCACCACAGCCAGCACCACAAGCGGCGACACAAGCGGCGACACAAGCGGCGACACGGCTAGGACCACCGCGGGCGGCTTCCCCGTGCGGCTGGCCCCCAGCACCGACAAGTCCGCGAAGGCCGCGCAGGCGGCGGACACGGCCCCGATCACCGTCGAGCTGCTCGACACCGACCTGCTCGGCCTGGCCATGCGCGTCACCCCAGGCCAGGGCGTCACGGCCAAGGCGGCGCAGAAGACCCGCGTGGAGGTCGACTACTCCGGCTTCCGCCACGCCTTCGGCGGCGACTACGGCTCCCGGCTGCGCATGGTGAAGCTGGAGGAGTGCGCGCTCACCGGCGCCGACGGCTGCGCCGCGCCGCAGCCCGTCAAGAGCGAGAACAACGCGACGGCCGGCACGGTCACCGCGGAGGTCGAGACCAACGCCCTGTACGCGCTGACCGCGGCGCCGTCGGGACCCTCCGGCGACCACGCCGCGACCTCCCTGTCGGCGGCCTCCGACTGGAGCGTCGGCACCCAGTCGGGCGACTTCAGCTGGAGCTACGACCTGCGGCTGCCGCCCTCGCTGGGCGGCGAGGAGCCGGAGATCTCGCTCGGCTACTCCTCGCAGAGCGTGGACGGGCGTACGGTCTCCACCAACAACCAGACGTCCTGGGCCGGTGAGGGCTTCGAGCTCAACCCCGGCGGCTTCATCGAGCGCCGCTACAAGTCCTGCATGCTCGACGGCAAGAAGACCGGCGACCTGTGCTGGGACCAGGAGAACGCCATCCTGTCGCTCGGCGACTCGTCGGTCGAGCTGGTCAAGGACGCCACCACCAAGCAGTGGCGGCCCAAGCGCGACGACGGCACCAGGATCGAGCTGCTCACCGGCGCCACCAACGGCGACAACAACGGCGAGTACTGGCGGGTCACCACGCCCGACGGCACCCAGTACACCTTCGGCATGAACCGGCTGCCCGGCTGGGCCAGCGGCAAGCCGGAGACCAAGTCGGTGCAGACCGTGCCGGTGTTCGGCAACAACAGCGGCGAGCCCTGCAACAGCGGCACCCCGGCCAACGCCTGGTGCCAGCAGGGCTACCGGTGGAACCTCGACTACGAGGTGGACACGCACGGCAACGCCACCACGTACTGGTACGAGCGGGAGACCAACTACTACGGCCGCAACATGAAGCCGGAGCAGGGCACCCAGTACGTGCGCGGCGCGTACCTCACCCGCATCGACTACGGCTACCTGGGCACCGAGCTGTTCACCAAGCAGCCGGCCGCCCGCGTGGTGTTCGAGGTGGCCGAGCGCTGCCTGCCGAGCGGCTCGGTGACCTGCGCGCCCGACCAGCTCAAGAAGGAGACCGCGAGCCACTGGCCGGACGTGCCGTTCGACCAGATCTGCGACAGCGGGGTGAAGTGCACCGACCGCCTGGCGCCGACGTTCTTCACCCGCAAGCGGCTGGCCAAGGTCACCACGCAGGTGCGCAACGCCGCCGGCCAGTTCACCCCGGTGGACTCGTGGGCGCTGACGCACCAGTTCCCCGCCTCGGGCGACGGCATGAGCCCGGCGCTGTGGCTGGCCTCGATCCGGCAGACCGGCCACGTGGGCGGCACGATCACGTTGCCGCCGGTGACGTTCACCGGCGTGCAGCTGCCCAACAGGGTCGACTCGGACGAGGGCAGGGCGCCGCTGGTCAAGTGGCGGGTCCAGGCCATCAACAACGAGTACGGCGGCGAGCTGCGCATCAACTACTCGGCCGCCGACTGCAAGCCGGGCGACGTGCCCACGGCCGACAAGAACACCAGGCGCTGCTTCCCGCAGCGCTGGGCCCCGCCGGACGAGGCCGAGGTCACCGACTGGTTCCACAAGTACCTGGTGACCCAGACCGTCGAGGTGGACCGGGTGGCCGGCTCGCCGAGCGTCGTCACCGACTACGAGTACCTCGGCGGTGCCGCCTGGCACTACGCCGACAACATCCTGGTCAAGCCCGCGCACCGCACGTGGGCCGACTACCGCGGCTACGGCCGGGTCCGCGTCCGCCAGGGCGACGGGCAGGACGGCAAGCGCACGCTGACGGAGTTCCGCTACTTCCGCGGCATGCACGGCGACAAGCTGGCCGACGGCTCCAAGCGCAGCGTCCAGGTGGAGGACTCCGAGGGCGTCAAGAAGGACGACCTCGACCAGCTCGCCGGGTTCGAGCGGGAGGAGATCCTCTTCGACGGTGACGGCGGCGCGCTGCTGACCGCGACCGTCCAGGACGCCTGGTCGGCCAAGACGGCCGAGTCCACGCAGGGTGGCGTCACCAAGGCCGCGCACGTGGTGCAGCCCGAGTCCATGGTCACCCGCACCGCGCTGGCGGGCGACAAGTGGCGGCGGACCGGCGAGGACCGCACGTACGACACCAAGGGCCTGCTGCTGCAGGTCGAGGAGAAGGGCGATCTGGCCACCGCGGACGACGACCAGTGCATCCGCTACACCTACGCCCGCAACGACTCGAGCTGGATGCTCGACTTCCCGAGCCGGGTGCAGAAGGTCGCGACGACCTGCGGCACCGGCACGGCCAAGCTGGCCGCCGAGGAGATCCTGTCCGACGAGAAGATCCAGTACGACGGCCAGTCGCACGGCCAGGCCCCGACCAAGGGCGACGTCACCGCGGTGCAGGAGCTGGTCTCGCCCGACGGGCAGACGATCACCGGCACCGCGCGGACGTACGACGCCTACGGCCGTGAGCTCACCGAGACCGACCCGGTCGGCACCAAGTCCGTCACCGCCTACAGCCCGGCCTCCGGCGCCCTGCCGACGGAGACCACCGAGACCAACCAGCTCGGCCACACCGAGCGCACCCTGCTCGAACCCGCCTGGGGCGAGCCGACCGCCGAGATCGACGCCGCGGGCAAGCGCGTGGACATGGAGTACGACGCGCTCGGCCGGCTGACCAAGGTCTGGCAGCCGGACCGCAGCAAGGCCGCGGGCCAGTCGCCCAGCACCGAGTACGCCTACCTGGTGCGCAACGACGGCCCCAGCGTCGTCACCACCAGGACGCTCAACGCCGACGGCACCTACACGACCAGCCACGAGCTGTTCGACGGCCTGATGCGCGAGCGCCAGACCCAGGAGCCGGCGCCCGTCGACGAGACGGCGCAGGACCCGGCGCTGCGCAACGGGCGCACGATCACCGACACCCTCTACAACTCCCAGGGCGAGGAGTACAAGGCCAACACCGGCTACTTCGCCACCGGCACGCCGTCCACCGACCTGTTCGGGGTGGCCGACGCCGCCGTCCCCACCCAGGTCGTCTCGGTGTACGACGGCACGGGCGAGGTCAACGCCGAGGTCTTCAAGTCCAAGGGAGCCGAGAAGTACCGCGTCTCGGTCAAGGAGGAGGGCGACCGGCTGCACATCACGCCGCTGCCCGGCGACACCGCCACCACCAGGATCGGCGACGCGCACGACCGGCTCGTCGAGCTGCGCCAGTACAAGGGCTCGACCCCGACCGGCGAGTACGAGGCCACCAAGTACACCTACGACCGCGCCGGCCGGCTGGCGACGGTGACCGACCCGGCGGGCAACGTCTGGCGGCACCACTACGACCTGCGCGGCCGCGAGATCAGGACGGAGGACCCCGACAAGGGCGTCACGACCACCACGTACAACGACGCCGACGAGGTCGTCACCACCACCGACGCCCGCGGCAGGACCCTCTGGTACGGCTACGACGCGCTCGGCCGCAAGACGCAGCTGCGCGAGGGCTCGGCCACCGGCACGCTGCTGGCCGAGTGGAAGTACGACGGGCTGGCCAAGGGCCACATGCACGCGGCCATCAGGTACGTGGACGGCCAGGCGTACACCGCCGAGATCAACGCGATCGACGCCGACTACCGCACGCTCCGCCAGACCGTGACCATCCCGGCACGGGAGGGCAAGCTCGCGGGTTCCTACCAGCTCAACACCCGCTACACGGCCGACGACCAGGTCCAGTCGATCAGCTTCCCGGCGGGCGGCGGCCTGGCCGAGGAGTCGGTCGTCTACAGCTACGACGGGCTCAGCCAGCCGGTCAAGGTCAGCGGCCTGTCGGCGTACGTGAGCGCGGCCCGCTACAGCAAGCTCGGCGAGACCCTGCAGTACGAGCTGGGCGAGGGCAGCAAGAAGACCTGGCTGACCTACACCCACGACGAGGCCACCCGCAGGCTCACGAGCATGCGGCTGGACCGGGCCGGCGCGCCCGCCAGCGACCTCGACCTGTCCTACACCTACGACGCGGCCGGCAACATCTCCAAGATCGCCGACCGGGCCGCCCAGGACACGCAGTGCTTCACCCACGACCATCTGCGCCGCCTCACCTCGGCGTGGACGGCCACCGACGACTGCGCGAGCGGCGCCCCGCAGTCGGGCAGGATCGGCGGCGTGGCCCCGTACGCGGTCAGCTACGCCTACGACGTCACCGGCAACAGGACGAAGGAGACCAAGCACGCCTGGGGCGGCGCGGCCGAGCAGGTGCGCACCTACACCTACCCGGCGGCCGGCGGCAAGCAGCCGCACGCGCTGCAGAGCGCCGGCGCCGACCTGTTCACCTACGACGCCGCCGGCAACACCACCAGGCGCAAGGTCGGCACCGCCGACCAGAGCCTGGTCTGGGACGCCGAAGGCAACCTGGAGTCGGTGACCGAGGGCGGCAGGACGACATCGTTCATCTACGACGCCGACGGCGACCGGCTGCTGCGCAAGACGGCCACCGACGCCACCCTCTTCATCGACGACATGGAGCTGCGGCTCGACTACGCCAAGAACACCGTCGAGCAGACCAGGTACTACACCATCGGCGGCGAGGCCATCGCGGTCCGCACGCCGGACAACCAGGTCTACTTCATGGCCAACGACCACCAGGGCACCGCGCAGGCCATGGTGAACGCCGGCACCGGGGACGTGGCGATCCGCCGGCAGACCCCGTTCGGTGAGGATCGCGGGTCACCACCGCCGTGGTGGCCGGGACAGCGCGGCTTCGTCGGCGGCACCAAGGACGCCACGACCGGGCTCGTGCACCTCGGAGCCCGCGAGTACGACCCGGCCAACGGCCGCTTCCTCTCGGTGGACCCGATCATCGACGAGGGAGAGCCGCAGCAGCTCAACGCCTACGCCTACGCCAACAACAGCCCCGTCTCGATGAGCGACCCCGACGGCCAGCTCGTCTGGTTCGTGGTCGGCATCGCGGCGCGGATCGCGGCGCGGGCCATCGCCAGGAAGCTGGCGCAGGCCGCGGCGCGGCGGGCGGCAGCGGCGGCGGCCAGGCGGGCGGCGCTCGCCGCGGCCCGGCGCAGGGCCGCGGCCCTGGCCAGGAAGCGTGCCCTGGAGGCGGCCAAGCGGCGGGCCGCGGAAGCCGCCAGGAAACGGGCGGCGGCCGAGGCCAGGAAGAGGGCCGCTGAGGCCGCCAAGAAGCGGGCGGCGGCCATAGCAAGGAAGAAGGCGGCGCTGGCCAGGCAGCGGGCGGCCGCGGCGGCGGCCCGGCGACGGGCGGCGGCAGCGGCACGGCGGGCCGCGGCGGCCCGGCGGCGCGCGGCCGCCGCACGCAGGGCGGTCACCCGGCGGGCCAGCAAGCCCAAGGCCACGGTCCGGCACCGTCCCGCCACCCGGCCCACCAGCCGCAAGGCCGTGCAGCGGCAGTCGCCGCCCAAGGCCCAGCGGTCGCCGACGAGCTCGTCCCAGCCGCGCGGGCTGAGCGAGGCGCAGAAGCGCTCGATCGACGAGCAGCTCGGCCGGGTGCGGCCCACCGGTTCGCACACCAGGGCGACGCCCAGGGAGGCCGACGGCATCGCCGACCAGGGCACCGGCTGGAGCCCTGCGTCGAAGGCGTACCAGTCGGACACCCCGCGCCCGGGCTCGAAGTGGTGGACGGTGGTTTATCGCCTGTGGCAGGTCTTCCGGCCGCCGGCGACGCCCTCCTAGAGAAAGGACACGACAGAGCCCCCGCTCCGGCCGGACACCCGTTCGGGGCGGGGGCTTCCCGCGTCCCGGTTCCGCCCCCGACGCCCGTTCGAGGCGGGGGCTTCCCGCCGTCCGGTTCCGGCCGCAGGCCCGGCCGGGCGTTTCCCTGGTTCGGGCTCCTCAGCCGGCCGGGGCGCGGTGGTGCAGGGCGAGCAGCATCGCCACGAGCAGCACGACCAGGAGCGCCAGCTCCGCCAGCCCCGCCCACAGGCCGGCCAGGGCGGCGGCCGGCGCGGCGACCGCGACCACGCCCTTGACGCGCGCCCAGGGCAGCCGGAGCATCCGCCGGAACCAGAAGTCGCCCGCCAGGTAGAGGGTGACGCCCATGGCCAGGACGATCGCCGCCGACGGCTTGAGCGGATCGACGGGGTGCCCGATGACCTTCTTGATGCCGCCCGACACCGCCACCACGCCGAGCAGCATCGGGATGTGCCCGTAGAAGTAGGCGCCGAGGATCATCCTGGTCCGCCGTACCGGCTCGGTCGTGGCCAGCGTGTGCTCGGCGGCCCGCTCGTCCTCGCCGGCGAAGTACGCCCACCACAGGCACGCCGCCAGGCACAGGGCGAGCACTCCCGCGACGCCGAGACCCAGGTTGACCGGCAGGTCCTTGGCGCCGATGCCGAGCGCCAGCATCGACTCGCCGAGCACCACGATGACCAGCAGTCCGTGCCGCTCGACCACGTGCGCGGCGCGCAGCGCGAAGCCCTGCTGGCCGATGAAGTACGGGCTGCCCCACAGCAGGACGAGCGCGGCGATCCACGGCAGGTAGGAGTAGGGCGTCTCGAGGAACCCGGCGACGCCGATGAGCGCGGTCGCGGCCAGGTTGAACGGCACCACCCGCACGATCGCCCGGGTGGCCTGCGCGTACAGGGCGCTGTGCACCAGGATCAGCAGCAGGTAGCCGACGGCGAAAGCGACCCCGCCGCCGGCGAACGTGCTCGGGATGGCCAGCGCCATGATGAGGAAGCCGGCCATGCCGAGCAGGACCAGGATCCGGCGGGCCGGCCGTACCGGTGGCACGGAGTTGAGCAGCCAGACGTACCCCGCGTACATCCACCACATCACGCCGAAGACGAGCAGCACCTGCAGCGCGCTCTCCCCGATGCCCACGGCCGGATGCCCGGGCGGCGGCGTCTCCATGCCGGCCACCAGCAGCGCGGTGAGCTGCGTGATGGTGAAGACGAAGACCAGGTCGAAGAAGAGCTCCAGGGTGGAGACGCGTAAGTCGGGCTCGGGAGCGGCGGCGGGCCGCTCGGCGAACCAGCTGGGCAGTCGCATGGGGGCCTTTCGATGTATGTCAGGGCTGGTACGGCGGGGCGACGCCCCATCCCCAGCGGGGCACCGGCGCCTCGGCCGGCGGGGTCGCGCCGGGCTGCGAGTTCTGGACCGCGATGCGGGTGCCCCACTCGATGTAGCCGGCGAAGGCGGCACGGAACTCCGGGTCGCCGGGCAGCCCGACCTCCTCGGCGGCGTCCATGAGCAGCGACACCCACCGCCGGCGCTGCTCCTCGCTCAGGCGCCGGTTGAGGTGGTGGGCCAGCATGCGGGGGTAGCCGCCCAGCTCGCGGGTGTAGCGGTCGGGACCGCCGAAGACCTCCGACAGCCAGATCGCCACGTGCCGGGGATGGTCGGGGCTCATGCCCGCGAACAGGGGCCCGATCAGGTCGTCGGCGAGCACGTGGCCGTAGAAGACCTCGGTGAGCCGCTCGAACGCCGCCGCGCCGCCCGCCCACTCGTAGAGCGTCGGCTCGGTCTTGGTGATGAGCTGCTCGTAGTGCCGCATCTCCTCGATCGCGGAGACGTACGGCTTGATCTCGGCGAAGAACGCGGCGAAGTGGTCGCTGTTCCTGAAGCCGTTCAGGTGGTCCTCGGCCGAGGTCCACTCGATGCGCAGGACGTAGCAGGCGGGCTCGTCCACGCAGCGCGACAGCTCGTAGCCGAGGCACTGGGGCGCCTCGCCGAGCGGGACGACGGCACGGCGGTAGGCCGCCTCGAACTCCCTGGCCGCTTCCGGAGGGACGCGGTAACGGATGTACTCGACGATCACAAGGTCCTCCGCTGTGTAATCAAGTAATCTAAATGCTCAGGCATCGTAAGAGACAAAGAGGGTTTTGTCTCCTTGATTACGTCCGCGGCGAGATCACCTTGACGGGCGTGACCGTTTGCCCGCTTACTGGTGACCCGGAGTTCGATCCAGGGGAGGTCATGGCGGGAGCGACGTTCGGCATCCTCGGTCCCGTCCACGCGTGCCGGGCGGACGGGCGGGACGTCGCGCTCAAGGGCAAGGAGTGCGCGCTGCTGACCGCGCTGCTCCTCAACGCCAACGTGCCGGTCTCGCGCAGGCGGCTGATCGACGCGCTGTGGGAGACGCCGCCCGCCTCCGCGGTGCCCAACCTGCAGACGCACGTCGCGCGCATCCGCAAGACGTTCGGCACCGACATCAGCCTGTCCACGGTGGGTCCCGGATATCTGCTGGAGGTCGCTCCCGAGGAGCTCGACCTGCTCGTCTTCGAGCAGGAGACGCGGCGGGCGCGGGCCGAGGCGGAGCAGGGCGACCTGGCCGCCGCGGTGCGCCGGTTCGAGCGGGCGCTCGAGGTGTGGCGGGGCCGGCCGGCCGAGGGCGTGCAACTGCACGACTGGGCGCTGTCGCGGGTGGCGGAGCTGGACGAGCGGCTCGACGAGACGCGGCTCGACCGGGCGGAGGCGATGCTCGGCACCGGCCTGCACACCGAGGTGATCGGCGAGCTGCGGCCGTTCCTCGCCGAGCAGCCGCTGAGCGAGCGCGCCTGGCGGCTGCTCATGCTCGGCTACGCGCGGGCCGGGCAGCGGCACCGGGCGCTGGAGGCGTACCGGCAGGCGCGCGAGCGGCTGGTCGGCGAGCTGGGCATCGAGCCGGGCGAGGAGCTGCGTCGGCTGCACGCCGTCATTCTGGACGACGCCCTGCCGGCGGCCGGCCCCGAGCAGCGCAGGCCGGTCTGCCAGCTCCCGCCAGGCCACGCCGACTTCGTCGGCCGGCACGCCGAGGCGGCCGCGGTGACGGCCGCCCTGCTGTCGGCGCGCGACGACTCCTCCGCGCTGCCGGTCAGCGCCATCTCGGGGCCGGGAGGCGTGGGCAAGACCACGCTGGCCGTGCACGTCGCGCACCGGCTGCGGGGCGAGTTCCCCGACGGCCAGCTCTACATCGACCTGCGCGGCTGCGAGCGGCACCCGCTCGACCCCGCCGAGGCGCTGGCCAGGTTCCTGCGCGCGCTCGGCATGGACAGCTCGGCGCTGCCCGCCGACCTCGACCAGCGCGCCGAGCTCTACCGCGAGCGGATCGCCGACTCGCGCCACCTCGTGGTGCTCGACAACGCGGCCGGCGAGGCCCAGCTGCGCCCGCTGATGCCGGGCACGCGCGGCTGCGCCGTCCTGATCACCAGCAGGCACCGGCTGGCCACGCTGCCCGCCGCGCAGCGCGTCGATCTCGGCGTGCTGCCCGTCGCGGACGCGGTCGAGCTGCTCGGCAACATCATCGGCGCCGACAAGACAGCGGAGGCGCCCGACGAGGCCCGCGACCTCGTACGCCTGTGCGGCGGGCTGCCCCTGGCCGTGCGCATCGCGGGCGCCAAGCTCGCCGCCCGGCCCTACTGGAGCCTCGGTCACCTGGTCTCGCGCATGAGCGACGTCCGCGGCCGGCTCAGCCAGCTCGCCCACGGCTCCGACGAGGTCAGGGCCAGCATCGGCGTCGGCTACCAGGGCCTGCCGCCGCAGGCGCAGCGCATGTTCTGCCGGCTCGGCCTGCTGGAGGCGCCCGACTTCCCCGTCTGGGCCGGGGCCGCGCTGCTCGACGTCTCCGAGGACGCCGCCGAGCAGCTGATCGAGCAGCTCGCCGACGTGCGGCTGCTCGAAGTGGCCGGCCAGGGCGCCGACGGGGCCGTCCGGTTCCGCTTCCACGACCTGACCAGGGCGTACGCGCGCGAACGCGCCGAGGCGGAGGAGGACGAGCACGAGCGGGCGGCGGCGCTGCGCCGCGTGTTCAGCGGCTGGCTGGCCCTGACCCGCCACGCGCACGTCCGGCTGTGCGGCGGCGACTACCGGGTCGTGCACGGCGGCGGCATCGTCTGGCGGCCGGACACCCCCGGACACCTCGTACGCGACCCGCTCGCCTGGATCGAGGCCGAGCGGGCCAACGTCGTCGCCGGCGTCCGCCAGTGCGCCGCCCTCGGCTTCGGCGAGCTGTGCTGGGACTGGGCCACCAGCGCCATGAGCCTGTTCGAGACCCGCGGCCTGCGCGACGAGTGGCTCGCCACCCACGAGACCGCCCTGCACGCCGCCCGCCTGTCGGACGACGTCCGCGGCCAGGCCGCCATGCTGCACGGCCTGGCCCGCCTGCTCTTCGCCCAGGACGACCTGACCGGCTGCGCGGCCGCCCTGGAGGAGGCCCTGGCCCTGTTCGAGAAGGCCGACGACCGGTACGGGCACGCGCTGGCCCTGGTCACCCTGGCCGAGCTGGCCCGCCTCCAGGGCCGCAACGCCGACGCGCTGGCCCACTACGAGGCGGCGGCCGACGGTCTCGCGCAGGCCGGCGACCGCAGCACGGAGATCACCGTCGTGCGCGGCATCGGCCGCATCCACTTCAACCAGAACCGGCTGGAGCTGGCCGAGCCGTTCATCCGGCGGGCGATCGGGCTGGCCGACGACACCGGCGACGTGCGCTCGCGCGAGTTCACCAGGATCGTGCTGGGGGAGATCGAGCTGGCCCGCGGCGATCTGGCCGCCGCCGAGGGCAGCTTCCGCCAGGCGCTCGACGGTCTGGACGCGCTCGGTTTCCCGAGCGGCATCGCGTACGCGGCGCTGGGCCTGGCCGAGGCCAGGCTGGCACGGGACGACGTGGCGGGCGCCGAGCGGCTGCTGCTGCGCAGCCTCGCGATCTACCGCGACACCGACGACCACGTGGGCCAGGCCCGCGTGCTGTTCACCACGGCGCAGCTGTGGCGAAGGCAGGGCCGTACGAACGAGGCCGCCGCCACGCTGCGCGAGGTCATCGGCATCTGCCAGGCGATCCCCGCGCCGCGCCGGCAAGGGCTGGCGCTGCGCGCGCTGGGCGACGTGCACCGCGACACCGGGGACCTGGCCGCCGCCGTGGACGCGTGGCGGGCGGCGCTGCAGATTTTACGCGCGACGGGTGCGCCGGAGGCCGACGAGGTGGCCGCTCTGCTGGAGTCGTACGGCGCTCAGCAGCAGTGATGGGGAAGTGCCGGGAAACCTCCGGCCAGTTTCACTGTATAGCAGATGAGCGCGCCTCATGAGAAACCGGGAAATGGTTCATACTGCCCGTTGCCCATCGCCCCGACGACACTCTGGAGCAACGGACGTGCCTTTTGTGCTGGCTTTCGACCAGGCCGACGCGACCCACACCGCCCACACCGGCGGGAAGGGAGCCCACCTGGCCGAGCTCTCCCGCGTCGACGGCGTACGCGTGCCGGACGGCTTCTGCGTCACCACCGACGCCTATCGGAGGGTCGTGGCCGCCGCCATCGAACCGCACCTCGACCTGCTGGCCGCCGCCGACCCCGACGACCGCGCGGCCATCGCCGAGCTGAGCGCCGCCGTGCGCCGGGCCGTCGAGGACGTCACGATCCCCGAGGACCTCGCCGCCGAGATCGCCGCCGCGCTCGCCCGGCTCGGCGAGCACACCCCCTGCGCGGTGCGCTCCAGCGCCACCGCCGAGGACCTGCCGACCGCGTCCTTCGCCGGCCAGCAGGACTCCTACCTCAACGTCACGGGCCCCCAGGAGGTCCTGCGGCACGTACGGCGCTGCTGGGCCTCGCTGTTCACCGAGCGCGCGGTGACCTACCGCGCCCGCAACGGCTTCGACCACCGCAAGGTGCAGATGGCCGTGGTCGTGCAGCGCATGGTGGCCCCTGAGGCGGCCGGCGTGCTGTTCACCGCCGACCCCGTCACCTCCAACAGGAAGGTCGCCACGGTGGAGGCCGTGTGGGGGCTCGCCGACGCCCTCGTCTCCGGCCAGGTCCCCGCCGACGCCTACACCGTCCGCGACGACCGCGTGCTGACCGTACAGGTCGCCACCAAGGCCCACGCCGTGCTGGCGGCGCGGGACGGCGGCACGCGGGACGTACCGGTCGAGCCCGAGCGCCAGACCGCGCCTGCGCTCACCGACGAGCAGGCGGTCGAGCTCGTACGCCTCGGCCGGCGCATCGAGAAGCACTTCGGCCGCCCCCAGGACATCGAGTGGTGCCTGACCGGCGACGGCTTCCACATCGTGCAGAGCCGGGCCATCACCACCCTCTTCCCCATCCCCGACGCCGGCGACCAGGGCCCTCACCTCTACCTCTCCGTCGGCCACCAGCAGATGATGACCGACGCCATGCGCCCGCTCGGCCTGTCGGTGTGGCAGCTCACCACGCCGCGGCCGATGCAGGAGGCGGGCGGGCGGCTGTTCGCCGACGCGGCCCCCATCGTGGCCACTCCTGGAGGACGGGCCGCGTTCCTGGAGGCCATGCGCACGGCGGACCCGCTGTTCCTGGACGCCGTCCAGACCGTGCTCGACCGTGGCTTCGTACCGCTGCGGGAGGACGCCGAGACCGACCTGCCGTCCAGCCTCGCCCCGCCCGGCGAGATCGAGACCGACCCGGAGATCGTCGCCGAGCTGATCAGGACCAACGCCGACTCGGTGGCCGCCCTGCGGCGCGCGATCGCCGGACTGACCGGGCCCGAGCTGCTCGACTTCATCCATGACGACTTCGGCGAGCTGCGGCGGCTGCTGTTCGACCCGCGCGGCACCCGGGTCATCATGGCCGGCATGAACGCCGCAGTCTGGCTCAACGAGCACCTCGAAGAGTGGCTCGGCGAGAAGAACGCGGCCAACGTGCTCTCCCAGTCCGTCCCGCACAACGTCACCGCCGAGATGGGCCTCGCCCTGCTCGACGTCGCCGACGTCGTACGCCCGCACGCCGAGGTCGTCGCGTTCCTCGGCCGCGTCGCCGACGAGCGCCCGGAGGGGGTCGCCTTCCTCGACGAGCTGGCCGGCCTGCCCGGCGGCCCCGAGGCCCGCGACGCCATCATCGCCTACCTCGACACGTACGGCATGCGTTGCGCCGGCGAGATCGACATCACCAGGACCCGCTGGAGCGAGAACCCCGCCGAGCTGCTGCCCACCCTCCTCGGCAACGTCGCCAACTTCCCGCCCGGAGCGGGAAAGCAGCACTTCGAGCGCGGCCTGGCGGAGGCGCGCCGCAAGGAGCAGGACGTCCTGACCCGCCTGCGGGCCCTGCCGGACGGCGAGCACAAGGCCGAGGAGACCAAGCGGATGATCGACCGCGTCCGCACCTTCACCGGCTACCGCGAATACCCCAAGTTCGGCATGATCAGCCGCTACTTCGTCTACAAGCAGGCGCTGCTCGGCGAGGCCGGCAGGCTCGTCGCGGCCGGCGTGCTGCACGAGCCGTCCGACCTGTACTTCCTGCGCTTCGACGAGCTGCGGGACGCCGTCCGCACCGGCAAGGCGGACGCCGCGCTCATCCGCGAGCGGCGCGAGGCGTTCCGCACCCACCAGACGCTCACCCCGCCCCGCGTCATCACCTCCGACGGCGAGGCGCTCACCGGCCAGTACCGCCGCGCCGACCTCCCGCCCGGCGCACTGCCCGGCATGCCCGTCTCAGCCGGCACCGTCGAAGGCCGGGCCCGCGTCGTCACCGACATGGCGCAGGCCAGGCTCGAAAAGGGCGACATCCTCGTCACCGCCTACACCGACCCCAGCTGGACCCCGCTGTTCGTGGCCGCCGCCGGACTGGTGACGGAGGTCGGCGGCCTCATGACACACGGGGCGGTCATCGCCCGCGAGTACGGCCTGCCCGCCGTCGTCGCGGTCAACCGCGCCACCCACCTGATCCGCGACGGCCAGCGCATCCGCGTCCACGGCACCGACGGCTACATCGAACTCCTCGACTGACGCTTCCACCTCGGCTCGGGGGCATCGGGCGGGCGCCGGCCCGCCCACGGTGGTGATTGATCCACTCGAACCGTTCGCCGTAGCATCAACCGTCCCCTGCGCCCCTACATTGAGGACCCGAGATGGCTGATGATCTGGCTCGCGGGGTTCGCCGTGTGACGGCTTCGGGCGTGGCGGTCGCCGTGGCCATGGGCCTGTGCCCAGGGGCCGCTGCTCACGCCCGGGCCACCGAGCCCCTTGAGAAGGTCGTGCATGAGGTGCCGCGGCGCCTGCCCGGTGGTGGGCAGGCGCGGCCGCGGCTCATGCTGGATGCCACCAGGCTGCTGCTGACCGCCGGGAAGAGCCTGTACGTCCGCCACCTTCGCAGCGGCAAGACGGCGAAGCTCGCCGACGTCCCGCTGCCTGCCGCCGCCCTCACGGGCCGGGCTGGTCACCGGGCTTGCCGTCACGCCGAAGGGGCTTGCCTGGTCGGCGGGGGATGACGGGGTGTTCGTCGCCGCCGGGGCAGCGGTGAAGCGGGTCGAGGGCACTCGGGGCCGGCACCTTCTGAGCTGGCCCTGGGCGGGCTCGCCCGGTCCCTTTGACCCGAGGCGGACGCCGTACCAGTCGGTCAAGAACGTCGAGACGGGGGAGACCCGCCGAGCGCCCGGCCCGGGTTCCGCCGTGGCCTATCCGCCCGGTCGCGTGCTGGTCCACGACGTCACGACCAGGACCGCGGTCGTCGTCAAAGGGGTGGACACCAGCACCCGGTACGGCGCGGCTCCGGGTGACGATCTCGTCGTGTTCAGGCGTGGCGACAAGTATGTGATCGTCAATCTGGCCGCCGTCAAATGACCTGCGGTTGCTCGGGCGACGCCGGGTAATTTGCGGGGATATCTGGGTATTTCGCGGGTGGTCTGGCGGCCAATAATTTCCGTTGGCGAGTTCATTCCGACGGTGCTTCCGAGCTCTTATACATAGACCGGATAACCGTCCCAGAAGGGCTCGCATATGGATACGCTCACCGCCGTGGTCACCATCATCTCGGTCGTCACCGCTCAGGCGGGTGCGCTGCTGGCGTTATGGCTGCGGCTGCGGTGGCAGCTGCGGCATGCCCGGGTCCAGGGCCGTCACCTCGTACGGCTCGCCGAGGTCGCCGGGGGCGAGGGGCGGCTACAACTCGTAGAAAAGCACGGAAAATCGCACCACGTCACGATAAATCTGACATTTTCCACGAGAGCAGATACGGCCCCATGAGCGACCCCGACGCCCAGGAGGGGCTGAGCCCGTCGCGCCAGGAAACCAGGGCGGAGACCCTCCGCGCCACCGACCTCGAATTCTCCTCGTTCTATCGCAGCGCCATTCACAGCCTGGTCGCTTTCCTCATCAACCAGGGCGCCAGGATCTGCGTGGCCGGTGACATCGCCCAGGACACGATGACGAAGGCGTACCAGCACTGGCCGGAGATCGACAACCCGCCCGCGTGGGTGCGGACCGTCGCCTCACGGGCCCTGGTCCGGCACTGTACGGAGACGCGCGAGGAGGCGCTGGACCCGGTGCCCGAGCCGACGGCGCTCCTGCCCCGCCCCGAGGAGGCCGCGGCGTGGGAGGCCAGGCAGGACATCGTGCAGGCGCTGCGCACCCTGCCGCCCCGCCAGCGCCAGGTCATGGCCTGGACGCTCAGCGGCTACACGCCCGCCGAGATCGCCGAAGAGCTCGGCATCTCGCCCAACGCGGTGAGCGCCAGCCTCAAGAAGGCCCGCCGCGCCACCATCGCCCACCTCGCACGCGCGGAGGAGGATCGTGATGCTCGCCCGGGGTCAGAATGACGCAGGACGGCTCGACCTGTGGCCCAACGCGCTGATCGACGAGCTGCACGGCCTGCTGGACATCGAGGCCGGGCTGCGTGAGGTGCTGCTGCACTCGCGTCACGCCGCCCAGCTCGACGGCCTGGCCGAGGTGCTCGACGTCGAGGCGGGACTCGGCGCGATCCTGCTCGCGGGCGGCGGGGGCAGGGAGGAGGTGCCGAGGCCCCGTCGCGAGCACGCCTTCCCGTCCATCGACGCCGAGGAGCGGCTGGCCCTGCGGCAGCACCCGCCGGTCCGCACCGCGCATCGTCTGCTCACCCGCGCGCTCGACCATCACCACGCTCTGGGCCTCGACCTCCACCTGGCCCGCAAGCTGACCTGCCACGTCGACCGCCCGCAGGCCGATCGCAGGCGGGCCTGCGTGCTCGCGCACCAGCTCGTCCGCCACCTGCACGCGGACCGCGAGCGCGCCGACGACCTGGCCCAGGCGATCGCCCGGTGCGCCGGCGCCGGGATCACCGCCGCCCACCTCGCCCACGCCCTCGACCACGCCAGGGAGCTCGGCCTGGTACTCGACCTCGCCCACGCACTCGAACGCGACCTCGACGGCGACCTCGCGGGCCAGCTCGTCCGCTGCCTCACCCGCGATCTCGGCGGCCTGCACGAGGGCACCCGTACGCTCCTCGCGCACGCGCTCACCTGGGTGCTCGTCGCCATCAGGGACCGGCTGGGCCGCGAGGTCGCGCTGAGCCAGGAGACGGTGTGCCAGTTCCTCGACGACTTCACGACCTCCGACCTGCGCGCGGTGCGGCTGTCGGACGTCGAGCTGGAGGGGGTGCGGTGGTCGGAGGCGGGGACGTGGTGGCCGGACGACGTGGACGTCGAGCATCTCCGGGCCCGCTCCGACGTGATCGGTGGCGGCGACGGGGTCTTGGTGATCCGTTCCGGGGCCGCCACCGTGCGGGACCTCGCCGGCCATTGAGCTACTCCCCGCGCGGTACGGGCGGCTCATCCTTGAGAAGGATGGCCCTCGATACCCCTAGGGGGCATGGTGGAAGGGACTGGCCGAGAAGAAGGACGCGAGATGTTGCTGATCGACGTGTACGTACCCAAAGGAACCCTGAGCGAGCAGGAGCAGCAGGAGCTGGGCCGCCGCCTCATCGACACGCTCATGGTCGAGGACGACGGCAGCCACGCCAAGGAGGTGATCGACGCCCAGCGCACGATCACCCAGGTCCTGGTGCACGAGCCCGCCACCTGGGTGCTCGGCGACCGGCGGGCCCCCGCCGACCCGCCGCGCTACCTCGTCCGCGTCACCGTCCCCGCGTCGTGGCGCAAGGACATGTGCGAGCCCATCCCGCGCATCGTCACCGGAGTGCTGGCCGAGACCGAACGGGCCGCCGGCCGCGACCCGGGACGCCTCGAGCGCGAGCCGCACGCGGTCGTCCTGCTGGAGGGCGTCACCGAGGGCGGCATCGGCATCTTCGGCAGGGAGATGAGCAGCATGGACCTCATGGAGCTGGTCTCCCGCCCGTACCGGGACAAGGGCGCCGAGAAGACGGAGGCGATCGATCCGGTCTGCGGCATGGCCGTGACGCTCGACGACCCGGCGCTCACCCTGGTGCACGAGGGCGTCCGGTACGGCTTCTGCAACGGCCTGTGCCGCCGGGCGTTCGCCGACGAGCACGGCCTGTCGCTCAGCCGGCGGGACGCGTCCTAGACGGCGTGCGTCCAGACGCGCATAGCGGACGGGCCCTTGGTTCCGGCTACCTTGGCACTCATAGATAACCGTGCAAGAGCTTTGGCGCATCTCGCCGCTCCCGGCGCGGCTGTGACGTGCGATATCCCAGTGAAACTGGTGCTCTGTCGGCTCGTGGTGCCGGCTGCTTGGTGTGGACTTATCAGATAGGTGTGTAAGCCCTGGTCGTGAGAAGGTCGAGCAGTGGCAGGGAACCGGACGGACCGGAGCCCGACATGCCGGACTCGGCAGGGGAACGATGGCCGATGACACTGAGCCGAACGGCGAGTCGCGCACCGCGGGCGTGGTGCGGCACCTGGAGGAGCTGATCTTCGACGGCGACCTGCAGCCGGGTCAGTTCCTCCCGTCGGAGGGCGAGCTGGCCACCGCGATGGGCGTCAGCCGGCTCACCGTACGCGAGGGCGTACGCACGCTGGAGGCCCGCGGCCTGCTCGAAGTGCGCCGCGGCCGGCGTCCCGCCGTCGCCCACCCCAACGCGGCCCCGCTGAGCGGCTTCTTCGCCGCCTCCCTGCGCCGCGACCCGCGCAACCTGCTCGAACTCGTCGAGGTACGCCTGGCGCTGGAGGTGCACGCCGCCACGCTCGCCGCCCAGCAGGCCACCCGCACCGCGCTGTCCTCGCTCGAGCTGGCCTACGACACCATGCGGCAGGCCACCGACGCGGAGTCGTTCAACCAGGCCGACGTGCGCTTCCACGCCGTGCTCGCCGCCGCGAGCGGCAACCGGATGATCGGTTTCCTCATCGAGGCGATGGACGAGCCCATGCACGAGAGCCGGGTGCGCAGCCTGCGCGGTCACCTCGCCAGGGGGCGCTCGATGGACGACATCATGGACGAGCACGCCCGCATCCTGGCCGCCGTACGCGAGCGCGACGCCCGCGCCGCCGCCGAGGCCATGCGCGAGCACCTCGTCCAGACCCGCATGGACCTGCGCGCCTTCCTCGCCCTGCCCACCGCCGACGGCCAGGGCCGACCCCGCCCCGAGCAGCCCCCTGCTCATCCCATGGAGACACAGTGAAGATCACCGCAGTCGAGACCATCCTCGTCGGCACCCCGTGGCGGGAGCCGACGTTCGTCGAGCTCATCAGCGACGACGGGCTACGCGGCCCCGGCGTCGCTCTCCACAAAGAGGCGCGCGCCGCGCATCCCCGTACGAACGCGCACTTCACCCCCGTACGCGACGGCTGGGAACGCCGCGACGGCGCCGACGTCGAGGCGGTGCGGTCATGACCGCGAACCTGCCGCGCCCCGCCGAGCTGCTGGCCGCGCTCGGGCTGCCGGACGGCGACCGGCACGACCTGCCCGCCTCGTCACGCCGGTTCCCCGACGGCGCGCAATACCGCGTGGAGATCCCCAGCGTCGAGGGCCCCGAGTGCCTGGCGGCCGTGCTGGAGGCCGCGCGCACGCTCGACGTGCCGGTCACCCGCGTCTCCCAGGGCACCGGCGTCGGCCTGCTCACCGATGCCGAGCTGGGGGAGATGGCCGCGCTGGCCGCCTCAGCGGGCGTCGAGGTCAGTCTCTTCGCCCGGCCCTGCGCGGGCTGGGACGCCTCCGCGATGGCCCGCAGCCCCGCCGGCTCCATCCTCGCGCCGGCCGCACGCGGCCAGGACCAGGTCGCGGCGGTGCTCGACGAGATCCTGCGGGCCGCCGAGCACGGCTTCCGCAGCGTGCTCATCGCCGACCTCGGCGTGCTGTCGATCTTCGGCAGGCTCAGGGCCGCCGGGCACCTGCCGCCCGACATGCAGGCCAAGGTCTCGGTCATGCTGCCCGCGGCCAACCCCGAGTCCGCGCGCGTGCTGGAGGACCTCGGCGCCGACAGCCTCAACCTGCCGACCGACCTGACGCTCGCGCAGATCGCCGCGATCCGCGCAGCCGTGGCGATCCCGCTCGACGTGTACGTGGAGGCGCCCGACAACGTCGGCGGCTTCGTCCGCCACTACGAGCTGCCCACCCTCGTCGAGGTCGCCGCGCCGGTGCACGTCAAGTTCGGCCTGCGCAACGCACCCGACGTCTACCCGGCGGGCACCCACCTGCTGTCCACCACCGTGGCGCTCTCCCGCGAACGGGTGCGCCGCGCCCGCCTCGGCCTCGACCTGCTGGCCCGCCACCGGCCCGGCGCGCACGGCACCGCGCCGGGAGACGAGGGCGCGCGGCTGCGCATCCCCCTGCCCTGAACGGCCTGCCGCCTCTGCCACCCCTGCCGCCCCGGTCCGTCCTCACGGGCCGGGGCGGTCGCGTGCGTCAGGTGTAGAGGAAGTAGTAGCGGTAGCGGCTCTCCCACTCGCACTTGTAGGCGTGCCACCAGCCCTGGGCGACGCCCTGGCGGCCGACCCGCTCGCAGTCTGACTGGTTCTTGAAGACGCCGACGAGCTGGGTGGTGGCCTGTGCCGGGGTGGCGCCGATCGTCAGCGACAGTGCGAGCGCCATGATGGTGGTGCTGACAACTGCGCGGGCCTTACGCATTCGTCCTCCTGGGACCGGGGGGATCATGACGCCGGACAATATCACTTACCCAGCGCCGTGAGAATTGTCAGGCGTGATTCAACAGCAGCCTTTCCCAGGCCTTTTCCGGCGTGATCACCGCTGGTAATGTCAGCGTCACTGTTTCGGGATGTAGGAAAACAGCCGTCGAACGCCTCGGGGGCGGGTATCCGACCGCCTGTACACTCCCGTGCTGATCTTGGTGCTTAAGTACGATTTATGCAGGTTTATCGTTGCATTGGGGGGCGGGCGGGAAAACTTTGACCATTCTCGCTCCGGTGTCATATGGTCGGCGCCGCCCATATCGAGTGAGCCGATCATCCGGAGCCGCACCATGCACGCTCGACCCCGCACGGCCACGATCGTCTGCATGGCGATGGCCCTGCTGGCAGCCGTCGGTCTCTCAGCAGCCTTACCCCGGCCGGCGCACGCAGCGCAGGTCGTCACCGATATCGCGTACGCACCCGCGCAGCCCGCCGGCAGCCGAGGGCACCTGCTCGACCTCTACCTCCCCGACACCGGCACCGCGCCGAGGCCGCTGCTCATCTGGCACACCGGCTCGGCCTGGAGCAGCGACGACGGCAAGGCGGGCGCCGACGCGATCGCCGCCATCTTCAACCCGCTCGGCTTCGCCGTGGCCGGCGTCAGCGTCCGCAGCAGCACTCAGGCGATCTTCCCCGCCCAGGTGCACGACATCAAGGCGGCCATCCGGTGGCTGCGCGCCAACGCCGCCACGTACCAGATCGACCCCAACCGCTTCGCGATCGCGGGCGACTCGTCCGGCGGCTGGCTGACCGAGATGGCGGTCTTCTCCGGCGGCGTCGCCGCGCTCGAAGGCAACATCGGCGTCACCGGCGTCTCCAGCGCCGTGCAGACCGGGCTCGCCTTCTACAGCCCCACCGACTTCCTGCAGATGAACGCCCAGAACCTGCCGGGTGGCGGCCTCGACCACAACTCGCCGGCCTCTCCCGAGTCGCTGCTGGTCGGCTGCGCGATCCAGACCTGCCCAGGGACGGTCGCGCAGGCCAACCCCATGACGTACGTCGACGCCAACGACCCGCCGCTGCTGTTCCTGCACGGCCAGGCCGACTTCCTGGTGCCGCACGGTCAGAGCGAGCTGCTCTTCAACCGCGTCAAGGCGCAGTGCGGGCGTGCCACGTTCGTCTCGGTGCCGGCCGCCGACCACATGATGGACCAGATCATGGACCCCGCCCAGTACGGCGCCGAGACCGTCCGCACCACCGCCGACTGCGGCGAGACCGTCCGCGTCGGCACGCTCAACGCCACCTGGGGCAACTTCACCACGTTCCTGCGCGGCGGCCTGCAACTGGGCACCTCCTGCGAGGTCATGTACGCGACCGGCGCGTGGAACGGCGCCTTCAACGGCAGCGTGACCATCAGGAACACCGGCACCACCCCCGTCACCGGCTGGACCGTCACCTGGGCCTGGCCGGGAAACCAGGCGATCACCAGCGCATGGAACGCCACCGTCACCCAGGCCGGCGCCCAGGTGACCGCCCGCGACGCGGGACACAACACCTACATCGGCCCCGGCTCCAGCCAGAGCTTCGGCTTCTCGGCCACCGCCACCGGCTCGAACAACCCGCCCGCCCAGTTCAAGATGAACGGCGTGACCTGCACCAGAGTGCTCGGCTGAGACCTCCGCGCCGGACCCGCGCGGAAAGGCGCGGGCCCGGCGCCGCACGCATTCCGAATTGCATTCGGCGAAACGCCGTGGAAAAGCGCCGGTAATGCAATACGTTCCGTCCTTCGCTGGTCACGATATGTCGCCGACCAAATGCTGGACACCGCCATTGCCTCGCCCGGCGGGCCGCCCCTATCCTTGCCGTGAAAACGGCCCGCCGGCCCATTTCACGGTTTCTCACCATCGGGCGGGCTCTTGATATCCCCGGACCCCGCGCCATTCAGCAGCGGCCGCCTTCCCGTGCCCGAAGGCCGTCGTCCGGGATCGTCGATGAGTAAAGGGGACGTGTGCGTACCTCGAATATGTTCGTCAGAAGCCTCGGCGTCCACGTACCGGAGAGCGTGAGCGTCGAGCACGCGGTCCGCGAGGGCTGGTACCCGGCGGAGGAGGCGGAGCGCCACCGGCAGCTCGGCGCGGCCGTGGCAGGAGACATGCCGGCGCCCGAGATGGCGCGGCTCGCCGTCCTCGACGCCTACGACCGCTGGGACGAGTCCGCGCCCCGCGACCTCGACCTGCTGCTCTACCCGTCGGTCTGGCACCAGGGCCCGAACGGCTGGCAGCCCCAGCACTACCTGCAGCAGCACCTGCTCGGCGGCCACGTGCCCGCCTTCGAGATCAGGAGCGGCTGCGTCGGCATGATCAGCTCGCTGGAGCTTGCGGCGAGCTACCTGCGCGCCGACGACGCGCGCGAGACGGCGATGGTCGTCTCCGCCGACAACCACGGCACCCCGCTCGTGGACCGCTGGCGGATGACCCCCGGCGCGCTCATCGGCGACGCCGCCGCCGCGATGATCCTCGGCAAGGAGTACGGCATGGCCGAGCTCCTGTCGGTCAACGTCGCCGTGATCCCCGAGGCCGACGCGGTCAACGACGGCGCCTACCCGCTGTTCCCCCCGGACGCCACCGTCGGGCGCGGGCTCAGCTTCTCCGACCGGCACGAGGAGTTCCGCCGGAAGCTGCTCGAAAAACAGGGCACCGGCATCCACCTGACCATCCAGAAGACGATGATGCAGCAGGTCGAGCAGACCCTCGACGAGGCCGGCATCGAGCTCGGCGACATCACGCGGGTGGCCTTCCCGCACGGCAGGCGCGAGGACCTCGACGGGCAGATGTCCTGGCTGGGCATCGAGGAGGACCAGACGACCTGGGACTACGGGCGGCGCGTCGGCCACTGCGGCGCGGTCGACCAGTTCATCGCCTTCGAGCACCTGCTCGCGACCGGCGGGCTCAAGGCCGGCGACCACCTGCTCATGGTCGGGTTCGGCTCCGGCACCTCCGTCGCCGCGGCGGCCTTCCGCGTCCTTTCCCCCCGCCCCGTCACGAAGGGATCCCGCGCATGACCGAGCTCACCGAGAACCTCACCGGAAATCTCACCGAGAAGCTGATCGCCTTCATCCAGGACAACCTCGTCCAGGACGGCGACGACCTCACCATCGACGCCACCACCCCGCTGCTCGCCTCCGGCCTGCTCGACTCCCTGCGCACCGCGCGGCTGCTCAACCATCTCCGCAAGGACCTCGGCGTCCCCGTCCCCGCCGCCAAGCTTGACCCCGAGAACTTCCGCGACGTCGCCACCATCGCCGCGATGGTCGCCGAACTCGAATCCGTCTAGCGGGGAGCAGGCATGCGGTACGCGGACATCTACATCGGCGGCGTGGGAACCTACCTCCCGCGCACCGTCGTCAGCGTCGAGAAGGCCGTCGCCAAGGGCTGGTACCCGGCCGAGGAGGCCGACCTGCACCAGCTCGGCGGCGCGGCCGTGGCCGGCGACACGCCGGCGCCCGAGATGGCCCTGCACGCGGCGCGCAGCGCGCTCAAGCGCAGCGGCCGCGCGCCCGGCGACCTCGGCCTCCTCCTGTACGCCTCCACCTGGCACCAGGGCCCCGACGGCTGGCCACCGCACTCCTACCTGCAACGCCACCTCGTCGGCGGCGACGCCCTGGCCACCGAGATCCGGCAGGGCTGCAACGGCATGTTCATCGCCCTCCAGCTCGCGGCCGGCCACCTGCACGCCGACCCCGCCCTGCCCGCCGCCCTGCCCGCTGCCCTGCTGGTGGCCGCCGACAACTACGGCACCCCGCTCATGGACCGCTGGCGCATGGGCCCCGGCTACGTCGGCGGTGACGCCGCCGCCGCGCTCGTCCTGACCAAGGAGCCCGGCTTCGCCCGCCTGGCGTCCGTCTGCACGACGACCGTGACCGAGGCCGAGGAGCTGCACCGGGGCAGCGAACCCCTCTTCCCGCCGGGCGTCACCGTCGGCAGGAAGATGAGCTTCGCCGCCCGCAACGACCAGTTCCGCCGCCAGGTCATGCCCACCGGCGAGGCCACCGCCGCGCTGTTCTCCATCCAGCGGGCCCTCGAAGAGGTCGTCGAGCAACTGCTCGCCGAGAGCGGCATCCAGGCCGCCGACCTCACCAGGGTCGCGTTCATGAACTACTCGCGGGAGATCGTCGAGCAGCGCTGCATGGCCCTGCTCGACCTGCCCATGTCCCGCTCCACCTGGGACTACGGCCGCACCATCGGCCACTGCGGCGCCGCCGACCAGGTCCTGTCCCTCGACCACCTGCTCCTCACCGGCCGGCTCGGTCCCGGCGACCACCTGCTCATGCTGGGCACCGGGCCCGGCGTGACCGTCTCCGGCGCCGTCATCGAGATCATCGACACCCCTCAATGGCTCTGAACACCGAAGGGAAACCGACGCGCATGGCCGACAGCCCCCGCGCAGACCGTCCAGAACCCGTGGCGGTGATCGGCATCGGCTGCCGCCTGCCCGGCGACGTGCACGCACCGGACGAGTTCTGGGACCTGCTGCGCGCCGGCCGCAACACCACCGCGCCGCTGCCCGACGGCCGGTGGCGCCCGTACGAGCGGCGCAGCCCCGAGGACGCCGCCGCGCTGCGCGACGCCGTACGTCATGGCAGCTTCCTGCGCGACATCGACGGCTTCGACGCCGAGTTCTTCGGCCTGTCGCCGCGCGAGGCCGAGCTGATGGACCCACAGCAGCGCCTGCTCATGGAGACCGCGTGGGAGGCCCTGGAACACGCGGGCGTGCCGCCGCACACGCTGGCCGGCACCGACGCCGGCGTGTTCGTGGGCGTCTGCACCGCCGACTACGGCGGCCGGCTGCTCGAAGACCTGCCCCAGATCGAGGCGTGGACCGGGATCGGCGCCGCCACCTGCGCCGTCGCCAACCGCGTCTCCTACTCCCTCGACCTGCGCGGCCCCAGCATGGCGATCGACACCGCCTGCTCGGCGTCGCTGGTCGCCCTCCACCTCGCCGCGCAGAGCCTGCGGCTCGGCGAGAGCGACGTCGCCCTGGCCGGCGGCGTCAACCTGCTCGCCACGCCCGGCCAGACCCTCACCCTCGGCACCGCGGGCGCCCTCGCGCCCGACGGGCGCTCCAAGTCGTTCGACGCCGCCGCCGACGGCTACGGGCGCGGCGAGGGCTGCGGCGTCGTCGTGCTCAAGCGGCTGCCGGACGCGCGGCGCGACGGCGATCGTGTCCTCGCGCTCGTCATCGGCAGCGCCGTCAACCAGGACGGCCACACCAACGGCATCATGGCGCCCTGCGGCGAGGCCCAGGAGCACGTGATGGCCCGCGCCTGCCGGCAGGCCGGGGTCGAGCCGTCCACCGTCGACTACGTCGAGGCGCACGGCACCGGCACCCGGCTCGGCGACCCGCTGGAGGCCGCCGCGCTGTCGGCCGTCTACGGCGCCGCCCGTCCCGCCGGCGACCCGTGCCTCATCGGCTCGGTCAAGTCGAACATCGGCCACCTCGAAGGCGCGGCCGGCATCGCCGGCGTCATCAAGGCCGTGCTCGCCCTGCATCGCGCCGAGATCCCGCCGACCGTCCTGACCACCCTGAACCCGGCCATCCCGTGGGAGAGCTCCGGCTTGCGCGTGGTGACCGAGCCCACCGCCTGGCCGACCCGCGACCACCCCCGCAGGGCGGGCGTCTCCAGCTTCGGCTACGGCGGCACGGTGGCCCACATCCTCCTCGAACAGGCGCCTCCCGTCGAAGAGCGACCCGAGGAAGGGGATGCGGGCGAGCGCCTCTTCCCCCTGTCCGCCGCCTCCACCCAGGCCCTCCGCGCGTACGCGGCCCGCCTCGCCGGCCACATCGAAACCGGACCCGGTCCGGCGTCGGTCGGGCACACGCTGGCGCGGCGCCGTACCCATCTGGCTCGGCGCGCGGTCGTGACCGCCGCCGGGCGGGACGACCTCGTCGCCGCTCTGCGGCGGCTCGCCGACGACGTGCCCGCCGAGACCGTCATCACCGGGGACGTGCTGCCGGACCTCGGGCCCGGGCCCGTGTGGGTGTTCGCCGGGCAGGGGTGCCAGTGGCGCGGGATGGGGCGTGAGCTGCTGGCCGTGCCGGAGTTCGCCGCGCTGGTCGACGAGGTCGAGCCGATCTTCGCCGAGGAGATCGGGTTCTCGCCCCGCCAGGTCCTGACCGACGGCGACCTCGACGCCATAGACCGCGTCCAGACCATGATCTTCGTCATGCAGCTCGGCCTCGCCCGGCTCTGGAACGCCTACGGCGTCGAACCCGTGGCCGTCATCGGGCACTCCGTCGGCGAGATCGCCGCCGCGGTGACCGCCGGCGCCATGAGCGTCGCCGACGGCGCCCGCCTCATCTGCCGCCGCTCCCGGCTGCTGCGCCAGGCCGCGGGCAAGGGCGCCATGGCCATGGTCGGGCTGCCGTTCGAGGAGGCGTCGGAGCGGCTGGCCGGGCGTACCGACCTCGTGGCGGCCATCGCGTCGGCGCCAGGATCCACGGTGCTGTCCGGCGCCCCGGCCGCCGTCGAGGCCGTGCTGGACGAGTGGCCCGCTGAGGGCATCATCGTCCGGCGGGTCGCCTCCGACGTCGCCTTCCACAGCCCGCAGATGGAGCCGCTGGCCGTCGAGCTGGCCGCCGCCACCGCCGGGCTCGCGTTCGGCGCGCCGAGCATCCCCATGTACACGACCACGCTGCCCGACCCCCGGTCCACGCCGGTGCTGGACAGCGCGTACTGGGCGGCCAACCTGCGCGACCCCGTACGGCTGGCCGCGGCGACGGCGGCCGCCGCCGAGGACGGCCACCGCGTGTTCCTGGAGATCTCACCGCACCCCGTGGTGGCGCACTCGGTCACGGAGACCCTGTCGGAGCACGGCTACGAGGACGTCTTCGTCGGCACCACCCTGCGCCGCAACCAGCCCGAACTGCCCACCTTCGAGATCGCGGTCGGCACCGCCCACTGCCACGGCATCGAGGTGGACTGGCGGCGCCTCCAGCCGTCCGGCGGCCTGACCACGCTGCCCCCGTACGCCTGGCAGCACCGCCGTCACTGGCGCGACCCTTCGACCTCGAACGACCACCCGGGCCACGACGCGGACTCCCACACCCTGCTGGGCGCCGTGACCAGCGTCGCCGGCAGCGACGTCCGCGTGTGGCGCACCAGCCTCCAGGACGCCGACCGTCCCTACCCGGGCAGCCACGCGCTCAACGGCATCGAGATCGTGCCGGCCGCCGTCCTGGTCAACACGTTCCTGCAGGCGGCCGCCCAGGGATCGGACGACGACGTCACATTGACCGGCGTCGAGATGCTGCATCCCCTGATGACCGCGGAACGCCGGGAGATCCAGGTCGTCCACGAACCCCCGGCCGTCCGCCTCGCCGCCCGCACCCCGGCGGCCCCCGGCGAGCCTGAACCGGCCTGGCTCGTGCACGCCGCCGCCGGCGTGTCGGCCGCCCGCCAGGTCAAGCCCGACGTCCTCCCGGACGCCGGCGACCTGCGCCCCCTCGACCCTGGCTACGTCCACCAGCGCCTGACCTCCGTCGGAGTCCCGTCCACGGGCTTCGACTGGAGGATCGGGACCCTCCTCGGCGCCGAGGGCGCCCTCCGCGCCACCGTCCATGGGGAGCAGGGGGGCTGGTCGGCGGCGCTGGACGCGGCGATGTCCGTCGCGCCCTGCGTGTTCCCCGGAGACCCGGTGCTGCGGATGGTGGTGCGGATCGACGAGGTGGTCCTGACCGGCACGCCGCCGGCCACGGTGATCATCGACGCGGCGATGGACCCCGAGGCGGAGGACACCGTACGGGCGCTGATCGCCGACGTGGACGGCCGCGTGCTGGGGCACCTCACGGGCCTGCGCTACCCGGTGATCGACGCCCCCGCCCCGGCGGAGGACGACCTGCGCGGCCCCGCCGAGTCGTTCACCGGCCTGTCACCCGAGGACCTGCGCGAGCGCGTGCAGCCCGAGGTCCGCGCGGAGATCGCGGCCGTGATGCGGCTGGACCTCGACGATCTGGCGCTCCGGCGTCCCCTCGTCGAGCAGGGGCTGGACTCGGTGATGACCGTCATGGTCCGCCGCCGCCTGGAACGGCGCTTCGGCTGCCGTCTCCCGGCGACCCTGCTGTGGCAGCAGCCCACCATCACCGCGATCGCCACTCACCTGGCCGAACTCCTCACCGCTCCCCGCCCGGAGCCGGAGGCCCAGGACGGCCCGCCCCTGATCGCCGGCTGAGCAGAGGGCGGCCCGAGCCTCGGGCCGCCCGCCCGGATCATCAGGCCTTTCTGATGGCGTCGGCGACCTCGGCGGGGGAGGCGTGCCAAGGGGCGCCGTGTCCGGGCAGGACCCAGGACGCCCGCAAGCCGGCGATGCGGTCAAGCGAGGCGAGGGCTTCGGCCGGGTCGTCGGTGAAGGGGGCCGGTTGGGGGCCGACGCGGCCGGTCAGGACGTGGCGGGTCGTCAGTGCGTCGCCGACGCAGACCGCGTCGGCGATCGGGACGTGCACCGCCACGCTCCCCGGCGAGTGCCCCGGCATGCCCACGATGACCGGGCTGCCGGGCAGGTCGAGGACGTCCCCGTCGGCGATCTCGGTGACCTCCTCGACGTAGCGGGTGCGCAGGCCGTTCTTGCGCAGGGAGTAGGCGAAGAACCCGACCGTGGGGCCGATCCGCAGGGGACCCACCGCGACCTTGCCCTTCTCTCCCGTACGGGCGCGCGCGGCGTCACCCGCGTGCACGAACACCGGCACGCCATGGGTGCTGCGCAGGCGCTCGGCGAACCCGAGGTGGTCGGAGTCGCCGTGCGTGAGGATGAGCCCGCGGATGTCGGCCTCGGTCTTGCCGAGGGCGCGCAGCTCGTCCTGCAGGTCCTGCCAGTGTCCTGGCAGGCCCGCGTCGATCAGCGTGATGCCCTCGGGTGTGTCGATGAGGTAGCACGCCACGATGTCGTTGCCGAGGCGGTGCAGATGAGGTGCGAGTCGCATGGTCTCTTCCGGGGGCCGTATGGAACTGATTCAATGGCTAATGTAATTAGCCATCATGGCTAACGTCAATAGCTTTCATGAAGGGAAGAACGGGTGCCGGCTCCCGAGAAGACCTCGCTGAGCAAGATCGTCGCCGCGGGACGCGAGTTGCTGGAGGAAGTCGGCCGGCAAGGACTGACGATGCAGACCGTCGCCGAGCGGGTCGGCGTCCGCGCTCCGTCCCTGTACAAGCACGTCGCCAACCGCGCGGCGCTGCTGACCGCCGTCGCGGAGGCCACCATCGACGACCTGAGAGCCCAGGCGGAGGCGACCGACGGCTCTCTGGAGGAGCTGATGCGCAGTTACCGGCGCTTCGCCCACGCCAGGCCCGAGGGGTTCAGGCTCATGTTCGACGCCTCGACCGAGTCGCTCGCCCGGACGACCGAACCGGTGCTGCGCGCCTCAGGGCGGCTCGCCGGCGAGCGGCACGCCCTGGAGGCCGCACGTACGGTGACGGCCTGGGCCACCGGCTTCATCAACATGGAGCTCAGCGGGCACTTCCGGCTCGGCGGCGACGTGGAGCAGGGCTTCGAGTACGGCCTGGCCACCATCTGCCGCGCGCTCGGCAACGGAGCAGGTCAGGGGTAGACGGCCGATACGGGGGAAATGGCCAGGTACAAGGCCCGTGCGCGGCGGTGCTGGACGATCCGGGGCCGCCACAAGGGACGCCGCGCACGCACCGCCTCGGGGAGGAGGCGCATGATGCCCGCATCCATCGTGGCCGGGTTCGACGACTCGCGGCCGGCGTGGTCGGCGCTCGGCTGGGCGGCCGCTGACGCCGCCCGCCGGGGGCTGCGCCTGCGGATCGTGCACGTACGTGAACCCTGGTGCGCCGAGCACCCGATGGACGCCTCCGTCGAGACCGACACCCTCACCGCCCGCTGCGAGAGCATGCTGGCCGGCGCGGCGGCCCACGCCCGCGACACGGCGCCGGACACGCCGATCTCGACCGCGCTGGTGACGGGGGCGGTGACGGAACGGCTGGT
Source organism: Nonomuraea sp. NPDC049419 (assembly GCF_040676995.1). Taxonomy (NCBI): domain Bacteria; kingdom Bacillati; phylum Actinomycetota; class Actinomycetes; order Streptosporangiales; family Streptosporangiaceae; genus Nonomuraea; species Nonomuraea sp. NPDC049419. Next base: position 203,766 of record NZ_JBFAQB010000010.1, on the reverse strand, counting down.
GACCGAGTCGGAGACGGCCGACACCGTCGTGGTGGGCAGCAGAGGGCTGGGCGGGTTCGCCGGGCTGGTGCTGGGCTCGGTCGGGCTCGGCCTGGCCGCGCACGTCGCGTGCCCGGCGGTCGTGGTCAGGCGGCTGCCCCGCGCGCCCACCGGCGAGGTCGTCGTCGGGTACGACGGGTCGCCGGCGGCCGAGCGCGCCCTGGAGTACGCCGCCAAGCAGGCCGTCGCCCGCCAGGGACGCCTGCACGCGCTGCACGGCCTGCGCTGCCCGCCCGCCGCCCCGCACCCCGTCGGCTTCGGCCCGCTCATCGTGGACGACGGCGACGACATCGCCCGCCGCCTCGCCGAATGGCGCGAGGCGCACCCCGGCGTCGAGCTGTCGGTGTCGATGAGCTTCGAACACCCCATCGCGGCCCTGTCGGCGGCCTCCCGCACCGCCGACCTCGTGGTGGTCGGCTCGGTGGGGCTCAGCGGGCTGCCCGCGAACCGGCTCGGCTCCGTCGGTCACAGCGTCCTGCATCGAGCCCACTGCCCGGTGGCCGTGGTCCCCGGCCCGAGCGCCGCAGCCCAGCCTTAGCCCTGCCTGGCGCGTACCACCGCGACTGGGCACACCGCGTGGTGGAGCAGGCCGTGGCTGACCGAGCCCAGGACGGCGGAGGTGAAGCCGCCGCGGCCCCGCGAGCCGACCACGACCAGCTCGGCCGAGGCGGAGGCGTCGGCGAGGGCGGCGACCGGGTGCGCATGCACCTGCGAGCCGTCGAAGCGCACGTCAGGGTACTCCCGCGTCCAGGACGCGAGCCGCTCCTGCGCGGCGGCGCGGTCCTCCTCGAAGGAGTCGGTGAACAGGTCGGCGAACTGCGGGCCGTAGGTGGCCAGGATGGGCTGCGACCAGGCGTACACGGCCAGGATCCCGGCGTCTTGGGCCCTGGCCTGCGCGACGGCGTACCGCATGGCCTGGTCGGCGGTCGCGGAGCCGTCGTCGCCCACCACGATCCTGCCGTGCTCGCGCGCGGCGGCGCCCGCCCGTACGACGACGACCGGTCCCTCGGCGTGCCCCGCGACGGCGAGGCTCACCGAGCCGAGCGCCAGCCCCGCGAACCCGCCCACGCCCCGGCTGCCCAGCACCACGCAGTCACCGGTCACCGCCTGCCCGAGCAGCGCCTCGACCACGTTCCCCTCGAGCAGTTCGGTCTCCACCTCCAGGGCGCCCGCCGCGCGGGCCCGGTCGGCGGCGGCCTCCAGCGTGCCCGCGCAGTACTTGAGCCCCTCGGCGCCCCGCTTCTGCTCGCACACGTGCACGAGCCGCAGCGGCAGGCGCCTGCGCCGGGCATCGGCGGCCGCCCACTCCACGGCCGTGTGCGCAGGCGTGGAGCCGTCCACGCCCACCACGATGGGTCCGCTCACGTGCTCACCTCCTCAGCCGGTCGATCGGGCTCAGTACGTCAGTCGGGCGGGATGCGCGGTCGCATGAGCCGGTGGGGGAGTCGTCGTAGCCGACCAGCACGGCCCGGCCATCGCTCATCGCCTGCCTCCCGGTGAGTACCGTCGCGGTCCGGCTGCCCATGGACGGAGCCGCGAGCCTCACGGGACGGTAAAGGCTCGGCCGCGCCATGCTTGCCCCGAGCCGCGTTTGCCGGGAACGCCCCCGGTGAGGGGACCTGAATGAGCGGTCTTTTGATCGTGGGCACCGACGGCTCCGCGCCCGCCGTCGCGGCGGTCGAGTGGGCCGCCGACGACGCCCTGCGTAAGCGCGCCGAGCTGCGCATCGTGCACGCGCTCGACCGCGGGCCCTACGCCATCACCGGGGTGGCCGTCCCCGGGCCTTACGTCATCGCGGGAGCGGACGTCCCCGAGCTGGACGAGGCTCTGAGGCGCGCGTCGGCGAAGGTGCTGGAGGCGGCCGAGGCGGTCGCGCGCGCCCGGCAGCCCGAGGTGCCCGTCACCACGCGGGTCGTGGAGGGGACGCCCGCCGGCGCGCTCGTGGAGCAGGCGCGGGACGCGGACGAGCTGGTCGTCGGCGACCGCGGGCTCGGCGGCTTCACCAGGGCGCTGCTCGGGTCGGTGACCATGAAGGTGGCGGGGCAGGCGCCGTGCCCGGTGGTCGTGGTGCGTGGCGGGCCCGGTGATCGTACAGGTGATCGCACAGGTGATCGCACAGGCGATCGTACGGGTGAGATCGCCGTCGGCGTCGACGGCTCCGAGAGCTGCGAACCGGCCATCGCGTACGCCTTCGAGCAGGCCGCCCTGCGCGGCGCCACGCTCCACCTGGTCCACGCGTGGGAGGTGCCGGTCCACGCGTTCGCGCCCGAGATCTCCTACGACGCGGACGAGGTCCGCGCCGCCAAGCAGGAACTGGTCCGCGCCCGCACCGAGCGGTGGCAGGCGGAGCACCCCGAGGTGCCGGTCGTCATGGACATCCAGTGCGCGCATCCCGTGGACGCCCTCACCGCCACCCCGTACGACCTGGTGGTGGTCGGCTCCCACGGCCGGGGCGCGATCGGCGCGCTGCTGCTCGGCTCGGTCAGCAGAGGCGTGCTGCACCACGCGCGCGGCACCGTGGCGGTGGTGCGCCCACCGGCGTGAGCACGGGACCGAAGGCGGTCGCCCGCGGGACTTCCTACCCGGGCGCCGGGGCCTGCGACAGGGGAGGGTGAGAGCAGGAAGGAGGGGTCATGAACATCGAGTCGCTGACCGCGTCGCAGGTGATGAGCAGGGTCCTGGTGGTCGTCACGCCGGACGAGTCGCCGCTGATGGCATGGGAGCTGATGCGCAGGGCCGACGTGCACCACCTGCCCGTCGTGGAGAACCGGCACGTGCTCGGCATCCTGACCCGCGAACACCTGGCCGCCTCCTGGTCGGGCGGCCCGGAGGAGCAGTCCGCCCGTCCCGTGCGGTCGTTGCTGCAGCGCGTGCCGCTGCCCCGGGTACGCCCTGACACGCCGCTGCCCAGGATCGCCGCCCTGATGCTCGACACCTGCTGCGACGCCGTGCCTGTGCTGTCGGATGACGGGCTGATCGGGCTGGTCACGGCCAGGGACGTGCTCTCGGCCGTCGCCGGGCGCGCCAGGCCGGAGACCGGGCCGCGTGAGGTCGTGACCGGAATGTTCCACCTTGAACCCGTCCTTCCCGGCGGGAAGCGCTGAAGGAGAGGTGACGTCATGCCGATCCCCGTCAAGGACGTCATGGGCCGGGTGGCCATCGCCGTCCTGCCGGACGCGACGTTCGCGGAGATGGTGGCCGCGATGAGACGGTACGCGGTCGGCGCGGTGACCGTGATCGACGCGGAGCGGCGGCCGATCGGCGTGGTCTCGGAGGACGACCTGCTGCTCAAGGAGGTCGATCCGGTACGGCACGGCGTGTCGATCTTCGAGTCGCGCAGGCAGCGGCACGAGCACGACAAGGCCGCCGGGGTCACCGCAGGGGAGCTGATGACCTCGCCGGCGATCACCGTCACCCCTGGGACCCCCGTACGCGACGCGGCCCGGCTCATGCACGCCAAGCGCATCAAGCAGCTGCCGGTGGTCGACCCGGAGACCGGCCGGGTCGTCGGCGCCCTGCACCAGCGCGACGTGCTGCGGGTCTTCACCCGGCCGGCGGCCGACCTGGAGAGGGACGTACGCGCCGTGCTCCCGGAGGACGCCTCGTTCACCGTCGAGGTGGCCGCGGGCGTCGTGCGGATCGGCGGGCGGGTGCGCCGCAGGTCGCAGGCCATCGCGCTGACCGAGGCCGTCCGCACGGTCGAGGGCGTGGTGGACGTGGCCTGCGACGTGAGCCACGACGAGGACGACCTCATCGGCGTCCCGCCGCTGCTGTGACCGGGGGAGGCAGGTGATGGGCGGACACATCGTGCTCGGCTACGACGGCTCCGACTTCTCCATGCAGGCCCTCGACTGGGCCCTCGACGAGGCCGAGCTGCGCAACCTGCCGCTGCTGGTCGCGCACGCCTGGCAGTGGCCGTACGGCGAGGCGGCGGATGAGGCCAAGTCCCACCTGCGCAAGGCGGCCGAGCACGTGGTGTGGCACGGCGCCGACTGCGCCCGGCACACCAGCGCCGGCGTCAAGGCCGAGACCGACCTGTACGAAGGGCCGGCCGCCGAACGCCTGATCGAGCTCTCCCGCGACGCCGAGCTGGTCGTGGTCGGCTCGCGGGGGCTCGGCGCGCTGCCGCGGGCGGTCGTCGGCTCGGTCGCCGACCGCACCGCCCTGTACGCCGCCTGCCCCGTCATCGTCGTCCGCGGCCCCGGGCCGTTGCCTCTCGCGCCCAACCTGGGGCCCGTCGTCGTGGCCGACCCCGAGCCGGGCGCCGCCGTCCTGGAGTTCGCCGGCCAGGAGGCGCTCCTGCGCCAGGTCGGGCTCGCCGCCCGGAGCGACCTCACCGAGTGGTCGGCGAGCCATCCCGGCGTACGGATCGAGCCCGCCGGTCACGCACCGGCCACGCTCATGGTCGTCCGCCGCGCCACCGCCGCCCGCGACGGCCTCGCCCGCCACCTCCTCCAGCACGCCCCCTGCCCCGTCGCCGTGGTGGGCGCGGGGGTGGGCGCCGGCCACTGACCGGCGTCGGCGCGGGAACTTGCCGGAGCGGGCATCGGCCGTCAATCGGTCTTGGCGGGGGTGCGGGTGAGGCGGGCGTCCAGCGTCCGCACGCCCTTCTCGTGCGCGATCCCCTCGAACAGGGTCCTCGCCTCCTCCCAGACGGCTCCGGCCGTGCCGTGGTCGCCCGCCGCGCCGTGCGCGTCGCCGAGATCCTTCAGCGCGTGCGCCAGGTACGGCACATAGCCGCGCGTGCGCCACATCGCGACCGAGCGTTCGAGGGTGGAGATGGCGCCGGCCACGTTCCCCTCGGCGAGGTCCAGCCGGCCGAGCACGGCGAGCGAGTCGGCCAGGTAGTGGCCGTAGTTGCCCTCCTCGCTGTAGGCCAGCGTCAGCTCCGCGGTGGCCCTGGCCCGCTCGTCGCCGATGGCGGCGTACAGCTTGGCCAGGTACAGCAGCGAGAACGTCTCCTGGTAGCGGTAGTTCGCCCGCCGCGCCATCTCCCGCGACTTCTCCAGCAACTCCTGACCGCCGGCGAAGTCGCCGCAGAACGCCTTCGCCGCCCCCAGGAACTGCATGATGGTCGTCCGGTAGTGCGGGTTGCCGAGCGCCTCGGCGACCTTCGTCGCCCGCTCCAGCACGGAATGCGCCGCCTGCGGGTCGTCCTCGCCGTGGATGATCGCCATCACGTGCAGCGCCCGCGCCTGGCCGCCGAGGTAGTCCGCCTCGACGGCCGTCCGCAGGGCCCGCTCGGCCAGGGCGAGCGCCTGCGCGCTGCCGTTGCCGTCGGCGGTCATGCTCCAGGCCAGGCTGGCCAGCGCGTCGGAGATCCCGATCGGGTTGTCCAGCTCGGTCCACAGGTCGAGGAGCCGGGTTGCGCCGGTCCGCATCCTGATCATCGCCGGCCCCTGGCCGGGCGGCGAGTTCCAGGTGGTGACCTCCAGCAGGCCGCGCATCAGCACGCCCTCGCCGCGCCTGTCGCCGCTCTCGCGGCAGAGCGCGAGCGCCTGCTCGTGCATCCGCTGCCAGCCGTCGTACAGGCCGCGCGCGTTGAGGTATTTCTCGGTGGAGCCCGCGAGGTCCCACGCCAGCTCGGTCAGCCGCGCCTCGCACGCCTGCGCGACCCCCGCCATCAGCGCGGCGTGCTCCGCGCCGAACCAGGCCATGTGGTCGTCCACCAGCGGGCCCGAGATCCGTGCGGGCAGCCGCCAGCGGGACGCCTCGCTGTGGATGGAGGCGTAGCAGGAGCCGGGCACGCGCTCCGCAGCGACCTCCGCCAGCGCCAGCCACGCGCCGAGGGCCCGCTGCAGGGCGGCCTGACGCTCGGGCTCGGGGTCCTCGCGCTGGGCGCGTTCGCGGGCGTACAACCTGATGAGGTCGTGGAAGCGGTACCTGAGCCGGCCGGTCTCGTCGGGCCCGGTCTGCGCCAGCAGATGCGCGTCGACCAGGGTCTCCAGCTCGCGCTCCGCCTGGCGTACCGAGACGTCGAGCAGCGCCGCCACCGCCCAGGAGGCGAAGTCGGGCGCGTCGAGCAGCCCGGACAGCCGGAAGGCCCGCTGCGCGCCCGCGGGCAGCATCCGGTAGCTCAGCTCGAACCCCGCGCGCACGTCGAGGTCGCCCGCCACCAGCTCGTCGAGCCGGTGGCGCTCCTCGCCGAGCACGCCGGCGAGGTGCGACAGGCTCCAGTGCCTCCTGCTGAGCAGCCTGGCCGCCGAGATGCGGACCGCCAGCGGGACCCGGCCGCACAGCCGCATGATCTCCAGAGCCGCGTCCATGTCGTCCTTGACGCGGTCGTCGCCGACGATGCGCTTGAGCAGGTCGATGGCCTGGCTCGCGGGCAGCACGTCCAGCTCCAGCAGGCTCGCCCCCTCCAGGCCGACCAGCCGGACCCGTCCGGTGAGCAGCACCGCCGTGCCGGGCGCCCCCGGCAGGAGCGGGCGCACCTGCTTCTCGCCCGCGACGTTGTCGAGCAGGATGAGCATCCTGCGGCCCGCCATGCAGCTACGGAACAGCGCCACCCGTTCTTCGAGGGACTGGGGGATGCCGTGGGTGCTGACGCCGAGCGCGAACAGGAACCGGCTGAGCACGTCCTCAGGGCGGGCCGGGTCGGCGGAGGCGCCGCGCAGGTCGGCGTAGAGCTGGCCGTCGGGGAAGCGCTCGGCGATGCGGTGGGCGACGTGCACGGCCAGCGTCGTCTTCCCCAGGCCGCCGATGCCCGCGATGCTGGCGATGGCGACGGTGCCGGGCCGCCCCCTGGTGAGGACGTCGGTCAGGTGCAGCACCTCGTCGTCCCTGCCGGTGAAGTCCGCGATGTCCGGCGGCAGCTCGGCCGGCGTCGGAGCCGCCTGCGTCGGCGTGACCGTGACCTGGGCGGACGCTTCGGCGGGCTCTTCGGCTTGTTCCGCGGGCGGCGCCGTGCCGCGCGGCTCCAGGTCGAGCGAGGGGTCCTGGGTGAGGATCCGGTGATGCAGGTCCTGCAGCTCCTCGGCCGGGTCGAGGCCGGTCTCCTCGACCAGGATCGCTCGGGCCCGGCCGTACTCGGCGAGCGCGTCGGCCCGCCGGCCGCACCGGTACAGCGCCAGCATCAGCTGCGCCCGTAACCGCTCCTGCAGCGGGTACGCGGCGGTGAGCGCGGTCAGCTCGCCCAGCAGCCCCGCGTGCCGGCCCAGCTGCAGGTCCACCGCGATCCGCGACTGCAGCACCGACAGGCGGACCTCCTCCAGCCGCGTGGCCTCGGCCGCCAGCATCGGCACGTCCACCAGCCCCGCGAACGCGGGCCCGCGCCACAGGTCGAGCGCCTCCCGCAGCAGCCGGCTGGCCTCCGCCAGGTCGCCCGCGGCCTCCGCCGCCTGCCCCGCGCCGGCCAACCCCTCGAACCGCGTCGCGTCCAGCTCGTCCGCGGCCACCGGCAGCAGGTAGCCGGCGTCCTGGCGGACGACGAGGTCCGGCGCGCCCAGCCGCCGCCTGAGCCGGTGGATGTACGTCTGCACGTTCTTCGTGGCGCTCTTCGGCGGGGCGTTGCCCCACAGCGCCATGACGAGCTGATCCTGCGACACCGGGTGATTGGCATGGCACAGCAGCACCGCCAGCAGCACCCGTGACTTGGGCGTGCCCACATCGAGCCGCGCACCGTCGCGCCACACCGCCAGCGGACCAAGTATTCCGAACTCCATGGCGCCCCCTCGGTCGGGACGCACTGTAAACCTTGACGGAGCGCTTCGTCGCTTCTTCCGGGATATAGAAATTATTGCGATCCGGCCGGGCGTCCGAACCTCAACCGTGGCGGGCGACCGGCTGGGCGGAGACGGCGTCGAGGACCGCGTCGCCGTGCTCGCGCGCCCACTCCGTCAGCACGTGGATCGGCTCGATCAGCGTCGCCCCGAGCGGCGTCAGCTCGTACTCGACCCGGGGCGGCGCCTCCGCGTACGCCTGCCGCCGCACGAGCCCGTGCGACTCGAGGCGGCGACGAGCGTTTCCTGCGCGCCGCCCGCAGCGGGGCCGGCTTCGTCCGCGAGGTGAGCCTGACGGCCGACGGCCGGGCCCTGGTGCCGCACCACGTGCCCGGCTCGGGTGAGCTGTACTACGCCGGGTTCTGCTCCGGCGCGGCCGGAGTGGCCAGGATGTTCTACGAGCTGCACCGGGTGACGGGCGACCTCGACGACCTGGACTGGGTGGAGCGGCTGGCGCACGGCGTGGTCGACAGCTCGGCCCCGCCGCGCCGCACGCCCGGCTACTGGAACTCGGCCTGCCAGTGCTGCGGCACGGCCGGGCTGGTGGAGCTGTTCGTCGGGCTCTGGTCGGTCACGGGGCGCGCCTCCTGCCTGGAGTTCGCCCGTACGCTCGCCGCCGACCTGGTGGCCAGGGCCGACGGCCACGACGGGCGCGGCTACCGCTGGTACCAGGCCTACCGCCGGGTCCGGCCCGGTGAGGTGAGCGCCGACACCGGTTACATGGTCGGCGCGGCCGGCATCGGCGCGGCCCTCCTCCACCTGGACGCGGCCGGGCAGCCCGACCAGGCGCGCCGGGTGCTCCTCCTGCCCGACAACCCGTTCCCCGTCCTCCCGATCCCCCGCATCACCACCCAGAGCGGCTGACCTCTGCGAGCGGCTGCCCGGCGATCATCCCGGCGCGGCGTGCCGGGATCTCAGCTCTCCGCCAGCACGATGACGCTGTCGTGCGCCTCCAGCACGAGCTCGGCGTCCTTGGGCGGGTTGAGCCGCACGCCGTAGGCGGGGGCCTCCTGGCTGTGGTCGTGCAGGCGGTAGCCGAGGGCGGTATCGCCGCGCCTGCGCGGCGATTCGAGCACGGTGGCGAAGTTCGCCGCGACGCCCGGCCGCACGGAGGAGGAGGCGGGCTTGAGGTAGATCTCCGAGCCCGACGGGTCGAAGAGCGTGGCGAAGACGCCGTGCAGGTGGCGGTTCTCGCTGAGCTGGGTCAGCAGGAGCCTGATGAGGCGGCTGCCGACGATGAAGTCGTCGGCCTTGGTGACCTGGGCGACCTCGCGGTTGTCGTCGTCGTTCATCTCCGTGACGATCGAGAACGGGTCGCCCAGCCGCTCCTCGATGTCGCGCAGGTGCAGCAGCGTGATCAGCGTGCGGTCGTCGGCGTGGCCGGGCTCCACGTCGTCGTGGGAGAGCACGATGATGTGCTGGTAGGAGCCGAGGTCGAGGCTCTCCGGCGACGGCCGGTTGGTGGTGCGGCACGGCTTGTGGTGCACGGTCAGGTTCGTCCGCGGCCGGTCGAGGGCCTCGTCAGGACGTACGGGCGCCGCGACGTGCACCTCCGCTCCCGCCTCGACCAGCCGGTCGCGTTTCGTGGCGGGCCGGATCAGCAGGTCGTCCTCGGCCGGCACGATCAGCTGGTCGCCCGGCCTGATCGGGGTGTCCATGTCGGGGTTGACGAGCGTGCGGCTGTCGGAGGTCAGCAGGCCGAGGGGGATGCCGAGCTCGTAAATGTGCAGCGCCGCCCCGAAGGTGACGCCGGCCAGGGCGGGGTCCGTACGGTCTCGTCGGCGAGCACCACCACGCACGACCTGCGCTCGCTCTGGTTGGCCTTGACCAGCTCGCTGATGATCGTGAACACCTGGTCGGACCAGCCGAGCACGATCGTGTGGCCGCGCTCGATGAGCCTGGACCTGCCCTTGCGGAGCTTGGCGATCCGCTTGTCGAGGCCCGTGGTGAGGATGCCGATGAGGGCGCTGACGAGGAAGATGCCGCCGATCGTGACGAGCGGCATGAGCGCGAGGAAGACCGCGCTGCCCTGGTCGCCGCCCATCGTGCCGGGGTCGAGCGTGCGCAGCAGGCTCACCACGCCGGCCCAGCCGCCGTTCTCATCTGCCTCGCCATTGCTCCCAGTAATGGATATGTCGCCGTACGTAAAGATGTGCGGCATGAAGCTTAGCGACGGCACGCTCTTGGTCACGGTTATCGCAGGATCGCGCGGCGGTAGGTCAGTCCTTCTCGGCCCGGGTGCGGCGGAGCCGGGGCAGGGCGAGCCCCAGGAGGACGAGCGCCACGCCCGCCAGCCGGATCGGCGTGGGCAGCGCACCCTGCTGGACGCAGTCGATGACCACGGCCGACAGCACCTGGCCGCTGATCACCAGCACGGAGGCGGTCATCGCGCCGAGCCGGGGGAAGACGTAGCTGTTGACCGCGACGAACAGGGCGCCGAACACCCCGCCCGCGTACGCGGCGACGGGCGTGTCCGTGACGTCGGGCCAGGTGCGCAGGACGAGCAGGACCGCGCTGAGGAAGGCGAAGCCGACCACGTGGTTCCACACCGACGCGCGGAAGGCGCCCTTGTGGGTGCCGAGCCGGCCGTTGACCGTGCGGCTGGTGGCGATGAGGACGCCGTTGAGCAGCGCCAGGGAGACGAGGAAGACCATGCTCACGCCCCCGCCACGATGAGGACGCTGCCCGCGAGCACGCAGCCGGCCACCGCGAGGTCCATGCCGGTGACGCGGCGGCGGGGCGTGTGGAGCAGGCCCAGGCGGTCGGAGACCGTGCCGAAGATCATCTGGCCGGTGAGCATCAGCGCGACCGTGCCGGCCAGGGCCAGTTCGCTGTTGACCGCGATGGCGGACAGCACGACGACGAGCGCGCCGGGGACGCCGCCCAGGTAGTACCAGAGGGGCGGTCGGCCGTCGTCGGGGCCCGGGGCCGGTGCGCGGCGGGCGAAGACCGGCACCAGGGCCGCGGCCACGAGGGCGCCGACCGCGTGGGCGGCCCAGGACGCGTACAGGGGGTCGGTGTAACCGGCGAGCACCGCGTTGGCCTGGGTCATCAGCGTGAGCAGTACACCTCCGGCGATGGCGAGGGGGAACACGGTCGCGTGACGCATGACAACGAATGTAATGAGAAATCCGATCAAACGGGTAGGTCTTGCTGGCTTTGTCGTAATGTGCCGAGCGGGGCGGCGGGGGAGGGGCCCTGCTCATGCGCTTACGCAGGGGCGGATGTGGCGCTACATGACCGTACGACGCCCGATAAGGTCGCTGCATGACCGCGCCCACCTCTTCCTGTGACGCGTTCCACGCCTCCCCGCCGGCCGGCCCCTTGGACGACCCGGTACGCGCCGCGCTGCTCGGAACGCACGCCCACCTCGCGGAACAGCGCGGCAGGGTGCTGCGCTACCCGCTCGACGTCTCCCCGTTCGTGTCGCTGCCGCCCGACCCGGGCCCGGCCGACTGGGCGGACGCGGCGGCGCTGGCCGGCGCGGACGGCACCGTGCTGATGACCGGCCCGGCCCCCGCGCCGCCCGCCGACGTGGCCGAGTCCATGCTCATCCCCGGCGTCCAGCTCACCGGGGAGCACGTCGCCGGGGCCCACGACGACGGCGTGGTACGCCTGGGGCCCGCGGACGTGCCGGAGATGCTCGACCTCGTCGCGCGCACCCAGCCGGGACCGTTCCTGCCCCGCACCGTCGAGCTCGGCGTCTACCTCGGCATCCGCCGCGACGGCGCCCTCGTGGCCATGGCCGGGGAGCGGTTCCGCCCGCCCGGCTGGACCGAGATCAGCGCCGTCTGCACCGACCCCGCCCACCAGGGTCAGGGGCTGGCGCGACGGCTGGTGCTCGCGATCATCGCGGGCGTCAAGGAGCGCGGCGAGCAGCCGTTCCTGCACGCCGCCGACACCAACACCGGCGCGATCCGCCTGTACGAACGCCTCGGCTTCCGGCTGCGCCGCCCGGTCGAGTTCCGCGTCGTGAAGCTACCGGCGTCCGTCTGACACCCGGCTCGCGGGGAGCCGTCCCCGCCGGCTGCCAGGCACCCGGCTCGGCGCTGGCGAGCCGTCCGGCCGCCTGCCTCCCGGGCGGCGGCTCAGAGGGAGGCGAGGAGGGACAGCTTCTCCGCGCTGTCGGTGCCGGCGTCAGGGTGCATGACGACGAGAGTCTGGCCCGGCGCGCCGTCGAGGCTCAGCCGCTCGCGGTTCAGCCACAGCTCGCCGACCTGCGGATGGTCGAGGTTCTTCGGCGTGCCCGCGCACGTGTTGACGTCGTGGCGGGCCCACAGCCGGGCGAAGAGCGGGCTGCCCAGCGACAGCTCGCCGACCAGCTCGATGAAGCGGGGGTCGTCGGTGTCGGTGCCCACGGACTTGCGGAACCCGGCGACCATGCCCGCCGCGCCGTCCTCCCATCGGGGGAGCAGGGCTTGCTCGGCGGGATCGAGGAACATGTCCCGCAGCCGGTTGCGGCCCGCCACGAGCCGCGGTGACACGGCGGTGGCGAGGGTGTTGGCGGCCAGCACGTCGAAGTAGCGGCCCTCCACGTACGCGGGGAACGGCATCGTGCCGATCAGCTTGGCGACTCCTGGCGGCACGGTCTCCTTGCGGGCGCGCCGCCGTCGCCGCCCGGGCTGCTTCGCCCCAAGGTGCAGCAGGTAGGCCGTGGCGTCGTCGTCGAGCAGCAGCGCGCGGGCGAGCGATTCGAGGACCTGCGGCGAGGGGTTGCGGTCGCGGCCCTGTTCGAGCCGCAGGTAGTAGTCGGTGCTGATGCCCGCGAGCATCGCGACCTCCTCCCGGCGCAGCCCGCGCACCCGCCGCACGCCGGTGGCGGGGATGCCGGCCTGGTCGGGGGTGACGAGCTCCCGGCGAGCGCGTACGTAATCGCCCAGAAGGTTCATGACCCCCACGGTACGCGGTGCCGGTGCGGCCGTGCCTGGCCCTGCCGCCCCCAGGACGACGGGGGCCCTGGTTGTGTCGCCGCGTGCCCGGCAGCCTCGTGTCCTGCACGAACACCGCAGCTGAGCGAGGAGCATCGAGCATGTCGACGTATGTACTGGTCCACGGAGCCTGGCACGGCGGGCAGTGCTGGGAGCGGGTCGTCCCGCTGCTGGCCGAGGCGGGGCACCGGGTGTTCGCGCCGTCGCTGACCGGCCTCGGCGACAAGGCGCACCTGCGCGGCCCGGAGGTGAGGCTGGACACCCACGTCGATGACATCGTGAGCCTGCTCACCGAGCAGGACCTCACCGACGTGATCCTGGTGGGCCACAGCTACGCCGGGCTGGTCATCACCTCCGCCGCCGACCGCGTGCCCGAGCGCGTCGGCCGGCTCGTCTACCTCGACGCCATGGTCCCCGAGGACGGCGAGAGCGCGGTGGACGTGCAGCCCATGACGCAGGCGCTCATCGACCGCGCGGCCGAGACGGAGCCCGGCTGGCTGGTGCCGCCGATGCCCGAAATGCCGCCCATGGGATTGTTCGGGGTCACCGACCCGGCCGACGCGGCGTGGCTGCGGGAGATGCTGACGGACCAGCCGGTGGGCTGCTTCGTGCAGCCGGTACGGCTGACCGACCCGGCCCTGCGCCTCATCCCGCAGACTCACATCCACTGCGTGGCCGGCGTGCCGGAGGGGATCGAGCGGCGGCCTGTCCCGGCCTCCGCGCAGGTGTGGGAGCTGCCGACGGGACACGACTGCATGATCACCATGCCGGCCGAGCTCACCGAGCTGCTGCTCAAGCTGTGACGCAGGTGGCGCCGGCGATCACGTGGCTGCCGCTGGCGAGCAGAGCGCCTGTAACGATTCTCATGGCTTGACCCGTCGCCCGATGACCGCGATCGGCCCCCTGAGAATCGCCCGCGCACATGGGAGCGTCACAGCGCCGCCCCGGCGAGGGGCGGCGCTGTGAACGTGCTCAGCCCACCCTGGCGGCCAGCAGTGAGGTCAGCCCGTCGACGGTGACGCTCTCCAGCTCGGCCACCACCGCCCCGTGACCGTCGCCCAGCGCGGCGCCGTCCTCGGGCACGGCCACCACCAGGCAGCCCGCGGCCAGCGCGGACGCGACGCCGGGCAGCGAATCCTCCAGCGCCACGCAGCCGCGCGGATCGACGCCCAGCCGCCGCGCCGCCGTCAGGTACGCCTCGGGGTCCGGCTTCGGCCGGCTCACCTCGTCGCCGCAGACCACGACCTGGAACGTGCCGGGGTCGAGCCGGGCCAGCACCTCGTCCACCAGGACGCGGTGGCTCGACGTCACCAGCGCCGTGGGGATGCCCCGCCGGCGTACGGACTCGACCACGGCCTGCGCGGCGGGCCGCCACGGCACGCCGCGGGCGAACAGCTGCCTGGTCCGTTCCAGCAGCCACGCCGCCGACTCCGCGGCGTCCGCCGTGACGTGCAGGTCGTCGTGGAGGAGCTGCGCGGTGTCGCGCAGATTCCTGCCGACCACCTGGCGGCGGATCTCGGGCCGCAGCTCGCCGCCGAGCCTGGCGGCCAGGTCGGCGAGGCTGACGTCCCAGAGCGGCTCGCTGTCGAACAGGGTGCCGTCCATGTCGAACAGCACCGCTTCCATCCCGGCCGTCCGCACGCTCAACGCAGCGCCTCGGCGAGCCAGCGCCGCACCGTGCGGGGGTCGTCGCCGGTGGTGCCGTCCACGCCGAGCTCGACCCAGTGGCGCAGGTCGTCCTCGGTGCGGGTGGGCCAGCCGTGCACCGGGAAGCCCTCGTCGTGCAGCCGCTTGACGACGTCGGCGGTCAGCCCCTCGCCGCCGCTGTGGATGCGGCTGGAGCCGGTGTCCTTGAGCAGCTGACGGTAGCCGCCGGGGTGGGCCTCGGCGTCGGTCCACTTGGAGACGATGATGCCGCGCGGGATGTCCGGCAGCTTCTCGGCCACCGTGGCCATCGCCTTGACCGAGAAGCCGGTCAGGATCGTGCGCTCGGCGTACTCGGGATGCCGGGGGAAGAAGTCCGTCAGGCCGTCGATGGCGGCCAGGTCCTTGATCTCCAGCTGCACGAACCTGGTCGTCGCCTGATACATCTGCTCCAGCGTGGGCACCCGCTCACCCCCGCCCACGTCCACCGCGCTGATCTGCGCCCAGGTCAGCGCGGCGACCGGCCCCAGGTCCTTGCCGCCGGGCCCGGCGGCGGTCCGGTCGAGCGTCGCGTCGTGCAGCATGAACAGCTGCCCGTCCGCGCTGATGCGGACATCGGTCTCCAGCTCGTCGACCCCGACCTCCTCGGCCACCCGGTAGGACGCGATGGTGTTCTCGGGTGCTTCGGCCATGGCGCCGCGGTGTCCGACGATGGCAAATGCCACGATCTTCCTTCCTCGTTTCTTCTCTTTGTCCGTGACGTCCCGTGGGGGGCGGCCGTCGGAGCGGCGGCACGAGAGGTCCGGAATCAGGGCGCCACCAGCCGGTGATACTTCGGCATCACCCGCTGGACGGCGGGGTCGAGGTTGCGCATCGCCTCGCGCAGCGTCTCGGCCGGGTCGGCGTTGGCGGAGTAGACCTTCTGCAGGACGATCAGCATCTCGGAGATCGTCTCGTTGACGTAGCGGCGCATGACGTCCGCCTGGCGGGCCCGGCTCAGCTGGTCCTGGGCCACCTGATACTGCG
Organism: Nonomuraea sp. NPDC049419; assembly: GCF_040676995.1. Taxonomy (NCBI): domain Bacteria; kingdom Bacillati; phylum Actinomycetota; class Actinomycetes; order Streptosporangiales; family Streptosporangiaceae; genus Nonomuraea; species Nonomuraea sp. NPDC049419. Next base: position 188,408 of record NZ_JBFAQB010000010.1, on the reverse strand, counting down.
GCGACTTGGCGTTGCGCTCCTTGATCTTCGGCGAGTTGAGCGAGCTGGTCGTCACCGGGAGATAGCCGGTGTTGAGGCTCCACTCGGGCGCGCCCGTGCCGGCCAGGTACTTGACCAGCTCCCAGGTGGCCTGCTTGCGCTCCTTGGTCGCGTTGCGCATGATCGCCAGCCCGCTGCCGCCGGTCGGCACGCCCGGCTGGTCCTGCTCGGGCAGGAAGGCCGCGCCGATGTCGAACGTGGCCGCCTTGAGCAGCGAGGTGAGCGCGCCGGTCGAGTTGCAGATGGTCGCGGTCACGCCGGCCGCGAAGTCGGCGTTCACGTCGCCGGACAGGTATGCCATCTTGTCGTCGTGGATGAACGCCCGGTCGAACTCCAGGGCGGCGACCGTCTGCTCCGACTCCAGCATGGGCGTCATGCCGTCGGAGTAGGCACCGCCGAAGGCCCAGGACGAGCCCTGGAAGTACCAGTCGTCCTTGCCGTTGTAGGCGCGCATCCTGATCTGCGAGCCGTTGTGCTTGTAGCCCTTGAGCTGCTGTCCCCATTCGCGCAGCTCGGTGAAGGTCTTGGGGCCGCGGTCGGGCAGGCCGGCGCCGGCGAAGATCTCCTTGTTGTAGTAGAAGAGCGGCGTCGAGCGGGCCCAGGGCAGCCAGAAGATCTCGTTCCTGATCGTGCCCTCGGCGAGGAACGTCGGGTGGAAGGCGTCGGGGCGGAAGCCCGCGTCGAAGTAGCCGCTCAGCGGCTCCAGCGCCTCGGCGAGGTAGTAGCGGTTCCAGTTCACGTCGCTGAGCGTGACGATGTCGGGCACCTGCGCCACCGCGAAGCTGGCGGCCAGCTTCGAGTCGAGCGCCGGGTAGCCGGGGAACAGCTGGATCTCGCAGTAGATGTCCTGCTGCGCATCGTTGAACCCGTCGATGATCGTCTGCAGGACCTCGGCGTTGTGCGCGGTGAACGCGCTCCAGAGCACCACCCGCTCGCGGCGGGCGAACTTGTCCGGCACCTGCCCGCTCACCTGGGCGTAGTAGCCCTCCTTGCGGCCTGCGCAGGCGCTCAGCGCCAGGCCGGCCGCGGCCGCGGTGGCGGCGGACAGGAGCCGGCGTCGGCTGAAACTCGGTCCCGTCACGCTGCTTCCTTTCTCAAGTACGTGATGCTCATCGGCGCAGCGCGCTCCCGGCCAGGCCGGCGACGATGTAGCGCTGCGCCAGCAGGAAGACGATGGTCACCGGAAGGACGACGAACAGGGTCCCGGCCATCAGGGCGCCCCAGTCGTTGATGCCGTCGTTCTCCTTGAGGTAGAGCAGCCCGATCGGCAGCGTCCGCATGTTGACCGAGTTGGTGACGATCAGCGGCCAGACGAAGTTGTTCCACTCGTCGATCAGGGCGATGAGCCCGACCGTGATGATCGCGGGCCGGGACATCGGCACGATGAACGACCAGATCGTCCGCAGGTGCCCGGAGCCGTCGATCTGGGCCGCCTCCAGCACCTCGTACGGCAGCGACCGGAAGAACTGGTGGAGCAGGAACGTGCCGAACGCCGAGGCCACCCCCGGCAGGATGAGGCCGGCGTAGGTGTTCAGCAGGTTCAGCTGGCCCACGGTGATGTAGTTGACCAGCAGCGTCACGTGCCCGGGCACCATCAGCGCGCCGAGCATGAAGACGAACAGCCAGCGCTTGCCGGGGAAGGGCAGGAACGCGAAGGCGTAGGCGGTGAAGACCGCCAGCACCACCTTCAGCACCGTCCCGACCGCGGCCACCACGACCGAGTTGACCAGGAACTGCCCGAACGGGGCCAGCTCCCAGGCGGTGGCGAAGTTCTCCAGCGTCAGCGACTGCGGGATCAGCCGCATCGGCCAGCTGTTGATGTCCTCGTTGGTCTTGAACGCCGTGGTGACGAACAGGTAGATCGGGACGAGGAAGATCAGCGCGGTGACCACCAGGCCGAGCACGCCCCACCAGGGTGTGCGCCGGGAGGCCGGCGACTTGTGGCGGGTGGGCTCGGTGGACGCCGCGGTCGGCATGACCGTCATCAGTAGTGAACCCTCCGCTCGACGAACCGGAACTGCAGGACGGTGATCGCCATCAGCACCACGAACATGATCATGGAGGCCGCGCTGGAGACACCGACGTTGGTGCGGTTGAACGCCTCGTCGTAGATGAACCAGCTCAGCGTGGTCGTGGAGCGGGCGGGCCCGCCGCTGGTCATCATGGCGATCACGTCGAACGCCTGGAAGGCCGAGATCGTCTGGGTGATGACCAGGAAGAACGTGGTGGGGGAGAGCAGCGGGAAGATCATGCGCCGGAACTGCGTCCACCGGCCCGCGCCGTCGATCCTGGCCGCCTCCAGCACCTCCGAGGGGATCTGCTGGATGCCCACCAGGTAGACGATCGCGACGAAGCCGAGACCCTTCCAGATGGAGACGATGATCAGCGCCCACAGCGCCCACGAGCCGTCAGTGGTCCACGCCGGCGAGGTGGCGCCGAACGCCTCGAACACCAGCCGGCTCAGGCCGTGGTTGGGGTCGAAGATGAACAGCCAGATGGTCGCGATCGCCGCCCCGGACAGCACGTGGGGGGCGAAGGCGAGCGTCTGCACCGAGGTGGTGCCGCGTATGCGTTGCGCGAACAGCATCGCCAGCGCCAGGCCGAGCACGAGGGTCACGACCACGACGACGACCACCCACACCAGCGTGCGGAGCAGCACGTCGGGGAATGACCAGCTGCTGAACAGGGCTTGGTAGTTGAGGAACCCGGCCCACTCGGCCGCCGGCGAGATGAAGTCCCAGGTGGTGAAGCTGAGGTAGATGTTCTGGATGATCGGCCAGTACGCGAAGACGGCGATCAGCACCAGGTTGGGCATCGCGAAGGCGGCGAACAGCAGGTAGCCACGCCGGCGACGGCGTGCCGCAGCCCGTTGGCCGGACGCCTTCTGCCCGGTGTCGTCAGGCCGCCGGGCGCTGACGGAGAGTGCCGATCCCGATTCGAGATCGCTGACTCCACTGCTCACGGGCTACCACCCATCGCATCGGGAACGAACGTGTGCCGACTTTACTGGCGGTTAAGTGCTCGAATCTGGTCATTTGGTGCTGAATCTGTGACCATTGCGCGAACGTTTCCATCACATGTGCAAGGGTGTCGGCAGATGTCGAGCGTGTTTCAAGGTCGTGCCTTCGACCGTCAGCAGCGCATCCTCGGTTACGTCCGCAGCGAGGGCCGTGCCGTCGTCTCCGAGATCGCCGACATGTTCGCGATCTCGCCCGCGACCCTGCGCAGGGACCTGCGGGCGCTGGAGGCGCAGCGGCTGATCGTCCGCTCGTACGGCGTCTTCTACCCCACCGACATCGGCCGGTACGAGACGCCGCTGGAGCACCGGCACAAGGCCAAGACCCAGGAGCGGGTGGCGATCGCGGAGGCGGCGACCGCGATGATGGCCGATGTCGGGACCGTGTTCATCGACGAGGGTGCCCTGCCGGAGGACCTGATCGGGCCGATGCGCCGGCTGAACAGGATGACGGTGGTGACCCGGTCGGTGACCGTCGCCGCCGAGCTCGGCCGGCACTCCGACCACGACGTCATCATCGTCGGCGGGCGGCTGCGCCCGGCGACCATGGGCACCGTCGACAAGTGGGCGACGGCGATGCTCGCCGAGCTGAACGTGGACCTCGCGGTCATGGGCACCAACGGCGTGTCGATCGAACGCGGGCTGACCACTCCCGATCCGACGGTGGCCGCGGCCAAGACGGCGGCGCTGCAGGCGGCCCGCCAGTGCGTGCTGGTGTGCGAGCACACCAGGTTCGGCGTGGCCAGCTTCGCCAAGTTCGCCGAGCTCGACCAGGTGACCTGGGTCGTCACCGGCAAGCAGCTGCCCAGGGCGGCGGCGCAGCGCTACGGGGAGGCCGGCCCCAAGATTCTGCGCGTCTGACCAGGACCACGCCCCGGTCTCCTGAGGGCCGCGGGCTAGGGATAACCCTGGGCCGGGCCCTGACGCCGGGCCGGTCGCGCGGGAGGACACTGAGGCCCTCAGCGGCCCGGCAGGGGTGGCCGGGCCGTCCCCGTCAGCGGAAACCGGCCGAATCGAGGCAACGATGCCGAACGAAGAGTTTCTCGCGCCCTCAGGACTGCCCGAGCCCTTCCCGTCCGTCGCCGACGACGTCATGGCCCGCGCCGCCGGCGCGGTCACCGACGCCGCGCTGCGGGACGTGACCAGTCCCATCCGTGACGCGCACGGCGAGCTCGAGGACGCGCGACGTCCCCATGATGGTGCGCCACGGCGTCTTCGACGCGCAGCCGCACCGCTTCCGCATCCGCCCGGCGCCTGGCGGCGTCTCCACCGGATCGCGGTGCTCGAGCGCTTCCGCCCGATCGCCTTCGGCGGCGCGCCCAACCTGGTCGACTGCGCGGTCGCCTGGTGCTGGCCCGAGCGCGTACGCCGCGAGCTGACCTACGTCTGGGGCGGCGGCCAGGCGTTCTTCCGCATCTCCTCCGCGCCTCCCAGACGCTGGCCAACCCGATCAGGCTGGTCCTGGACGCGCTCGACATCAACCTCTACACCTGACGCGGCCGTACGAGGCTTCCCCGTCACGGTGGAGATCAGCGGCACGTTCCGCGCTCAGTGACATCCGCGGCCGGTGACATCCGGGGCCGGGCCCTCGCCCGGCCCCGGCTTCACGAAGCCGCCGACCGCCTGCCAGGTGCCCGACGGGTTCTCCTCGCGGGTCGGCCATGACCTGATCCCAGGGAGGTGGCGGCGCGGCCGGCCCTGGACCAAGGCGACCTGATCGCGCACCTCGACAGGCTGGAGTCCCGTGGCGCGATCGGCGGTACCCCTGATCCGGCCGACCGCCCTCAGGTCCAGGCGACCGGCACGCTCACCGGGCCCGCGATGATCTGGCCGGTCTTGCGCTGGAGATCCTCCGCCGGTACGGCGAGTCTGAGGGTGGGCAACTCGCGGAGCAGCACGCTCATGGCCGCCGCTATCTCGGCGTGGCCCAGATGGCGTCCGATGCAGTGGTGGGCGCCGTGGCCGAAGGACAGGTGGCGGTTCGGGGCGCGGGTGAAGGTCATGCGGTGCGGGTCTGGGAAGACGCGGGGATCGTAATTCGCCGTGACGTGGGACGGGATGACGAGGTCGCCCGCTCGTAAACGGGCTCCGCTCGGCAGAGCGGTGTCGCAGGTCGCGCGGCGCGGCAATGCGTCCGCCGCGGCCGTGGTGAACATGCGTTGCAACTCCACCAGCGCGGGCTCCACGTTTTCGGGATGCTCGGCCAGATAGGCGTAGGCGGTCTCGTGATCGTCGTACGGGTGGGAGAGCAGAACCTGCGTGAACGTGCCGATGCTGCTGGCCGTCGTTTCCCAGCCGCCCACGAGCAGCGCGAGCGGTAATTTGAGCAATTGGTCGGGAGGCAGGGCCGCTCCCCGTGCGGCGATCGTCGACAGCAGGTCGTCCCCCGGCTTGGAGCGACGTCGCTCGATCAGGGTCGCGAGGTAGCCGACCATCGCCAACTGGGCGTCGGCGGCCTCTGACCGGCTGAGGGTGCTGGTGGCCAGGAACGCCTCACCCCAGGCCCTGAACGGTGACCTGTCCTGCGCCGGCAGGTCGAACAGGTCGCTGATGACGTTCAGCGCGTAGGGCAGCGCGTACGACTCCATGAGGTCCGCCGGCTCGCCCGCCTCCAGCAGGTGTGCCAGCTGCGCCGACGCGGCGGCCTCGATCCGCGGACCGAGCCGGCGCACCGCCCGCGGCGTGAAATGGTCGGCGACGACGCCGCGCACGGCGGCGTGCTCGGCGTCGTCGAGGCCGAGAATGGTGCCGCCGAGATCGATGTCGTCCTCGCCGAGTGCCTCTTTCCGGGAGAAAGTCGCCTGATCTCGGAGCACGGTCAGCACATCGTCATAACGGGTCACCAGGAAAGCCGGGGAACCATTCGGGCGGACGACCTGATGCACGCCGGTTTCGGTCTCACGCAGCTCGTGATAAAGGGCGTGAGGATATAGGCCGGGACGATTGACCCCGTCGGGACCGAGATCCAGCGGATGAGTGATCGGGCAGGCGGGCACGTGCGCGTTCGCTGCGGTCATCGCCGGAATTCCCCTGTTCTCGGACGGCCGCCGAGGCGGATTTTCCCACCTACGGCAAAACCCCTACACGTCCGGCTCAGAATAAGAACGTGATCGCGATGACACATGTAGCGTCACGGTTGTATCGAACGAACCTCCCGGCAAAAGCGCCCTCTATGACTTACGAAATTCGGGAATGCGCGCCGAAACGCTTCACCAGAGCTGACGGCGCACGCGTTCCACGTCGGCGCGGGCGGGTCCTGGTCAGGGTCTGCTCCGGGCCCATCACGGCCTCGAACCGGGCGGCCGCCTCCTCGTACGCGGCCGACCAGCGCGTCCGCCTCGACGGCCTGGCATGACAGCAGCGACCCCTCCGGGCCCCGAGCGGGCCGAAGGGGTCGAAGTGCGCTGAGGTCAGGCGCCGGCGGCGGCGAGGCGGGCGAGCTGGTCGTCGGTGAGCTTGACGTCCAGGGCCGGCAGCGCCGCCTCGTACTGCTGAAGGGTGCGCGGCCCGATCAGCGGGACGATGCTGGGCGCGCTCTGGTGCATCAGCCACGCGAGGACCAGCGCGTTCGGCGTCACCCCCGCCTCGGCGGCCACCTCGGCGACCGCGGCCAGCCTGGCCTCGGCGTCCGGGCCCTCGTACGGGTCCATCGCCCAGTGCCCGCGCCGCTTGGCCGGGTCGTCGTAGATGCCCTTGAGGATGGGGGAGTAGGCGACCAGCGTGAGGTCGTCGTGCGTCTCCAGGTAGTCGAGCTGCTCGTCGTCCACGATCGAGGCGTGCCGCAGCCCTGCCCGGCGGCGCAGGTAGGAGTGCTGCTGCTGGAGGGCGACCGGCGCCGGCCAGCCGTGCTGCGCGCACAGCTGCCTGATCCGCTCCAGCCGCCAGGTCCGTACGTTGGACCAGCCGATGTAGCGGGCCTTGCCGGCCTGGACGATGCCGGCCAGCGCCTCCAGCGTCTCCTCAAGCGGCGTGGCCCGGTCGTCGACGTGCACGTAGTACAGGTCGACGTGGTCGGTGCCGAGCCGGCGCAGGCTGCCGTCGATGGCGTCGCGCAGCGTCTTGGCCCCGGCGCCGACGAAGGTGCGGTAGGCCGCGTCCCAGTCGGGTCCTTCGCCGGTCCAGACGGCGTCCAGGTCGCGGACGACGGCACTGCCCTTCGTGGCCAGGAACACGTCGTCACGCTTGCCCGACCGGCGCAGCCAGCGGCCGATCAGTTCCTCGCTCTCGCCGCCGAGACTGCCCCGGTTCTCCCACCAGCAGTAGCAGTCGGCGGTGTCCAGGAAATTGCCGCCGGCCGCCACGTACCGGTCGAGCATCGTGACGGACTCGTCCTCCGGCGTGACGGTTCCCATGATCATGCAGCCCAGGGCGAGCCTGCTGACCTGCTCGCCGGTACGTCCCAGCTCTACGGTCTTCACGCGACTTCTCCTGTCGTCGATGACGGTCGGATGCCTGCGGCGCCTCACGGTGAGTTCGAGGCTAGGAGCTGAAGTGCGCTCCAGGTCAAGGCGCGCTCACCCGGGTGTTCTGAAAGGAGGCGAACCGCCACCCTTCGGGGGTGCGTACGGCGGTGAAGGAGACGGTCGAGCTGCGCAGCCGCCCGCCGACGGCGGTGCCGCCCTCGGAGACCACGAGTACGGCCCCGTCGGCCAGCCGCTTGAACCGGGGCTCGGCGAGGGCGGGCATGGTGGAGCCCTTGAGTGGCCCGTCGAACAGCCACCGGTGGGCGGCCTCGATGGCGGTCCTGCCCTCGGTGTGGGTGCCGTCGAAGGTGATGTAGTCGGCGTCCTCGGTGAAGAGGGCGGCGTAGGCGGTGGCGTCGCCCGCGTTCCAGGCGTCGGCCAGGCGGGTGAGCAGGGCGGTGATCTCGGCGTTCTCGGACATGGTCGCGGCTCCTTCGCTGATGCCTTCTTCCTTATTGCGAATTGCACTATAGCCTGATCGTATGGCTATAGTGCAATTCGCCATAGAGAAAGGTGCCATACCATGAAGATCCTCGTCATCGGCGCGACCGGCCGTACCGGAAAGCACGTCCTGGCCCAGGGCGCCGCGCGCGGCCACGAGATCACCGCCTTCGCCCGCCGCCCCGAGCTGCTCACCGACCGCGGCGGCCTCGCGGGCGTTGTCGCAGGCGACGCGCACGACCTCGAGACCGTGCGCGCGGCCGTCCAGGGGCAGGACGCCGTCATCTCCGCGGTCGGCGGCAGCGGCATCGCGTGCACGCTCATCACCGCCATGCGCGAGGCCGGCGTGCGGCGGGTGGTGATGACCAGCAGCAGGTCGGTGCCGGCCACCCGCCCCAGGCTCGCGGTCACGCTGGCCTGGCTGTTCTTCCGCGCGGCCTACGTGGACCTCGCGCGGGCGGAGGGCATGCTGCAGGTCAGCGGGCTCGACTACACCATCGCTCGCGCGACCATGCTGAAAGACAAGCCGCCCGCAGGACGGGTGCACATCGACTTCGAGGACAACGCCACGGGCGGGGCGGCGCAGCTCACCCGCGCCGACTACGCGATGGCGCTCCTCGACGCGGCCGAGGACCCCGCGCCGGGCGGCCGGGCCATGGGCATCTGCGGCCCCAGATGACGCCTTAAGGTATCGATCATGATGAGCCCGGATGAACACTTCGAGCAGGTCGGCGCCGAGCTGGCCGACCTCGGCGTACGGATCTCCACGATGATGGGCAGGCCCGCGCTCAAGGACCAGGCGGGGAAGGTGTTCGCGAGCCTGCAACGCGACGGCGCGATGGTGTTCCGCCTGGTCAGGGACACTCCCGAGTACGACGCCGCGCTGGAGCTGGACGGTGCGTCCCTGTTCGACCCGATGGGGCGGGGCAAGGTGGTGAAGGACTGGGTGGTCGTGCCTCCTTCCGCGTCCGAGCGGTGGACGGACCTGGCGGAAGCCGCTTTGAGCCGCCCGCGCTGACCGCCCTCATGCTGCGCATGCGGCCGGACCGGATCGTGGACCTCGGCCTGCGTACCGGTCCTTACCGGCTGACGCTCGACCGGCTACGCCGCCTGCCGCAGGGAGCGGACCTCGGCGTGAAGGGCCGGCCCCGCCACCACCTGCTCATGCACCCCGGCGACATGGCGGCCCGCGAGCTGCCCGGCACCAGCGCCAACGCCGTCACCGACCCCGCCTGCCTCGACCAGGTCAGCGGCACCGCCGTGCTCAACGGCGTGCCCGTCACCGTGGAGCGCCGCCCATGAGCACGCGACCGAGCACGCGACGTCAGCGCGCGGCCGACGCCGCCATCGAGGTGATCGCCGAGCAGGGCCTGCGCGGCCTTACGCACCGGGCCGCCGACGCGCGCGCCGGGCTGCCGGCGGGCAGCACGAGCAGTTGCTTCCGTACGCGGCGGTCGCTGCTCGAAGGCGTCCTGGAACGCCTGCTGGAGCTGGACGAGCCCGCGGTCACCCGGCTCCCGCCCGGCGCCTGGAGCACCAGGGACCAGGCCGCCGCCACCTTGGCCGGCCTGCTCAAGCACTGGCTCGGCCCGGCCAGGATCCGCACCCGCGCCCGCATGCAGCTCTACCTGGACGCCGGGGACGGCGCTCTGCTGCGCGCCGAGCTGGACGCCGCCGGCGAGCGGTTCGTCCGGATGGCCGAGGAGGGCCTGCGCGCGGCCGGCGTCCCGGACGCGGGGCGCGCGGCCCGCATGCTGGTGGCCCAGCTGGACGGCGTCCTCTTCGACGCCTGCGCCCGCCCTTCCCCGGAGAAGGAGGAGGACGCCTGGCTCCGCCACGCCGCCACCACCATCATGCGCGCCATCTCCTGAGCCGGTTCCCACGAGCTTGGGGAGCTTTGGCGGCCAGGAATCATGTGCGCTCCGGGGGCCGCCGTCGGCTCTCCTGTCTGATGATCGTGTCGATCAGGTCGCGGAGAAGAGGATCGCTGGCCTCGCGGATCCGGCCCCAGAATTGCCCGTTACGAAGTTTCCTGTACACGAATTCCGCTGAGACCTTCTCCATCGACATCCGCCCAAGCTTGACCATGTCGTCGATGGCACCGATGATGGCCGCCCGAAGTTCCGGCGGGAGCTCGCCGACCAGGTCATGCTTGCCGTCCCACGCTTGCTTGGGTTTGGTGCTGGTCACCAGGACGTAATGCGCCGGTCGGGCGGGATTGCCCATGAGACCTCCTTGGCAGGAATCTTCCTCGACGCTAGGAAGCGCCCGCGCCGCAGGTCCACGAACGGTTATGGGCACGAACCTGTCCGGTGGGCGGCAGGGATCCGCCGGAGCGGCACCTCCGGGTGGGCGCTCGGCGATCGTGGTGTTTAGGCTCTAGCGATCCAGAAGGGACTCCTGTCTGAGGTGGCCGTCCACGTCGCGGTTGTCGACCCTCTACCCATGTTCCGGCAGGGGGTCGCCACTGTGTTGTCCGCCGCGGGCCACGACGTCGAGACTCCCGCGGACGTGCTGGCATGGGTGCGACGCGGCAGGCGGCAACTGGTCCTGCTGACGCTCGTCCGAGAGCCTGACTGGGACCTCCTCGAACGGCTATGTGACGGGGGAGGGACGCACGCCGTGATCGCGGTCATCGGCGAGGACGACCCGGGAGAGATCGGGGCCAGAGCGGTGCGTACCGGCGCGCGATCGGTGCTCGAGCGCGAGGTGACGCCGGGAGCCCTGCGCCGTACTGTCGAGGCGACGGCCGACGGGCAGGCGGTGATGCCCGCGGCGGTGGCGAGTGCGCTCAGTACAGGACCGCGGTCGGCCGACGGGGTTCCGGTATTCCTCAGTGCGCGGCGACTGTCGTGGCTACGACAGCTGGCCGCGGGATCGACGGTCGCCCAGCTGGCCAGGCGGTCCGGATACTCCGAGCGCGCGATGTTCCGGATGTTGCAGGCGCTCTACCAGGAGATGGGCGTCTCGACCCGCATCCAGGCGATCGTCCGCGCGCAGGCGGAGGGCTGGTTACGCGCGGACGTGGAGCCGGAAGGGGACACCGTCGCGGGCTCCCGGGGACCGTCCCGCTGAGAACGGCCCATGGGTCACGCGCCGGCGGGGCGGGAGCGGGCCGAGCGGAGGTCCCGGATGACCGGCTCCAACCGGCCCGGCGTCGCACTCCGGCGATCGAGCAGCTCCACCATGGGGACGATGAGACCCACCCGGTTCGGCGCAGGCCGGAGCGTCTTCTCGCGTGCCGTGCCGAAGGTCTTGCGGGCCTCCTCCACGCTGAAACGGTCACCTAGACCGCACATGGCGAACCCGCGGTGGTTCCAGGCTGTGATGTCGTCGTCATCGTGCTCGATGCGCTCGCGGGTCTCCTCAAGGAGCTGCTCGAAACGAGCACGAGCGTCATCGGCGCCCGGCGCGACCAGCGCCTGGAGCGCGGGGACGATGAGCGGGCCGCCGGGCCGCCGGTACCGTGCAGCGCTCTCGATCTGCCGAGTGGCTTCGACCACGTTCACGTCGTCACCCAGCAGGTACGCGTAGCACAGGCTCGTCCGAGCCAGGAGCAGGGTCGCCGGATCGCCGAACTTGAGCGAGTCCTCCACCGCCAGCTTCGCCATCGGGACGGCATCCTGGAAGCGCCCCTGCAGGAGGCGATTTCCGGCCACCTTCGCGTTGAAGAAGGCCCAGAGATCCTCCCGGATGCGCCTCGGCTGGCGCGGTCGCCTCGCCTGGCGCGGTCGCCTCTCCTGACGCTCTATTTCCGCCTTCGCGCGGATCAGGAGGCCATCGACCTCCTCGTCCTCATCGAGTTCGATGTGCCATCGGGCCAGCTTCAGCGCGATGCCGACGCATCGGGCGGCGGCATCCCAGCCTTCCTCCGTGTCCGGATACGCCTCATCTTCGGGCTCGTCCATGGCCAGCCGGGCGAGCTCCAGCGCCTCGTCGTAGCGGCCGTGGTGCCGGTGGCAGTCGGCCAACCCCTCAAGGGCGCCCAGCCGGACCGCCCGGAGCGCGTCGTACCTGTCAGGATCGCTCGGGATGCTCTCGTCGCAGTCCTTCCTGGCCGCGCCGTACTTGGCGCAGGCCGCCTTGACGTCGCCGTGCCACCAGTGGGCTCCGGCCAGGTTCACCTCGATCCTGATGCGATTGGGCACGTCATCCCGTTGACGGGCACGACGCAGCGCGTTGCCGTACGCCTCGATCGACTCGGCGAACCTCCCTTGCGCGGCATAGAGATACCCGAGCGCGTTCTCGTTCTGCTGTGCCCACCACGGGTTGTCGAGCCGCCCCCTGAGCGCCTCGCGCTGCTCGATGAGCAGGTAACCGCAGTTCCAGGGACCCAGAACCGCGTCGAGAGAGTCGATCAGGTCGTAGGCGTGGTTGAGGGTCACCCCTGTCCGGAGATGAGCACGCAGGCCGGCGAAGTCGGCGCGCAGGTCCTCGATGCCGTCGGCGGGCCGTACCCGGCGCTGGAACAGCTGCTTGGCGCTCTCGTACAGCAGCATGCTGCGTTGCGCGTCGGTGAGTCGTTCCTGCCGCGTGCCGCGTCCGAGCCAGTCGGCCTCGGACGGCGGCAGGTAGTACCGGCCGTCAGGGGTGGTCCGTACGACGCCCTTCTCCGCCAGCGTCGCCAGCATGTCCTTCACCGGGCCCTCGGGATGCTCCTCCTCGAGGACGGCGCACACCCCGGCGGCGTCGATCGGCGTGCCGAAAGCGTCTAGAGCCTCCAGCACGCGACGTGCGACGAGGCCGAGCCCCTTGACCAGCTCGTCGGTGAGGACCCGTGACAGGCCGTCGGCTCCGGTGCCCAGCACGATGGAGGCGAACCTGCGGTGGTCGAAGGGCGGCGAGGCGAAGATCGCGTGCGCCAGCTCGGCGAGGCGGGGGTTGCCGCGCAACTGCTCGTGGTACTCGGCTAGCGGCTTGGCCAGGTCGTGCCCACCGGCCTTGTCCAGCTCGCCTAAGTAGCGGGTGAAGTCCTTGACGGGCAGTGCGCCGACCTCGAAGGAAGCCGCCATCGCCGGCCAGACGTGGCGTTCCGAGACCCGCGGCGCCGTCCGCGTCACCAGGAGCACGTAGGTCCGGTGACCGGAGGTGGTGGCGAGAGTGTTGAACGCCTCGTTCAACTCTTCATCGGCGATCTCCCCGATGCCGGCGTCCAGCAGGTGTTCGGCGCTCTCGATCACGATCACCAGGCATCTCTTGCCGAGCGCCTCCAGCGCCGCCCTGAACTGATCGGGCGCAGTCGCGTGCGGCTCGTATTTCTCCCACGCGACCGGCTGGACACCGCGCAGCCGTTCCATGTCGTCGACCAGCGCGCTCAAAGGTAATCGCCGGTCGGGCGCGGCCTCGTAGGAGATGATGTGCGGGCGCACCGGCGACCAGCGCCGCTTGCGCAGATCGTCCAGGACCGTGCTCACCAGCCGCGACTTGCCGATGCCAGGCTCGCCGCTGACGACCACCACGCCACCCGAGCCGTCGAGCAGCCTCCAGCGCAGTGTCGTCCGCTCGTCCGTGCGATCCCACAGCCGGGAGGTCGTGGACACCGTCTCGACGGGAGGCAGGGCGGCGGGACCGACGCGTGCCGCGGGGGCGACGGGTCCGGCCTCGTCCGCGATCCGGCTCCGGGCCTGCTCGCGGTGGGCGGTTCTGCTCTGGAGGACGAAGAAGAGGACCGCGAGCGTCGGGCCCAACGCGCCGGCCACCCAGCTCGCCTGCTCCCAGAAGTCGTCCTTCTCGGAACGGAACAGCAGCGTGACCGTGAACGGTGCGACCGCGATGCACCCGGCCCACACCCACCGCCGCCACCCGTCTGGCCCCACCACGTCATCATCGCGCCATCGGCATCGCCGAGAAAGTCAGGTTTCTGCCACCTTTTCCGGCTCCGTCACCGCGGGTACAGCCCGATCTGCCGGTAGACGCTCTTGAGGTAGCCGAGCATGCCGTCGGCGTCCGGTGGGTCGGGCTGGAGGACGCGCCAGGTGACGGCTCCGGCCATCATGTCGATGAGCACGTCGAGGTCGGCGTCCTCGGCCACGGTGCCGTCCTGCTGGGCGCGGCGGAGCATGGCGGTGGCCAGTTCGCGGCGGGGCAGGACGTGGTGTCGCCAGTAGACGGCCATGAGTTGCGGGTGGCTGACGGCCGCGCCCATCATGCGGGCGACCAGCGCGCGGAAGGCGGGGCTTGCGGTCGTCTCCGCCGCCGTCTTCAGGCCGGCCTCGATGATGTCCTGCGGCGCCAGCGCCCGCACTTCGGCGGGGGTGGGCACCATGTCGGCGCTGACCAGCTGCTCGACGGCCTGCGCGATCAGGTCCTCCTTGGTGGTCCAGCGACGGTAGACGGTGAGCTTGCCCACCCCCGCGCGCTTGGCGATCTGCTCGATGCTGGTGCCCTCGACGCCGCGCTCGATGAACAGCTCCAGCGCGGCACGCAGGATGGCGGCGTCGGTCTCGGGGTCGCGAGGGCGTCCGCGTCCTCGGGCGGCGGTCAAGCGAGTGCTCCGTCCAGCCGGCGGGTGATCTCGGCGGGGCCGCCCTTGCAGGCGAGGTGGGCGTCCGGGCGTACGAGCATAGTGGGCGCGGGGCCGGTCGGCCGCAGGTGGACCACGAGGTCGCCGAGCCGCCGGCGGGCCGCGTCGAACGCGGCGCCGTCGCCGAGCACCGCCCAGCGGCCGCGCAGCTCGGCGTGCAGGCGGGTGGGGGTGCCGTCGGGGCGCGTGCAGTCCAGGTCGGGGATCCGGTCGCCGGGACGTGGCCGCCGCCCGCCGCCCCCGAGCGGCCCGCGCCGGTAGCTGACCCACAGCTGGGACGTCGTGTACGTGACCCGCCGCTGCAACCAGGCGATGTTGAGCACGGGAACGAGAACCCGGTCGCGCAGGAAGCGGCCGAAGGGCCCGGAGGCGATGTTGACCTTGGTGGTGGCGCTGCTGCCGCGCAGCACCTGGGTGGCCAGCGGGCGCCGCTCGGCCTCGTACGTCTCCAGCAGCCGCTCCCCGGCCTCGCCCCGCACGACGAGGGCCAGCTTCCACGCGAGGTTCTCGGCGTCGCCGACGCCGGTGAGCATGCCCTGCCCGCCGAACGGCGCGTGCACGTGGGCCGCGTCCCCGGCCAGCAGGACGCGCCCGCGCCGGTAGGTGTCGGCCAGGCGCCGGTGCACCCGGAACAACGACGCCCACGACGCGTCGAGCAAGCGGATGTCCCGCAGGCCCGTGCGCTCGGGCAGGATGCGGCGCATGCGCTCGACGATCTGCTCCTCGCCCGGCTTGTCGTCCTGGAAGGCGGGGTCGTAGGCGAGCAGCCGCCAGTGCCCGCCCGGCATGGGCATCGCGCCCAGCATGCCTTCCGGATGCACCCAGCCGCTCGTTCCCGAGCGGTCGAGGGTGGTGTCGAGGCGGGCGTCGACGAGCAGGAAGCGTTCGCTCAGCTTGACGCCGGGGAAGCCGATGCCGGCGAGCTTGCGTACGGTGCTGCCGCTGCCGTCGCAGCCGACCAGCCAGCGCGCCCGCACGGTACGACCGTCGCCCAGCACGGCGGTGACGCCGTCGGCGTCCTGATCGGCGGCGACCAGGGCGGAGCCCCATTCGGGAGCGCCGCCCAGCTCGGCCAGGCGGTCGCGCAGCCGCGCCTCGACGCGGGCCTGGGAGATCACCATCGGGGGAGCGGCGGTCCTCATGCCGGGGTCGCCGAACCTGATGCGCATGATGGCGCGGTCGCCGGCGTAGGTGGTGATCGTCATCGCCCTGACCGACTCCTCGGGCAGGCCGCTGAGCGCGTCGAGCCGGTCGAGCACCTCGGAGCCGCGGGCGTGGACGAAGTTGGCCCGCGAGGTGGTGGCCGGGGCCGCGGCCTTGTCGATCACACGTACGGAGACGCCGTGTTGCAGGAGAGCACACGCCAGGGCCAGGCCGACCGGCCCGGCACCCACTACGAGAACGTCAGCGTCCATCGCCACCTCCTGAATAATTAACGGAACGGTATCGTAAACAAAATAGAGCGCCGCTGTCCATGGCCCTCCGCGTCAGAGAACCGTCAGTCCGCGACCGCCCAGTCCATGAGCGCCTGCAGCGTCACCGCGCCGATCAGCCGCCCGTCCTCCACCACCGCCACGAGCGGGCTGTGCGTACGGGCCATCAGCGCCGCCATCTCCAGCGCGGTCGCGCCCGGGTCGGTGATCGGCAGCTCGCGCGGCTGCTCGGGAAGGGCGTCGCGGACCGTGCGGCCGGTCAGGGAGCGCAGGAACCGGTCGGCGTGCGCCTCGTCCACCACCCGCGCCAGCGCCGGGTCGTCCTGGCAGTACGCGGGCACCGCGAGCCGCAGCACCTGGGTGCCCGGCAGGATGCTCAGCGGCCGGCCCCGCTGGTCGAGCACGATGAGGCCGGGCAGCTTCTGCTCGGCCAGCAGCTTCGCGGCCTCGTGCACGGAGGTGTCGAGCGTGACGGTGGGAAAGGGCGCGGTGAGATCGCGGGCGCGCATGTGAGGGGGCCTTTCGTGATCGACGGTTACGGCATCGCCGACCAGACTTCCCGGCACACCGACCACGAACGTACCAACAAGGAGCGGTCCGGCGTGGTGAATTCGATCAGCGGCCGAAAAACCCGGCCAATATCTGGATATTGGAAACCATATCTGTGTATGGTCGCGGCATGAAGGAGAGCAGCGAGAAACCGCTCGACGACCTGACGGCGCGCGCCAGGATCAGGGACGCCGCGCTGGCCCAGTTCGCCGAGCGCGGCGTCAAGGCCGCCCGGCTGCAGGACATCGCCGCGGCAGCGGGCGTGTCCGTGGGCCTGGTGCAGCACCACTACGGCACGAAGGACGGGCTGCGCGACGCCTGCGACGCGTACGTCCTCGACCGGCTCGTCGAACGCTCGAAGGACGAGGTCGCCAAGCCGGATCCGGGCGGACTGGCCGCCCTGTACGACGGCAGCGAGCCGATGGCCCGCTACCTCGCCCGCGCCCTGGTGGACGGCAGCCCCGCCGCCGACGCCTTCTTCGAGGGCGCGGTCCGGGTGACCGAGGAGTTCCTGACCGGCACCTGGCCCGACCGCTTTCCCGCGGGCTCGGCCAAGGCCCGCGACGCGGCCGCCGTGATGAGCGCGATGCATGCGGGCACGATCGTCCTGCACGGCCACCTCGGCCGCAGGATGGGCGTGAACGTGCTGTCGGGCGAGCACGCCACCGCCATCGGCGCCGCCATGGCCGACGTGTACGCCGCCATGGGCGACTTCGTCCGCTCGGCGGCCGGCCGCCGGATCACCGGGGAGCACGACGATGACTGACCCGATCGAGATCACCGGCCTGGTCAAGACGTACGGCAGGACCCGGGCCCTGGACGGCCTGGAGCTGTCCGTCCGCCAAGGAGAGGTGCACGCCTTCCTCGGCCCGAACGGCGCGGGCAAGACCAGCACGCTGCGCATCCTGCTCGGCCTGCTGCGCGCCGACGCCGGCCACGTCCGGCTGCTGGGCGGCGACCCGTGGCGGCAGACCGTCGAGCTGCATCGCCGGCTCTGCTACGTGCCCGGCGACGTGCGGCTGTGGCCGGGCCTGACCGGGGGAGAGGTCATCGACGTGCTGGCCAGGCTGCGCGGCGGCGTCGACCCGGCCCGCCGGGCGGAGCTGATCGAGCGCTTCGAGCTGGACCCGGGCAAGAAGACCCGCGCCTACTCCAAGGGCAACCGGCAGAAGGTGGCCCTGATCGCCGCCTTCGCCTGCGACGCCGAGCTGCTCCTGCTCGACGAACCGACCTCCGGCCTCGACCCGCTGATGGAGGCCGTCTTCCGCGACTGCGTGGCGGAGGAGCGAGCGCGCGGCCGGACGATCCTGCTGTCCAGCCACCTCCTGGCCGAGGTCGAATCGTTGTGCGACCGGGTGACGATCATCCGCGCCGGACGCACGGTCGAGACCGGCACGCTCGCCGACCTGCGCCGGCTGACCCGCACCGCGATCACCGCCCGGCTGCCCGGCCCGCCCGGCGGGCTGGCGGCGCTGCCCGGCGTGCACGACCTGGCCGTGGACGCGGACGGACAGGTGCGCTGCCAGGTGGACACCGGCGAACTGCCCGGAGTGCTGGCCCGGCTGGCGGCACTCGGCGTCGGCGAGCTGACCGCCAGGCCGCCCACCCTGGAGGAGCTGTTCCTGCGCCACTACCAGGCGCCGCTCTCCGGCAGGGCGGGCTGACATGGCCGGGACGACCGCGCTGATCCGGCTGATCCTGCGCCGCGACCGCGTCTGGCTGCCGCTGTGGCTGCTCATGGTCGCCGGCTTCGCGTACGCGACCGTCGCCACCATCGAGACCCTGCTGCCCACCCTGGAGTCGCGCCGCCAGTACGCCGAGCAGATCGCCGCCAACCCCGCCGTGCTGCTCATGCAGGGCCCCGCCTACGAGCTGAGCGTCGGCGCCATCGCCGCCCAGCAGCGCGCCGCCGCCACGATGATCTTCGCGGCGCTCGGCGGCGTGCTGTTCCTGGTCCGCCACACCCGCTCCGACGAACAGGCCGGGCGGCGCGAACTCCTCGGAGCCGCGCCGGTCGGCCGGCACGCGCCGCTCACCGCCGCGCTGACCGTCGTCCTGGCCGCGAACGCCGTCCTCGCCGTCCTGATGGCCGCGCTGCTGACGGCGGCGGGCGTGCCGGCGGCCGGCTCGCTGGCCTGGGGCCTGGTCGCGGGCTGCGGCGGCGCCCTGGCCACGGGCATGGCCGCCGTCGCCGTGCAGTTGACGCGCGGCGCCCGGCCGGCCGCGGTGGGCACGCTCACCCTGTTCTTCGCGCTGTACCTGGTCCGCGGGGTCAGCGAGCTGACGGGCGCCGCGTGGCTGGGCTGGCTGGTGCCGACCGGCTGGCTGCTGCGGGCACGACCGTACGCCGGCGAACGCTGGTGGGTGTTCGCCGCAGCCGCCCTGGTCGTCGCCGGGCTGGCGGCGCTGGCGTACCGGCTGGCGGAACGCCGTGATCTCGGAGCCGGGCTGCTGCCCGATCGCGCGGGCCCGGCGACGGCGGCGGCCTGGCTGCGCACCCCGCCGGCCCTGGCCTGGCGGATGCAGCGCGCGGGGGTGGTCGCCTGGCTCGCCGCCGCCGTGCTGTTCGGGCTGGTGCTGGGGTTCGGCGGGCAGGAGGCGATCGAGCGGTTCGGCCGGAGCCCCGGCCTGGCGGTGTGGGCGTCCAGGATGGGCGCCGCCGGCGCCGCGGAGGTCTTCTACGGGCTGGTGATCTACGTCTTCGGCGCCTACACCGTCGCGCTCTGCTCCCTGCTGATGCTGTCCAGGCTGTGGCGGGAGGAGGCGGACGGCAGCGCCGAAGTCCTGCTGGCGGGGCCGACCGGGCGGCTGCGGTGGGCCTCGGGACACGTGCTGATCGCCCTGGCCGTGCCCGCGCCGCTGCTGGCGGTCGTCGGCGTGCTGTGCGGGATCGGCGCCGGTGACGTGCCCGGCATGCTCGGCATGACCATGGCGCTGCTGCCCGCCGTCTGGGTGCTCACCGGTCTCGCGACCGCCGCGTACGGGCTGCTCGGCAGGGCCGGAGCCGTCGCCGCCTGGGCGGCCTTCGCGCTGGTCGTGCTCCTGGAGTTCGGCTGGGAGATCGGCGTGCTCGGCGACGGCGTCTTCCGGCTGTCCCCGTTCGCGCACGTGCACTACTCGGCGCTCGCCGACCCGGGGCCGGTCACCATGGCGGCGCTGAGCGGCGTCGCCGCGGCCCTGCTGAGCGTGGGCCTGGCCGCGCTGCGGCGGCGTGACCTGATCGGGTGAACACCGGCGAATCGGGTGCTGTTACGGTAGGTGCCGGTGTGCCGGGAAGTCTGGTCGGCGAAAATCTCCAGCTTCGGTCGACCGGAGGTCTCCGCCCCCCATGCTCCTGACAGCGTTCGCTCTCCTGCTCCTGCTGGCCGTGCTGCTGTCCAGCCTCGCTCACCGCACCATCCTGTCCACGGCTGCGCTGTTCCTGGTCGCCGGATTCGTCCTCGGCGACGGGGTCATGGGCGTGGTCTCGCTGACGGCGGCCGACCCGCTGGTGGCCACGCTGGCCGAGCTGGCGCTGTTCGCGGTGCTCTTCACCGACGGCATGCGCGTGGGCTGGCAGGATCTGCGCAGCGCGTGGCGGCTGCCCGGCCGGGCCCTGGGCTGGGGGCTGCCGCTCACGCTGGTCATCACCGCGGTCGGCGCGCACTACCTGCTCGGGCTGGGCTGGATCGAGTCGCTGCTGGTCGGGGCGATCCTGGCGCCCACCGACCCGGTCTTCGCCGCCGCGCTGGTCGGCAACGAGAAGGTGCCGCCCCGGCTGCGGCAGCTGCTCAACGTCGAGTCGGGCGTCAACGACGGGCTCGCGCTGCCGTTCGTGCTGGTGTTCCTGGCCATCGCCGCCGGCTCGCACGACCTGCACCTGGGCGAGCTCGGTCTGGAGCTCGGCCTCGGCGTGCTGATCGGCGTGGCGGTGCCGTGGCTGGCCATCAAGCTGGAGCGGACCCGCTGGTTCGCCGCCTCCACCCAGTACGAGCCGCTCAACGCTCTGGCCATCGGCCTGCTCGTGCTCGCCATCGGCAAGGCCACGCACGGCAACTTGTTCCTTGCCGCCTTCTCCGCCGGCATCACCGTGGCCACCTTCGGGCCGCGGCAGCGCGAGTCGTTCGAGCACTTCGGCGAGCTGATCGCCGAGCTGTTCAAGCTCGCGGCGCTGCTGGTGTTCGGCGCCCTCATCACGCCCTCCCTGCTCGCCGTGGGCTGGCAGGGCTGGCTGTTCGCGCTCGGCGCGCTGGTGCTGGCCAGGCCCATCGCCATCTGGGTGTCGTTCCTGCGCTCCCGCCTGTCGGTGCGCGAGCAGGCGGCGGTGGCCTGGTTCGGCCCGAAGGGCTTCGCCTCGGTCGTCTACGGCCTGCTCGTCCTGGCCTCCGGGATCGGCGCCGCCCAGCAGGTGTTCCAGATCGTGGCGGTGACCATCGTGGCTTCGATCCTGCTGCACTCCTCGACCGACATCGTGGTCGCCCGCTGGTTCGACGAGGAGCGCGAGCTGCCCGCCTGGTACGGCGTCGCCCGGCGGATCCGCGGCTCGAAGGAACCAGGCGACGAGCCGGCCTCATGAGGTGATGCGGGCGATGGCCGTCGCGACGCCGTCCTCGGTGGTCACGCGGGCGGCCCGCTCGCCGGCGGCCGGGGCGAGCGGGATCGCCGCCTCGATCGCGGTGGCCAGGCGGTCGGGGGTGAGGCGGCCGGTCACGGGGGCCGGTGCGACGCCGAGCCGGTGCAGGCGGTCGGCCCAGAACGGCTGGTCGCCCAGGAACGGGCGCACCACCTGGGGGACTCCGGTGCGCAGGGCGGCGGCCACCGTGCCGATGCCGCCGTGGTGGACGGCGACCGCCACGCGCGGGAACAACCACTCGTGCGGCGCCTCCTCGATCACCAGGACGCCGTCCGGCTCGCCCTCGGGACGCAGCGCGCCCCAGCCGGTGGACAGGACGGCGCGGCGCCCGGTCAGCCGTACGGCCTCCAGCACCGTGGCCGTCAGCGTGCCGGGGTCGCCGCCGGCGGAGCTGCCGAAGCCGACGTGGACCGGCGGGTCGCCGTCGTCGAGGAAGCGGGCCAGCCGCTCGGGCGGCGTCCAGTCGCCGGTGGGCAGCGACCAGAAGCCGGTCGGCCGGGCGGCGGCGGGCCAGCCGGCGGGGGCGGGCAGCAGGTGCGGGCTCCAGGCGTGCAGGACGTCGCCCGCCTCGACCAGCGCCGTCACCGGCCTGGGCGTGCCGCGCAGGCCGAGCTTGCCCGCCCGCCAGCCGCGTACGGTGCCCCGGTACGGCGCCTCGACGGCCCCCGAGATCCGCCAGCTCGCCCGGTTGAGGCCGCGCGGCACCCGGAAGGGGAGGATCGGCGAGGGGAAGGCGGCGGTGGGCAGGTAGAGCGGCACCAGCAGGCCGGCCAGGGCCGGGACGCCGAGCTTCTCGGCGATCGAGGGGCCGCCGAGCGATTTCGGGTGATAAATCACGACGTCGGCTTGTTCGGCGGTGAGCGCCGCCTGGTCGTCGAGCATCCGGCGCAGCATCGGCTTGACGGAGCGGGCGGCGGTGATGGCGGCGCGCACGCCCTGCCCGCGGACGGTGTCCTGCAACCCCAGCATCTCGTCGTTCAGCGGCGCGAACTCCACGCCATGGGCGGCGGCGAGCGGCGCGAAACGGCGCGGCGCCGCCAGCAGCGGCCGGTGCCCTGCAGCCAGCAGCCCGAGGGCCAGCGCCAGGTACGGCTGCACGTCACCACGGCTGCCCACGGTGATCAGTAAGGGTCTCATCGGCGGTCCTTGAGCTCGTCCCACTCGTCGAGCAGCCGGGGGAAGCGGTCCATCATGAACGCGTACATGTCGCGCATGAGCTCCAGCCGCCGCCGACGGGCCGGATCGTCGCCCACCGCGCGCAACCCCTGCTCGGCCAGGGCGCGGAAGCCGTCGAACTCGGCCATCTTCGCGCGGAAGGCGCGGGCGAAGACGTCCTCCGCCAGGCGGTGGCGGTCGCGCCGCTCGCCCCTGACCCGGAACCGCTCGATCAGCCCCGCCTGCTCCAGCTGCCGCAGGGCCACGCTCATGCTGCTCTTGGCCACGCCCAGCGCCTCGGCCAGCTCCGGCGCGTCGGCGCCGCTCGAGTCGGCGGTCAGCAGCAGGCCCATGACCCGGCCGGACGTGCGGCTCAGCCCGAGCCGCTCGTAGAAGAGGCCGGCGTCCTCCACGAACTCATCGACGCTCATGCCCCTATGCTATCGCTTTGTTCGGGTCGATCCGAACAAAGCGAATTAGAAGGTGGCGATCGGGTTGACGGGGCTGCCGGAGGTGCCGGCGAGGCGGAGGGGGGTGAGGGTGAGGTGGAAGTCCCACTGGCCCAGCTCGGCGGCCGTGGTCGCGCATGCCTCCAGGTCGCAGTTGTCCAGGAGCCACAGGCCCATCGCGACGAGGGCCACCGCGTGGACGGGCATCAGCACGTCGTCGTAGCCCGACGGCTGGACCTCCTGCGGCGTGTCGGCGCCGATCAGGGCGACGCCGCGCTCGTGGAGCCACGGCAGGCAGGAAGCATGCCAGCCGGCCTGCGTCCAGCCGTTGTCCGCCGCGCCTTCGTGGCGGGCGCGACCCTGGCCGGTGCGCAGCAGCACGGCGTCTCCTGGGCGTACCCGGACGTCCTGGCGGCGTTCGGCCGCCTCCAGGTCCTCGGGGAAGACGCCCTGACCCGCCCCCAGCCACGGCACCTTGCGGACGGCCGCGACGTCGAGCAGGACGCCGCGGGTGACGATGCCGTTCGCGGCGGCCGTGACCGTGCCCCACCCCGACCCCGTGGCGGCGTCGACCAGCTCATGCGACCGCCCGTTGTAGAGCTTGCCGTCCCAGAAGATGTGGCACGGCGCGTCGAGGTGGGTGACGGTGTTGCCGTGGAAGGTGAGGCCGAGCCGCTCGGTCGAGAAGCCCCAGCGCCGGTCGTTGGCGAACGTCGGCGACGGCATGTTCTCGGCGCCCGGCATCTCGGCCGCGCACGGGCAGGCCATCGTCGAGCGCTCCATGTCGCGCGGCACGGCGACCTCCCACGCGCACGACACGCTCCTGCCGTGCCGCACGGCCCGCGCCGCCGCCAGGCGGACCTCGTCGGTGATGTGGTTGAGGGTGCCGAGCTGGTCGTCCTCGCCCCAGCGCCCCCAGTTCGACAGCGTGTCGAAGTAGCCGAGCACGTCGTCCTGCGTGCGTCGCTGCGTGGTCATACGGGCATCCCTCCGGTCTCACGCGGGCGTCGAAGGCACGCTACCGCTCACCGGGCCGAGCGGGTGATCACCGGCGCGGCGCAGGACGTCATCGAGCGTGACGTCCTTGCCCGTGAGGAGGGTGGCCAGGCGGTCCATGACGAAGGGCACCCGGCTCAGCCCCAGCATGAGGCGCCGGATCCGCAGGTCGGCCGGGGTGGCGGGCAAGAACCAGCGGGCCAGCGAGCGGGCGTTGCGCTGCCGTTCGGTGACGACCGGCCGCCACAGCCGCTCGAAATCGGCGATGGCCGCCTCGATCGACGGCACGTGCACGAGCCGGTCGGCCAGCAGGTACGCCCCCGCGATCCCCAGCGACGCGCCCTGCCCGGCGATCAGCGACACCGCGTACGCGGCGTCCCCGAGCAGGACGACCCGGCCCGAGCTCCACCGCGGCAGCTCGATCTGCGCGACCTGGTCGTAGTAGATCTCCTCGGCCGGCGGGCACTGTTCGAGGGCGCGTGGCGTCACCCAGCCGAGGCCGGCGTAGGCCCGCCTGACCGCCGCGCGCGGGTCGCCGGGCAGCGCGGGGCCGGCGCTGCGGTGCACGGTGAACGCGGCGACCCGGCCGTCACGCAGCGCGTAGAAGCCCATCTGCCGGTCGACCGAGTCGGTGAGGCGGAACGCGTGCTCGGTGGCGGCGTGCACGTCAGGCGCGTCGAAGGTGAACGCCGCCGTGTGCAGCCCCAGGTAGCGCAGGTAGCGCTCCTCGGGCCCGAACACCAGCCGGCGCACGGTCGAGTGGATCCCGTCGGCGCCCACCAGCAGGTCGGCGTCGAGGACGGTGCCGTCCGCGAGCGTCACGGAAACGCCGTCGGGGCGCTCGGTCACGCCGGTCAGCCCGGTGTCGTAGCGCAGCTCGACCTCGGCGGGAAGGTGCTCGGCCAGGACGGCCTCGATGTCGGGGCGCATCATGCTCAGCAGCCGGCCGCGCGCGAAGCTCTTCGTCAGGACCGTGGCCCGGCGCCGGCCGTCCGCGCCGACGAGATGCCCTTCCTGATAGTGGTACGCCGCCCGCTCGAACGCGGGCAGCAGCCCCATGGCCTCGACCGCCTCCAGGCCGGGACCGAAGAAGTCGATCATGTACCCCTGGGGGCGGCGCCCGGGAGCCCGTTCGACCAGCACCACCTCGCCGCCCTCGGCCGCGAGTCGATGGGCCAGGGCCAGCCCGCTGATGCCGGCTCCGCAGATCACTGTGCGCATGGTCATTCCTCCTGGGCAAGGTCGGGGAGCAGCCTGCGCAGCACCGCCGAGGTGTCGCCGGCGGTCAGGCCGAGGCCGCGGTGCAGCAGCAGGCCGTCCACGCAGGCCGCGAGCACGGCGGCGGTCGCGTACGGGGCGGGCACTCCGTGCCGCTCCAGCGCCGCGCCGAACCGCTGACGGAACCCGGCGATCAGCGCGGCGATCCGCTCGCGCAGCTCGTCGTCGCGGGTGCTCGCCAGGTATGCCTCGACGAACAGCAGCGAGGTGGGGTCGGTGCCGGTGTAGGCGTCGACAGAGGCGAGCATCGTCCCGATCGCGGCGCCGGGCTCGGGGGCACTCGCCAGCAGCTCGTCCATCTCGGCGAGCATGGCGCTCATCCTGCTGATCGCGGCCTCGTTCAGCAGGCTCGCCAGCGAGGGGAAGTGGTAGTGCACCACGCTCGGCGTCACCCCGGCGCGCTCGGCGAGTGTCCGGGTGCTGACCGCCGTCCAGCCGCGTTCGGGGATGAGCTCGGCCGCCGCGTTCAGCAGGCGTTCCCGTACGGCGCGCCCGCGCTCAGCCGCCGGTGATCTCATGACACCTCCGAATCAGGGCAGTCGTCCTGTACGACTGCCCTGATTCTAGGCGCGCTCGACGGAGAAGCTCAAGCCGGGCCTGGTTCGCGGGGGCGTTCGAGGAGGAAGCGGCGCTCGGGCGCGTCATAGGCGGCACGCAGGTGCCGGCCGATCATCGTGATGGCCGTACGCGCGGTCTCTACCGGCCTGACGTGGGTGAACCCGTGATCGGAGCGGGCGAACTCGTGGTGCTCGACCTTCGCGCCCTGCGCCCGCGCCCGCTCGGCGAACGCGCGCATGTCGTGCCTGAGCGTGTCCAGGCCGCCGGTGAGGACGAGCAGCGGCGGAAAGTCTCCAAGCCTCGGGTACGCGGCCGGCGACACGACGGGATCGGCCAGGTCGGCGCCCGCGAGGTAGGTCGCGCGGACCATCCGCGGCATCCAGCCGCCGATGACCGGGAACCGCAGCGGCGACGTGCGGCTCTCGTCGGGCAGGGTGAAGTCCGACACCCCGTACTCCAGGCTCGCGGCCACCGGCGCCGGCCTGCCGTCCTGCAACGCCTGGACGATCACGCTCAGCGCGAGCTTGGCGCCCGCGCTCGCCCCGCCGGCCGAGACCCGGCTCTCGTCCCAGCCCCACGCGCCCGCCTGGCCGAGGATCCACGAATAGACGTCGTAACACTGCTGCTCGGCGACCGGGAAGCGGACCTGCGGAGCCACGTCGTAGTCGGGCAGGACGACGTAGCAGCCCACCTCGCTCGCCAGGTAACCGGCGACGTTGTCCTCCTGCTCGGGACGGCGGGCCGCGAACGCGCCGCCGTGCAGGAGCAGGTGGACGGGCGGACGCCGCCCGGCCGCCCGCTGCGCCTCGATGTCGGCGGAGATCGGCCGGTACAGCAGGGCGCCGACGTCGCCGTGCCGGGTCGGGATCGTGATCCTGGCCGGCACGGTGAGCGGTTTCGTGGCGAAGCGCAGCTTCGGCGACTCCAGCAGCAGCCGGCTCAGGATCGGGAAGCCCGCCTGGAACGCGCGGGCGAGCAGCGCGGGCCGCCAGGCGATGGCCGCGTCTTTGAAGGGCATCGAAGAAGCTCCTGGTGTCGGGAGGGCGGCGGGCTCGCCGATGCCGCCGAAGGGGCGGCACCGGCGAGCCCGAGGGGGGGTCAGCCGAGCCGTCGCGCGCCCGGGTGGGGCAGGCGTGCGATCGCGGCGGTCATGCCGCCCGTTCCTCCTTCGCCCGTTCCTCCTTCGCCCGTGCCTTGGCGAGCTTGCGCTCGCGCATGGCGCAGGCCAGCCGCACCGCCACCGAGCGGACGACCTCGATGGGCACGTTCGACGGCACGAACAGCTGCCCCTTCACCCGGGCGAGGTGCTGATGCCGGACGACGGACGGCCGCAGCTCCGACTCCCAGGCGGTCAGCGCGGCGTCGAGGGAGTCAGGGTGCTCCCGCAATGCCCGGCCGAGTTCGGCCCCGCCGCGCAGCGCGTACGTGGCCCCCATGCCCGAGTAGAGGTTCAGGCACCACGCCGCATCGCCGGTCAGCATCACCCGCCCGCTGCTCCACCGGAGCATCTTCACCTGGTGCACCGAGTCGAACAGGAAGTCGGGCGTCTCCTCCAGGGCGTCCAGGGCGTGCCGCACCACGGGGTCGTCCATGTCGGCGAACACCTCCCGCAGCCGCTCGACCCTGGACCCGGCGAACTCGGCGTCGACGTCCGAGGTCCGGTACGTCAGCAGCACGGTCGGCGGCCGGTCGGCGAACCCGAACACCCACGCGGCCCGGCCCGCACGGGCGACCGTGATGCTGTCGGCCTCCTCGAACGACGGCACCTGCTCCTTGAGCTGGAACGCGCAGATCATGGCGTTCCACCCGACCATGTGGTCCTCGTGCGGCCCGAAGACCATGCGGCGCACCTCCGAGCGCAGCCCGTCCGCGCCGACGACCAGGCCGAAGCTCTCCCGGCGCACCTCGCCCGTGGCGGTGTCCTCCAGGAGCACGCGCACCTCGGCGCCGGTGTCGTCGATGGCCAGCGGCCTCGTGCCGAACCGCACGGGAACGTTCCCCTGCACGCCCTTCCAGAGCGCGGCCTCGATGTCCCCGCGCACCACCGCGGCCGGGTCGCCCGGCTGGTGCAGGAAGCCGAGGCCGGGTTCGAGGTCGCCGCGCCGGGTCAGCGACCACGCCTTCCCGCCGCCCGGCGGGTTGCGGGTG
Organism: Nonomuraea sp. NPDC049419; assembly: GCF_040676995.1. NCBI lineage: Bacteria > Bacillati > Actinomycetota > Actinomycetes > Streptosporangiales > Streptosporangiaceae > Nonomuraea > Nonomuraea sp. NPDC049419. The sequence continues at coordinate 160,748 of NZ_JBFAQB010000010.1, read as the reverse complement.
TGCAGGTGGTCGCGGATGCCGAGGTCAGTGGCCGCCTGCCGGCCCTCCGGCATGAGGCCGACGAAGTAGCCGCCCCGGCGGCGTTCCGGAGCCCGTTCGACGATGACCGGCTGCCAGCCTGCCTGCCGCAGCCCGATCGCCGCCGCCATGCCGGCGATGCCGAGCCCGGCCACCAACGCGCGTCTCGCCATGATGGATCTCCTCTCCGTGCGGGCTCAGCCGGGGACGACGACGGCGCGGGTGCGGCCCTGGTGCGCCCATGCCTCGCCGACGCGGCTGAGCGGGTAGGCGGTGTACGGCGCGTCGAAGGTGCCGTCGGCGAACCGGGTGATCATCTGGGGGAACTCGGTGATCATGTCGGCCTTGGAGACCGAGCCGAGCCCGCTGCCGGTGACCCGGAACCGCCGGCTGCGCAGCAGCGCCGCGGGCAGGGCCGCCTCGTTGCCGGCGAGCGAGCCGATCTGCACGTACGAGATCCCCTCGCCGTCCTCGTCGGGGTGGAGACCGGCCAGCGCGCCGAAGGCGGCCTCGGCCACCCAGCCCCACACGAAGTCGAGGATCAGCGTGGGCCGCGTCTCGGCGAGCACGGGGGTGAGCGCGTCCAGGGCCCCGCCCTGGGTGAGCGGGACGGTGAGCGCGCCGCCGCCGGCCAGCGGCTCCAGCGCCGCGCGGTCGCGGCCGGCCGCGATGACCTGCTTGGCGCCGAGCGCCACCGCCGCCCGTACGGCGAGGCCGCCCGACATGCCGGTGGCCCCGAGCACCAGCACGGTGCCGAGCCCGCCGGTCTCCTTGCGGTGGGCGGCCAGCGGCATCCAGCCGGCCGACGCGGGGTTCATGCCGGCGGCGACGGCGAGCGGGTCGGCCCCTTCCGGCACCTCCACCTCGAACGGGGTGACCATCGACTCGGCCATCGTGCCCCAGGGGCCGCGGGCCAGGCCCGTGTAGACGAGCCGCCCGTCCTCGGTCCTGGCGACCGCGTCCACGCCGGGGACGAGGGGGAACGCGTCGCCGCCGCGGTAGTGGCGGCCGGTGGTCATGCCGCGGACGACGTGGTGCAGGCCCGCGCCCACGAGCCGGACGGGCGCGCGGCCCGGCTGGGGCTGCGGCTCGGGGAAGTCCGCGCACACGGGGGTGGCGTCGGGAGAGGTGACAACGGCAGCACGCATGACAGCGCCTCCTGAACTAAGTTCAATTGCGGATGCCGTCAACGGTGCCTGAACTTTGTTAAGGTGTCAACCGTGGCGAAGGGCATCACTCGGGAGCGGATCGTGGCGGCGGCCCTCGACCTGCTCAATGACAAGGGCATGGACGCGCTGACGGTCCGTGCGCTGGCGTCCAGGCTCGGCGTGGGGGCGCCCGCGCTCTACTGGCACGTCCGCAACAAGCAGGAGCTGCTCGACGAGATGAGCACCTTCGTCATGCGCCGGGTGATCCAGGCGCTCGCGGAAATCGATCCCGGCGCGGGGTGGCGTGACGCGATGGCCGCGTACGCGCGTGTCCTGCGCTCCGAATACCTCAAGCACCGCGACGGCGCGCGCATCTTCAGCGGCACCCGCTTCTCCGATCCCTCGGTGGTCACGGCGAAGGATCCGTGGCTGGAGAGCCTGACCGGGGCGGGGTTCTCGCTGGCCGAGGCGGACGACGCGATCGATCTGATCACCGCGTTCGTGGTCGGCTTCGTGATCGAGGAGCAGGAGCGCAACCGGCCGGGCGGCGAGGACTCCGAGCGCTACTCGCTGGAGGGGCGCGACGAGTGGCTGGGGGAGGGCGCCGAGCTGGTCAAGGCCGCCGGGCATCTGCGCGACGACGGTGACCAGCGCTTCGAACGGCAGCTCGGCGTCGTCCTCGACGGGCTGGCGGCCCGGTTGCGCTGATGCCGTTGATGCTCCGTTACGCGCCGTTCAGGCCGAACAGGCGCTCGGCGTTGCGGTGGGTGATCTGCTCCCGCTCGCCGGGGGTGAGGCCGAGCCCGTCGATGAACTCACGCGTGCCGTCGAGCCGCAGGAAGGGGTAGTCCACCGACCAGATCAGCCGGTCCAGCCCCACGACGGCGCGCACGAAGTCGAACTGGGGCCGCTGGTACATGCCGCTCGGCGTGATCCAGACGTGCGAGCGGTAGGTCTCGGTGATCGTCCGCGACAGGCCGGTGTCGCCGGGGGAGAGCACGTCGTCCAGCCGGCTCAGGTAGAAGGGCACCATCTCGCCCCAGTGGCCGCTGACGACCTGCAGGCCGGGGAGGCGGTCGAAGACGCCGGCGAGGATGAGCCGCAGCACGTGGATCCCCGCCTCGTGGTGCCAGCCCCAGCCGGCCAGCGAGAACTCCGCGGTCACCTTGTCGCCGAACCCGGCGTAATACGCCTGCTGGACCTGCGGCACCGGCGCGTACGGGTGCAGGTAGAGCGGCACCCCCAGCGCGGCGATCCGCTCCAGGACCGGCAGGTACGCCGGATCGTCGAGGAACCGGGCGCCCGGGCGCCCCATGATGAGGACGCCGCGCAGGCCGAGGCCGGTCACGGCGCGGTCCAGCTCGTCCACGGCGGCGGCCGGGTCCTGCCACGGCAGCGCCGCGAACCCCTGGATCCGGTCGGGACGGGCGGTGGCCGCCTTCGCCAGCCGGTCGTTGGCCGCCCGGCACAGGGCGAGCCCCCGGTCGCCCGGCACGAGCTGCACCGGGTTGGTCCAGGAGACGATCTGCAGGTCGATGCCGTGTTCGTCCATCAGCTTGACGCGTCCTTCGCCGAGGTCGGCCCCGAGCTCCAACGCCTCGTCGATGTTCACGGCGGGCCGGCGTCCGGGGCCGGGACGCACGGGCGAGTCGCTGCGGCTCTGCAGGCGCATGTACGGCGTCTCGCTGGCGATGGCCGGGCCCGCCGCCGCGGCGATCGCCGGATCGAGCGCGTGTTCTTCGATGCAGATGAGTGTCATGAACCTTCCTTCCGGCCGGCCGTGTGCCAGGCGGTGCCGCTCATCCGGTCACCGCCGGCCTGATGACTTCCTCGGCGAACGCGCGGAAGGTGGTGGGCGTGGTCAGCTCGGCGGTGCGCGGGACGGCGTTGTTGATGCCGCGCTCGCCGGCGAGGTCCATGTCCATCATCGAGCGGGCCATCGCCTCGGAGAAGCCGCTGCTGACGAGGAGTCGCACGACGTCGGCGCGGTCGCCGCGCTCGTAGCGGATGGAGGTGCCGAGCACATCGGTCAGGATGCCGGCGATGTCCTGGTACGACAGGTCCTCGCCGCCGAGGACGTCGACCGAGGCCTGCCCGGTCCAGGTGCGGTCGAGCAGGTAGGTGGCGGCGAGCGCCGCGATGTCCTTCGTCGCCACCCACGGCATCCGGAAGCCGGCCGGCTGGGTGCCGGTGATGAGCCCCTTCTTGATCGTGGCCGTCTGCCTGAGCATGTTGTCCATGAAGGTCGGCAGGGCCAGCGCGCGCACGTGCGCGCCGGTGCTGCGGAACAGGTCCTCCATGGCGTGCGAGGCGGAGACGTGGCCGGCGTACATCTGCGAGCCGCGCCCGAGCGCGGAGACGATCACGACACGTGGCACCGCGTGGCGCACGACGGTGTCCGCGCCGGGGATGGAGGCGGTGACGTATGCCTCGTACGGGCTGCTCGCGGCCGGGAACGTCGGCATGAGCCAGAACAGCGCGTCGGCGCCCTTGAGCGCCTGGTCCAGGACGTCGCGATCCTTGTGCGTCCCGGCGACGACCTCGGCGCGCTCGCGGACCTCCGGAGCCAGCTTGCCGGGATCGCGCACGATGAGGCGGATCGGCTCGTTCTGCTGGAGGAGCGCGGTGACGAGCTGGCTGCTGATTTGCCCGGTCGGAGCGGTAATCACAATCATGGACGATGACTCCAATCGCTGCGGAGAGCAAAGTAAACTCCACTGTACCGTATACTTTGAGGTGAGGGTGGCATGGCCCGACGCGGGCAAGAGTTGCGCGAGCACATCCTGGAGACGGCGAAGTTCGCGTTCCTGGAGGACGGCTTCGAGCGGACCTCGATGGACGCCGTCGCCGCGCGGGCGGGCACGTCCAAGCGGTCCCTGTACGCGCACTTCCCGACCAAGGACGCACTGTTCCACGCGGTCGTGGAACACATCCGCGGCTCGTTCGGCGGCCGGATCCGCACCCCCGCCGCCTACTCCGACGACCCGCGCGAGGCGGTCGCGCGCTACTGCGGGCGGTTCGTCCAGCTCCTGCACTGGTCGGCGGCGGCCAGGATGATCAGGCTCGGCATCGCCGAGGCCGACCGCCTCCCGGATCTGGCGGCCGGCCTCTACGACGTCCTCTTCGGCACCACGGCCGCGGACCTGACGGCGTACCTGACGACCGCCCTGGAGCTCCCGCCCGGCCGGGCGGAGGCGGTGTCCTTCGAACTGTTCGGCCTCGTCCTGCATCCGACGCTGCCGCGCCTGCTGTTCGGCCTGGAGCCCCTCGTGGACGAGCTGCCTGACGAGTCCACGCTGGCCTCCGACGTGGACCTCGACAGGATCAGGCGGCTCCTGCGCGAGGTCCTGCCGGCGGAGGCGTGAGGCTACTGCGCCTGCTGGTCGTACAGGCCGTCCATCATCCGGACGAGCGGGGCCGCGTACGTCGAGCTCTCGCCCTCCTCGCTCGCCGACCCGCCGTACTCCACCTGCCAGTCGCCGGTCGAGGTGTTGCGGATGGAGGTGTGGCTCAGCGTGCCGCCGCTCGCGTTCTCGTCGTACAGGGCCCAGTGGTGGGCGGTGCGCTTGTTCGTCGCCGAGTCGACGCTGACCGTGTCGTCATGCCGCGAGGCGAGGAAGGTGTAGTCCGTGCCCATCTGCGACTGCGGCTGCTTGCCCAGCCAGCTGATGAAGCCGCTGCCGGGACGCATGTCGCTGCACTGCTCGTGGGTGATGGCGCACGCGGTCACCAGCGCGCTGCCGATGCCCTGGTGCGGGGTGGCGAAGGTGACCATGTCCTCGATGTAGAGGAACGGCGGCCAGTCACGGGGCCAGTCGGTGGCGCCGATGTGATCCGGGTCGACGGTCAGCCCGCTGATGTCGGGCGGCGTCTTGCCCACGCCGTACCTGTTGACGCCCTCGATGGCAGCCTTCGCGACGAGGCCGCCCATGGAGTGCGTCACCACGTCGATGGCGATGTCCTTGCTGGAGTACAGGTAGTAGACCGTCCACGCGAACTGGCGGCCGACCTCCTGGATGCGCGTGTCGGTCGTGCCTCTGAGCCTGAGGTCGCAGTTGGTGGCCTTGTTGTAGTAGCCGAAGGTGACGACGTCGCCCCAGCCGTTGCCGTTCAGCAGGTTCCTGGCGCTGTTCCACGCGCCCGAGCAGCTGATGTCCGCCTCGCGGTCGAACCCGTGCACCATGACGGTGACGCGGTGCCCGTCGGCCCGTGCGGGCGCGGCCGACGCGGCCGTTGCGGTGGCGATGAGGGTGGCCGCGACGATGGCCCCGATCAAGGACAGGGATCTGGCTAACTTGTGCATCCACGGTCTCCGTTCCGTTGAGCCGGAGGCAGAGTAACGCGTGGACGATCATGGCGAGCCGCAGTTGAACGCCGGCACCGGCCATGGGAAGGCCCGCCGCCACGGCGGCAGTTGAACACGTCCCCCCCCGCACCAGGCGGGGACGTGCTCAGGGGATCGTGCCGTAGGCCAGCAGGTCCTCCAAATACGCCACGTGCGCCGGGGCGAGCTCCAGCCGGTACGTCTCGCCGTTCGCCGGATCGGTGATCGTCAGCACCGTCCGCGGCGCGTCAGGGCTGCAGTCGCGCACGCCGTCGACCAGTTCCTCCTGGAGGGTGAGGGCCAGCGACTGCGCCGCCGTGTAGGGGGTGTCCATCGGTCAGGAGTCCCGTCTCCGTCCGCTCATTCGGTACGCAGCGCTTCCGCGATCGTCAGGGTGGCCGCCGAGCGGGCGGGCAGGAACGCACCCAGCATGGCGATGGCCACGCCCGCCACGACCAGCGCACCCAGGGCCGCGGCCTGCCAGACGTCGAGCAGGATCGCGGGCGCGTTGAGCCCGACGGCGTCGAGCATGGCCTGCACGATGACCCGGTGCGAGGCCATGCCGATCGGGATGCCGATCAGGCCCCCGATGGCCCCCAGCGCCGCCATGGACGTGATCATCATCAGCGTCACCTGGCGCGGCGTCATGCCGATGGACTTCAGCATGGCGAGGTCGCGGCGGCGCTCGCGGGTGTTGAGCACGACGGTGTTGAAGACGCCCAGGGTCGCGACCGTGCCGAGGAGCAGCGTGAAGAGCGAGGCCGCGCCGATGATGGCCACGCTGTTCTGGTCGACCTGGGACTTGGCCTGCGGATAGAGGCCGGGGTCGGCGGCTTTGACGGCGGCGTTGAAGGTGTCGACGTCGGTGCCGGGGGTGAGCTGCACCTCGTACTGGGTGGCGCGGGCGCCGGGGTCGATCGCGGTCAGCGTGGGCCAGCTCACCATGATCAGGTCGTTGGAGGCGTCCATGACCTCGCCGACGATCGTGGCCTGGGTGCGGGCGGCGCCGAGCGCGATCGTGAGCCGGTCGCCGACGCGCAGCCCGAAGCGTTTCAGGAACGCCGAAGGGGCCGCGACCTCGTTGGGGCCGGAGAAATAGCGGCCCGACACGACCACGTCGCCGCGGGTCGAGGCGTCGCCGCGCAGGAACTGCGCCTTGCTGCGGCTGGTGTGGCCGGGCAGCTGCACGTCGATCCAGGCGTCGGCGGTGACGTAGCGGACGCCGGGCTGGGAGCGCAGCAGCGCCTCGATGGCGGCGTCGTCGAGCTTGGGCCTGACCTGGTCGGGACGTCCGACGTAGACGACGGAGTGGACGTGGCCGACGCGCTGCGCGGTGTCGCCGTACGCGGTCATGGTCTGGAACAGGCCGGTGGCGAGCGTCACCGCGGCCACACCGAGCACGATGGCGGCGAGCGTCAGCGTCGAGCGGCCCGGCCGGGCGAACGGCATCCCCAGCCCGAGGCTCATGCTGCGGGGCAGCCGGGTGCCGGACAGCACGCGCTGGACCGCCTGCCCGCGGCCCGCCCTGGGCGCGCTGCCGGAGCGGATGGTCTCGGCGGCCGACAGCCGGTGCGCGCGCGAGGCCGGGATGAGCGCGGCCAGCACGACCACGGCCGGCACGCCGAGCAGCGCGACGAGGTAGACCCACCAGCTGACGCCCAGGCCGATGGACGCGCCGATGCCGGCGAACACGCGATCGAGCAGCGGCTGCGAGATCAGCGCGCCGAGCCCGGTGCCGACGAGGCACCCGGCGAACCCGGGCAGCAGGACCATGGCCAGATAGACCGCCATGACCTGGTTGGGAGTGAAGCCGAGCGACTTGAGCACGCCGATGTGCCGCTGCCCCGCGACGACGGCGCCGCTGATGACGTTGGCCACGATGAGCACCGCGACCAGCAGCCCGAGCAGCCCGAACCCGGCGAGGAACGGCAGGTAGGAGGTGGCCGCCCTGGAGACGTCCTGCTTGACGGTGAGGTACGGCTGCTGGTTGAGCACGCCGGCCGGCGGCAGGTCGGCGGTGACGTTCGCGGTGGCGGCGCGCACGTCGTTCTCGGTCTCGGCCTTGGTGAACCGGTAGAGCATCTGGGCGGTCGTGGGCTTCATCGCCTGCATCTGCGCGGGCGTGACCCATGCCTCGGCCGTCCTGGTGACGCTGGAGGCCAGGCCCACGATGGTGAAGTTCAGCCCTTCCCTGGTCTGGACGGCGGCGCCGACCATGTCACTGAAGAGCGGCTCGACCGGCCGGTTCACCACGATCTCGCCCGGCTTGGCGGCCCAGCGGCCCGCCCACAGGTCGACCTGGTCCACCGGCCCGCCCGGTCCGGGCCGCCCGACGACCGTGAGCGGTCCCGACGGCAGGCTCTGCCGGGTGTCGGCGACGGTGAGCACGCTCTGTCCGTACGGCCCCGCCGCCGCCTCGACACCCGGCCTGGACGCCGTCTCCGCGAGCCGCGCGTCGGGGACCTCGTCCCGGTCGAAGGTGACCACGACGTGGGGGCCGCGCTGCTCGGCGAAGGTGCGGTCGAACGGCCCCGACGACGCCTCCAGCAGGCCGAGCGCCACGACGATCGCGACCGTGGAGCACAGGACCACCACGGCGAGGATCGTGCTCTGCAGCCGGCGCCGCCGCACCGCGGCCAGCGCGATGCGCATCACCACGTTCATGGGGTCCACTCCAGCGTGCGCTCCGCGGTGACCCGGCCGTCGGCCAGCTCGATCACCCGGCCGGCGCACCGCTCGGCGAGCCGCTCGTCGTGGGTGACCAGCATCAGGGTCTGCCCGATCTGGTGCAGGTCGAGCAGCAGGTCCATGACCTGCTCGCCGGAGTGGCTGTCGAGCGCGCCGGTCGGCTCGTCGGCCAGCAGCACGGCGGGCCGGTTCATCAGCGCGCGGGCGACGGCGACGCGCTGCCGCTCACCGCCGCTCAGCACCGCGGGGTACATGCGGGCGCGGTCGGAGATGCCGAGCTCGTCCAGCAGCTCCATCGCCCGCCTGCGTGCCTGGGCGGCGGGCGTGCCGGTGAGCTGCGCGGCCAGCGCCACGTTGTCCAGCGCGGACAGGTCGTCGAGCAGGTTGAAGAACTGGAAGATCATGCCGATGCGGCGCCGCCTGAACAGCGCGAGCCCGGTCTCGTTCATCCCGGTCAGGTCCTCCCCGTGGACGACGACGCGCCCTGCGGTGGGCCGGTCGAGCCCCGAGATGAGATTGAGCAGGGTCGACTTCCCGCAGCCGGACGGCCCCATCACCGCGACCGCCTCGCCGGCGCGGATCTCCAGCGAGACGCCGCCGAGCGCCACCGTCTCGCCGTATTGCTTGCGTACCTGGTCAAGTTGTACGACGATCTCGGTTCCGGTTGTCATGAGAAGGAGGCTACAAACGGCGCGGGAGGCCGGTCATCCTTCCCCGGATGTAGTTCCGCACCGATGTCATCCTGTGGATGTAGTGCGGATCTCCACGTCGTTTGCCAGGGTGGAACGGTGGGCGGAGTCTGGGCGTACGCCTTGGTCGTCGTCGTGGTGGTGCTGCTGGGAGTGACGCTGGCGCTGAGCGTCGCCCTCGTACGAGCGCAGCGGCGGCACCGCGCGGCCATCGAGGAGCAGGGCAGGTTTCTTGAGCGGGAGAGCGACCGGGCCGCGAGAGCGGCGGTCGACGCCGAGCGGGCGAGGATCGCCAGGGAGCTGCACGACATCGTCAGCCACAACGTCAGCCTCATGGTCGTCCAGGCCAGCGCGGCCCGCGAGGTGATGACCCTGCAGCCGGAGGCGTGCGCGGAGGCGCTGAAGGCGGTCGAGAACGCCGGCCGGTCGGCGATGTCGGAGCTGCGCCACCTGCTCGGCCTGCTCGCCCCCTCGCCCGACGGCGTCGAGGACCCCATGGAGGACGCGCTGGTGCCGTCGCCGAGCCTGAGCGGGCTCAACCCGCTGATCGACCGCTTCGCCTTCGCCGGGCTCACCGTCGAGACGCGCATCCTGGGCGAGCCGAGGCCGCTGCCGCCGGGCATCGACGCGACCGTCTACCGGATCATCCAGGAGGCGCTGACGAACGCGCTCAAGCACGCCGAGCCGGACACGAAGGCCGAGGTGACGATCCGCTACGCCGACAACCAGATCCGCGTGGAGGTGCTCAACACCGGCCCCAGCACGCTCACCGCCGACCAGCCGCCCGAGCGGGGCCGCGACGCCCCGCAGGATCGGCAGCGCAAGGGTGACGACGGGGCCGGGCGCGGCCTGCTGGGGCTGCGCGAACGGGTCGCCGTCTACGGCGGTGACCTCGACGCCAGGCGCCGGCTCGGCGGCGGCTACCGCATCCGCGCCCGGATCCCGCTGAACGCGCCGCAAGCCGGCGACCCGCAAGGCCCGCCCGGCGCGGGCGCCGCACTCCGACAGGACGGCCGATGACCCCCGAGCCCTCGCCCCGCGTGCTGATCGTCGACGACCAGGCGCTCATCAGGACCGGGTTCCGGCTGATCCTCACCACCCGCGGCATCGACGTGGTGGGGGAGGCGGCCGACGGCGTGGAGGCGGTGACGGCCGCGCGGGAGCTGCGGCCGGACGTCGTGCTCATGGACATCCGCATGCCGAACCTCGACGGGCTGGAGGCGGCCAGGCGGGTGCTGGCGCAGGACCCGGACTGCCGGGTGCTCATGCTGACCACGTTCGACCTCGACCGCTACGTCTACGCCGCGCTGGCACTCGGCGCGAGCGGCTTCCTGCTGAAGGACGTCACGCCCGAGCACCTGGCCAACGCCGTGCGGCTGGTCACCACCGGCGACGCCCTGCTGGCCCCGTCGATCACCCGCAGGCTCGTCGAACGCTTCGCCGCGCAGGACCAGGCCGGGGGCGCCACGGCCACGAGCGTGCCCGCCGACCTGGCCGTGCTGACCGCGCGCGAGCTGGAGGTGCTGACGCTGGTGGGGCGCGGGCTGTCCAACGCGGAGCTGGCCGAGGCGCTGACGCTGAGCGAGACCACGGTGAAGACCCACGTCGCGCGCATCTTCACCAAGCTCGGCCTGCGCGACCGCGCCCAGGCCGTGGTGGTCGCCTACGAGAGCGGGCTGATCAGCGCGGGCTCCGCCGGTTAGCCCGCCCGGCCGGCGGCGGCCCCGGCGGTGGCCCCGGCCGCGGGCGCCCGCTGCTCGGCCGGGTGCAGCCGGTTCAGCAGGGGGCCGGTGAGCGCGGTCGTGACGACGGCCATCACGACCATGAGCGCGTAGAGGCGTTCGTCCAGCACGCCGAGCTCCAGCCCGACGCCGAGCACGACCAGCTCCGTCAGCCCGCGCGTGTTCAGCAGCGCCCCGAGGGTGACCGCGCCGCGCGCGTCCAGGCCGCCGATGCGGGCCCCCGCGTACGCGCCGGCGAACTTGGCGGTCACCGCCGTGACCAGGATGACGGCCAGCTCTCCCCACTCGCCCGCGCTCAGCCCCGACAGGTCGATCGTGAGCCCCGCCATCACGAAGTAGACGGGCAGCAGCAGCGTCCCGCACAGCGGCTCGACCCGCCGGATCACGCACGCGCGCACCTCGTCGCCGCCGGACGTGGCCAGCAGCACGCCGAAGAGGAACGCCCCGAAGATGTAGTGCAGCCCCAGCCAGTCGGTGAACGCGGCCGACAGCAGCAGCCCGGCCAGCACGACCGCGAAGAAGAGCCCGCCGCCCGCCTCTCCGCTCCCGCGCAGCCGGGCCGCGCGGCGCAGCAGCGGGCGCACGAGCGTGACCATCACGACGACGTACGGCACGAGCAGCAGCAGCCACCACTGCAGGCGGGCGCCGGTGGCGAGCGCGACCACCAGCGCGAGCAGCGCCCAGGCCAGCACGTCGCAGACGGCCGCGCAGGTCAGCGCGGTCGAGCCCATGCGGGTGCCGGTGAGCCCGCGGTCGGCGATGATCCGCGCGAGGACGGGGAACGCGGTCACCGACATCGCCACCGCGAAGAACAGCACGAACCCGGGGGCCGACCCCCTCTGGTGCCCCGCGAGCAGCGTCGCGGCCAGCAGCGCGCCCAGCGCCAGCGGCACCGCCGTGGCGAACAGCGAGGTCCACACGGTCACCCGGCCGCCGCCCCGCAGCGCGCCCACGTCCAGCTCGGTGCCGACGACGAACATGAACAGCGCCACCCCGACCCCGGCCAGCGCGCTCAGCACCGGCCGCACCTCGACGGGGAAGACCACGGCCGTGACGGCGGGGCTGAGCAGGGTGGGGCCGAGCAGGACGCCGGCCACGATCTCGCCCACGACGGCGGGCTGGCCGAGCCGGCGGGCGAGCCCGCCCATGACCTTCGCCAGCACCACGACGAGTGCGAGATCCAGCAGCAGCATGTGCGTGGGAAACACGGGGAAACCCATTCTCGGAAATGACGCCGCATTGATTGCCGGGCGCCGACTCTATCCGGGTCGCTCGCCGTCCGCCCGCGTTCAACCGGGGTGCGGAGGCGGTTGAACGCGACGTCCGCCGAAAATAGGCTCCGGGCGGCCGCTGAATGCCCTTTCACCGAGGTGTGCCGGCCGGAGACGCCGTCCGGCGACACGGCGGGAAACAACGGTTACCGTGACGGGCATGCTGGTACTGGGGCTCAGTGGAAACTTTTCCGACGGGGACGTCGATCTCGCGTCCCGCATGAACGACGATTTCTTCCACGACGCGGCAGCCTGCCTGATCCGGGACGGCAAAACCATCGCGGCGGTGGAGGAGGAGCGGTTCAACCGCATCAAGAAGACCACCAAATTCCCGACCGAGGCGATTCGCGCCTGCCTTGACCTGGCCGGCGTGACGCCGTCGCAGATCGACGCCGTCGGCCACTATTTCCAGGAGATCTTCGTCGACCGGGCACTGCACGAGCTGTATCTCCAGCACCCGGAAGCGCCCATCCGCTATTCGCGGGAACTCATCACCGACCATCTCGGCGCGGAATTCGGCATCGAACTCCCGGCCGAGCGGCTGGTGTACGCGGAACACCATGTGTCGCACGCCGCGTCCTGTTTCCTGCGCTCGGGAATGAAGGACGCGCTCGTCGTCGTCATGGACGGCCGCGGCGAAATGCATTCGACGACCGTGTTCCGCGGCGGGCGCGGCGGGCTGGAGCCGCTCGCGACGTACGGCATCGACAAGTCGCTCGGGCAGTTCTACGAGGCGGCGACCCATCTGCTCGGTTACCGGATGGGCGACGAGTACAAAGTCATGGGGCTCGCGCCGTACGGCGACGCGAACGTCCACCGCGACATCTTCGACTCCCTCTACACCTTGAGGAGCGGCGGCGACTTCGAATTGCGGCCGATCACCGGCGCGTTCTTCGTCAACGGCTTCGTCCCGCGCAGAAAGGGCCAGGACTTCACCCGCGAGCACATGGACTTCGCGGCGGGCGTGCAGCGCACGCTGGAGCGGATCGCCATGCACGTGCTCGGCTACTGGGCCGACTACACCGGGCTGACGAAGCTGTGCTTCGTCGGCGGCGTCGCGCACAACAGCAGCCTCAACGGCGTGATCCTGCGCTCAGGAAAGTTCGACGAGGTCTTCATCCACCCCGCCGCGCACGACGCCGGCGCCGCCGAGGGCGCCGCGCTCGCCGCCGCCACGCAGCTCGGCGAGGCGCCCGCGCGCCGGTCGCGGCTGTTCAGCGCGAGCCTCGGGCCCGCGCTCGGCGACCATGAGGACGTCCAGCGCGAGCTGGCCTCGTGGGGCGACCTCGTCCTGTGCGAGCGGCCCGCCGACATCGTGGAGTGCGCCGCCGAGCTGCTGGCCGGCGGCGCCGTGCTGGGGTGGGCGCAGGGCCGCTCCGAGTTCGGGCCGCGGGCGCTCGGCAACCGCAGCATCCTCGCCGACGCCCGGCCGGGCGAGAACAAGCACCGCATCAACTCGATGGTGAAGAAGCGGGAGGGCTACCGGCCGTTCGCGCCGGTGGTGACGGAGGAGGCCGCCGACACCTACTTCGAGCTGCCGCCCACCCGCGCCAACTACGACTTCATGTCGTTCGTCGTCCAGGTGCGCGAGGAACGCAGGACGGAGCTCGGCGCGGTCACCCACGTGGACGGCAGCGCCCGGCTGCAGATCGTCACCCAGCAGGCGAACGAGCGCTTCCACCGGCTCGTCCAGCGCTTCGGCGAGCTGACCGGCACCCCCGTGCTGCTGAACACCTCGTTCAACAACAACGCCGAGCCGATCGTGCAGACCGTGCAGGACGCCGTGACCTGCTTCCTCACCACCGAGCTGGACTACCTGGTGATCGAGGACTTCCTGATCAGGCGGCGGTGGGGCCACTGGCTGGGCCTCGACGGCCTGGTGCCCAGGCACCGCCCGGTGACCAGGCTCGCCAAGCGGGTCCGCACCACGCCGGCCGGGCACCGCGACGTCGTGCACGAGATCTCCCTCGACTACACGAACGGGCCGCGCGCGGAGATCTCGCCCGCCGCCTTCGCGGTGCTGGAGGCGGCCGACGGGAAGCGGACCCTGGAGTCGCTGGCCGGCGACGCGGGGGTGAGCGACGACCTGCGCAAGGAGCTCCACCTGCTGTGGCAGGGCAGGTTCTTCGTCCTGGCCCCCACCGGCCCTTAGAGCGGGATGTTGGCGTGGTGCCCCCGGCGTGGTGCGGCCTCGGCGATCACCTTGGCGATGGCCTCGCGGCTCTTCGCCGGGTCGATGACCTCGTCCACCACGCCGAGCCGCACGGCCGCGTCGAGACTGCCGGTCTCCTTCTCGTGCTCGGCGGCCAGGGCCGCCTCGAGCAGCGGGCGCTCCTGCTCCGGCGCGGCGGCCAGGGCCTGGCGGTGCAGGATGCGCACCGCCGACACCGCGCCCATGACCGCCATCCGCGCCGTCGGCCAGGCGAGGACCCGGGTGGCGCCCAGAGCGCGGGAGTTCATCGCGATGTACGCCCCGCCGTACGCCTTGCCCACCATCAGCGTCACCCGGGGGACGCTGGCCTCGGCGAAGGCGTGCAGCAGCTTCGCGCCCCGCCGGACGACGCCGTCCCACTCCTGCTTGACGCCGGGCAGATAGCCGGGGACGTCCACCACGACCACCAGCGGCACCCCGAAGGCGTCGCACATCCGCACGAACCTGGCGGCCTTCTCGGCTGACGCGGCGTCCAGGCAGCCGCCCAGCCGGATCGGGTTGTTGGCCACCACGCCGACCGTGCGCCCGCCGAGCCGGCCGAGCGCGGTGACCACGTTCGGGGCCCAGCGCGGGTGCAGCTCGGCGCCCGGCTCGTCCAGCAGGCCGTCGAGCAGCGGATGCACGTCGTACGCGCGCCTGGGGTTGTCGGGCAGCAGCGCGGCGAAGTCCGTCCCCGCGGTCTCCGGCATGCGCGCGCACCCCTGGTGCCCGAGCAGGCCGGCCAGGCGCCGCGCCGCGGCGACCGCCTGCGCGTCCGTCGCGGTGACCACGTGCGCGACGCCGCTGCGCCGCCCGTGCACGTCGGGGCCGCCGAGCCCGGCCATGTCGACGTCCTCGCCGGTCACCGAGCGCACCACGTCGGGGCCGGTGACGAAGATGCGGCCCTGGCCCGACAGGATGACGACGTCGGTCAGCGCCGGCCCGTACGCGGCGCCGCCCGCCGCGGGCCCGAACACCGCCGAGAGCTGCGGCACGACCCCCGAGGCCCGCGTCATCGCCGCGAACACCAGCCCGACCGCGTGCAGCGAGCCCACGCCCTCGGCCAGGCGGGCGCCGCCGGACTGCCACAGCCCCACGACGGGCACCCGGTCGTGCAGGGCGCGGTCGTAGGCGCGCACGATCCGCTCGCACCCCTCGGCGCCCATCGCGCCGCCCTGGATCCTGGGGTCGCTGGCGAAGGCCACGACGGGCGCGCCGTGGACGCGGCCCACGCCGGCCAGCACGCCGCTGCCGTCAGCGGGCCCCAGCAGGCACAGGCTGGAGCCGTCGAAGAACGACTCCAGCCGGGTACGCGGGTCGCGCGCGTCGGGCACGCGCACCCTGTCGAGATCGTCCAGCACCGGTCCCTACCCCCGGATGAAGGCGACGGCGTCCTTGACCGTGCGCAGCTCCTTGAGGCGATCGTCCGGGATCTCCACCCCGAACTCCTCCTGCGCCGCCAGCGCCACCTCCACCATGGACAGCGAGTCGATGTCCAGGTCGTCCACGAAGCTCCGCTCGGGCGCGACCTCCGCCGCCGGGACGCCGGTGACCTCCTCGATGATCCGCCCCAGCCCGTCGAGGATCTCTTGCTCGGTTGCCGTCATGACAGTGCGCTCCCATCGGTGTTCGGTGTGGACGAGCCGGTCAGGCCGGCTCGGGCCGGGGCACGGCGTTCACCGCCGGCCCGGCGAACTGCGTGCGGTAGAGGTGCGCGTAGAGCCCGCCGGCGGCCAGCAGCTCCTCGTGGCGGCCGCTCTCCCTGATCCGGCCCGCCTCGACGACCAGGATCTGGTCGGCCTCCCTGACCGTGGACAGCCGGTGCGCGATCACCAGCGAGGTCCGCCCGGTCAGCGCGCTCTTGAGCGCGCGCTGGATCGCGGCCTCCGACTCCGAGTCCAGGTGCGCGGTGGCCTCGTCGAGCACGACGATCGGCGGCGACTTGAGCAGCAGCCTGGCCAGGGCGAGGCGCTGCTTCTCACCGCCCGACAGCCGGTAGCCGCGGTCGCCGAGCACCGTGTCCAGGCCGTCGGGCAGGCTCGCCACGACCTCCCAGATCAGCGCCGCCTCGCACGCCTCGACCAGCTCCTTCTCCGTCGCGTCCGGGCGGGCGTAGAGCAGGTTCGCGCGGATGGTGTCGTGGAACATGTGGGCGTCCTGGGTGACGACGCCGACCGCCTCGCGCAGCGACGCCAAGGTCAGGTCCCGTACGTCGTGGCCGCCGATGCGCACGGCCCCTTCCGTGACGTCGTACAGGCGGGGCACGAGCTGGGTGATCGTGGTCTTGCCCGCCCCGGAGGGCCCCACCAGGGCCGTCAGCCCGCCCGCGGGGGCGGTGAAGCTGAGGCCGGACAGCACCAGGCTCTCCTCGCCGCCGTTCCGGCGCAGGGCCGGGGGCTCCAGCGAGGCCAGCGAGACCTCCGCGGCGCCCGGGTAGCGGAAGGAGACCCGGTCGAACACGATGTCCAGGGGGGCGCCCCCGCTCGCCGCCGGCAGCGGCCGTGCTCCCTCGCGGTCCGCGACCAGCGGCTCGAGGTCCAGCACCTCGAAGATGCGGTCGAAGCTGACCAGCGCCGTGAGCGCGTCCACCTGCAGGCTCGACAGCTGGTTGATCGGCCCGTACAGGCGGAACAGCAGCGCGACCATGGCGACGAGCGTGCCGATCTCCAGCGCGCCGCCGATGACCAGGCCGCCGCCGACGCCGTACACCAGGGCCGTGGTGAGCGCGGTGAGCGCGGTGACGACGATGTGGAACAGCTGGCCGTAGACGACGCTCAGCACGCCGACGTCCCTGACGCGGCCCGCCTTCCTCGCGAACAGCGCCTCCTCCTCGGCGGGCCGCCCGTACAGCTTGGCCAGCAGCGCGCCCGCCACGTTGAAGCGCTCGTTCGTCAGCGAGCTCAGCTCCGCGTCGACGTTCATCTCCTCCCTGGCCAGCCGCTGCAGGCGGCGCCCGACGAGCTTGGCGGGCAGCAGGAAGAACGGGATCATCACCAGCGCGGCGAGCGTGATCTGCCACGACAGGTAGAGCATCGTGCCGATCACGATGACGAGCGTGATGACGCCGGAGGTCGCGCGGGTCAGCAGCGAGGTGACCGCCTGCCTGGCGCCCATCACGTCGGTGTTGACGCGGCTCACCAGCGCCCCGGTCTGGGTGCGGGTGAAGAACGCGACCGGCTGCCGCTGCACGCGGGCGAAGACCTCCGAGCGCAGGTCGTAGACCAGGCCCTCGCCGACCTGGCCGGACGAGCGGGCCTCGGCGTACAGCGAGAGCGACTCCAGCAGCGCCAGCCCGACGATCGCCAGGGACAGCGTCAGCACCACCCCGGGCCGGCCCGGCACGATGCCGTCATCGATGATCATCTTCAGCAGCAGCGGCGTCGCCGCGGTGATGGCCGCCGTGAGCATCGTGCTCGTCAGCAGCATCGCCAGCGGCCTGCGGTAGCGCCTGACGTACGGGACGATGCGCCGCACGGTCCCCGGCCTGACCCGCTGTCGGGTGATCGAGTCGTCGTCGAACGACACCTTGGCCATCATTTCCGGACCGCCCACAGTGGCCACGGCCGTGTCCCTCGCTTTCGGCAGGAGATCGGGTCAGTGCTTGTCGAGAAACTCGATGAGCGCGAGATTGACCTCCTCGGGGCGCTCCAGATAGCCCATGTGGCCGCAGTCGCGGATCTCCACGTAGTCGCAGTCCGGGATGCCGTCGGCCACCTCCGCGCACAGGTGCGGCGGGCAGATGAGGTCGTCGGTGAAGGCGATGACCCGGCAGGGCGCGGCGATCGAGCGCAGCCGGTCCCTGCGGTCGCCGACCGGGTCCACCCACGCCTGCCCGCCACCGCCCGCGCCGCCGGCCAGCTCGAAGATCTCCAGCCACGAGGAGACCGCGGCGTCGTTCCTGAGCGTCGCGGGCGACAGCATCTCCATCACCGAGCGGGTCGCCGCGTAGCCGGGCGGCACCGTGACGCCGCTGTCCAGCAGCGCGTGGTCGGCGACGGCCAGCGCGCGCCTGAACACGTCCTCGCGCCCGCGCGTCGCGATCAGCGCCGCGCACCTGACCAGGTCAGGCCGGTCGATCGCCACCTCCTGGGCGATCATCGCGCCGAGGGACGTCCCGACGATCCGGCACGGGCCGAGCGCCAGCGCCTCGATCAGCCCCACGGTGTCGGCGACCATGTCGGCCAGCGCGTACTTGCCCGGCGGCGCGTCGGACGGCGGGATGCCCCGGTTGTCGAAGACGATCGTCTCGTAGCCCGCCCGTTGCAGCGCCGGCGTCTGGTACGTCGTCCAGACGCGCCCGGCCGCCGACGACCCCATGATCATCAGTACGGGCTCTCCCTTGCCGGAGCGCTCGTAGGCGAGTCGGATTCCGTTGGCTTGAACAAAAGGCATGATCCGTCCGCGCTCTTCGTATTCACCACGCCGCATGACGGCGAAAGGCCCCGGTCGAACGCTCACTATGGCAGCGGGGGAGCGGCCCGGCAATGCGCGGATCGGCGGCCGTTCAACTGCCGCCGGGCGTCGGTTGACCACCCCCCGGCGGAAAACCTTGACCCCGGCGCCGCGCATTCCGCTGAATTGAGCGTGCTTTCACGCGGCCATTTCTGAATACGGTGAGGTAATCGAATGCCCGACGGTACGCCGCGGATCAATCTGGTGGACCCCGAACTCTACGCGACGGGCGATCCCTATGTGCAGTGGCGGTGGCTGCGCGCCAACGCGCCCGTTTATTGGCACGAGCCGACGGAGCTTCCCGGTTTCTGGGCGCTGACGGCGTACGCGGACGTGCGCGCCGCCTATCGCGACGCCGAGACGTTCAGCTCGGCCCGCGGAATCCTGCTGCGGCCCGCCGACCACGGCGCCGACCCGGGCGGCGGGCGGACGCTCGCGCTGACCGATCCGCCGCGCCACCGCGACCTCAGGAGGCTGGTCGACGAATGGTTCGCGGTCCGCTCCGTGCGCAGCATGGAAGGCGAGATGCGCGAGGTCACCGGGCGGGTCGTCGACCAGGCCGTCGAGCGCGGGCGCTGCGACTTCGTCGCCGACGTCGCCGCCCGCGTCCCGCTGTACGTGATCTGCAAGATGATGGGCGTGCCGGCCGGGGAGTGGGAGCGGCTCTTCACCCTCACCAGCCAGGCGTTCGGCGCCGGCGACCCGATGGCGCGGCGCTTCGCCCACCTCGAGATCATGGGCTACTTCGAGACGCTGGCGGCGGAAAAGGCCAAGGACCCCGGCGACGACCTGGTCAGCGTGCTCGCCACGGCCACTGTCGAAGGCGCCCCGCTCAGCCCGGACGACGTCATACTCAACTGCGACAACCTGCTGGTCGGCGGCACCGAGAACACCAGGATCGCCGCCTCGGGCGGGATGCTCGCCCTCATGCGCCACCCGGCCCAGTGGCGGCTGCTCCAGGACGACCCCGGCCTGCTGCCCGGCGCGGTCGAGGAGATCCTGCGCTGGACCTCCACCGCCACCCACATCATGCGCACCGCCACCAGGCCCGTGGAGATCCGCGGCCACCGCGTCGAGGCGGGCGACCGGGTGACGCTGTGGCTGCCGTCGGCCAACAGGGACGAGTCCGTCTTCGACGACCCCGACCGCTTCGACGTGCGCCGTCAGCCGAACAGGCACCTGGCGCTCGGCTTCGGCGAGCACTTCTGCCTCGGCAGCGTGCTCGCCCGGATGGAGCTGCGGCTGCTCTACGAGGAGATTCTCGGCCGCTCCCTGCGCGTGGAGCCCGACGGCGAGCCGACGATGCTCAGCTCCATCGTGGTGAACGGGCCCGAGCGGCTGCCGGTGACCTTCGCCCCCGGCCGGCCCGCTCCCGCGGTGTTCAACTGACGCGGAAACGCGGTTGAGCGGTCACGGCACTGTTGCGCGCCCGCCGAACGGCTCCCTTTACTACGAATGACGATCCAGCAGAGAAAGGACCGTGTGGTGACGAATCCGTTCGACGATCCGGACGCCGAATTCCTGGTTCTGGTGAACGACGAGGGGCAGCACTCGTTGTGGCCCGTTTTCATCGATGTGCCAGAGGGCTGGACCTCCGTTTTCGGTAAGGCGAGCCGCGAGGAGTGCCTGGCCTACATCGAGAAGTCCTGGACCGATATGCGGCCGAAGAGCCTGATCGCCGCCATGGAAGGAAAGTAGGCTCGCCCCGTTCGCGCGGCCGGCGTCCGGCCGCGCGACGCCGAGCAGGACGCCGCCGCCCGATGCGCACGGTCCGGGCGCTTTTTTTGAATCCTCTTGTTTTGCGCTGCGAATCCGAATGGGGTGTTTCACGGCATGCCTGAATTCCGGGAACTGATGGCGGGTCAGCTCGGCATCTGGTATGCCCAGCAGCTCGCCCCCGAGAATCCGGTCTACAACATCGCCGAATACCTGGACCTGCGCGGCGAGCTGGACGCGGGCCTGCTCCTCGAGGCCGTGCGCCGCATGCTCGACGAGATCGACGGCTTCCGCGTGCGCTTCCGCGAGATCGACGGCGTGCCGATGCAGTACGTCGACGACAGCCGCGACTACGCCGTCCAGCTCGTGGACGTCAGCGCCGAGCCCGATCCGGAAGCCGCCGCCCTGCGCTGGATGCAGGCGGACGTGCGGCGCAACGGCGACCTGCGCGCGGGCTGGTTGTTCAGCTTCGCGGTGCTCGTCCTCGCGCCCGACCGCCACTACCTGTACGAGCGCAGCCACCACATCGTCATGGACGGCCACGGCGGCGCGATGATCGCCGCCCGCACCGCCGAGATCTACACCGCCCTCCTGGAGGGCCGCCCGTCGACGGGTGACGGCCCGGAGTCCGTCCACGCGCTCATCGACGCGGAACGCGCCTACCGCGACTCCGCCGACTACGCGCGCGACCGCGACTACTGGCTGAACGCGCTGGCCGACCTCCCCGAGACCACCAGGCCCGGCGGCTCCCCGCACTCCGGCCACGGCGCCAGGAACCTGCCGAACCCGCCGGAAGGCTGCTTCGCCGGCATCGACCAGGAGCAGGCCGCGGCGCTCAAGGCCACCGCCCGCCGCATGGGCACCAGCCTCGCCGGCCTCATGATCTCCGCCGCCGCCCTCTACCAGCACTGCCTGACCGGCGACCGCGACGTCGTCATCGGCGTGGCCGTGCTCGGGGCGGGCCCGCGCGAGCGCGCCATCCCCGGTATGAAGGCCAACCTCGCCCCCATCCGCGTCCAGATGGGCCCGCGGACCACCATCCAGGACGTCGTACGGCAGACCACCCGCGCCGTCCGCGACGGCCTGCGCCACCAGCGCTACCGGTACGAGGAGATCCTGCGCGACCTCAAGCTCGTCAACCGCGAGGCCCTCTGCCCCGTCGAGGTGAACTTCGCCTCCTTCGACTACCCCGTCAGGTTCGGCGAGTGCACCGCCGAGCCGCACAACCTGTCCACCGGGCCCATCAACGGCACCCGGATCAGCGTCTACGCCGGCTCCGACGACATCGACATCAAGATCGACGCCAACCGGGACGCCGACGGCGTCGCACCCGCCGCGGACATCTCCCGCCGCTTCCGCACCATCGTGCGCTGGCTGGCAACCGCCGAACCCGCCGACACCATCAGTCGGGCCGGCCTCCTGGACGAGGAGGAACGGCGGCAGGTCGTGGAGGAGTGGAGCGGCGTCGAGGCCGCTTCGGTGGGTGGGTCGGTGGTGGAGTGGTTTGGGGTGTGGGCTGCTGGGGTGCCGGGTGCGGTGGCGGTGGTGTGTGGGGATGAGTCGTTGTCGTTTGGTGAGGTGGAGTCTCGGGCGAATCGGCTGGCGCGGTTTTTGGTGGCGCAGGGGGTGGGGCGGGAGTCGGTGGTGGGGTTGTGTCTGCCGCGTGGGGTGGATGCTGTTGTGGCGATGTTGGCGGTGTGGAAGGCCGGGGGTGGGTTTTTGCCGGTTGATCCGGTTCAGCCTGCTGAGCGGATCGGGTTCATGCTGGCTGATAGTCGTGCGGTGTTGGTGCTGGGGTTGAGTGAGGTGCTGGATGAGCTGCCGGCTGGTCGGGTGCGGATGGTCGCTCTTGATGACGCGCTGGTGCAGGTGCAGTTGTCGGTGTTGGAGGAGTCTCCGCTTGGCTTGAGCATGCCAGGCCAGGGCTTGGCTTATGTGATGTACACGTCCGGTTCGTCCGGTAAGCCGAAGGGTGTGGCGGTCACGCATGGGGGTCTGGCCACTTATGTGGGCTGGGCGGTGCGGGCGTATCAGACGGATGGCGGGGCTCCGGTGCATTCGTCGTTGGGGTTCGACTTGACGGTGACCAGTGTGTGGGTGCCGCTGGTGGCTGGGGCGCCGGTGCGGATGAGCGTCGAGGGCGGCGCGGAAGGCTTGGCGGCCCTGCTGAGCGAGAACTCCTTCGGCCTGGTCAAGGTGGTGCCCGGACATCTGGCGCTGCTGAGCGAGCTTGTGCCGGCGGAGGTTCTCGCCGGTGCCGCCAGGACCTGGGTCGTGGGTGGCGAGGCGCTGGGCGGCGCGGATGTCCGCCTGCTGCTGGAACGGGCGCCGAACGCGGTGCTGGTCAACGAATACGGGCCGACGGAGACGGTCGTGGGGTGTTGCACCTTCGAGGTGCGGGCAGGCGACGAGGTCGAGGATCGGGTGCCGGTGGGGCGTCCGTCGCCGGGGACGCGGC
The DNA here is from genome assembly GCF_040676995.1 of Nonomuraea sp. NPDC049419. Lineage (NCBI taxonomy): Bacteria > Bacillati > Actinomycetota > Actinomycetes > Streptosporangiales > Streptosporangiaceae > Nonomuraea > Nonomuraea sp. NPDC049419. Next base: position 138,051 of record NZ_JBFAQB010000010.1, on the reverse strand, counting down.
TGTTCGTGCTGGATGGCCGGTTGGAGCCGGTGCCGGCGGGCGTGGCGGGGGAGCTTTATGTCGCCGGTGATCAGGTGGCGCGCGGCTATGTGGGCCGTCCTGGGTTGACGGCGGAGCGGTTCGTGGCGTGTCCGTGCGGTGGGCGGATGTATCGGACCGGGGACGTGGCGCGGTGGCGGGCCGATGGGGTGCTGGAGTTCCTCGGGCGGGCCGATGAGCAGGTGAAGATCCTCGGCTACCGGATCGAGCCCGGCGAGGTGGAGAGCGTGCTGGCCGCGCACCCGCTGGTGCAGCAGGCGGCGGTGATCGCTCGTGGGGACGATGCGGGCGAGGTGCGGCTGGTCGCCTATGTGGTGGGGGCCGATGCCGAGCCGGACCAGGTGCGGGCTTGGGCCGGGCAGCGGCTGCCGGAGTACATGGTGCCCTCGGCCGTGGTGGTGCTGCCCGCGCTGCCGCTGACCGCCAACGGGAAGCTGGACCGGCGGGCGTTGCCCGCGCCCGAGCATGTCGCGGTTGCCGGTCGTGAGCCTGCCACCGAGCAGGAGGCGGTGTTGTGCGGGTTGTTCGCCGAGGTGCTGGGTGTGTCCGGCGTCGGCGTGGATGACGACTTCTTCGCGCTGGGCGGGCACTCGCTGCTGGCGGTGCGGCTGGTGAGCCGCGTGCGTGCCGTCCTGGGTGTGGAGGTGGAGATCCGGACGCTGTTCGAGGCGTCCACGGTGGCCGCCTTGGCGGAGCGGTTGGGGGAGGCGGATGAGGCCCGGCCTGCGCTGACGGCGGGGGAGCGGCCTGAGCGGGTGCCGTTGTCGTTCGCGCAGCGCCGGTTGTGGTTCATCCAGCAGTTGGAGGGGCCGAGTGCGACGTACAACATTCCGACGTCGCTGCGTCTGAGCGGTGAGGTGGATCGCGCGGCGCTGGGTGTGGCGTTGCGGGATGTGATCGGTCGTCATGAGGCGCTGCGCACGGTGTTCCCGACCGCGAACGGTGAGCCCTATCAGCACGTTCTGAGCATGGGCGAGCTGGAGTGGGAGCTGCAGGTCGTCGAGGTCGCGCCGGAGGAGGTTCAGGGTGAGGTGGCGCGGGTGTTCGCGCACACCTTCGACCTGGCGTCCGAGGTGCCGATCCGGGCCTGGCTGTTCGTCACCGGCCCGGACGAGCACGTGCTGGCGGTCGTGACGCATCACATCGCCGCCGACGGCATGTCGATGAGGCCGCTCGCGAACGACCTGTCCCTCGCCTACGCCGCCAGGTGCCGGGGCCGCGCGCCGCAGTGGCAGCCGCTACCGGTCCAGTACGCCGACTACGCCTTGTGGCAGCGGGAGCTGCTGGGGGCCGAGGACGACCCGGGCAGTGTGCTGTCGCGGCAGGTCGGGTTCTGGCGGGAGGCGCTTGAGGGCGTCCCGGAGGAGCTGGCGTTGCCGGTGGACCGGCCGCGTCCGGCGGTCCCGGGTTACCGGGGGCATGGGGTGCCGGTCGAGGTGCCGGCCGAGGTGCACGCGCGGCTGGTCGAGGTGGCCAGGGCCGAGGGCGCGACCACGTTCATGGTTTTGCAGGCCGCGCTCGCGGTGCTGCTGGCCAAGCTGGGCGCGGGCACCGACATCCCGATCGGCACGCCCACCGCGGGCCGCACCGACGAGGCGCTGAGCGACCTGATCGGGTTCTTCGTCAACACGCTCGTGCTGCGGACCGACCTGTCCGGCGACCCCACCTTCCGCGAGGTGCTGGGCCGCGTCAGGGAGACGGGGCTCGACGCCCACTCCCATCAGGACGTGCCGTTCGAACGGCTGGTGGAGGAGCTCGCGCCGGCCCGGTCGCTCGCCCGCCACCCGCTGTTCCAGGTCATGCTCACGCTGCAGAACGACACCGGCGTGCCACTGCACCTGGCCGGCGTGACGGCCAGGGAGATCTCCCCGGCCACGGCGCCCGCCAAGTTCGACCTCGACGTGGCGGCGGCCGAGGTGTTCGACGAGGCCGGCGAGCCGGCCGGGCTGCGGGGGTACGTGATCGCGGCGGCGGACCTGTTCGACCGCGACAGCGCCGAGCGGGTCGCGGAGCGCTGGGTGCGGCTGCTCGACACGCTCGTCAGGGACGTCTCCGCCCGCCTGTCCGAGGTGGACGTGCTGGCCGCCGACGAGTGGGACCAGGTGGTGTGGGCGTGGAACACGACCGACGCGCCCGTACCGGACACCTCCCTGATCGGGCTGGTGGAGGCTCAGGCGGCGCGCACCCCCGACGCGGTCGCGGTGGTGTACGAAGGCGCCGAGGTCACCTACGCGGAGCTGGACGAACGAGCCGGACGGCTCGCCGGGGCGCTGGCGGCCGACGGCGTGACGGCCGAGTCGGTGGTGGGCGTCGCCATGGAACGCGGCGTCGATCTCGTGGTCGCGCTGCTGGGCGTGCTCAAGGCGGGCGCGGCCTACCTGCCGGTCGAGGTCGAGCTCCCGCCTGAGCGGGTGGCCTCGATGCTGGCCGACGCGAGGGCTCGGGTGATGGTCTGCTCGGCCGGCACCGCCGCGCTGGTGCCGGACGGCGTGACCGCGCTGCGGGCGGACGACCTGCCGCCGGGCGAGCCGGTGCGCGGCGACGTGCGGCCCGGCCAGGCCGCGTACGTGATCTTCACCTCCGGATCGACGGGACGGCCGAAGGGCGTCGTGGTGCCGCACGCCGGCGTGGTGAACCGGCTGGCCTGGATGCAGCGGCGGCTGCCGCTGGAGCCCGGCGACCGGGTGCTGCAGAAGACGCCATACGGCTTCGACGTGTCGGTCTGGGAGTTCTTCTGGCCGCTGGTGACCGGCGCCACGCTGGTCGTGGCCAGGCCGGGCGGGCACCGCGACCCGGCGTACCTGGCGGAGCTGATCAGGGACGCCCGGGTGAGTGTCGCGCACTTCGTGCCGTCGATGCTGGAGGTGTTCCTGCGGCAGCCCTCGGCGGCGGCCTGCGACGGGCTGCGCTGGGTGGTGTGCTCGGGCGAGGCGCTGCCGCAGCCGTTGCAGGAGCGCTTCTTCGACGTGCTGGGCGAGGCGGAGCTGCACAACCTGTACGGCCCCACCGAGGCGTCGGTGGACGTCACCGCATGGCGATGCCGCAGGGACGCCCCGGTCGCGATCGGCGCCCCGGTCGCCAACACCCGCGCCTACGTGCTGGACGCCTCCCTGCGGCCGGTCCCGGTCGGGGTGGCGGGCGAGCTGTACCTGGCCGGGGTGCAGCTGGCCCGCGGCTACGCGGGACAGCCGGGCCTGACCGCCGAACGGTTCATGGCCTGCCCTTACGGCGAGCCGGGCGAGCGCATGTACCGCACCGGCGACCGGGCCCGCTGGCGGCCCGACGGGCAGCTGGAGTTCCTGGGCCGGGCCGACGACCAGGTGAAGATCCGCGGGATGCGCGTCGAGCCTGGCGAGGTGCAGGCCGTGATCGCGGCGCACCCGCAGGTGGCGCAGGCCGCGGTGGTCGCCCGCCAGGAGCAGGGCGGGGCGCGGCTGGTCGCGTACGTGGTCGGCGCCGAGGCCGAGCCGGACGAGGTGCGGAGCTGGGCCGGGCGGCGGCTGCCCGACTACATGGTGCCGTCGGCGGTGGTCGTCCTGGACGCGCTGCCGGTCACGGTCAACGGCAAGCTGGACCGCAGGGCGCTGCCGGCCCCCCAGTACGCCGCCGGCGCGGGCCGCGGCCCGTCCGGCCCGCGCGAGGAGCTGCTGTGCGCCGGCTTCGCGCACGTGCTCGGCCTCGACCGGGTGGGCGTCGACGAGGACTTCTTCGCGCTCGGCGGCCACTCGCTGCTGGTCGTCTCGCTGGTGGAGTGGCTGCGCGAGCACGGCCTGCGCGTCCCCGTACGCGCGCTGTTCCAGACGCCGACCGTGGCAGGGCTGGCCACGGCGGCGGGCGCCGAGCAGGCGGAGGCGCCGCCCGCCGCCGTCCCCGAGGGCGCCACCAGGATCACCCCCGAGATGCTGCCCCTGGTCGAGCTGTCGCAGGCGGAGATCGACCGGATCGTGGCCGGGGTGCCGGGCGGCGCCGCCAACGTCGCCGACATCTACCCGCTCGCGCCCCTGCAGGAGGGCATCCTCTTCCACCACCTGCTCGCCGGGACCGGCGCGGACGCGTACGTGCTGGTGACGGTGCTGGAGTTCGACGACAGGGCCAGGCTGGACGCCTTCACCGAGGCGCTCCAGCACGTCATCGACCGGCACGACATCCTGCGCACCTCGGTGGCGTGGGAGGGCCTGGACGAGCCGGTCCAGGTGGTCCGGCGGCACGCCGGCCTCCGCGTCCACGCCGTCGAACTCGGCGCGGGCGACCCCGTCGAGCGGCTCATCGAGGCCGCCGGTCTGTCCATGGACCTCGGACGGGCCCCGCTCATCGACGTGCACGCCGCCCAGGACGGGCAGCGGTGGCTCGGCCTCATCCGCGTGCACCACCTCGCCCAGGACCACGCCGGGCAGGAACTCGTGCTCGACGAGGTGCGCGCCTTCCTCGCCGGACACGGGGACGAGCTGGCCGCGCCGCCGCCGTTCCGCGGTTTCGTCGCGCAGGCGCGCGGCGCCGACGGCGAGGCGGAGCACGAGCGGTTCTTCGCCGAGCTGCTGGGCGACGTGGACGAGCCGACCGCGCCGTACGGGGTGCTCGACGTGCGCGGCCACCACACCGCCACGGAACGGGCCAGGCTCGGCCTCGCCCCCGACGTCACCGCCCGGCTGCGCCGGGTGGCGCGGGCGCTCGGCACGAGCCCGGCGACCGTCCTGCATCTGGCCTGGGCGCGCGTGCTCGCGGCCGTGGCCGGGCGGGACGACGTGGTGTTCGGGACGGTGCTGTTCGGCCGCATGAACGCGGGCGCCGGCGCCGACCGGGTGCCAGGACCGTTCATCAACACCCTCCCGGTACGCGCCCAAGTGGACGGCACCGGCGTCGTGGCGGCCGTGACCGCGATGCGCGACCGGCTGGCCGGGCTGCTGGAGCACGAGCACGCCCCCCTGGCCCTCGCGCAGCGGGCCGGCGGCGTGGCGGGCGACACGCCGCTGTTCACCTCGCTGCTCAACTACCGGCACAACGCCGCCGGTGACCGCACCGGCGTGGCCGAGGGCATCCGCGTGGTCGCGCTGCGGGAGTGGGACAACTACCCCCTGTCGGTGTCGGTGGACGACGACGGCGACGCGCTGGACCTGCTCGTCGAGGGCGTGCCGCCGATCGACCCGCACGCGGTGGCGCGCATGCTGCGCACGACGGTCGGGAACCTGGCCGGCGCGCTGGCCGAGGCGGTGGACGGCGGCGCGGAGCCGCCGCTGTCGGCCGTCAGGGTGCTGAGCGAGGACGAGCGCGACCGGCTGCTCACCGAAGGGAACGACACGGCGGCGGCGGTCCCCGACGGGCCGGTGGCGCGGTGGTTCGAGGCGCAGGCGGCGCGGACCCCCGACGCGGTGGCGGTGGTGGCGGGCGGCGTCGAGGTCACCTACGCCGAGCTGGACGCGCGGGCGGACCGGCTGGCCCGGCTGCTGCTCGCCCGGCAGGTGGGGCCCGAGTCGGTGGTCGGCCTGGTGCTGGAGCGCGGGGTCGAGCTGGTCACGTCGCTGCTGGCGGTACTGAAGGCGGGCGGCGCCTACCTGCCGATCGATCCGCGGCACCCGGCGGAGCGCATCGCGTACATGCTGGACGACGCCGCCGCGACGGTCGTGATCACCACCTCCGGCGTGGCCGGCGTGCCGGGACGGACCCTGGTCCTGGACGATCCCGCCGTCGTGACCGAGCTGGCCGCGCTGCCCGGCGGCCCGCCGCCCGCGGCGCCGACCCTGCCCGCGCACCCGGCCTACGTCATCCACACCTCCGGCTCCACAGGACGGCCGAAAGGCGTGATCGTCACCCACGGCGGCTTCGCCAACACGGTCGCCGCGACGGCGGAACGGTTCGGGGCGCGGCGGGGGTCGCGGGTGGCGCAGTTCGCGTCGGTGAGCTTCGACCAGTTCTGCCTGGAATGGTCGGTGCCGCTGGTGTCGGGCGCGACCCTGGTCGTGGTGCCGCAGGACCGCAGGGCCGGCGCCGACCTGTCGGCGTTCCTCGCCGAGGAGCGGGTGACGCACGTGTGGCTGCCGCCGGTGGTGCTGGCCGGCCTGGACGAGGGGTCGATCGCGCCCGGCGTGGTCGTGGACGTCGGCGGCGAGGCCTGCTCGCCCGAACTGGTACGGACCTGGTCGGCGGACCGGGTGATGTTCAACTCCTACGGCCCGACGGAGACCGCGGTGGACGCGGCGGTCTGGCGGTGCCGCCCCGTGACCGGCGAGGTGCCCATCGGGTCGCCCATCGCCAACACCCGCGTGTTCGTGCTGGACCGCGGTCTCGAGCCGGTGCCGGTCGGCGTGGCGGGCGAGCTGTACGTGGCGGGCACCGGCGTCGCCAGGGGCTACGCCGGCCTCGCCGGGCTGACCGCAGAACGCTTCGTCGCCTGCCCGCACGGCGACGCGGGGGAGCGCATGTACCGCACCGGCGACCTGGTGCGCTGGAACGGCGAAGGGGAGCTGGAGTTCCTCGGCCGCGCCGACGACCAGATCAAGATCCGCGGCTTCCGCATCGAGCCGGGCGAGGTGCGCAGCGTGCTCGCCGCCCATCCAGGGGTGGCGCAGGCGGCGGTGATCGCCCGCGAGGACGTGGCCGGTGACCGGCGGCTGGTGGCGTACGTGGTCCCCGCCGCCGAAGAGGCCGCCGAAGAGGACGGGGCTGGAGACGTCGGGGCTGAGCTGGGCGAGCGGCTGCGGCGGCACGCCGCGGAACGGCTGCCGCACTACATGGTGCCCGCGGCCGTCGTCACGCTCGACGCCCTGCCGCTGACGATCAACGGAAAGCTCGACCGCAAGGCGCTGCCCGCCCCCGCCTACGCCGCCGGCGCCGGCCGCCGTCCCGCGTCGCTGCGCGAGGAGCTGCTGTGCGGGGTGTTCGCCGAAGTGCTGGGCCTGGCCGAGGTCGGCGTGCACGACGACTTCTTCGCGCTGGGCGGCCACTCGCTGCTCGCGGTGCGCCTCGTCAGCCGCGTACGCCGCCTGCTGGACGTGGACCTCGGCATCAGGACGCTCTTCGAGAACCCGACCGTGGCCGCCCTGGCCACCAGGCTCGACGAGGCGGACACCGCCCGGCCGCCGCTCACCGCGCAGGAGCGCCCTGAACGGCTGCCGCTGTCGTTCGCGCAGCGCCGCCTGTGGTTCATCCAGCAGCTGGAGGGCCTGAGCGACACCTACAACATCCCCGTCGCGCTCAAGCTGACCGGCGACGTCGACCACCCCGCGCTGGAAGCGGCGCTCCTCGACGTCATCGCGCGGCACGAGGTGCTGCGCACGGTGTTCGCGGTCGAGGACGGCGAGCCGTGCCAGCGGGTGCTGAGCCCGGCCGAGCTGGACTGGGACCTGCCGCTCGTCCAGGTGCGAGACCTGGACCAGGCGGTTCGGAAGGCGTACCGGCACACGTTCGACCTGGCCGTGGAGCCGCCGATCAAGGCGTGGCTGCTCGCGACGGACCAGGGCGAGCGGGTGCTGGTCATGGTGCTGCACCACATCGCCGGCGACGCCTGGTCCGAGACGCCGCTCGCCCGCGACCTCTCGGCCGCCTACGCCGCCCGCCGCCAGGGCCGGGCGCCGGACTGGGAGCCGCTGCCCGTCCAGTACGCCGACTACGCCCAGTGGCAACGGCGGCTGCTCGGCGACGAGCACGACCCCGGCAGCCTGCTCGCCCGGCAGATCGCCTACTGGCGGGAGGCGCTCGCCGGCCTGCCCGAGGAGCTGCCGCTGCCGTTCGACCGGCCGCGTCCCGCCGTCGCCGGTCACCGGGGGCACGTCACCGCGTACCGGGTGCCCGCCGAGGTGCACGCGCGGCTGGCGGAGCTCGCGCGGGACGCGGGCGTGACCACGTTCATGGTGCTGCAGGCCGCGCTCGCCGTGCTGCTGAACCGGCTGGGCGCCGGGCGCGACATCCCCATCGGCGTCGCGGTCGCCGGCCGCATGGACGAGGCGCTGGACGACCTCGTCGGCTTCTTCGTCAACACGCTCGTGCTGCGTACGGACCTGTCGGGCGACCCCGCGTTCCGCGAGGTGCTCGACCGGGTGCGCGAGACGAGCCTGGGCGCGTACGCCCATCAGGACGTGCCGTTCGAGCGGCTGGTGGAGGAGCTGGCGCCGGCCCGCTCGTTGTCGCGCCACCCGCTCTTCCAGGTGATGCTCACCCTCCAGAACGCCGAGGACGCCCGGCTCGACTTGCCCGGCGTGCGGGCCGGGGCATTGCTCGCGGACACGGTGCTGGAGACGTCGGTCCCGCCGGTGGCCAAGTTCGACCTCCAGGTCTACGTACGAGAAGAGCGGGACGAGCGCGGCGCGCCCGCCGGCCTGCGGGGCGTGGTGATCGCGGCGGCCGACCTGTTCGACGCCGGCACGGCCGAGCGGCTCGCCGACCGGTGGACGCGCGCACTCACCCACCTGGCCGGCGATCCTGAGCTGCCCACGTCCGCCGTGGACGTCCTCGCCCCCGACGAGCGCCGCCAGGTGCTGACCGGGTGGAACGACACGGCCGTGCCGCGCGGGGACGCGACGCTGCCCGCGCTCGTCGAGGCGCAGGCCGCCCGCACGCCCGGCGCGGTCGCCGTGGTGTGCGAGGACGGCGAGGTCACCTACGCCGAGCTGGACGCGCGGGCGAACCGGCTCGCGCGGCTGCTCATCGACACCGGTGTCGGTCCCGACACGGTCGTCGGGGTCGCCATGGACCGCGGGACCGACCTGATCGTGGCGCTGCTGGGCGTGCTGAAGGCGGGCGGGGCGTACCTGCCGCTGGATCCCGGGCATCCCGCCGAGCGGCTCGCGTTCATGGCCGGGGACGCCGGCGTGCACGTCGTCCTCACCTCAGGCGGCCCTGCGCCCGCCGGCGCGCCCTGCCTGGCCCTGGACGACCCCGTCGTGCGGGCGCGGCTCGCCGAGCTGCCCGGCGAGCCGTTCGGGCCCGGCGAACGGCGCGAGCCGCTGCCCGCGCACGCGGCCTACGTCATGTACACCTCCGGCTCGACCGGCGTCCCCAAGGGCGTGGTGATCCCGCACGAGGCGGCGGTGAACCGGCTGGCCTGGATGCAGGAGCGGCTGCGGCTCACCGGCGACGATCGGGTGCTGCAGAAGACGCCGACCGGGTTCGACGTGTCGCTGTGGGAGGTGTTCTGGCCGCTGATGGTGGGCGCCGCCCTGGTCGTCGCCCGTCCCGGCGGGCACCGCGACCCCGCCTACCTCGCCGGGCTGATGCGGCGGGCCGGGGTGAGCGTCGCGCACTTCGTCCCGTCCCTGCTGGAGGTGTTCCTGCGGGAACCGGAGCTCACGCGCGGCACCCGGCTGCGCACGGTCATGTGCGGCGGCGAGACACTGCCCGCGGCCCTGCAGGACCGCTTCTTCCAGGCGCTCGACGGCGTCGAGCTGCACAACATGTACGGCCCGACCGAGGCGACCGTGGACGTCACCGCCTGGCGCTGCGCCCCCGGCCGTCCCGTGCGCATCGGCTCGCCCGTGGCCAACACGCAGGTGTACGTGCTGGACGAGTTCCTGCGGCCCGCGCCGGTGGGCGTCACCGGCGAGCTGTACCTGGCGGGCGTGCAGCTCGCCCGCGGCTACGCCGGCCGTCCCGGCCTGACCGCCGAACGGTTCGTGGCCTGCCCCTACGGCGGGCGCATGTACCGCACGGGCGACCTGGCCCGGTGGACCGCCGACGGGCAGATCATGTTCCTCGGCCGCACCGACGACCAGGTGAAGATCCGCGGCGTCCGCATCGAGCCCGGCGAGATCGAGACCGTCATCGCCGCCCACCCCGAGGTCGCCCACGCCACGGTGATGGCCCGCGAGGACACCCCGGGCGACAAGCGGCTGGTCGCCTACGTCGTCCCGGCCGGCGGTGCGGACGGCGGTGCGGACGGCGGTGCGGCCGGCGAGCTGCCGGAGCGGGTGCGGCGGGAGGCGGCGCGGCGGTTGCCCGAGTACATGGTGCCGTCGGCGGTGGTCGTGCTGGACGCGTTGCCGGTGACCGTCAACGGCAAGCTCGACCGCGACGCCCTGCCTGCCCCCGAGCGGTCCGGCGGCGCCGGGCGCGGCCCCGCCGACGCCCGCGAAGAGCTGCTGTGCGAGGGCTTCGCGCACGTGCTCGGGCTGGAGCGGGTGGGCGTGGAGGACGACTTCTTCGCGCTGGGCGGTCACTCGCTGCTGGTGGTGTCGCTGGTCGAGTGGCTGCGGGCGCGCGGCGTGACGGTGTCGGTGCGGGCGTTCTTCCAGGCGCCGACCGTGGCCGGGCTGGCGGCGGTGACGGGCGCCGAGCCGATGGCCGTACCCGCCGGCGCCGTCCCCGAAGGCGCGCGCGAGATCACGCCGGAGATGCTGCCGCTGGTGAGCCTGTCGCAGGCGGAGATCGACCGGATCGTGGCGGGGGTCGAGGGCGGGGCGGCGAACGTCGCGGACGTCTATCCCCTCGCGCCGCTGCAGGAGGGCCTGCTCTTCCACCACCTGCTGGTGGGCGACGGACAGGACGTCTACACCCGTCCGGTGGTGCTGGAGTTCGCGTCGCGGGAGCGGCTGGACGAGGTGGTCGGGGCGTTGCGGCGGGTCGTCGACCGGCATGACGTCTTCCGTACGTCGCTGGCCTGGGAGGGGGTGCGGGAGCCGGTCCAGGTGGTGTGGCGGCAGGCCGCGCTGCCCGTGGAGACCGTGGAGCTGGACGCCTCCGGCGGTGACCTGGTCGAGCAGCTGATCGCCGCCGCCGACCCGTCCATGGATCTCGGCCGGGCGCCCCTGCTGGACGTCCACACCGCCCGCGTGCCCGGCTCCGAGCGGTGGCTGGCCATGGTCCGCATGCACCACCTCGTGCAGGACCACCTGGGCCTGGAGATCCTGCTGGACGAGGTGGGGGCGTTCCTGGCGGGGCGTGGTGGTGAGCTGGGCGAGCCGGTGCCGTTCCGCACCTTCGTCGCGCAGGCCAGGCGCGGGGTGAGCGAGGAAGAGCACGAGCGGTACTTCGCCGGGTTGCTGGGCGACGTCGAGGAACCGACCGCGCCCTTCGGACTGCGCGACACCCAGACCGGCGGCCGGGCCGAGCGGGCCACGTCCGATCTCGACCCGGCGCTGGAGAGCCGCCTGCGCGAGGTGTCCCGGCGGCTCGGGGTGAGTCCGGCGACCGTGATGCACGTGGTGTGGGCCCGGGTGCTGGGCGCGGTGTCGGGGCGGGACGACGTGGTGTTCGGGACCGTCCTGTTCGGCCGCATGAACGCCGGCCCCGGCGCCGACCGCGCCCCCGGCCCCTTCATGAACCTGCTGCCGGTCCGCGTACGGCTCGGCCACGCCGACGTGGCGGCGGCCGTGGCCGGGATGCGCGGCCAACTGGCGGACCTGCTCGTGCACGAGCACGCGCCGCTGGCCGTCGCCCAGCGCGCGAGCGGCGTCCCCGCCGACCTGCCGCTGTTCACCTCGATCTTCAACTACCGGCACAACGCGGACGGCGGCGCCGAACTCCACACCCGGCTGCCCGGCGTCCGGGTCGTCTTCACCGAGGAGCCGACCAACTACCCCCTCTCGGTCATCGTCGAGGACAACGGCGACGGGATGTCGGTGGTGGTGGATGCGGTCGCCGGGGTGGACGCGGAGGTCGTGGCCGGGCTGGTGTGCACGGTCGTGGAGAACGTGCTGACGGCCTTGGAGTCGGCTCCGGACACCTCATTGGCAGAGGTGGGGGTGCTGGACGCGGCGGATCTTGAGCGTTTGGCTTCCTGGGGCACGGGTTCCGCGGGTTCGCTTGCGGGGACGGTGGCGGAGCTGTTCGAGGCGCAGGTGGATCGGGATCCGGCTGCGGTGGCGGTGGTGAGCGACGGCATGGAGGTGTCGTTCGCCGAGGTGGAGGTCCGCGCGAACCGGCTGGCCCGGGCGCTGCTGGGCCGCGGGGCAGGCGCGGAGTCGGTCGTGGCGGTGGCGCTGGAACGTGGCGTGGACCTGGTCGTGGCGCTGCTGGGGGTGCTGAAGGCGGGCGCGGCTTATCTGCCGGTGGATGTCACTTACCCGGAAGCGCGTATCGAGTCGGTGATCAGCCAGGCTGGGGTGCGGGTGGCGGTCGCGTCGCCGGGGACGATGGACTGCCTGCCCGACGGCGTCGACGTGGTGCTTTCTGATGACCCTGAGCTCGCGCAGCTGGCGGGCGGCCGGTTGTCAGTCGATGAGCGGGGTGTGCTGCGTGTCGATCAGGCGGCGTATGTGATGTTCACGTCCGGTTCGACGGGGGCGCCGAAGGGTGTGGTGGTCTCGCATGCCGGGATCGGCGCGCTGGTCGAGGGGCAGCAACGCTGGCTGGGTATCGGGCAGGGCTCGCGGGTGGCGCAGTTCGCATCACCCGGCTTCGACACCTTCGGCTGGGAGTGGCTGGGGCTGCTTTCGGGGGCGTCGCTGGCGATCGTCCCCGAGGAAGCCCGGCTGGGTGAGGCGCTTTTGCAGGCGCTGAACGCCTTCCGGGTGTCGCATGTGACGTTGCCGCCGGCGGTGCTGGCGGGGCTGGACCCGGCCGGGCTGGATGCGAGCGTGACGGTGACGGCGGCGGGTGAGGCGTTGACGGCGGCCGTGCTGGAGAGCTGGAGCACCGGCCGGCGGATGTTCAATTCCTATGGGCCGTCCGAGACGACGGTGGATGCCACCTTGTGGCAGTGCGGCCCGGACCGCGTGTCCATCGGGCGGCCGGTCATCGACACCCGGGTCTGGGTTCTGGACGAGCGGTTGGCGCCGGTTCCGGTCGGAGTCGCCGGCGAGGTCTATGTGGCGGGGCCGGGGGTGGCGCGCGGGTATGTGGGCCGGCCGGGGTTGACGGCCGAGCGGTTCGTGGCGTGTCCGTTCGGGGGCGGGCGGATGTATCGCACGGGCGATGTGGCGCGCTGGGATGACGGTGAGCTGGTCTACGTCGGGCGGGCGGACGAGCAGGTGAAGATCCGCGGCATGCGGATCGAGCCCGGCGAGGTGCGTGCGGTGCTGTCCCGGCATCGGTGGGTGTCGGACGCGGCGGTGGTGGTGCGCGAGGACGGCTCGGGGGACAAGCGGCTGGTCGGCTACCTGGTTCCGGCCGCTGACGTGGGGGCGGACGAGCTGACGGAGGCGGTGCGGCGGTTCGCGGGCGAGCGGTTGCCGGAGTTCATGGTGCCGTCGGCGCTGGTGGTGCTGGATGAGCTGCCGCTGACCGTGAACGGCAAGCTCGACCGAGGCGCGCTGCCGGCGCCGGAGGTGACGCGGGCGAGCAGGGGACCGGCGGATGCGCGGGAGGAGCTGCTGTGTGCGGCCTTCGCCGAGGTGCTCGGGCTGCCCGAGGTCGGGGTGGACGACGACTTCTTCGTCCTGGGCGGGCACTCGCTGCTGGCGGTGCGGCTGGTGAGCCGGATCAGGGCGGTCCTGGATGTGGAGGTGGAGATCCGGGTCCTGTTCGAGGCGCCGACGGTCAGGGGGCTGGCGGAGCGGTTGGCGGAGGCGGATGAGGCTCGGCCTGCGTTGACGGCGCGGGTGCGGCCTGAGCGGGTGCCGTTGTCGTTCGCGCAGCGCCGCCTGTGGTTCATCCAGCAGTTGGAGGGGCCGACCGCCACCTACAACCTGCCGATCACGCAGATGCTGACCGGTGACGTCGACCGGGACGCTCTGGGCGCGGCTTTGCGGGACGTCATCGGCCGGCACGAGGTGCTGCGGACAGTGTTCCCGACCGCCGACGGCGAGCCGTACCAGCAGGTGCTGAGCGGGGAGGCGCTCGACTGGGAGCTCTCGGTCGTCGAGGTGGATCCCGCCGAGCTGGCCGGGGCGGTGGCCGAGGCGAAGGAGTACGCCTTCGATCTGGCGTCCGAGGTGCCGATCCGGGCGTGGTTGTTCGTGGCCGGTTCGGAGCAGGCGCTGGTGGTGGTGACGCATCACATCGCGGCGGACGGGTGGTCGATGGGGCCGCTGGCGCGGGACGTGTCGCTGGCATACGAGGCTCGTTCCCGTGGCAGGGCGCCGGTGTGGGAGCCGTTGCCCGTGCAGTACGCCGATTACGCCTTGTGGCAGCGGGAGTTGCTGGGGGAGCGGGACGATCCGGGCAGTGTGCTGGCGAAGCAGGTCGGCTTCTGGCGGGAGGCGCTGGACGGGATCCCGGAGGAGCTGGCGTTGCCGGTGGATCGGTCGCGTCCGGCTGTCGCGTCGCATCGAGGCGTGGAGGTTCCGCTGCGGGTGCCGGCGGAGGTGCACGCGCGGCTGGGTGAGGTGGCGCGGGCTGAGGGCGTGACGATGTTCATGCTGTTGCAGGCGGTGCTGGCGGTGATGCTGGCGAAGCTGGGGGCGGGGCGGGACGTGCCGATCGGGTCGGCGCATGCGGGCCGGTTGGATGAGGCGCTGGATGATCTGGCGGGCTTCTTCGTCAACACGCTGGTGATCCGGGCGGATGTGTCAGGTGACCCGTCGCTTCGGGAAGTGCTGGGGCGGGTGCGGGAGGCGGCGTTGGGGGCGCTGGCGCATCAGGACGTGCCGTTCGAGCGGTTGGTGGAGGAGCTGGCCCCGTCCCGGTCGCTGGCCCGGCATCCGCTGTTCCAGGTGATGCTCACCGTCCAGAACAACACCGACGCCACCCTGGACCTGCCCGGCATGGTCCACTCGGACCTCGCCAAGGGCGTGCTGGCGGCCCGCTTCGACCTCGACTTCAACGTCGGCGAGGTCTTCGACGAACACGGCGCCCCGGCCGGGCTGCAGGGGTCGCTGGTCGCGGCGGCCGACTTGTTCGAGGAGGAGAGCGTCGAGCGGCTGGCGCGCCGGTGGGCGCGGCTGCTGGAGAGCCTCGACACCCTCATGGACGCCCCGCTCTCCGCCGTGGACGTGCTGGACGACGCCGAGCGGCGCCAGGTGCTGGACACCTGGCAGGGCGGGCAGGCTGCGCTGCCGCCCACGTCGGTGGTGCGGGAGATCGAGGCGCAGGCCGACCGCACCCCCGACGGGGTGGCCGTGGTGTCGGGCGGCGCCCACCTGACGTACGCGCAGCTCGACGCCCGCGCGAACCGGCTGGCCCGGCGCCTGATCGCGCACGGCGTGGGGCCTGAGTCGCCGGTCGGCGTGCTGTTCAAGCGCGGCGTGGACGCCGTCGTCGCGCTGCTCGCGGTCTGGAAGGCGGGCGGCGTGTACGTGCCGATCGACGTCGAGTACCCGATCGAGCGGGCCGAGTACATGCTGCGCGACGCCGGCGTACGGGTCGTGGTGACGGACCGCGACATCTGCGCGCGGGTCGGGCTGGCCGCACGGACGTCCGGCGTCGAATGGGTGGTCATGAACGACCCCGCCGAGGCGGCCCGGCTGGCGAGCCTGCCGGACGAACGGCCGGACGTGGCGATCGACGGTTCGAGCCTGGCGTACGTCATCTACACCTCGGGCTCGACCGGCGCCCCGAAGGGCGTGGGCGTGGCGCACGCAGGGCTGGTGAACCTCATCGAGGTGTTCGCCCCGATCATGGGCGTCGGGCCGGGGGCCGGCGTGCTGCAGTTCGCCTCGTTCGGCTTCGACGCCTCCGTGCTGGACGTCGCCGTGACCCTGAGCCGGGGCGGACGCCTCGTCGTCGCGCTGCCCGCCGAGCGGACCGACGCCGGGCTGCTGCGCGAGCTGGTGACCACGGAACGGGTGTGCGCGGCCAGCGTGGTGCCGTCGCTGCTTGAAGTGATCGACCCGGCCGACTGGCCGGGCGTCCAGGCGCTGCTCGTGGGCGCGGAGCCGATCGCGAGCGGGACGGCGCGCAGCTGGTCGTGGGGCCGCCGCCTGGTCAACACCTACGGCCCCACGGAGGCGACGGTGATGGTGGCCGAGGGCCTCGTCGAGCACAACGGGACCCGCTCGGCGGTGCCGTTCGGCCGGCCGATCGCCAACACCCGGCTGTACGTGCTGGACGACCGCCTGACGCCGGTGCCGCCGGGCGTCGCCGGCGAGGTCTACATCGCGGGCGTCCAGGTGGCGCGCGGCTATGTCGGCCGGCCCGGCCTCACGGCGGAGCGTTTCGTGGCCTGCCCGTACGGCGGCCGCATGTACCGGACGGGAGACGTGGCCCGCTGGACCGCCGACGGCGAGCTGATCTTCGTGGGCCGGGTGGACGAGCAGGTGAAGATCCGCGGCATGCGGGTCGAGCCCGGAGAAGTGCGCGCGGTGCTGGCCACGCACCCGGACGTGTCCCAGGCGGCGGTGATCGTGCACGACGACGGGGGAGAGAAACGCCTGGTCGCCTACGTCGTGGGCGGCGACGCGGAGGACGTCCGGCGCTACGCCGCCGACCGCCTGCCCGCCCACCTGGTGCCCTCGGCCGTGGTGGTGCTCGACGAGCTGCCCCTGACCGTCAACGGCAAGCTCGACCGCGCCGCCCTGCCCGCCTCCGCCGAACACCAGGCGGGCCAGGGGAGAGCCCCGGCCACGCCGCAGGAAGAGGCGCTGTGCGAGGTGTTCGCGCAGGTGCTCGGCCTGGAACGGGTCGGCGCCGACGACGACTTCTTCACCCTGGGCGGCCACTCCCTGCTGGCCATCCAGCTGGTCAACACGATCCGGCACGCCATCGGCGTCGAGGTCAGGATCGCCGACGTCTTCGACACGCCGACGGTGGCCGGTCTGGCCCACCGCATCGAACAGGGACGACCATCGCGTCCGGCGCTCCGGCCGATGCGTCGCGGACAGGAGGACTCCTGATGATCCCCTTGTCGTTCGCGCAGCGCCGGCTGTGGTTCATCCACCGGCTCGAGGGCCCGAACGCCGCCTACAACCTGCCCTTCGTCCTGCGGCTGACCGGCGACCTCGACCGCGACGCGCTCGCCGTGGCGCTGCGTGACGTCATCGGCCGGCACGAGGTGCTGCGGACGGTGTTCCCGGTCGAGGGGGGTGAGCCGTACCAGCGGATCCTGAGCATGGACGAGCTGGCGTGGGAGCTGTCGGTCGTCGAGGTGGACCCCGGCGGTCTCGACGGTGCGGTGGCGGAGGCGAAGGCGTGCGCCTTCGACCTCGCCCGTGAGGTGCCGATCCGGGCGTGGTTGTTCGTGGCGGGGCCGGGCGAACAGGTCCTGGTGGTGGTGACGCACCACATCGCGGCGGACGGCTGGTCGATGGGGCCGCTCGCCCGGGACCTGTCGGCCGCCTATGAGGCACGCCGCGCCGGTCGGGCCCCGGCCTGGGAGCCACTGCCGGTGCAGTACGCCGACTACACGTTGTGGCAGCGGGAGCTGCTCGGCGCGGAGGACGATCCGGGCAGCGTCCTGTCCCGGCAGATCGGGTTCTGGCGGCAGACGCTCGACGGCATCCCCGAGGAGCTGGACCTGCCCTACGACCGGCCGCGCCCGGCCGTGTCGAGCAACCGCGGGATCAGGGTGCCCGTCACGATCCCGGCCGACGTGCACCGGCGGCTGGCCGAGATCGCCCGGACCGAGCGGGCCACCCTCTTCATGACGTTGCAGGCTTCCCTCGCGGTGCTGCTGGCCAAGCTGGGCGCGGGCCGCGACATCCCGATCGGCTCCGCGCACGCCGGCCGGACCGACCAGGCCCTGAACGACCTGGTCGGGTTCTTCGTCAACACGCTGGTGCTGCGCGCCGACCTGTCGGGGGATCCGACGTTCCGTGAGGTGCTGGGCCGGGTGCGGGCGGCGAGCGTGGCCGGTCTCGCCCACCAGGACGTGCCGTTCGAGCGCCTGGTGGAGGAGCTGGCGCCGTCGCGGTCGCTCTCCCGCCACCCCCTGTTCCAGGTGATGCTCAACCTGCAGAACAACGCCGCGGCGAGCCTGGAGCTGGCCGGCGTGCGGGCGGGCGAGGAGGACGACGCGGCGCAGGCGTCGTCCGCGAAGTTCGACCTCACCCTGAACATGGACGAGACGTCCGACGAGCGGGGCGCGCCGGCGGGGCTGCGCGGCTGGCTGACCGTGGCGGCCGACCTCTTCGACGCCGGCACCGCCGAACGCCTCGCCCGCTGGTGGACCCGCGTGCTCACCGTGGTGGCCGGCGACCCCGCCGTACGCCTGTCCGGCGTGCGGGTGCTGGGAGCACGTGAACGCGATCGGCTGGTCAAGGACGGGAGCCCGCAGGGGACGCCGGTCGCCGCGCCGTCCGTGGCCGCCCTGTTCGAAGCCCAGGTGGCCAGAACACCCGAAGCCGTGGCCGTGACGCACGCCGGGACCGAGGTGTCGTACGCCGCACTCGACGCCCGCGCCAACCGGCTGGCGCACCACCTGATCGGGCACGGCGTCGGCCCGGAGTCGGTCGTCGGCCTGTGCCTGCCGCAGGGCACGGAGATGATCGCGGCCATCCTGGCGGTGTGGAAGGCGGGGGCGGCGTACCTGCCCATCGACCCAGAACAGCCCGGGGAGCGGATCGCGTACATGCTGGCCGACAGCGCGGCGGTGCTGCTGCTGACGCGCGGCGGATCGCCCGCGTGGCCGGTCCGCACGCTCGCGCTGGACGACCCGGAGACGGCGGCGCAGCTGGCCGGCGAGCCCGGCACCGCGCCCGGCAGCCCGGCCGACCCCCGCAACCCCGCCTACGTCATCTACACCTCCGGCTCCACCGGCCTGCCAAAAGGCGTCGCGGTGACGCACGGCGCGCTGGCCAACTACGCCTCGGCGGTGCTGCCTCGCCTGGGCTGGGACGAACCCGGCCGCGCCTACGCGCTGCTGCAGGGGCAGGCGACCGACCTCGGCAACACGGCGCTGCTGGCCGCCCTGGTCTCCGGCGGCCGGCTGCACGTCCTCGACGCCGACCAGGTCACCGACCCGGCGGCGGTCGCGGCCGGCCTGGCCGAGCAGCGCATCGACCACTTCAAGGCGGTGCCCTCGCACCTCGCGGCGCTCGGGACGTCCGGCCTGGAGCGGGTGCTGCCCGGACGGTCGCTGGTGCTGGGCGGCGAGGCCGGCGCCCCCGAGTGGGTGGCGCGGCTGCTCGCGGCCGCCGGCGACCGCCCGGTGTTCAACCACTACGGACCCACCGAGACCACGATCGGCGTCGTCACGACGCGGCTGGACCCGGGACGCGTGGCGGCCGGCGTCGTGCCGATCGGCCGGCCGATCGCGAACACGCGGGTGTTCGTCCTGGACGAGTGGCTGTCGCCGGTGCCGGTGGGCGCCGCCGGCGAGCTGTACGTCGCCGGCGCCGGCGTGGCGCGCGGCTACGTCAACCGGGCCGGGCTGACCGGCGAGCGGTTCGTGGCCTGCCCGTTCGGCGGCCTCGGTGAGCGCATGTACCGGACAGGCGACCGCGTGCGGTGGACGCCGGACGGCGAGCTGGTGTTCCTGTCCCGCGTGGACGACCAGGTGAAGATCCGCGGCTTCCGCGTCGAGCCGGGCGAGGTCCGTGCGGTGGTGCTGGAGCATCCCGACGTGACGCAGGCGGCGGTGGTCGTCCGCGAGGACCGGCCTGGGGACAAGCGGCTGGTCGCGTACGTCGTCCCGGCCGGCGACCGTGAGGACCTGGCCGGCTCGGTACGGCGCTTCGTCGCCGACCGCCTGCCGGCCCACATGGTGCCGTCGGCCGTGGTGGCGCTGGCAGGGTTGCCCCTGACCGCGAACGGCAAGCTCGACCGCAAGGCCCTGCCCGTCCCCGAGTACGCCGTGGGTGGTCGTGGCCCGGCCAACCCGCGCGAGGAGCTGCTGTGCGAGGGGTTCGCGCACGTGCTCGGCCTGGAGCGGGTCGGCGTGGACGACGACTTCTTCGCCCTGGGCGGCCACTCGCTGATGGTGGTCTCCCTGGTGGAGTGGCTGCGCGAGCGCGGGGTCAGCGTGCCGGTACGCGCCCTGTTCCAGACACCGACGGTCGCGGAACTGGCCGCAACCGTCGAGGCGGAGCGCGTGGCGACACCGGCGAACCTGATCCCGCCGGACGCCACGGAGATCACGCCCGAGATGCTGCCGCTGGTGGAGCTGTCCCAGGCGGACATCGACCGGATCACGGCGGCAGTGCCGGACGGCGCGGCGAACGTGGCCGACATCTACCCGTTGGCCCCGCTTCAGGAAGGTCTGCTCTTCCACCATCTGCTCGCCGAGGGTGGCGACGACGCTTACGTGACGCCCACGGTGCTGGCCTTCGACACACGCACTCGGCTGGACGCCTTCACGGAGGCGTTGCAGCGGGTGATCGACCGGCACGACATCTTCCGTACGGCGGTGATGTGGGAGGGGCTGCCGGAGCCGGTCCAGGTGGTGTGGCGACGTGCGGTGCTGCCCGTGTCCGAGGTGACGGGTGATCTGGTGGCCACGGTGGGTCTGTCGATGGACGTGGGCCGCGCGCCCCTGCTGGATGTGCACGTCAGGCAGGACGATGACCGCTGGTTCGCTCTGGTGCGGGTGCATCACCTGGTGCAGGACCACCTGGGTTTGGAGGTGGTGTTGGGCGAGGTGGCGGCCTTCCTGGACGGGCGCGGTGACGAGCTGCCCGAGCCGCTGCCGTTCCGCGACTTCGTGGCCCAGGCCCGTAACAGCGCGAGCACCGAAGAGCACGAGCGCTTCTTCGCCGGCCTGCTCGGTGACGTCGAGGAGACGACCGCGCCGTTCGGCCTCATGGACGTCCGTGGCGGCAGCGACGACACGCGGCGCGCACGCGTGCCGGTCCCCGACGAGGTGGCGGCCGGGGTGCGGCGGGTGGCGCGCGAGCTCGGCGTGAGCCCGGCGACGGTGCTGCATGTGGCGTGGGCCCGGGTGCTGGCAGCAGTGGCCGGGCGGGACGACGTGGTGTTCGGGACGGTGTTGTTCGGCCGCATGAACGCGGGCGCCGGCGCCGACCGGGTCCCTGGGCCTTACATCAACACGCTGCCGGTCCGGGTGCGGGTCGGTGAGACCGGGGTCGCGCAGGCGGTCATTGGGATGCGGGGGCAGCTGGCGGAGCTGCTGGCGCACGAGCACGCCTCTCTCGCGGTGGCGCAGCGGGCGAGCGGGGTGCCAGGAGATGCGCCGCTGTTCACCTCGCTGTTCAACTACCGACACAACAGCGCCGACGACCAGGTAACCGACACCTTCGACGGCATCACGATCGCCTTCTCCCAGCAGCGCGACAACTTCCCCCTCTCCGTGGCCGTGGACGACGACGGCCGCACCCTCGGCCTGGTGGTCGACGTCGTGCCGCCGATCGACCCGCACGCGGTGGGCGCCCTGCTCGCCACGGCCGTCGAGAACCTCGTCCACGCCGACGCCGGCACACCGCTCGCGGCGATCGGCGTCCTGGACGAGGACGAGCGGCACCGGCTGCTCGACGAGTGGAACGACACGACGGCGGAGACCCACCTGACCTCGGTCGTCGCGGGCGTCGAGGCGCAGGCCGCGCGGACGCCCGACGCGGTGGCCGTGACCTGCGAAGGAACGCAGGTGACCTACGCCGAGCTGGACGCGCGGGCGAACCGGCTGGCCCGCCTGCTCATCGCGCGCGGCGCGGGCCCTGAGTCGATCGTCGGCGTCGCGCTGGAGCGCGGCATCGACCTCGTCGCGGCCGTGCTCGGCGTGCTCAAGGCGGGCGCCGCGTACCTGTCCATCGACGTGAGCCACCCCGCGGACCGCATCGCCGGCATCCTGGCCGACGCCCGGCCGGTGGTGGTCGTCGGACGGGCGGACACGCCAGGGGACGCCTCCGTGGTGGCGCTGGACGACCCGGCGGTCGCGGCCGAGCTGGCCGCCCTGCCGGACACCCCGCTCCGGGAACGCCCGCTGCCGCGACAGCCGGCCTACGTCATCTACACCTCCGGTTCGACGGGCCGCCCGAAGCCGGTGGTGGTGCCGCACGGCGCGTTCGCCAACACGGTGGAGGCCGCGGTGGCGTGCGTGGGCACCGGGCCCGCGTCGCGGGTGGCGCAGTTCGCCTCGCCCGGGTTCGACATCTTCTGTACGGACTGGTCGGTGGCGCTGGTGTCCGGCGCGACGCTGGTCGTGGTGCCGCAGGACCGCCGGGCCGGGGCCGACCTGGCGACGTTCCTGACCGAGGAGCGGGTGACGCACGTGTGGCTGCCGCCCCAGGTGCTGGCCGGGCTGGACCCGGACGCCGTCCCGCCGGACATGGTCATCGAGGTGGGCGGCGAGGCGTGCCCGCGCGAGGTGGTGGACCGCTGGGCGGCGGGACGGGTCATGTTCAACACCTACGGCCCGACCGAGACCACGGTGGACGCCACGGTCTGGCGCTGCCGTCCCGGCGTCGACGAGGTGCCGATCGGCCGGCCGATCGCGAACACCAGGGCGTACGTGCTCGACCGGCGGCTGCGGCCGGTCCCCGTGGGCGCGGCGGGCGAGCTGTACCTGGCGGGCGCGGGCCTGGCGCGCGGCTACCGGCCGGCGCTGACGGCGGAGCGGTTCGTGGCCTGCCCGTTCGGCGGCGCGGGCGAGCGCATGTACCGCACGGGCGACGTCGCGAAATGGACCGCGGACGGCGACCTGGTGTTCCTGGGACGCGCCGACGACCAGGTCAAGATCCGCGGCTTCCGGATCGAGCCCGGCGAGGTGCAGGCCGTCGTCGCCGAGCACCCCGGCGTGGCGCGGGCCGCGGTGATCGCGCGCGACGACGAGCGCGGCGACCGGCGGCTCGCCGCCTACGTGGTGCCCGCCGCCGCCGCCGAGGGCGAGGGCGAGGGCGAGGGCCTGGCCGAGTCGGTACGCGCATTCGCGGCCCGCCGCCTGCCCCACTACATGGTGCCGTCCGTGACGGTGCTGGAGTCGCTGCCGCTGACCGTCAACGGCAAGCTCGACCGCAGGGCGCTGCCCGCCGAAACGGCGGGCCCCGTGGGGCGGCGGCCGTCCGGGCCCCGCGAGGAGCTGCTGTGCGCGGCGTTCGCGGACGTGCTCGGCCGGCCCGAGGTCGGCATGGACGACGACTTCTTCGCCGTCGGCGGCCACTCCCTGCTGGCGGTGCGGCTGGTCAGCAGGATCCGCACCGTGCTCGGCGCCGAGGTGAGCGTCAGGACGCTGTTCGACGCGCCGACGCCGGCCGCGCTCATGGAGCGGCTGGACGAGGCACGCGCGGCGCGGGCGCCCCTGGCCGTGCGGGGACGGCCCGAGCGGGTGCCCCTGTCGTACGCCCAGCGCCGCCTGTGGTTCATCAACCGGCTGGAGGGGCCGAGCCCCGCCTACAACATCCCCGTCGTCCTGGAACTGACCGGCGACCTCGACCGCGCGGCGCTGGAAGCGGCCTTCCGCGACGTGCTCGACCGGCATGAGGTGCTGCGGACGGTCTACCCGATCGTGGACGGAGAGCCGTACCAGCGGGTCCTTCACCTGGACGAGCTGGACTGGGAGCTGCCGGTCGCCGAGGTGGCGCCGCTGGACGCCGAGGACGCGATCGGCCGGGCCTGCGCCCACACCTTCGACCTGACCACCGAGCCGCCGATCAGGGCGTCGCTGCTGAGCACCGCGCCCGGCAGGCAGGTGCTCGTCGTCGTCGCCCACCACATCGCCGTGGACGGCTGGTCGATGGCGCCGCTGGCCAGGGACCTGTCGGCGGCCTACGAAGCCCGCCAGGCGGGACGGGCCCCGGCCTGGGAGCCGCTGCCGGTCCAGTACGCCGACTATGCCCTGTGGCAGCGCGACCTGCTGGGCGCCGAGGACGACCCGGGCAGCCTGCTGTCCCGCCAGGTCGCCTACTGGCGGGAGACGCTCGCCGGTGCACCGGAGGAGCTGACGCTGCCCTTCGACCGCGCACGCCCCGGCCTGCCCGGCCACCAGGGCCATCTCGCGCCCTTCGAGGTGCCCGCCGACGTGCACGCCCGGCTGGCGCGGGTGGCGCGGGCCGAGGGCGCGACCACCTTCATGGTGTTGCAGGCGGCGCTCGCGGTGCTGCTGGCCAAGCTGGGCGGGGGCCGGGACGTCCCGATCGGCGCGGCGCACGCCGGGCGCACGGACGAGGCGCTGGACGACCTGGTCGGGTTCTTCGTCAACACGCTGGTGCTGCGCGCGGACCTGTCGGGGGATCCGACGTTCCGCGAGGTGCTGGGCCGGGTGCGGGCGGCGAGCGTGGCCGGTCTCGCCCACCAGGACGTGCCGTTCGAACGCCTGGTGGAGGAGCTGGCGCCGTCGCGGTCGCTCTCCCGCCACCCCCTCTTCCAGGTCATGCTCACCCTGCAGAACAACGCCGACGCCGTGCTCGACCTGCCGGGCGTGCGCGCGGCGGGGCTGCCGGCGACCGGCGCGGCGGCCAAGGTCGATCTGGACGTGCTGGTGGCGGAGTCGTTCGACGAGCACGGCGACCCCGCAGGACTGCGCGGCGCCGTGACTGCCGCCGCCGACGTCTTCGAACCCGGCACCACCACGCGGCTCGCCGGGCATTGGGCCCTCGTGCTCGCCGCGCTGGCAGAGGACCCCGACCGGCCGCTGTCGGCGATCGAGGCCATCAGCGCGGACGAGCGCCGCCGCACGCTGACCGACTGGAACGACTCCGCCGTGGACGTGGACCCCGCGCTGGTCGTCGAACGGTTCGAGACCAGGGCCGCGACCCGGCCCGGCGACGTGGCCGTGGTGTGGGACGGGCGCGAGGTGACGTACGGCGACCTGGACGCGCGGGCGAACCGGCTGGCCCGGCTGCTGCTCGCCCGCGGCGTCGGCCCCGAGGCCCTGGTGGCGGTCGTGCTCGGCAGGGGCGTGGACGTGCTGATCGCCGTGCTCGGCGTGCTGAAGGCGAGCGGCGCGTACCTGCTGGTCGACCCCGACCACCCGGCGGCGCGGGTGGAGTGGATGCTGCGCGACGCGGCGCCGGTCGTCACCGTGGTGAACGCCGAGACGGCGGCGCTCGTCGCCGAGGACGTCCCCGTGCTGCGGCTCGACGGTCCCGACGTGGCGGCGCACTCCGGCGCGCCCCTACCCGCGGAAGCGCGCGCCGCCCTGTCGCCGGAGCACCTGGCGTACGTCATCTACACCTCGGGCTCGACCGGCCGCCCGAAGGGCGTGGCCGTCACCCACGGCGGCCTGGCCAACACCGCGACCGCGCTGGCCAGGCGATACCCGGAGCCCATCGGGCCGGGGTCGCGGATCCTGCAGTTCGCGTCGGTGGGCTTCGACCAGTTCGGCCTGGAATGGGTGCTGGCGCTGCTGACCGGCGCGACCCTCGTCGTGGTGCCCGCCGACCGGCGCGCCGGATCCGCGCTGTCGAGCTTCCTGGCGGAGCACGCGGTCACCCACGCCGTGCTGTCGCCCGCGGTGCTGGCCGGCATGGAGGAGGGCTCCGTCGCGCCCGGCGTCGTGCTGGACGTCGGCGGCGAGGCCCTCACCCCCGCCCTGGTGGACCGGTGGAGCCCAGGACGCGCCATGTACAACGGCTACGGGCCGGTGGAGACCACCATCGACGCGGTCGCCTGGCGCTGCCGGCCCGGCGTGACCGAGGTGCCGATCGGCCGCCCCATCGCGAACACGCGGGTCTACGTCCTGGACGAATGGCTGGCCCCGGCCCCGGTGGGCGTGGCGGGCGAGCTGTATCTCGCGGGCGCCGGCCTCGCCCGCGGCTACGCGGGACGTCACGGGCTGACCGCCGAGCGGTTCGTCGCCTGCCCCTTCGGCGGCCCCGGCGAGCGCATGTACCGCACCGGCGACGTGGCCAAGTGGAACGCGGACGGTGAGCTGGTGTTCGTCGGCCGCTCCGACGACCAGGTGAAGATCCGCGGCATGCGCATCGAGCCGGGCGAGATCCAGGCCGTGGTGCTGGAGCATCCTGACGTCGCGCAGGCGGCGGTGGTCGTCCGCGAGGACCGGCCCGGGGACAAGCGGCTGGTCGCGTACGTCGTCCCGGCCGTCGCCCCGGCCGGCCTCGCCGCGTCGGTACGGCGCTTCGTCGCCGTCCGGCTGCCCGCCCACATGGTGCCCGCCGCCGTGGTCCCGCTCGACGCGCTGCCCCTCAACGCCAACGACAAACTGGACCGCAAAGCCCTGCCGGCACCCGAGTACACGGTCGGCAGCCGCGGCCCGGCGAACCCGCGCGAGGAGCTGCTGTGCGAGGGGTTCGCGCACGTGCTCGGCCTCGAGCGGGTCGGGGTCGACGATGACTTCTTCGCTTTGGGGGGCCACTCGCTGCTGGTCGTCTCCCTGGTGGAGTGGCTTCGGGCGCGGGGTGTGGCGGTGTCGGTGCGGGCGCTGTTCCAGACGCCGACGGTGGCGGGGCTCGCCGCGGTGGCCGGGGTCGAGCAGGTCGTGGTGCCGCCGAACGCGATCCCCGACGACGCCACGGGGATCACCCCGGACATGCTGCCGCTGGTGGAGCTGTCCCAGGCGGACATCGACCGGATCGTGGCCGGGGTGCCGGGGGGTGCGGCGAACGTAGCCGACATCTACCCGTTGGCCCCGCTTCAGGAAGGTCTGCTCTTCCACCATCTGCTCGCCGAGGGTGGCGAGGACGCGTATGTGACGCCGACCGTGCTGGCCTTCGAGTCCCGGGCGCGGCTGGACGCTTTCACGGAGGCGTTGCAGCGGGTGATCGACCGGCACGACATCTTCCGTACGGCGGTGATGTGGGAGGGGCTGCCGGAGCCGGTCCAGGTGGTGTGGCGACGTGCGGTGCTGCCCGTGTCCGAGGTGACGGGTGATCTGGTGGCCACGGTGGGTTTGTCGATGGACGTGGGCCGCGCGCCGCTCCTGGATGTGCACGTCAGGCAGGACGATGACCGCTGGTTCGCTCTGGTGCGGGTGCATCACCTGGTGCAGGACCACCTGGGTTTGGAGGTGGTGTTGGGCGAGGTGGCGGCCTTCCTGGACGGGCGCGGTGACGAGCTGCCCGAGCCGCTGCCGTTCCGCGACTTCGTGGCCCAGGCCCGTAACAGCGCGAGCACCGAAGAGCACGAGCGCTTCTTCGCCGGCCTGCTCGGTGACGTCGAGGAGACGACCGCGCCGTTCGGTGTGGTGGACGTGCGGGGAAGCGGGGCCGACGTCAGGGAGGTTCAGGTCCCGATCGCCGGTGAGGTGGCGGCCGGGGTGCGGCGGGTGGCGCGCGGGCTGGGGGTGAGCCCGGCGACGGTGCTGCATGTGGCGTGGGCTCGGGTCCTGGCGGCGGTGTCGGGCCGGGACGACGTGGTGTTCGGGACGGTGTTGTTCGGCCGCATGAACGCGGGCGCCGGCGCGGACCGCGTTCCCGGGCCTTACATCAACACGCTGCCGGTCCGGGTGCGGGTCGGTGAGACCGGGGTCGCGCAGGCGGTCATTGGGATGCGGGGGCAGCTGGCGGAGCTGCTGGCGCACGAGCACGCCTCGCTGGCGGTGGCGCAGCGGGCGAGCGGGGTGCCAGGAGATGCGCCGCTGTTCACCTCGCTGTTCAACTACCGGCACAACGGCGGTGACGACCAGGCCCCGGACGCCTTCGACGGCATCGAGGTCGCCTACTCGCAGGAACACACGAACTACCCCCTGCTGGTCTCCGTGAACGACGACGGCGACCGGCTCCGGGTGGTGGTCGGCGCGGTGGCGCCCATCGACCCCGTGCTGGTCGCCGAGGTGCTGTGCACGACGGTCGGCAACCTGGTGCACGCCTTGGAGGCCGACACGGGGACGCCGCTGGCGGTGGTCGGGGTGCTGGATGAGCGCGAACGGCGCGTGCTGGAGGAGTGGAACGACACCGCCGCGACCGTGCTGGACGCGACTGTGGTGGATTTGTTCGAGGCGCAGGTCGCGCGGACGCCGGATGCGGTGGCCGTGGTGTGTGAGGGCGTCGGGGTGAGCTATGCGGAGCTGGACGCTCGGTCGGATCGGCTCGCGAACGCGCTCGTCGGGCGTGGGGTGGGGCCGGAGTCGATCGTGGGGGTGGCGCTCGAACGCGGCATCGACCTGATCGTGGCCGTGTTCGGCGTGTTGAAGGCGGGCGGCGCCTATCTTCCGATCGACGTCAGTTACCCCGCCGAACGCATCGCCTACCTGGTGGAGGATGCCCGCCCTGTGACGGTGCTCGTCTCTGCGGCGACAGCGGCCGTGGTGCCGGGTCCGGTGCTGGTCGTGGACGACGCGGTTGGCGCCGAGGGGCCGGTCCGCAGGGTGGGGCTGCGGCCGGAGCATCCGGCTTATGTGATCTACACGTCGGGCTCCACCGGGCGTCCGAAGGGCGTGCTGGTCGAGCACCGGTCGCTGGCCAATCTGCTGCACTGGGCCGCGTGCACGTTCAGCGAGTTGTCGCGGGTGCTGGCGGCGACGTCGCTGAGTTTCGATGTGTCGGTCTTCGAGATCTTCGCGCCGCTGGTGTCGGGTGGCTCGATCGAGATCGTCGACGACCTGCTGGCGTTGGCTGATCGTGGCCGGTCGTGGGAGGTGTCGCTGGTCAGCGCGGTGCCCTCGGCGCTGTCGCAGGTCCTGGCCGAGACGACGGCGCGGCCCGGCCGCGTGGTGCTGGCCGGTGAGGCGCTGAGCGCGCCGGTCATGCGCGCGGTGAGGGAGGCGCTGCCGGGTGCGCGGGTGGACAACATCTACGGCCCGACCGAGGCCACGGTGTATGCGGCGGCCTGGCACGGCACCACCTCGGGCGCGCCGCCGATCGGCCGGCCGCTGACCAACACGCGCCTGTATGTCCTCGATCAGGGGTTGCGGCCGGTCCCGGTGGGCGCGGCGGGCGAGCTCTACATCGCCGGTGCCGGGTTGGCGCGGGGGTATGTGAGGCGGCCTGGGTTGACGGCGGAGCGGTTCGTGGCGTGCCCCTATGGCGGTCGCATGTATCGCACCGGTGACTTGGCGCGGTGGAACGCCGACGGTGAGGTGGAGTACCTCGGCCGGGTCGATGAGCAGGTCAAGGTGCGTGGGTTCCGGGTGGAGCCGGGCGAGATCGAAACCGTGCTGGCGGCGCATCCTTCGGTGGCCCAGGCCGTGGTGGTGGCCCGGGAGGACACGCTGGTCGCCTACATCGTCCCGGATGAGCCCGGCGTGGCGGAGGGAGTGCGGCGGTTCACCGCCGACCGCCTGCCCGGCCACATGGTGCCGGCGGCGGTGGTGGAGCTGGAGGCCCTGCCGTTGAACGCCAACGGCAAGCTGGACCGCCGCGCCCTGCCCGCGCCCGAGATCCCTGTGTCGGCGGCCGGTCGGGGGCCCGCCGACGCGCGCGAAGAGATCCTGTGCGGCCTGTTCGCCGACGTCCTCGGCCTGGACCGGGTGGGCGTGGACGACGACTTCTTCGACCTGGGCGGCCACTCGCTGCTGGCCGTACGGCTGATCAGCCGGATCAGGTCCGTGCTCGGCACGGAGGTGGCCGTCCGCACCCTGTTCGAGTGCCCGACGGTCGCCGGCCTCGCCGCCCGCCTCACCGACGGCGACCGGGCCAGGACACCCCTGACCGCGCGGCCACGTCCGGAACGGGTGCCGCTCTCGTACGCACAGCGCCGCCTCTGGTTCATCCAGCAGCTGGAGGGCCCGAGCGCCACGTACAACGTGCCCGTCATGCTGAAGCTGACCGGCCACCTCGACCGCGAGGCCCTGGCCGCCGCCATGCGGGACGTGCTCGACCGGCACGAGTCCCTGCGCACGATCTTCCCCGCCCACGACGGCGAGCCGTACCAGCACGTGCTCGGCATGGACGAGACCGGCTGGACGCTGCACATCATGGACGCGGGCGCCGACCGCGACGCGGCCGTGGACGCCGTCGTCGGCCACGCCTTCGACGTGTCATCGGAGATCCCGGTACGCGCCGCGCTCCTGTCCGCGAGCCCCGACGAGCACGTCCTCGTCATGGCCGTGCACCACATCGCCGGTGACGGCTGGTCGATGGGCCCGCTCGCGCAGGACGTCTCCACCGCGTACGCGGCCCGCAGGGAAGGCCGCGCCCCCGCCTGGCGGGAACTGCCCGTCCAGTACGCCGACTACGCGCTCTGGCAGCGCGACCTGCTCGGCGACGAGGACGACCCCGGCAGCGTCATCTCCCGCCAGGTCGCCTACTGGCGGGACACGCTGGACGGCGCGCCTCAGGAGCTGCCGCTGCCGTTCGACCGTCCACGCCCGGCCGTCGCCAGCCACCGCGGCCACCAGGCGGGCGCGCGGGTGGGCGCCGAGGTGCACGCCCGGCTGAGGGAGGTGGCGCGGGCCGAGGGCGTCACGCCGTTCATGGTGCTGGAGGGCGCGCTCGCCGTCCTGCTGTCCCGCCTCGGCGCCGGTGACGACATCGTGGTCGGGTCGGCCAGCGCGGGACGTACGGACGAGGCGCTGGACGGGCTGGTCGGCTGCTTCGTCAACGCGCTGGTGCTGCGCACGGACCTGTCGGGGAACCCGACGTTCCGCGAGGTGCTGGCCAGGGTGCGGGCGGCGAACCTGGGCGCCTTCGCCCACCAGGACGTGCCGTTCGAACGCCTGGTGGAGGAGCTCGCACCGTCCAGGTCGCTGGCGCGGCACCCGCTCTTCCAGGTCGTCTTCACCAAGCAGGACACCGTCGAAGCGGTGCTCGACCTGCCGGGCGTCGAGGCGAGCGGCATGCCGGCGGGGCTGTCGTCCGCCAAGTTCGACCTCGACGTGCTGGTGGGGGAGTCGTTCTGCGAGGACGGCACCCCGGCCGGCGTGTCCTGCTCGGTGACCGTCGCGGCCGACCTGTTCGAGGCGGGGACGGCGCGGCGCATCGCCGAGCGGTGGGTCCGCGTGCTGGAGGCGCTGACCGCCGACCCGGGGCTGCGGGTGGGCGCGGTGGACGTGGCGGGACCCGCCGAGCGGGAGCTGATGCTGCGGGAGTGGAACGGCCAGGCCGTGGACGTGCCGGCCGCGTCCGTGGCGGAGCTGTTCGCCGCGCAGGCCGCCCGTACGCCGGGCGCGGTGGCCGTGACCTGCGCGGGCACCGACCTCACGTACGCCGATCTGGACGCCGAGGCGAACCGGCTCGCCCGGTACCTCGCGGCCCAGGGCGTCGGCCCCGAGTCGGTGGTCGGGCTGTGCCTGCCGCGCGGCGTGGACGCCGTGGCCGCGATGCTCGCCGTGTGGAAGGCCGGTGGCGCCTACCTGCCCATCGACCCGGGGCAGCCCGTGGAGCGGACCGCGTACATGCTGGCCGACAGCAGGGCGATGCTGCTGCTGACCGTCGAGGAGATCCTGGAGGAGCTGCCCGCGGGACGCCTGCGCATGGTCGCCCTCGACGACCCCATGACCGCCGCCCACCTCGCTGCCGTGCCGGAGAGCGCGCCTGACACGGTGACGAGGGCCGGCGGGACCGCGTACGTGATCTACACCTCGGGCTCGACGGGCCGCCCCAAGGGCGTGGCCGTCACCCACGGCGCGCTGGCCAACTACGTGACCTGCGTGCCGCCGCAGGTCGGGCTCGGCGCGCCGGGCGCCGCCCACGCGCTGCTGCAGGCGCCGACCACCGACCTCGGCAACACCGTGCTGTTCGCCAGCCTGGCCACCGGCGGACGCCTGCACATCCTCGACGCCGACCAGGTCACCGACCCGGCCGCGGTCGCGTCCTACCTGGCCGAGCACCGCATCGACCACCTCAAGGCGGTGCCCTCGCACCTCGCGGCGCTGGGGACGCGGGACCTGGAAGGGGTGCTGCCCGGCCGGTCGCTGGTGCTGGGCGGCGAGGCCGCGCCGCCGGAATGGGTGGCCGACCTGCTCGCCGCCGCCGGCGAGCGCGCGGTGTTCAACCACTACGGGCCCACCGAGACCACGATCGGCGTCGTCACGGGACGCCTCACCCCCGGCCTGGTCGCCGGCGGGGTCGTGCCGCTCGGCCGGCCCATCGGCAACACGCGCGTGCTGGTGCTGGACGGCAACCTCGCGCCGGTGCCCGTGGGCGTCGCGGGCGAGCTGTACGTCGCAGGCCCCGCCCTGGCCCGCGGCTACGTCGGCCGTCCCGGGCTGACCGCAGAACGGTTCGTGGCCTGCCCCTTCGGCGGGCGCATGTACCGGACCGGCGACCTCGCCAAGTGGACCGCCGACGGGCAACTCGTGTTCGCCGGCCGGGTCGACGACCAGGTCAAGGTACGCGGCTTCCGCGTCGAACCCGGCGAGATCCAGGCCGTCATCGCCGCGAGCCCGCTGGTGGCGCAGGCCGCCGTGATCGCCCGCGAGGACACGCCGGGGGAGGTGCGGCTCGTCGCGTACGTCGTCCCGCACGACGACGGCCCCGACCTGCCGGACGAGGTGCGCCGCCACGCCGCCGCCCGCCTGCCCGAGCACATGGTGCCGTCGGCGGTGGTCACGCTGGCGGAGCTGCCGCTGACCTCGAACGGCAAGGTGGACCGCAAGGCCCTGCCCGCGCCCGAGTACTCCGGTGGCGGCGGCCGGCCGCCCGCGAATGCCCGCGAGGAGCTGCTGTGCGCGGCGTTCGCCGAGGTGCTGGGCCTGGAGCGGGTGGGCGTGGAGGACGACTTCTTCGCGCTGGGCGGTCACTCGCTGCTGGTGGTGTCGCTGGTCGAGCGGTTGCGGGCGCGCGGGGTGTCGGTGTCGGTGCGTGCGTTGTTCGAGACGCCGACCGTGGCCGGGCTCGCGGAGGCCGTCGCCGAGGAGGCCCGCGTGGAGGCGCCGCCCAGCGCCGTCCCCGAAGGCGCCCATGAGATCACGCCCGAGATGGTGCCGCTCGTCAGCCTGTCGCAGGCGGAGCTCGACCGGATCGCCTCTGGGGTGCCGGGCGGCGCGGCCAACGTCGCCGACATCTACCCGCTGGCGCCGCTGCAGGAAGGTCTGCTGTTCCACCACCTGCTCGCGGGTGGTGGCGGCGACGTCTACATGCGGCCGGTCGTCCTCGAGTTCGAGTCAAGGGAACGGCTGGACGAGCTGGTGACGGCGTTGCAGCGGGTCATCGACCGGCACGACATCTTCCGGACGTCGCTGGCCTGGGAAGGGCTGCGGGAGCCTGTCCAGGTGGTGTGGCGGCGGGCCGTGCTGCCGGTCGAGACGGTGGAGCTGGACGCCTCCGGCGGCGACCTCGTCGATCAGCTCATCGCCACCGCAGGACTGTCCATGGACCTCGGCCGCGCGCCCCTGCTGGATCTGTGCACCGCCCGCGTGCCCGGCTCCGAGCGGTGGCTGGCCATGGTCCGCATGCACCACATGGTCCAGGACCGCACCGGCACCGACGTGCTGCTCACCGAAGTGGCCGCGTTCCTCGGCGGGCGCGGTGGTGAGCTGGCCGAGCCGGTGCCGTTCCGCAACTTCGTGGCTCAGGCCAGGAGCGGGGTCCGTGAGGAGGAGCACGAGCGCTTCTTCGCAGGGCTCCTGGGTGACGTGGAAGAACCTACGGCGCCGTTCGGGCTCCTGGACGTACGCGGCGACGGCACCGACGTGCGGCGCGCCGTCGCGCAGATCGACGCCGGCCTGACCACCCGCGTACGGGACGTTGCCAGACGCCTGGCCGTCAGCCCTGCCACCGTGATGCACGTGGTGTGGGCCCGGGTGCTGGGGGCGGTGTCGGGGCGTGTGGACGTGGTGTTCGGGACGGTGCTGTTCGGGCGGATGAACGCGGGGGTGGGGGCTGATCGGGTTCCTGGTCCGTTCATCAACACGCTGCCGGTGCGGGTGCGGCTGGGTGCCGGGGTCGGTGAGGTGGTGTCCGGGATGCGCGGGCAGCTGGCGGGGCTGCTGGTGCACGAGCACGCGCCGCTGGCCGTGGCCCAGCGTTCGAG
Organism: Nonomuraea sp. NPDC049419; assembly: GCF_040676995.1. NCBI lineage: Bacteria > Bacillati > Actinomycetota > Actinomycetes > Streptosporangiales > Streptosporangiaceae > Nonomuraea > Nonomuraea sp. NPDC049419. Next base: position 104,571 of record NZ_JBFAQB010000010.1, on the reverse strand, counting down.
CGGGGTGCCCGCCGACGCGCCGCTGTTCACCTCGATCCTCAACTACCAGCGCAGCACCGCCGACGAGACGGACGAGGCGCCGGAGCTCGACGGCGTCCGGGTGGTGCGGGTGATCGACCGCACCAACTATCCGCTGTCGGTGGCGGTGGATGACCGGGGCGACGCGATGTCGGTCGTGGTGGATGCGGTCGCCGGGGTGGACGCGGAGGTCGTGGCCGGGCTGGTCCGCACGGTCGTGGAGAACGTGGTCGAGGCGTTGGAGTCGGCTCCGGACACCTCATTGGCAGAGGTGGGGGTGCTGGACGCGGCGGATCTTGAGCGGCTGGCTTCCTGGGGGACTGGTCCTGAGGGGTCGTTGGCGGGGACGGTGGCGGAGCTGTTCGAGGCGCAGGTGGATCGGGATCCGGCTGCGGTGGCGGTGGTGAGTGAGCAGGGAGAGGTGTCGTTCGGCGAGCTGGAGGTGCGCGCGAACCGGCTGGCCCGGGCGCTGCTGAGCCGGGGAGTGGGGCCGGAGTCTGTGGTCGCGGTGGCGCTGGAACGTGGCGTGGACCTGATGGTGGCGCTGCTGGGGGTGCTGAAGGCGGGCGCGGCTTATCTGCCGGTGGACGTCACTTACCCGGAAGCGCGCATCGAGTCCATGCTCGCGCAGGCTGGGGTGCGGGTGGCGGTCGCGTCGCCGGGGCTGTTGCCGGACGCTGTGGACATCGATGCTGTGGCGGATCTGGCGGGCGGCCGGTTGTCAGTCGATGAGCGGGGTGTGCTGTGTGTCGATCAGGCGGCGTATGTGATGTTCACGTCCGGTTCGACGGGGGCGCCGAAGGGTGTGGTGGTCTCGCATGCCGGGATCGGCGCGTTGGTCGAGGGGCAGCGACGCTGGCTGGGTATCGGGCAGGGCTCGCGGGTGGCGCAGTTCGCGTCGCCGGGCTTCGACACCTTCGGCTGGGAGTGGCTGGGGCTGCTTTCGGGGGCGTCGCTGGCGATCGTGCCGGAGGGAGCGCGGTTGGGTGAGGCGCTTTTGCGGGCGCTTACCGTCTTCGGGGTGTCGCATGTGACGTTGCCGCCGGCGGTGCTGGCGGGGCTGGACCCGGTGGGGCTGGATGCGAGCGTGACGGTGACGGCGGCGGGTGAGGCGTTGACGGCGGCCGTGCTGGAGGGCTGGAGCACCGGCCGGCGGATGTTCAATTCCTATGGGCCGTGCGAGACGACGGTGGATGCCACCTTGTGGCAGTGCGGCTCGCAGCGGGTGGCGATCGGGCGGCCGGTCATCGATACCCGGGTTTGGGTTCTGGACGAGCGGTTGGTGCCGGTTCCGGTTGGAGTCGCCGGCGAGGTCTATGTGGCGGGGCCGGGGGTGGCGCGCGGGTATGTGGGCCGGCCGGGGTTGACGGCCGAGCGGTTCGTGGCGTGTCCGTTCGGGGGTGGGCGGATGTATCGCACGGGCGATGTGGCGCGCTGGGATGACGGTGAGCTGGTCTACGTCGGGCGGGCGGATGAGCAGGTGAAGATCCGCGGCATGCGGATCGAGCCGGGCGAGGTGCGCGCGGTGCTGGCCGCGCACCCGGACGTGGCGCAGGCCGCGGTGATAGTGCGTGACGACTCGGGGGACAAGCGGCTGGTCGGTTACGTGGTGCCCGCCGCACAGGCCGTCGATGTGGAGGAGGTGCGGCGGTTCGCGGGCGAGCGGTTGCCGGAGTTCATGGTGCCGTCGGGGCTGGTGGTGCTGGATGAGCTGCCGCTGACGGTGAACGGCAAGCTCGACCGCGGCGCGCTGCCGGCGCCGGAGGTGACGCGGGCGAGCAGGGGACCGGCGGATGCGCGGGAGGAACTGCTGTGTGCGGCCTTCGCCGAGGTGCTCGGGCTGCCCGACGTGGGGGTGGACGACGACTTCTTCGCGCTGGGCGGGCATTCGCTGCTGGCGGTGCGGCTGGTGAGCCGGATCCGGGCGCAGGGCATCGAGGTGCCGGTGCAGGCGCTGTTCGAGGCGCCCACGGTGGCCCGGCTGGCCAGGTACTCGGGCCGTGAACGCGTCCCGGTGCCGCCGAACGCGATCCCCGCAGGCGCCCGCGTGATCACCCCGGACATGCTGCCGCTGGTCGAGCTGACCCAGGCGGAGATCGACCGGATCGTGGCCGGGGTGCCGGGCGGCGCGGCCAACGTCGAGGACGTCTACCCGCTGGCCCCCCTCCAGGAAGGCATGCTCTTCCACCACCTGCTCGCCGGCGACGGCGTGGACGCGTACGTGATGCCGACCGTGCTCGAGTTCGACTCGCGGGCCCGGCTGGACGGGTTCGTGGCCGCGCTCCAGGCCGTGGTGGACCGGCACGACGTGTTCCGCGCCTCCGTGGCGTGGGAGGGCCTGGCGGAGCCGGTGCAGGCGATCTGGCGGCAGGCCACCCTGTCCGTGACACCCGTACGGCTGCCCGAAGACGGCTCCGACCCCGCCCAGCAGCTGCTCGCGGCGGCCGGCGCGGCGATGGACATCGGGCGGGCGCCCCTCCTGGACGTGCACATCGCGCAGTCGCCCGGCACCGGCCGCTGGCTGGCGCTGATCAGGATGCACCACATGATCCGCGACCACCTGGGACTCGACGTCGTGCTCGGCGAGGTCGCCGCCTTCGCCGCCGGTCGGGGACACGAGCTGCCCGACCCCGTGCCGTTCCGCTCCTTCGTGGCCCAGGCCCGCGCCCGGGGGGACGCCGAGGAGCACGAGCGCTACTTCGCCGAGCTGCTCGGCGACGTGGACGAGCCCACGGCCCCGTACGGGCTGCTGGACGTGCGCCGGGACGGCGTGCGGACCGCCGCCGCGTGGGCCCCGCTGACGCCGGAGCTGGCCGCCCGCGTGCGCGAGGTCGCCCGGCGGCTCGGCACCAGCCCGGCGACCGTGTTCCACGTGGCGTGGGCCCGCCTGCTCGCCGTGCTCGCCGGCCGCGACGACGTCGTCTTCGGCACCGTCCTGCTCGGCCGGATGAACGCCGCCGACGGCGCCGACCGCGTGGTGGGCCCGCTGCTCAACACCCTCCCGGTACGCGTACCGGTGAACGGCCTCGGCGCCGGAGCGGCCGTGGCCATGATGCGCACCCAGCTGGCCCGGCTGTTCGACCACGAGCACGCGTCGCTGACGACGGCGCAGCGGGCGAGCCGGGTCGGAGCCGACGCCCCGCTGTTCACGTCCCTGTTCAACTACCGCCACGGCGGCGCGCAGGGCGACGGCGGCCCTGCGTTCGAAGGCGTCAGGACGCTTTTCACCCGCGAGCGCACCAACTACCCCCTGACGGTCGCGGTGGACGACGACGGCGACGAGCTGGGCCTGGGCGTCGAGGCCGCCGCGCCCATCGACCCCGGCTCCGTGGTCGCCCTCCTGCGCACCACGGTCGAGCACCTCGTCCGCTCGCTGGAGACGGTGGCCGACGGAGGCCAGGACACGCCGCTGTCGGAGGTGCCGGTGCTCGACGACGGGGAGCGCCGCCAGGCCGTGCGCGACTGGCAGGGCGAGCACGTGGCACGGGACCGGACCTCGGTGGTGGAGCTGTTCGAGGCGCGGGCGGAGGCAGCGCCGGATGCGGTCGCGGTGGTGTGCGGCGGGGTCGAGGTGACGTACGCGGAGCTGGAGGCGCGGGCGAACCGGCTGGCCCGGCTTCTGATGGTGAAGGGTGTGGGCCCGGAGCCGCCGGTGGGGGTCGTGCTGGAGCGCGGGGTCGATGTGGTGGTGGCGATGCTGGCCGTCTGGAAGGCGGGCGGCGTGTACGTGCCGATCGACGTCGAGTACCCCGCCGAGCGGATCGCGTGGATGCTGGCCGACGCCGGTGCGCGGGTCGTGGTGACCGAACGCGCGGTGGCGGGGCTGCCGTCGGCAGAGGTGGTGACGCTGGACGACTCGGCGGGGCTGCCGGACGAGCGGCCGGGTGTCGCGATCGACGGTTCGAGCCTGGCCTATGTCATCTACACGTCCGGTTCGACCGGGGTCCCGAAGGGCGTCGGGGTCGCGCATGCCGGGCTGGTGAACCTGGTCGAGGTGTTCGGCCCGGTCATGGGGGTCGAGCCGGGCGTGGGGGTGCTGCAGTTCGCCTCGTTCGGGTTCGACGCCTCCGTACTGGACGTCGTGGTGACGCTGGCACGCGGCGGACGGCTGGTGGTCGCGCTGCCTCCGGAACGGACCGACGCCGGATTGCTGCGAGACCTGCTCTCCTCCACCGGCGTTCAGGCGGCGAGTGTGGTGCCGTCGCTGCTGGAGGTCGTGGACCCGGCCGACTGGGCCGGGGTGGAGACGGTGCTGGTCGGCGCGGAGCCGATCGCGAGTGGGACGGCACGGGAGTGGGCGCGGGATCGGCGGCTGGTCAACACCTACGGGCCCACGGAGGCGACGGTGATGGTGACCGCCGGCCCGGTGGAACACGTCAACGGCGTCGTCCCCTTCGGCCGGCCCGTCGACAACACCCGCTTGTACGTCCTGGACGACCACCTGGCCCCGGTGCCCGTCGGAGTGCCCGGCGAGGTGTACGTCGCCGGCCCCCAGCTCGCACGCGGCTACGTCGGCCGGCCTGACCTGACCGCCGAGCGCTTCGTGGCGTGCCCGTTCGAGGACGGCCGGATGTACCGGACGGGCGACGTGGCCCGCTGGACCCCTGAGGGCGAACTGGTCTTCGTCGGCCGGGCCGACGACCAGGTCAAGATCCGCGGCATGCGGGTCGAGCCGGGCGAGGTAAGGGCGGTGCTGGCCACGCACCCGGACGTGGCGCAGGCGGCGGTGATCGTACGCGACGACGCGGGCGAGAAACGCCTGGTCGCCTACGTCGTCGGCGGAGAGGCCGACGACGTCAGGCGCTACGCCGCCGACCGGCTGCCCGCCCACCTGGTGCCCTCAGCGGTCGTGGTGCTCGACGAGCTGCCGCTGACCGTGAACGGCAAGCTCGACCGCAACGCGCTGCCCGTCGATACGCCGGCCGTGGCAAGCCGGGCGCCGGCCACGCCGCAGGAAGAGGCCCTGTGCGGGGTGTTCGCGCAGGTGCTCGGCAGACAGCAGGTCGGCGTGGACGACGACTTCTTCGCGCTCGGCGGCCACTCCCTGCTGGCGATCCGGCTCGTCAGCAGGATCCGCACCGTCCTGGGAGCCGACGTGTCCATCAGAACCCTGTTCGAGGCGCCCACCGTGTCCGGGGTGGCGAGTCGTCTCGGAAACCAACGGTCGACACGACCGACGTTGCGACCGATGCGGCGTGACCAGGAGGAGTCATGAGAGTTCCCTTGTCGTTCGCCCAGCGCCGGCTGTGGTTCATCCACCGGCTCGACGGCCCGAGCGCGGCGTACAACATCCCCATCGCGCTCAGGCTCACCGGCGAGGTGGACCGGGCGGCGCTGAACGCGGCGCTGCTCGACGTCATCGGCCGTCATGAGGTGCTGCGGACGGTGTTCCCCGTCGAGGGCGGTGAGCCGTACCAGCGGGTTCTGAGCGTGGCGGAGCTGGACTGGGCGCTGTCGGTCGTCGAGGTGGACGCCGCCGGGCTGGCCGAGGCGGTGGGACGGGCCAGGGAGCACGCGTTCGACCTGGCGTCCGAGGTGCCGATCAGGGCGACGCTGTTCGTGACGGGGCCGGATGACCAGGTCCTGGTGGTGGTGACGCATCACATCGCGGCCGACGGGTGGTCGATGGGGCCGCTGGCACGCGATGTGTCGATCGCCTATGAGGCCCGCTCCCGTGGCGGGGCGCCGGTGTGGGAGGCGTTGCCGGTCCAGTACGCGGACTACACGTTGTGGCAGCGGGAGTTGCTGGGTGAGGAGGACGATCCGGACAGCGTCCTGTCCCGCCAGATCGGGTACTGGCGGGAGGCGCTCGCGGGCATCCCGGAGGAACTGGATCTCCCGTACGACCGCCCACGTCCCGAAATTTCCGGCCATGTCGGGCATGTCGTGCCGCTCGACGTCCCCGCCGACGTGCACGCGCGGCTGCTGGAGGTGGCGCGGGCTGAAGGCGCGACCACCTTCATGGTGGTGCAGGCCGCGCTCGCGGTACTGCTGGCCAAGCTCGGTGCGGGCCGGGACATCCCCATCGGCGCCGCCGTGGCGGGCCGTACCGACGAGGCGCTGGACGATCTGGTCGGCTTCTTCGTCAACACGCTCGTCATCCGTACCGACCTGTCCGGCGACCCGACGTTCCGCGAAGTGCTCGGCCGCGTCAAAGAGAGCAGCCTGGACGCCTACGCCCACCAGGACGTCCCCTTCGAACGCCTGGTGGAGGAGCTGGCCCCGTCCAGGTCGCTGTCCCGCCACCCCCTCTTCCAGGTCGTGCTCACGCTCCAGAACGTGGAGGAAGCGGCCCTGGACCTGGAAGGTCTGCAGGCGGGTGGGGTGGCCGCCGAGTGGGGCGCTTCGGCCAGGTTCGACCTGGAGTTCAGCGTCCACGAGGCGTTCGGTGCGGACGGCGCTCCCGCCGGGCTGCGGGGCTCCCTGACCGCTGCGGCGGACCTGTTCGAGAGGGAGTCCGCCGGTCTGCTGGTGGCGCGGTGGGTCCGGGTCCTCGCGGCGGTGGCGGCCGACCCGCGGACGCGGCTGTCCGCGGTCCCGGCGGCCGACGCCGCGGAGCGGGACCGCGCGCTGGTCGCGTGGCAGGAGCCCCCGGCAGGCGGTGCGGCGGGCGGCGCGGCGGGCAGTGCGGCGCTGTCGCTGGTGGAGCTGTTCGAGACGCAGGCCGCCAGGACGCCCGAGGCGACGGCCGTGGTCTGCGACGGCGCCGAGGTCACCTACGCCGACCTGGACGCCAGGGCCGAGCGCCTGGCCCGGCTGCTGGCCGCGCGCGGCGTCGCCCCGGAGACGGTGGTGCCCGTCGTCCTGGAACGCGGCGTGGACGTGATCGTCGCCATGATCGCCGTGCTGAAGGCGGGCGGCGCCTACCTGCCCGTCGACCCCGGCTACCCGGCGGCGCGGGTGCGGCAGCTCGTGGCGGGCAGCGCTCTGGTCGTGGCCTCGGCGGAGACCGCAGGGCTGCTCCCCGACGGCGCCGGCCTGCTCATGGTGGACGACCCGGCCGAGGCGGAGCCGGCCCGGCGCGCCGTGCCGCACCCCGACCAGCCGGCGTACGTCATCCACACCTCAGGCTCGACCGGGCAGCCCAAGGGCGTCGTGGTGACGCACCGCAACGTCGCCGAGCTGTTCGCCGCGACCCGCGACCACTTCCGCCCGGGGCCGCGGGACGCGTGGAGCTGGTTCCACTCCTTCGCCTTCGACTTCTCGGTGTGGGAGGTGTGGGGCGCGCTGCTGTCCGGGGGCCGCGTGGTGGTCGTGCCGTACGCGGTCTCCCGCTCGCCGGAGGAGTTCCTGTCCCTGGTGGAGGAGAGCGGCGTCAGCATCCTCAGCCAGACGCCGTCCGCGTTCTACCCGCTCATGACGGCGGCGGCCAGACGCCCGCACGCCATGGCGGGCGTGCGGGCGATCGTGTTCGGCGGCGAGGCGCTGGAGGTCGGCAGGCTCGCCGGATGGTGGCCGTACCAGGGCGCCGCGGGACCGCGCCTGATCAACATGTACGGCATCACCGAGACCACCGTCCACGTCACCTTCCACGAGGTGACGCCCGGCACCGTCACCGGCGGCAGCGTGATCGGCCGCGGGCTGCCCGGACTCCGGGTGCTGGTGCTCGACGAATGGCTCGCCCCGGTGCCCCCCGGCGTCGCCGGCGAGGTGTACGTGACGGGCGGCCAGCTCGCCCGCGGCTACCGGCACCGGCCAGGCGCCACCGCGGAACGGTTCGTGGCCTGCCCCTACGGCGCGCCCGGCGAGCGCATGTACCGCTCGGGCGACCGGGCCCGCTGGACGAGCGACGGCCGGCTGGAGTACGTCGGCCGCGCCGACGCCCAGGTCAAGATCCGCGGCTTCCGCATCGAGCCGGGCGAGATCGAGAGCGTGCTGGCCGGGCACCCGGACGTGGCGCAGGCGGCGGTCGTCGTCCGCGAGGACACCCCCGGCGACCGGCGGCTGGTCGCCTACGCCGTCCCGGCCGGCGAGGAGACCGGCCTCGCCGAGCGCATCCGCCGTGAGGAGACCGGCTCCGCCGGGCCCCTTCGCGGCGGCGAGATCGGCCTCGCCGACCGGATCCGCGGCCACGCCGCCGAACGCCTGCCCGCCCACATGGTGCCGTCGGCCGTCATGCTGCTCGACGCCCTGCCGCTCACGGTCAACGGCAAGCTCGACCGCAAGGCGCTGCCCGCCCCCGAGTACGCCGTGGGCGGCCGCGCCCCGCTCGGCCCGCGCGAGGAACTGCTGTGCGAGGGCTTCGCGCACGTACTCGGGCTGGAGCGGGTCGGCGTGGACGACGACTTCTTCGCGCTGGGCGGCCACTCGCTGCTGGTGGTCTCGCTGGTGGAGTGGCTGCGCGAGCGCGGCGTCACCGTCTCCGTACGGGCGTTCTTCCAGACCCCCACCGTCGAGGGACTGGCGGCCACGGCCGGCGACCACCAGGTGACCGTGCCGCCCAACGCGATCCCCGACCACCCCGCCGCGATCACCCCGGACATGCTGCCGCTCGTCGAGCTGACCCAGGCCGAGATCGACCAGGTCGTGGCCGGCGTGCCCGGCGGCGCGGCCAACGTCGCCGACGTCTACCCGCTCGCGCCCCTGCAGGAGGGCATGCTCTTCCACCACCTGCTCGCGGGCGGCGGCGTGGACGCGTACGTGCTGGTGACCGTCCTGGAGTTCGGCTCCCGCGCCCGCCTGGACGCCTTCACCGACGCGTTGCAGCAGGTCATCGACCGGCACGACATCTTCCGCACCAGCATGGCGTGGGAGGGGCTGCCGTCGCCCGTGCAGGTGGTCTGGCGCACGGCGACGCTCCCCGTCGAGACCGTCGTGCTCGGCGGTGACCCAGACGACCCAGACGACCCGGTGAACCGGCTGGTGACGACCGTCGGGCTGTCCATGGACGTCGGCCGGGCACCCCTGCTCGACCTGCACGTCACCCAGACGGGCGACCGGTGGCTCGGCATGGTGCGCGTGCACCACATGGTGCAGGACCACCTCGGCCTGGACGTGCTGCTCGGCGAGGTCGAGGCGTTCCTGGCCGGACGCGGCGACGAGCTGCCCGAGCCGATGCCGTTCCGCGCCTTCGTCGCCCAGGCCAGGACCGGCGGCAGCGAGAGCGAGCACGAGCGCTTCTTCGCCGCGCTGCTCGGCGACGTGGATGAGCCGACCGCGCCGTTCGGCCTGCTCGACGCCCGTGGCGACGGCGTCGACATGGTCAGGACGTCCGTGGACGTGGACCCCGCACTCGAACGGCGGCTGCGCGAACGCTCCAGGCAGCTCGGCGTCAGCCCCGCCACGGTGCTGCACGTCGCCTGGGCCCGCGTGGTGGCCGCGGTGTCCGGGCGCGACGACGTGGTGTTCGGGACAGTGCTGTTCGGCCGCATGAACGCGGGCGCCGGCTCGGACCGCGTGCCCGGCCCCTTCATCAACACCCTCCCCGTACGCCTCCAGGTGAACGGCATCGGCGCGGCCGAGGCCGTCACGGTCATGCGCCGCCACCTCGCCGACCTGCTCGCCCACGAGCACGCCCCCCTGGCGCTGGCCCAGCGCGCCAGCGGCGTCACCCCCGACACGCCCCTGTTCACCTCGATACTCAACTACCGGCACAACGTCGGCGGCGGCCGCGACCGCGCCGCGCAGGACCCGTTCGAGGGCATCAGGACCGTCTTCACCAGGGAGCGCAACAGCTACCCGCTGTCGGTGTCGGTCGACGACGACGGCGCCTCACTGCGGCTCGTGGTGGACGCCGTGGCGCCGATCGACCCGCGGACGGTGTGCGGGTTGTTCGCCACGGCGGTGGAGGGTCTGGTGGCGGCGCTGGAATCGGAGGCGCCGCTGGCGGCGGTGCGAGTGCTCGACGCCGAGGCGCGGCGGCAGGTCGTGGAGGAGTGGAGCGGCACCGAGGCCGCTTCGGTGGAGGGGTCGGTGGTGGGGTGGTTCGGGGCGCGGGCTGGTGAGATGCCGGATGCGGTGGCGGTGGTGTGTGGGGGCGAGGTGTTGTCGTTCGGTGAGGTGGAGTCGCGGGCGAATCGGTTGGGGCGCTTTTTGGTGGCGCAGGGTGTTGGGCGTGAGTCGGTGGTGGGGTTGTGTCTGCCGCGCGGGGTGGATGCCGTGGTGGCGATGCTGGCGGTGTGGAAGGCGGGGGGTGCTTTTCTGCCGGTTGATCCGGCTCAGCCTGCTGAGCGGATCGGGTTCATGCTGGGCGACAGTCGTGCGGTGCTGGTGCTGGGTCTGAGCGAGGTGCTGGATGAGCTGCCCGCCGGTCGGGTGCGGATGGTCGCGCTGGACGATCCGCTGGTGCAGGTGCAACTGTCGATGCTGGAGGAGTCTGCTCCCGCTCTGAGCCTGTCGGTGCAGGGCCTGGCGTATGTGATGTACACGTCCGGCTCGTCGGGCAAGCCGAAGGGTGTGGCGGTCACGCATGGGGGGCTGGCCACTTATGTGGGCTGGGCGGTGCGGGCGTATCAGACGGATGGCGGGGCTCCGGTGCATTCGTCGTTGGGGTTCGACTTGACGGTGACCAGTGTGTGGGTGCCGCTGGTGGCTGGGGCGCCGGTGCGGATGAGCGTCGAGGGCGGCGCGGAAGGCTTGGCGGCCCTGCTGAGCGAGAACTCCTTCGGCCTGGTCAAGGTGGTGCCCGGGCATCTGGCGCTGCTGAGCGAGCTTGTGCCGGCGGAGGTTCTCGCCGGTGCCGCCAGGACCTGGGTCGTGGGTGGCGAGGCGCTGAGCGGGGCGGATGTCCGTCACGTCGGCCCCGTCGTGGTGAACGAATACGGCCCGACGGAGACGGTGGTGGGCTGCTGCACCTTTGAGGTGCGGGCGGGCGACGAGGTCGAGGATCGGGTGCCGGTGGGGCGTCCGACGCCGGGGACGCGGCTGTTCGTGCTGGATGGCAGGTTGGAGCCGGTGCCGGCGGGCGTGGCGGGGGAGCTTTATGTCGCCGGTGATCAGGTGGCGCGCGGCTATGTGGGCCGTCCTGGGTTGACGGCGGAGCGGTTCGTGGCGTGTCCGTTCGGAGGCGGGCGGATGTATCGCACGGGGGACGTCGCCCGGTGGCGTGCCGGCGGGGTGCTGGAGTTCCTTGGGCGGGCCGATGAGCAGGTGAAGATCCTCGGCTACCGCATCGAACCCGGTGAGGTTCAGGCGGTCGTGGCCGTACATCCGTGGGTGGCACAGGCTGCGGTGATCGCGCGGGACTCCCGCCTGGTCGCTTACGTGGTCGCCGAGGAGGAGACGGACGATCTACCAGAATCGGTGCGGGCCTTCGTGGCCGCCAGGCTGCCGGAGTACATGGTGCCCTCGGCCGTCGTGGTGCTGCCCGCGCTGCCGCTGACCGCCAACGGGAAGCTGGACCGGCGGGCGTTGCCCGCCCCCGAGCATGTGGCCGTCGCCGGTCGTGAGCCCGCCACCGAGCAGGAGGCGGTGTTGTGCGGGTTGTTCGCCGAGGTGCTGGGCGTGTCCGGCGTCGGGGTGGATGACGACTTCTTCGCGCTGGGCGGGCACTCGCTGCTGGCCGTGCGGCTGGTCAGCAGGATCAGAGCGGTCCTGGACGTAGAAGTGGAGATTCGCGTCCTGTTCGACGCGCCGACGGTCAGAGGTCTGGCCGAGCGGTTGGCGGAGGCGGACGTGGCGCGGCCTGCGTTGACGGCGTGGGAGCGGCCTGAGCGGGTGCCGTTGTCGTTCGCGCAGCGCCGGTTGTGGTTCATCCAGCAGTTGGAGGGGCCGAGTGCGACGTACAACATTCCGACGTCGCTGCGTCTGAGCGGTGAGGTGGATCGTGCGGCGCTGGGTGCGGCGTTGCGGGATGTGATCGGTCGTCATGAGGCGCTGCGCACGGTGTTCCCGACCGCGAACGGTGAGCCGTACCAGCGCGTTCTGAGCATGGGCGAGCTGGAGTGGGAGCTGCAGGTCGTCGAGGTCGCGCCGGAGGAGGTTCAGGGTGAGGTGGCGCGGGTGTTCGCGCACACCTTCGACCTGGCGTCCGAGGTGCCGATCGCGGCGTGGCTGTTCGTCACCGGCCCGGACGAGCACGTGCTGGCGGTCGTCATGCACCACATCGCCGGCGACGGCTGGTCCCTGGCGCCGCTGGCGCGGGACGTGTCGATCGCCTACGAGGCCCGCTCCCATGGCCGCGCACCTCGATGGGACTCGCTGCCGGTCCAGTACGCCGACTACGCCTTGTGGCAGCGGGAACTGCTGGGAGCCGAGGACGACCCGGGCAGTGTGCTGTCGCGGCAGATCGGGTTCTGGCGGGAGGCGCTTGAGGGCGTCCCGGAGGAGCTGGCGTTGCCGGTGGACCGGCCGCGTCCGGCGGTCCCGGGTTACCGGGGGCATGGGGTGCCGGTCGAGGTGCCGGCCGAGGTGCACGCGCGGCTGGTCGAGGTGGCCAGGGCCGAGGGCGCGACCACGTTCATGGTTTTGCAGGCCGCGCTCGCGGTGCTGCTGGCCAAGCTCGGTGCGGGCCGGGACATCCCGATCGGGGCCGCGGTGGCGGGCCGTACCGATCAGGCGCTGGACGATCTGGTCGGGTTCTTCGTCAACACGCTGGTCATCCGGACCGACCTCGCGGGCGACCCGACGTTCCGCGAGGTGCTGGGGCGCGTCAAGGACGCGAGCCTGGACGCCTACGCCCACCAGGACGTGCCCTTCGAGCGCCTGGTGGAGGAGCTGGCCCCGTCCAGGTCGCTGTCCCGCCACCCCCTCTTCCAGGTGGCGCTCACGCTGCAGAACACCATCGACGCCGAGCTGGACCTGCCCGGCATGCGGTCGTCCGGCCCGACCCCCGGAGAGGTGGCCGCGAAGTTCGACCTCGACCTGACCATGACGGAGCTCCTGGATCAGGACGGCGCACCGGCCGCCCTGCACGGCACGATCGTCGCCGCCGCGGACCTGTTCGAGAGGGGGTCGGCCGAGCAGCTCGGGGAGCGGTGGGTACGGGTGCTGGCGGCGGTGGCGGCGGATCCGCTCACCCGGCTGTCGGCCGTGGACGTCCTCGGCTCCGGCGAGCGGGACCGGGTGCTGGCCGAATGGAGCGAGCCCGGCACGCGGGCCAGGCCGCGGCCGGTGACCGAGCTGTTCGAGGCGCACGCCGCGCGGGATCCAGAAGCGACGGCGGTCGTGTGCGGCACCCAGCAGCTCGGCTTCGGCGAGCTGGACGCGCGGGCGAACCGGCTCGCCAGGCGGCTCGCCGACCAGGGCGTGGGGCCGGAAATCCCGGTCGGCGTCCTGCTGGAACGCGGAGTGGAGCTGGCCGTCGCCTTCCTGGCCGTGCTCAAGACCGGCGGCGTCTACGTGCCGCTGAACACCGGCTACCCGTCTGCCCGGCTGGCCCACATGCTGCGCGACAGCGGCGCGGCCGTGCTGGTCACCGACGCCGGTCTCGAGGACACGGCGGCGGAGCTCATAAACCACGGGTGCCGGCTCGTCGTGGTCGACGACGGGCAGGAGGAGACGTACCGGTGTCCGGTGGAGGCGGGGAACGCGGCCTACGTGGCGTACACGTCCGGCTCGACCGGCGTCCCCAAGGGCGTCGCGGTGCCGTACGGCGCGCTCGCCGCGTACGTGGCGGCCTGGGAGCACGCGCTGGCCGGCGTCGGCGGCCCGGGACCCGTGCTGTCGATGGCCGCCGCCGGGTTCGACGTCTCCATCGGCGACATGGCGCGCAGCCTCTTCCTGGGCCGGCCCGTGGTCTTCCTGCCGCCCGGCGACCTGTCGGCCGAGCTGCTGCACCACGCACTCGCGGCGGGCGGCGTGGAGATCGCCGAGATCGTGCCGGGCAGCCTGCTGCGCGAGCTGGCCGTCCACTGCCGCACGGCCGGCCGGCTCGACCGGCTCCGGCTGCTCATCTCCGGCACCGACCTGTGGACGTACGAGGCGCTGACCGGCACGGTGGCCCAGGTGAGCGCGACCGCCGCGCCCGCGAACGTCTTCGGCGTCACCGAGGCCGCGATCGACTCCCTGCTCATGACGCTGCCTCCCGGCTCCGCCCCGGCCGGTGACGACCTGGTGCCGGTCGGCCGCCCGCTCGCCGACGTCGGCGTGCTGGTGCTGGACGAGTGGCTCGCCCCCGTCCCGGCCGGCGTCCCAGGCGACCTGTACGTCCGAGGCGCGGGCCTGGCCCGCGGCTACGTCGGCCGTCCCGGGCTGACCGCAGAACGGTTCGTGGCCTGCCCCTTCGGCGGGCGCATGTACCGGACCGGCGACCTGGCCAAGTGGACCGAGGACGGGCTGCTGGTGTTCCTCGGCCGTACCGACGACCAGGTGAAGATCCGCGGGTTCCGCATCGAGCCCGGCGAGATCGAGAACGTCATCGCCGGCCACCCGGGCGTCCGCCACGTTGTTGTCACCGCCCGCGAGGACGTCCCCGGCGACGCCCGCCTCGTCGCCTACGTCGTGCCGGACGGTGAAGGCGTCGAAGCCGGCGCCATACGCGCCTTCGTCGCCGAGCGGCTGCCCGGCCACATGGTGCCGTCGGCGGTGGTCGTCCTCGACGCGCTGCCGCTGACCGTCCACGGCAAGGTGGACCGCAAGGCCCTGCCCGCGCCCGAGTACGCCGGCGGCTCCGGCCGCCCGCCGGCCAACGCTCGCGAGGAACTGCTGTGCGCGGCGTTCGCCGAGGTGCTGGGGCTCGACCAGGTGGGCGTGGACGACGACTTCTTCGCCTTGGGCGGTCACTCCCTGCTCGCGGTGTCACTGGTCGAGCGGCTGCGGACGCGGGGCGTGTCGGTGTCGGTACGCGCGCTGTTCGAGACGCCGACGGTGGCCGGGCTGGCCACCGCCGCCGAGACGGAGCAGGCGCCCGTCCCGCCGAACCTGATCCCGGCCAGGGCGGAGACCATCACGCCGGAGATGCTGCCGCTTGTCAGCCTGTCGCAGGCGGAGATCGACCAGGTCGTGGCGGGGGTCGAGGGCGGGGCGGCGAACGTCGCGGACGTCTATCCCCTCGCGCCGCTGCAGGAAGGGCTGCTGTTCCACCACCTGCTCGCGGGTGGTGGCGGGGACGTCTACATGCGGCCGGTCGTCCTGGAGTTCCCGTCGCGGGAGCGGCTGGACGAGCTGGTCGGTGCCTTGCAGCGGGTGATCGACCGGCATGACGTCTTCCGTACGTCGCTGGCCTGGGAGGGGGTGCGGGAGCCGGTCCAGGTGGTGTGGCGGCGGGCCGCGCTACCGGTGGTGCCGGTGGAGCTGGACGGCTCGGACGATCCCGTCGCGGAGCTGGTGGCGGCGGTGGGGATGTCGATGGACCTCGGGCGGGCGCCGTTGCTCGACGTGCACGTGGCGCAGGCCGGGGATCGGTGGCTGGCGCTGGTACGGGTGCATCACCTCGTGCAGGACCACCTGGGCCTGGAGATCCTGCTGGACGAGGTGGGGGCGTTCCTGGCGGGGCGTGGTGGTGAGCTGGGCGAGCCGGTGCCGTTCCGCAACTTCGTCGCGCAGGCGCGGGGCGGGGTGAGCGAGGAGGAGCACGAGCGCTTCTTCACGGGGCTCCTGGGTGACGTGGAAGAACCTACGGCGCCCTTCGGGGTGCTGGACGTACGCGGCGACGGGGCCGACGTGCGGCGCGCGGCGGCGGACCTCCCGGGCGAGACGATCGGACGGCTGCGCGAGGTGTCGCGGCGGCTCGGGGTGAGCCCGGCGACCGTGATGCACGTGGTGTGGGCCCGGGTGCTGGGGGCGGTGTCGGGGCGTGTGGACGTGGTGTTCGGGACGGTGCTGTTCGGGCGGATGAACGCGGGGGTGGGGGCTGATCGGGTTCCTGGTCCTTTCATCAACACGCTGCCGGTGCGGGTGCGGCTGGGTGCCGGGGTCGGTGAGGTGGTGTCCGGGATGCGCGGGCAGCTGGCCGGGCTGCTGGTGCACGAGCACGCGCCGCTGGCTGTCGCGCAGCGTTCGAGCGGGGTGCCCGCCGACGCGCCGCTGTTCACCTCGATCCTCAACTACCAGGGGAACGTGAGCGACGGCAGCCCGCCGGCCGCCTCCCCGCTCGACGACATCAAGATCGTTTATTCGCGGGACCTCACCAACTATCCGCTGTCGGTGGCGGTGGACGACCGGGGCGACGCGATGTCGGTGGTGGTGGATGCGGTCGCCGGGGTGGACGCGGAGGTCGTGGCCGGGCTGGTGTGCACGGTCGTGGAGAACGTGGTCGAGGCGTTGGAGTCGGCTCCGGACACCTCATTGGCAGAGGTGGGGGTGCTGGACGCGGCGGATCTTGAGCGTTTGGCTTCCTGGGGCACGGGTCCTGAGGGTTCGCTTGCGGGGACGGTGGCGGAGCTGTTCGAGGCGCAGGTGGATCGGGATCCGGCTGCGGTGGCGGTGGTGAGCGACGGCGTGGAGGTGTCGTTCGCCGAGGTGGAGGTCCGCGCGAACCGGCTGGCTCGCGCGCTGCTGGGCCGCGGGGCAGGCGCGGAGTCGGTCGTGGCGGTGGCGCTGGAACGCGGGGTCGATCTGATCGTCTCGCTGCTGGGGGTGCTGAAGGCGGGCGCGGCTTATCTGCCGGTGGATGTCACTTACCCGGAAGCGCGTATCGAGTCGGTGATCAGCCAGGCTGGGGTGCGGGTGGCGGTCGCGTCGCCGGGGACGATGGACTGCCTGCCCGACGGCGTCGACGTGGTGCTTTCTGATGACCCTGAGCTCGCGCAGCTGGCGGGCGGCCGGTTGTCAGCGGACGAGCGGGGTGTGCTGCGTGTCGATCAGGCGGCGTATGTGATGTTCACGTCCGGTTCGACGGGGGCGCCGAAGGGTGTGGTCGTATCCCACGCCGGGATCGGTGCGCTGATCGAGGGGCAGCAACGCTGGCTGGGTATCGGGCAGGGCTCGCGGGTGGCGCAGTTCGCGTCGCCGGGCTTCGACACCTTCGGCTGGGAGTGGCTGGGGTTGTTGTCGGGGGCGTCGTTGGTGATCGTGCCGGAGGGGGCGCGGTTGGGTGAGGCGCTTTTGCGGGCGCTTACCGTCTTCGGGGTGTCGCATGTGACGTTGCCGCCGGCGGTGCTGGCGGGGCTGGACCCGGTGGGGCTGGATGCGAGCGTGACGGTGACGGCGGCGGGTGAGGCGTTGACGGCGGCTGTGCTGGAGGGTTGGGGTGCGGGCCGGCGGATGTTCAATTCCTATGGGCCGTGCGAGACGACGGTGGATGCCACCTTGTGGCAGTGCGGCTCGCAGCGGGTGGCGATCGGGCGGCCGGTCATCGACACCCGGGTTTGGGTTCTGGACGAGCGGTTGGTGCCGGTTCCGGTTGGAGTCGCCGGCGAGGTCTATGTGGCGGGGCCGGGGGTGGCGCGCGGGTATGTGGGCCGGCCGGGGTTGACGGCCGAGCGGTTCGTGGCGTGTCCGTTCGGGGGTGGGCGTATGTATCGCACGGGCGATGTGGCGCGCTGGGATGACGGTGAGCTGGTCTACGTCGGGCGGGCGGATGAGCAGGTGAAGATCCGCGGGATGCGGATCGAGCCCGGTGAGGTCCAGGCGGTGATCGCTGCCTGCGAGCTGGTCACCGAGGCGGCGGTGGTGGCGCGTGAGGACAGCCCAGGGGACAAGCGGCTGGTCGCTTACCTGGTGCCCGCCACACGACCCATCGACGTGGAGGAGGTGCGGCGGTTCGCGGGCGAGCGGTTGCCGGAGTTCATGGTGCCGTCGGCGCTGGTGGTGCTGGATGAGCTGCCGCTGACGGTGAACGGCAAGCTCGACCGAGGCGCGCTGCCCGCCCCCGAGTACGCCGCCGGCCAGGGCCGCAAGCCGGCCACCCCGCAGGAAGAGGTCCTGTGCTCGGTGTTCGCCCAGGTCCTCGGCCTGGAGCGCGTCGGCGTGGACGACGACTTCTTCGCGCTGGGCGGGCACTCGCTGCTGGCGGTGCGGCTGGTCAGCAGGATCAGGGCGGTCCTGGGGGTGGAGGTGGAGATCCGGGTCCTGTTCGAGGCGCCGACGGTCAGGGGGCTGGCGGAGCGGTTGGCGGAGGCGGATGAGGCTCGGCCTGCGCTGACGGCGCGGGTGCGGCCTGAACGGGTGCCGTTGTCGTTCGCGCAGCGCCGCCTGTGGTTCATCCAGCAGTTGGAGGGGCCGACCGCGACGTACAACATTCCCGTGACGCTCCGTCTCGCCGGTGAGGTGGATCGCGACGCACTCGGCACGGCGCTGCGCGACGTCATCGACCGGCACGAGGTGCTGCGGACGGTGTTCCCGGCCGCCGACGGCGAGCCGTACCAGCGGATCCTCAGCATGGACGAGCTGGACTGGGAGCTCTCCGTCGTCGAGGTGGCCCCCGACGAGCTGCAGGAGGCGGTCCGGCGCGTGGAGACGTACGCGTTCGACCTCGCCTGTGAGGTGCCGATCCGGGCGTGGTTGTTTGTGGCCGGTTCGGAGCAGGCATTGGTGGTGGTGACGCATCACATCGCGGCGGACGGGTGGTCGATGGGGCCGCTGGCGCGGGACGTGTCGGTGGCGTACGAGGCACGCCGCGCGGGACGGGCCCCGGCCTGGCAGCCGTTGCCGGTCCAGTACGCCGATTACGCCTTGTGGCAGCGGGAGTTGCTGGGGGAGCGGGACGATCCGGGCGGTGTGCTGGCGAAGCAGGTCGGCTTCTGGCGGGAGGCGCTGGACGGGATCCCGGAGGAGCTGGCGTTGCCGGTGGATCGGTCGCGTCCGGCTGTCGCGTCGCATCGAGGCGTGGAGGTTCCGCTGTGGGTGCCGGCGGAGGTGCACGCGCGGCTGGGTGAGGTGGCGCGGGCTGAGGGCGTGACGATGTTCATGCTGTTGCAGGCGGTGCTGGCGGTGATGCTGGCGAAGCTGGGGGCGGGGCGGGACGTGCCGATCGGGTCGGCGCATGCGGGCCGGTTGGATGAGGCGCTGGATGATCTGGCGGGCTTCTTCGTCAACACGCTGGTGATCCGGGCGGATGTGTCAGGTGACCCGTCGCTTCGGGAAGTGCTGGGGCGGGTGCGGGAGGCGGCGCTGGGGGCGCTGGCGCATCAGGACGTGCCGTTCGAGCGGTTGGTGGAGGAGCTGGCCCCGTCCCGGTCGCTGGCCCGGCATCCGCTGTTCCAGGTGATGCTCACCGTCCAGAACAACACCGACGCCACCCTGGACCTGTCCGAGGTGGCGGCGTCCGGCATGGTCGCCGGAGAGGTGTCCGCCCGCTTCGACCTCGACTTCAACGTCGGTGAGGTCTTCGACGAGCAAGGAGCCCCGGCCGGACTCAGGGGGTCGCTGATCGCGGCGACCGACCTGTTCGACGAGAGCACCGCCCACGGGTTGGTGCGGCGATGGGTGCGGCTGCTTGAAAGGTTCGCGGAGGACGCCTCCGTCCGGCTGTCCGAGATCGACGTGCTCGACGCGACCGAGCGCCGGCAGGTCGTACGCGACTGGCAGGGCGAGCTCACCCCGCGCACGCCCACGTCCGTGGTGGAGCTGTTCGAGGCGCGGGCGGAGGCAGCGCCGGATGCGGTCGCGGTGGTGTGCGGCGGGGTCGAGGTGACGTACGCGGAGCTGGAGGCGCGGGCGAACCGGCTGGCCCGGCTTCTGATGGTGAAGGGTGTGGGCCCGGAGTCGCCGGTGGGGGTCGTGCTGGAGCGCGGGGTCGATGTGGTGGTGGCGATGCTGGCCGTCTGGAAGGCGGGCGGCGTGTACGTGCCGATCGACGTCGAATACCCGGCCGACCGCAGGGCCTGGATGCTGGCCGACGCCGCACCGGTCGTGGTGCTCACCGACGGAAGGCTGGAGACGCCGCCCGAGGTCGGGCGGGTGACGCTGGACGACTCGGCGGGGCTGCCGGACGAGCGGCCGGGTGTCGCGATCGACGGTTCGAGCCTGGCCTATGTCATCTACACGTCCGGTTCGACCGGGGTCCCGAAGGGCGTCGGGGTCGCGCATGCCGGGCTGGTGAACCTGATCGAGGTGTTCGGCCCGGTCATGGGGGTCGAGCCGGGCGTGGGGGTGCTGCAGTTCGCCTCGTTCGGCTTCGACGCCTCCGTACTGGACGTCGCCGTGACCCTGAGCCGGGGCGGCCGGCTGGCGATCGCCGGGAGGAGCGAGCGCATGGACACGGCACTCCTCAAGGACCTGCTGACCTCCGCCGACGTCCGTGCGGCGAGTGTGGTGCCGTCGTTGCTGGAGGTCGTGGACCCCGCCGATTGGACGGGGGTGGAAACAGTCTTGGTCGGTGCCGAGCCGATCGCGAGCGGGACGGCGCGGGCCTGGGCTCAGGACCGGAAGCTCGTCAACACCTACGGGCCCACGGAGGCGACGGTGATGGTGACCGCCGGCCCGGTGGAACACGTCAACGGCGTCGTCCCCTTCGGCCGCCCGATCGACAACACCCGGCTGTACGTCCTGGACGACAACCTGGCCCCGGTGGCCCCGGGCGTCGCCGGCGAGGTCTACATCGCGGGCGTCCAGGTGGCGCGCGGCTACGTCGGCCGGCCTGACCTGACCGCCGAGCGCTTCGTGGCGTGCCCGTTCGAGGACGGCCGGATGTACCGGACGGGCGACGTGGCCCGCTGGACCCCTGAGGGCGAACTGGTCTTCGTCGGCCGGGCCGACGACCAGGTCAAGATCCGCGGCATGCGGGTCGAGCCGGGCGAGGTAAGGGCGGTGCTGGCCACGCACCCGGACGTGGCGCAGGCGGCGGTGATCGTACGCGACGACGCGGGCGAGAAACGCCTGGTCGCCTACGTCGTCGGCGGAGAGGCCGAGGACGTCAGGCGCTACGCCGCCGACCGGCTGCCCGCCCACCTGGTCCCCTCAGCGGTGGTCGTGCTGGACGAGCTGCCGCTGACCGTCAACGGCAAGCTCGACCGCAACGCGCTCCCCGCCCCGCAACAGGAGACCACCACGGCCGCCGGCCCAGTGGGGCTGCACGAGGAGCTGTTGTGCGCCGCCTTCGCCGACGTGCTCGGCAAGGAGCGGGTCGGCGTCCACGACGACTTCTTCGCGCTGGGCGGGCATTCGCTGCTGGCGGTGCGGCTGGTGAGCAGGATCCGCGCCATCCTCGGCGTCGAGGTGCCGATCAGGACGCTGTTCGAGCACCCGACCGTGTCGGGGCTGGCCGCCGGGATCGCCGGAGCCGGCGCGGCCAGGCCGCCGCTGGCCGTCCGCGGCCGCCCGGAGCGGGTGCCGTTGTCGTTCGCGCAGCGCCGCCTGTGGTTCATCCACCGGCTGGAGGGCCCGAGCGCCACCTACAACCTGCCCACGTCGCTGCGCCTGACCGGCGAGATCGACACGGAGGCGCTCGACGCGGCCCTGCGCGACGTCATCGCCCGGCACGAGGTGCTGCGGACGGTGTTCCCGGTCGAGGGCGGCGAGCCGTACCAGCGGATCCTCGGCATGGACGAGCTGGACTGGGAGCTGCCGGTGGTCGGCGTGGCGCCCGATGAGCTGCATCAAGCGGTGACGCGAGCCGAGCAGCACGCCTTCGACCTGGCCTCCGAGGTGCCGATCAGGGCGTGGCTGTTCGACGCCGGGCCGCAGGAGCAGGTGCTGGTGGTCGTCGTGCACCACATCGCCGGCGACGGCTGGTCGATGACCCCGCTCGGACGTGACCTCTCCCTGGCCTACGCCGCCCGCCGCGCCGGGCAGGCCCCGCGGTGGGAGCCGCTGCCGGTCCAGTACGCCGACTATGCCCTGTGGCAGCGCGACCTGCTGGGCGACGAGGACGACCCGGACAGCCTGCTGTCCCGCCAGGTCGCCTACTGGCGGGAGACGCTCGCCGGTGCACCGGAGGAGCTGACGCTGCCCAGCGACCGCCCGCGCCCGCCGGTGGCCGGCCACCTGGGTCACGTGGTGCCGCTGCACGTCCCCGCCGAGGTGCACGCGCGGCTGCTGGAGGTGGCGCGGGCCGAGGGCGTGACGCCGTTCATGGTGCTCCAGGCCGCGCTGGCCGTCCTGCTGTCCAGGCTGGGCGCGGGCCGCGACATCCCGATCGGCACCGCCAACGCGGGACGCACCGACGAGGCGCTGGACGACCTGGTCGGGTTCTTCGTCAACACGCTGGTCCTGCGTACGGACCTGTCCGGCGACCCCACCTTCCGCGAGGTGCTGGCCCGGGTCCGTACGGCGAGCCTGGGAGCGCTGGCCCACCAGGACGTGCCATTCGAACGCCTGGTGGAAGAGCTGGCACCGGCCCGGTCGCTGGCGCGGCACCCGCTGTTCCAGGTGATGCTGACCCTGCAGAACGTCGCCGACGCCGACGTCGACCTCCCCGTGACCGGCGCGACCCCGGGCGGGGACGCCCGGCTCCAGCCGGCCGCCAAGTTCGACCTGGAGCTGAACCTCAGGGAGACGGCGGACGGGCTGCGCGGCGCGGCGATCCTGGCCGCCGACCTGTTCGAGGCGGGGACGGCGGAGCGGTTCGCGCAGTGGTGGGCCAGGGCGCTGGCCGCGGTGGTGGCCGCGCCCGGCACCCGCCTGTCGCAGGTGGACGTGCTGGACACGCGCGAGCGTGACCTGGTGCTGCACCGCTGGAACGACACCGGAGCCCCGCAGCCAGGCGGCTCGCTGGTCGAGCTGATCGAGGCGCAGGCGGTCCGGACGCCCGGCGCGACGGCGGTGGTCTTCGACGGGGCCGAGCTGTCGTACAGGGAGATCGACACCCGCGCCAACCAGCTCGCCCGCCGCCTCATCGAGCGCGGGGCGGGCCCCGAGTCGGTCGTCGGCGTCGCGCTCGAACGCGGCCCCGACCTGGTCGTGGCGCTGCTCGGCGTGCTCAAGGCCGGGGCGGCGTACCTGCCGCTGGAGCCCGAGCACCCGGCCTCGCGCATCGCCCTCATGGCGGCGGACGCGCGCGCCGGGATCGTCGTGGCCGCGGCGAGCACCGCGCACCTGGTGCCGGACGACGCCGCCTGCCTGCGGGTGGACGAGGCGGCGGACGTGCCGGGCGAGCCGCTGACCGAGGCGGAACGGGGACTCCTCAGCCCCGACCTGCCCGCGTACGTCATCTACACCTCCGGCTCGACCGGCCGCCCCAAGGGCGTGGTCGTCCCGCACGCGGGCATCGTGAACCGGCTGGCCTGGATGCAGCGGCGGCTCCCGCTGACCGGCGGCGACCGCGTGCTGCAGAAGACGCCGTTCGGGTTCGACGTGTCGGTGTGGGAGTTCTTCTGGCCGCTGACCGTCGGAGCCGCCCTGGTGGTGGCCCGCCCCGGCGGGCACCGCGACCCCGCCTACCTCGCCGAGCTCATGCGGCGGGCCGAGGTGAGCGTGGCCCACTTCGTGCCGTCGATGCTGGAGGTGTTCCTGCACGAGCCGGGCAGCGCCGGCGTCCCGCTGCGGCAGGTCGTCTGCTCGGGCGAGGCGCTCCCGCAGGATCTGCAGGAACGGTTCTTCGCCCGGCTGGCCGGCACCGAGCTGCACAACATGTACGGCCCCACCGAGGCGTCCGTCGACGTGACCGCGTCGCGCTGCCTGCCGGGGCACCCGGTGACGATCGGCGCGCCGGTGGCGGCCACGCGGGCGTACGTGCTGGACGAGGGCCTGCGGCCGGTCCCCGTGGGCGTGCCGGGCGAGCTCTACCTCGCCGGGGTGCAGCTCGCCCGCGGCTACGCCGGGCGTCCCGCCCTGACCGCCGAGCGGTTCGTGGCCTGCCCCTACGGCGGGCGCATGTACCGTACCGGGGACCTGGCCAAGTGGAACGCGGACGGCGAGCTGCTGTTCGGGGGCCGGGCCGACGACCAGGTGAAGATCCGCGGCATGCGGGTCGAGCCCGGTGAGATCCAGGCGGTGCTCCAGCGGCACGACCAGGTCGCGCAGGCGGCGGTGGTGATCCGCGAGGACATTCCGGGCGACCCGCGGCTGGTCGCCTACGTCGTCCCGGCCGGCGCGGCCACGGACCTGCCCGGCCACGTGCGGCGGCACGCCCGGCAGTGGCTGCCCGACCACATGGTGCCGTCGGCGGTGGTCGTGCTGGACGCGCTGCCCGTCACGGTCAACGGCAAGCTGGATCGCAGGGCGCTGCCCGCCCCGCAGTACGCCGCCGGCAAGGGCCGTGGCCCCGCCGACGCCCGCGAGGAGCTGCTGTGCGAGGGGTTCGCGCACGTGCTCGGCCTCGAGCGGGTCGGCGTGGACGACGACTTCTTCGCACTGGGCGGACATTCGCTGCTGGTGGTCACCCTGGTGGAGTGGCTGCGCGAGCGCGGCGTCAGCGTGTCCGTACGGGCCCTGTTCCAGACGCCGACCGTCGCCGGCCTGGCCGCCGCGTCCGGACCCGAGCAGGTGACCGTCCCACCCAACGCGATCCCCGACGACGCCACCGCGATCACCCCCGACATGCTCCCGCTGGTGGACCTGGCACAACAGGACATCGACCGGATCACGGCGGCAGTGCCGGGCGGCGCGGCGAACGTGGCCGACATCTACCCCTTGGCCCCGCTTCAGGAAGGTCTGCTCTTCCACCATCTGCTCGCCGAAGGCGGCGACGACGCCTACGTGACGCCGACCGTGCTGGAGTTCGACACGCGGACCCGGCTGGACGCCTTCACGGAGGCGCTGCAGCGGGTGATCGACCGGCACGACATCTTCCGCACGGCGGTGATGTGGGAGGGGCTCCCGGAGCCGGTCCAGGTCGTGTGGCGAAAAGCGGAGCTGCCGGTGACCGAGATCGCGGGCGACCTGCTGGCCACGGTCGGTCTGTCGATGGACGTGGGCCGCGCGCCGCTGCTCGACGTGCACCTGACGCAGGACGGCGGCCGCTGGTTCGCTCTGGTGCGGGTGCACCACCTGGTGCAGGACCACCTCGGCCTCGACCTGCTGCTCGGCGAGGTCCAGGCGTTCCTGGCCGGACGGGGTCACGAGCTGCCCGAGCCGCTGCCGTTCCGCACCTTCGTCGCTCAGGCCAAGGGCGCCGTGAGCGCAGAAGAGCACGAGCGCTTCTTCGCCGGCCTGCTCGGTGACGTCGAGGAGACGACCGCGCCGTTCGGTGTGGTGGACGTGCGGGGAAGCGGGGCAGACGTCAGGGAGGTTCAGGCCGCGATTCCCGGTGAGGTGGCGGCCGGGGTGCGGCGGGTGGCGCGCGGGCTGGGGGTGAGCCCGGCGACGGTGCTGCACGTGGCGTGGGCCCGGGTTCTGGCAGCAGTGGCCGGGCGGGACGACGTGGTGTTCGGGACAGTGTTGTTCGGCCGCATGAACGCGGGCGCCGGCGCCGACCGGGTCCCCGGCCCTTACATCAACACGCTGCCGGTCCGGGTCCAGATCGGTGAGACCGGGGTCGCGCAGGCGATCACCGCGATGCGGGGACAGCTCGCCGAACTCCTGGCCCACGAGCACGCCTCCCTGGCGGTCGCGCAGCGGGCGAGCGGGGTGCCAGGAGATGCGCCGCTGTTCACCTCGCTGTTCAACTACCGGCACAACAGCGCCGACGACCAGGCAACCGGCACCTTCGACGGCATCACCATCGCCTTCTCCCAGCAGCGCGACAACTTCCCCCTCTCCGTGGCCGTGGACGACGACGGCCGCACCCTCGGCCTGGTGATCGGCGCGGTGGCGCCCATCGACCCCGTGCTGGTCGCCGAGCTGCTGTGCACGACGGTCGGCAACCTGGTCCACGTCCTCGAGACGGACGCGGGAACGCCGCTGTCGGCGGTGGGAGTGCTGGACGAGGGCGAACGGCGCGTGCTGGAGGAGTGGAACGACACCGCCGCGACCGTGCCGGACGCGTCCGTGGTGGATTTGTTCGAGGCGCAGGTCGCGCGGACGCCGGATGCGGTGGCCGTGGTGTGTGAGGGCGTCGGGGTGAGCTATGCGGAGCTGGACGCTCGGTCGGATCGGCTCGCGAACGCGCTCGTCGGGCGTGGGGTGGGGCCGGAGTCGATCGTGGGGGTGGCGCTCGAACGCGGCATCGACCTGATCGTGGCCGTGTTCGGCGTGTTGAAGGCGGGCGGCGCCTATCTTCCGATCGACGTCAGTCACCCCGCCGAACGCATCGCCTACCTCATCGACGACGCGCGGCCGGTGACGGTGCTCGCGTCGGCGAGGACGGCGGCCTTGCTGCCTGTCCCGGCGCTGACCCTGAATGATTTGCGCGGTGCCGAGGGGCCGGTCCGCAGGGTGGGGCTGCGGCCGGAGCATCCGGCTTATGTGATCTACACGTCGGGCTCCACCGGGCGTCCGAAGGGCGTGCTGGTCGAGCACCGGTCGCTGGCCAATCTGCTGCACTGGGCCGCGTGCACGTTCAGCGAGGTGTCGCGGGTGCTGGCGGCGACGTCGCTGAGTTTCGATGTGTCGGTCTTCGAGATCTTCGCGCCGCTGGTGTCGGGCGGCTCGATCGAGATCGTCGACGACCTGCTGGCGTTGGCTGATCGTGGCCGGTCGTGGGAGGTGTCGCTGGTCAGCGCGGTGCCCTCGGCGCTGTCGCAGGTCCTGGCCGAGACGACGGCGCGGCCCGGCCGCGTGGTCCTGGCCGGTGAGGCGCTCAGCGCGCCGGTCATGCGCGCGGTGAGGGAAGCGCTGCCGGGCGCGCGGGTGGACAACATCTACGGCCTCACCGAAGCCACGGTGTATGCGGCCGCCTGGCACGGCACCACCTCGGGCGCCCCGCCGATCGGCCGGCCGCTGACCAACACGCGCCTGTATGTCCTCGATCAGGGGTTGCGGCCGGTTCCGGTGGGCGCGGCGGGTGAGCTGTACATCGCCGGTGCGGGGCTGGCACGGGGCTATGTCGGCCGCCCCGGCCTGACC
The DNA here is from genome assembly GCF_040676995.1 of Nonomuraea sp. NPDC049419. Taxonomy (NCBI): domain Bacteria; kingdom Bacillati; phylum Actinomycetota; class Actinomycetes; order Streptosporangiales; family Streptosporangiaceae; genus Nonomuraea; species Nonomuraea sp. NPDC049419. The sequence goes on along the minus strand of NZ_JBFAQB010000010.1, from coordinate 77,910 downwards.
GCGGAGCGGTTCGTGGCATGCCCCTACGGCGGTCGCATGTATCGCACCGGCGACCTCGCCCGGTGGAACGCCGACGGTGAGGTGGAGTACCTCGGCCGGGTGGATGAGCAGGTCAAGGTGCGTGGGTTCCGGGTGGAGCCGGGCGAGATCGAAACCGTGCTGGCGGCGCATCCTTCGGTGGCCCAGGCCGTGGTGGTGGCCCGGGAGGACACGCTGGTCGCCTACATCGTCCCGGATGAGCCCGGCGTGGCGGAGGGAGTGCGGCGGTTCACCGCCGACCGCCTGCCCGGCCACATGGTGCCGGCGGCGGTGGTGGAGCTGGAGGCCCTGCCGCTGAACGCCAACGGCAAGCTGGACCGCCGCGCCCTGCCCGCGCCCGAGATCCCTGTGACGGCCGCCCGCGAGCCCGCCGACGCGCGCGAAGAGATCCTGTGCGGCCTGTTCGCCGACGTCCTCGGCCTGGACCGGGTGGGCGTGGACGACGACTTCTTCGCCCTCGGCGGCCACTCCCTCCTGGCCGTACGGCTGATCAGCCGGATCCGTGCCGACCTCGGCATCGAACTGCCGCTGCCCGTGCTGCTGGAGTCGCCGACCGTGGCGGGCGTCGCGCAGCGGCTGGGCGAACAGCGGCCCACTTCGAGACCCCCTTTGCAGCCGATGCGTGACCAGGAGGAACGTTCATGATCCCGTTGTCGTACGCGCAGCGTCGGCTATGGTTCATCCAGCAGCTCGAAGGGCCGAGCGCGACCTACAACATCCCGATCGCCCTCCGCCTGGCCGACGACGTGGACCCGGGAGCACTCCACGCTGCCTTCCTGGACGTCATGGCCAGGCACGAGGCGCTGCGCACGGTGTTCCCCGTGGCGGGCGGCGAGCCGTACCAGCACGTCCTGCCCGTGGACGAGCTGGAGTGGGAGCTGACCGTCCGGGAGGTGGCGCACGGCGCGCTCGGCGGCGCCGTGGACGAGGCGTGCCGGCACGCGTTCGATCTGGCGGGGGAGCCGCCGATCAGGGCGTGGTTGTTCGTGACGGACACCGGCGAGAACACGCTCGTCGTGGTGATCCACCACATCGCCGGCGACGGCTGGTCGCTGAAGCCGCTCACCCGTGACGTGTCGGCCGCGTACGAGGCCCGCTCCTCCGGCAGGGCCCCGGACTGGGAGCCGCTGCCGGTCCAGTACGCCGACTACACGCTGTGGCAGCGCCGGCTGCTCGGCGACGACCAGGACCCGGACAGCCTGATCTCCCGCCAGATCGGCTACTGGCGGGGCGTGCTCGACGGCCTGCCGGAGGAGCTGCCGCTGCCGTACGACCACCCGCGCCCCGACGTGCCCGGCTACCGCGGCCACGTGGCGACCGTGGACATCCCGGCCGACCTGCACGCGCGGCTGGTGGAGATCGCCAGGGCCGAGGGCGCCACCACGTTCATGGTCCTGCAGGCCGGGCTGGCGGTGCTGCTGTCGAGGCTGGGCGCGGGCATCGACATCCCGATCGGCACGCCCGTCGCGGGCCGGCTGGACGCGGCCCTGGAGAACCTCGTCGGCTTCTTCGTCAACACGCTCGTGCTGCGCACCGACCTGTCCGGCGACCCGAGCTTCGGCGAGCTGCTCGGCCGCGTCAGCAAGGCGGGATGGGAGGCGCTCTCCCACCAGGACGTGCCGTTCGAGCGCCTGGTGGAGGAGCTGGCCCCGAACAGGTCGCTCTCCCGCCACCCCCTGTTCCAGGTCATGCTCACCCTCGACACCGCCACGGAGGGCCCGGACGACGGCGACGGCGTGCCGACGGCCGCGCCGGCGGCGAAGTTCGACCTCGAGATCAGCGTCACCGAGACCGTGGACGCCGCAGGACGCCCCGCGGGCATCCGCGGCTCCCTGCTGGCCTCGGCGGACCTGTTCGACGCGCCCACCGCCGCCGCCCTGGCCGCCCGCTGGACGCGGGTGCTGCGGCAGGTGGCCGCCGACCCGCGGACCCGTACGGGTGCGGTGGACCTGCTGGACGACGACGAGCGCCGGCTGCTCGCCACCTGGAACGACACCTCGCTGCCCGTGCCGCGGACGACGGTGCCCGAGCTGTTCGCGGCGCAGGCGGCCCGCACCCCCGACGCCGTGGCCGTGGTGTGCGGCGGCGCGCAGGTGTCGTACGCCGAACTCGACGCCAGGGCCAACCGGCTGGCGCACTTCCTCGCCGAGCGCGGCGTGGGCCCCGAGACGCTGGTCGCGGTCGCCCTGGAACGCGGGATCGAGCTGATCGTGGCGCTGCTCGCGGTGTCCAAGGCGGGCGGCGCCTACCTGCCGATCGACGCCTCCTACCCGGCCGAGCGCGTCGCGTTCATGCTCCAGGACGCCGCGCCGGTGCTGGTGCTGACCACGGCGAAGGAGGAGCGGACCGGCGCCACTCCGCGCGTGCTGCTCGACGACCCCGCCACCGCCGCCGCCGTCGCGGCCATGCCGGCGCAGCCGCCCGCCTGCGCGCCGACCCCCGCGCACCCCGCCTACGTGATCTACACCTCGGGCTCCACCGGGCGGCCGAAGGGCGTGGTGGTCGAGCACCGGTCGGTCGGCAACCTGCTGTCGTGGGCGGCCGCCGAGTTCGGGGGCGAGCAGTTCTCCCGGGTGCTGGCCTCGACCTCGCTCAACTTCGACGTGTCCGTCTTCGAGATCTTCGGCCCGCTGATGTCGGGCGGCTCCATCGAGATCGTGGACGACCTGCTGTCGCTCGCCGACCGTGACCGCTGGGACCTGAGCCTGATCAGCGCGGTGCCGTCGGCGTTCTCGCGGCTGCTCGACGTCGACGGACTCGACGTGCGGGCGCGTACGGTCGTCATGGCCGGCGAGGCGCTCACCCCGAACGCCGTCGCCGCCGTCCGGGAGGCACTCCCGGACGTGCGGCTGGCCAACATCTACGGCCCCACCGAGGCCACCGTCTACGCCACCGCCTGGTACGGCGAGACCTCCACCGGCACCCCGCCCATCGGGCGGCCCATCACCAACGTCCGCGCCCACGTGCTGGACGCCGCCCTGCGCCCGGTACCGCCCGGCGTCCCAGGCGAGCTGTACGTGGGCGGCGCCGGCCTCGCCAGGGGCTACCTCGGCCGGCCTGGGCTGACCGCGGAACGGTTCGTGGCCGACCCGTTCGGCGGCCCTGGCGCGCGGCTCTACCGTACGGGCGACCTGGTGCGCTGGAACGCCGAAGGCGACCTCGACTACCTGGGCCGCGCCGACGACCAGGTGAAGGTGCGCGGCTTCCGCGTCGAGCCGGGCGAGATCGAGAGCGTGCTCACCGGCCACCCCGCAGTGCGCCACGCGGCGGTGATCGCCCGGCAGGACCTGCCAGGGGACAAGCGCCTGGTGGCCTACGTGACGGGCGCCGGCGTCGTCCCCGAGGAGGTGCGCGAGCACGCGGCCCGCAGCCTGCCCGGCTACATGGTCCCGTCGGCCGTCGTCGTCCTCGACGCGCTGCCGCTCAACGCGCACGGCAAGCTGGACCGCAAGGCGCTGCCCGCGCCCGCGTTCGCCACCGGCGCCGGCAGGGGCCCGGCGAACGCGCGCGAGGAGCTGCTGTGCGCCGGGTTCGCCGCGATACTCGGGCTCGACGGCGTCGGCGTGGACGACGACTTCTTCGCGCTCGGCGGCCACTCGCTGCTGGTGGTGTCGCTGGTCGAGTGGCTGCGGGCGCGCGGCGTCACGATCTCCGTACGCGCGCTCTTCCAGACGCCGACCGTCGCGGGGCTCGCCGCGGCGGCCGAGGACGAGCAGGTCACCGCACCCCCCAACGGCATCCCCGGCGACGCCCGGCACATCACCCCCGCCATGCTCCCCATGGTGCGGCTGACCCAGGACGAGGTGGACCGGGTCGTCGCCGCCGTGGACGGCGGCGCGGCCAACGTCGCCGACGTCTACCCGCTGGCGCCGCTGCAGAGCGGCATCCTCTTCCACCACCTGCTCGCCGACGGCGGCGAGGACGCCTACGTGACGCCGACCGTCGTGGAGTTCGACTCCCAGGCCAGGATGGAGGCGTTCCTGGCGGCCCTGCGGCGCGTGATCGACCGGCATGACATCTTCCGCACCGCGGTGCTGTGGGAGGGGCTCGCCGAGCCCGTCCAGGTGGTGTGGCGGACGGCGACGCTGCCGGTCACGGAGGTCGCCCCGGCGGCGCCCGAGGAGCTGGTGTCCGCCGTCGGCCTGGCCATGGACCTCAGGCGGGCGCCGCTGCTCGACGTGCACACCGCCCGGCACGGCGAGCGCCGCCTGGCCCTGGTGCGGGTGCACCACCTCGTCCAGGACCACCTCGGCCTGGAGATCCTGATGAACGAGGTGGCGGCGTTCATGAAGGGCGAGGAGCCGCCGGAGCCGCTGCCGTTCCGCACCTTCGTCGCCCAGGCCAGGGGCGGGCTCACCGAGGAGGAGCACGAGCGGTTCTTCGCCGGGCTGCTCGGCGACGTGGACGGCCCGACCGCGCCGTTCGGCGTCCTGGACGTGCACGGCGACGGCAAGGACGTCGTCCGCGCCGAGCTGGATCTGCCGCAGGGCCTGCCGGACCGGGTCCGCGAGACCGCGCGCCGGCTCAGCGTCAGCCCGGCGACGCTCCTGCACGTGGCGTTCGCCCGCGTGGTGGCCGCCGTGTCCGGCCGCGACGACGTCGTGTTCGGCACGGTGCTGTTCGGCCGGATGAACGCCGGCGCGGGCGCCGACCGCGTGCCGGGCCCGTTCATCAACACGCTTCCGGTCAGGACGCGGATCGGCGGCGCCACGGTCGCGGACGCCGTCGCCGCGATGCGCGGGCAGCTGGCCGAGCTGCTCGCACACGAGCACGCGCCGCTGGCGGTGGCGCAGCGGGCCGGTGGCGTGCCCGCCGGGACGCCGCTGTTCACCTCGCTACTCAATTACCGGCACAACCCCGGACAGGACGGTCAGTCCTCGGACGCCTTCGAAGGCATCAAGGTCGCCTACTCGCGCGAGAGCAACAACTACCCGCTCACCGTCTCCGTGGACGACGACGGGCAGGGCCTGTCGCTGGCCGTGGACGCCGTCGCGCCCATCGACCCCGGCCTGGTGGCCCGGCTGCTGAGCACCGCGCTGGACGGCCTCGTCACGGCCCTCCGCGACGACCGGGAGGCGGCGCTGTCCGGCGTGCCGGTGCTGGACCAGGCCGCCAGGCGGCAGGTGCTGGAGGAGTGGAACGGGACGCCCGCCCCGGCGCGGGCCGTGCCGGTGGTGGAGCGGTTCGAGCAGTGGGCCGCGGCCACGCCGGACGCGGTCGCGGTGACCTGCGACGGCGTGGAGGTGACGTACGGGGAGCTGGACGCGCGGGCGAACCTGCTGGCCGCCCGGCTGACGGACCTGGGCGTGGGCCGCGAGTCGGTCGTGGGGCTCTGCCTGCCGCGCGGCATCGGGGCGCTGACCGCCATGCTCGCGACCTGGAAGGCGGGCGGCGCCTACCTGCCGATCGACCCGGCGCATCCCGCCGAGCGCATCCGGTTCGTCCTGGCCGACGCGCGGGCCGTGGCCGTGCTCGCCGACGCCGGCACCGCCGACGCCCTCTCCGGCGTGCCGGGTGTGGTGGTCCTCGACGATCGGCCGGTGGACGGCGTGCCCGCGCCGGTGCGCACCCGGGCCGAGCCGGGCGGGCTGGCGTACGTGATGTACACCTCCGGCTCGTCCGGGCTGCCCAAGGGGGTGGCGGTCACCCACGGCGGCCTGGCCTCTTACGTGGCCTGGTCGGCCGAGGCGTACGAGGTGGCGGGCGGCGCGCCCGTGCACTCGTCGCTGGCGTTCGACCTGACGGTGACCAGCGTGTGGGTGCCGCTGGCGGCCGGCGCGGGCGTGCGCGTCAGCGTGGCCGGCGGGGCCGAGGGGCTGGCCGCGCTCGTGCGCGAGCAGGGCGGCGGGTTCGGGCTCGCCAAGGTCGTGCCGGGACACCTGCCGCTGCTGCGCCAGGAGCCGGGGAACGTCGCGGCGGGCGCGCGCCACTGGGTCGTCGGCGGGGAACCGCTCGCCGGCGCCGAGGTGCGCGCCTGGCTGGCGCGGGCGCCCGAGTCGGCAGTCGTCAACGAGTACGGGCCCACCGAGGCGGTGGTCGGCTGCTGCACCTTCGAGGTGCGCGCCGGGCAGGAGGTGGGCGCATGGGCGCCGATCGGCCGGCCCGCTCCCGGCACCCGCCTGTACGTGCTGGACGGCGGCCTGGAGCCGGTCCCCGTGGGGGTGCCGGGCGAGCTCTACATCGCCGGCGCGCAGGTCGCCCGCGGCTACGCCGGACGCCCCGGGCTGACCGCCGAGCGCTTCGTGGCCTGCCCGTACGGCGGGCGCATGTACCGTACCGGCGACCTCGTGCGCTGGAACGCCGGCGGGCAGCTGGAGTTCCTCGGCCGCACGGACGACCAGGTCAAGATCCGCGGCTACCGCATCGAGCCAGGCGAGGTCCAGGCCGCCGTCGCCGCCCACCCCCGGGTCTCCCAGGCGGCGGTGATCGCCCGCGAGGACAGACCAGGCGACCTCCGCCTGGTCGCCTACGTGGTCCCGGCAGACACCGATGCCGATGTCGCGGCCGGTGTCACGCCGGACGAGGTGCTCGCCTTCGCGGCCGGGCGGCTGCCCGAGCACATGGTGCCCGCCGCCGTCGTGGTGCTGGACGCGCTGCCGCTCACCGTCAACGGCAAGCTCAGGCGGGACGCTCTGCCCGCCCCCGAGTACGCGGTGACCGAGGGCCGCGGCCCCGCCACCGTACGGGAGGAGATCCTCTGCGAGGAGTTCGCCCGCGTGCTCGGCCTGGACCGGGTCGGTGTGCACGACAACTTCTTCCGCCTCGGCGGCCACTCGCTCCTGGCCGTGTCGCTGGTCGAACGCCTGCGGGCGCGCGGCGTCGCGGTGTCGGTGCGCGCCCTGTTCGACCGGCCCACGGTGGCCGGCCTGGCCGCCGCGGCGGCGGTGCCCTGGGTGGAGGTGCCGCCCGGCCGCATCCCCGAGGACGCGCGGGAGATCACTCCCGACATGCTCCCGCTGGTGGACCTGACCCTCCACGAGATCGAGCGGATCGTGGCGAGCGTGACGGGCGGCGCCGCCAACGTCGCCGACGTGTACCCGCTGGCGCCGCTCCAGGAGGGCCTGCTCTTCCACCACCTCATGGCGGGCGGGGGACGCGACACCTACGCCGCGCCCACCGTCGTGGAGTGCGACTCCAGGCAGGGCTTCGACGCCTTCGTCGAGGCGCTGAGGCAGGTGGTGGACCGCCACGACATCCACCGGACGGCGGTCGTGTGGGAGGGCCTGCGCGAGCCGGTGCAGGTCGTGTGGCGGCACGCCGAGCTTCCCGTACGCGAGGTGAGCCTGGGGGACGGCGACGCGCTCGACGACCTGCTCGCCCTCGCCGCCGAGCCGATGGACCTCGCCCGCGCCCCGCTGATGGACGTCACCGCGGCCCAGGACCCCGCCACAGGAAGGTGGCTGGCGATGGTCCGCATGCACCACATCGTCCGCGACCACATGGCGCTAGAAGCCGTGTACGAGGAGGTCTCGGCCATCCTCGCGGGCCGCGGCGGCGAGCTGCCCGAGCCGGTGCCGTTCCGCGACTTCGTGGCCCAGGCGCGCGGCGGCGTCACCCGGGAGGAGCACGAGCGCTACTTCACGGGGCTGCTCGGCGACGTGACCGAGCCGACCGCCCCGTTCGGGCTGGTGGACGTGCACGCCGACGGCACCGCGACCGAGCAGGCGCTGATGCGCGTCGATCCCGGGCTGGAGGCGAGCCTGCGCGCGGTGGCACGCCGCCTCGGCGCCAGCCCCGCAACGATCGCGCACGTCGCCTGGGCCCGCGTGCTGGCCGCCGTGTCGGGCCGCGACGACGTCGTCTTCGGCACCGTGCTGTTCGGCCGCATGAACGCCGGCACCGGCGCCGACCGCGCGCTCGGCCTGTTCATGAACACCCTGCCGGTACGGGTCAGCCTCGGCGACGGCGGGACGAGCGTGACCGGCGCCGTCACCGCCATGCGGGACCAGCTCGCCGCGCTGCTGGAGCACGAGCACGCCCCCCTGGCCGTGGCGCAGCGCGCGAGCGGCGTGCCGGCCGACGCCCCGCTGTTCACCTCGCTGCTGAACTACCGCCACAACACCGCCGCCCCCGACCGTCAGCCGGACGAGGACGCCGGCGGCGTCCGCGTCGCCTACACCAGGCCGGTCAACAACTATCCGCTCACCGTCGCCGTGGACGACGACGGCGACGGCATGGGCCTGGCCGTGGACGCCGTGGCGCCCATCGACCCCCACGCCGTCGGCGGGCTCGTCATGACCGCGCTGAAGAACCTGGTGGCGGCCCTGGAGACCGAGCGGGACGTGCCGCTGCGCGCCGTCGAGGTGCTCGGCGAGGACGAGCTGCGCCGCCTGGTGGAGGAGTGGAACGACACCGCGGCGGAGATCCCGGACCGCACGGTCGTCCGCATGTTCGAGGAGCAGGCCGCCCGCACGCCGGACGAGGTGGCGGTCGTGGGCGGCGCGACCCGGCTCACGTACGCCGAACTGGACGAGCAAGCCGCCCGGCTGGCCGCCTACCTGACCGCCCAGGGCGTCGGCGCCGAGTCGGTCGTGGGCCTGTGCCTGCCCCGGGGCGTGGAGGTGGTGACGGCGATCCTCGCGGTGTGGAAGGCGGGCGCCGCGTACCTGCCGATCGACCCCGAGCAGCCCGCCGACCGGATCGTGTACATGCTGTCCGACAGCCGCGCCGCGCTGCTGCTCGGCACCGCGGACATACTCGACGAGCTGCCGGTCGCCAGGATCCGCACGCTCGCGCTCGACGATCCGCTGGTCGCGGCCCAGATCGCCGCAGCGCCGCGCGGCTCGGCCGCGGTCGCCGTCCCCCCGCAGGCCGTCGCGTACGTGATCTACACCTCGGGCTCGACCGGCCGGCCGAAGGGCGTGGCCGTCACCCACGGCGGGCTCGCCAACTACGTCACGCACGTGCCCGGCGCGGTCGGCCTCGGCGAGCCAGGCGCCCGCTACGCCGTCCTCCAGGGCCAGGCCACCGACCTGGGCAACACGATCATGTTCGCCAGCCTCGCCCACGGCGGGCAGCTGCACGTCCTCGACGCCGGCACCGCCGTGGCGCCCTACCTGAGCGAGCACCGCATCGACTACCTCAAGGCGGTGCCCTCCCACCTGGCCGCGCTCGGCGCCGACGGCCGTCTCGGCGACGTGCTGCCCGCCAGGTCGCTGGTGCTGGGCGGCGAGGCCGCCCCCGAGCCGTGGGTCGGCGAGCTGCTCGCGGCGGCCGGCGAGCGCCGGGTGTTCAACCACTACGGCCCCACCGAGACCACGATCGGCGTGGCCACCACCCGGCTCACGCCGGGCGGCCCGGTGCCCATCGGCCGGCCCGTCGCCAACACCCGCCTGTACGTGCTGGACCGCTGGCTGCGACCGGTCCCCGCCGGCTCGCTCGGCGAGGTGTACGCCGCCGGCGAGGGGCTGGCCCGTGGCTACGTCGGCCGGCCGGGGCTGACCGCGGAGCGGTTCGTGGCCTGCCCGTACGGCGGGCGCATGTACCGTACCGGCGACCTGGCCGGCTGGACCCCCGACGGGCAGCTGCTCTTCGCCGGCCGCGCCGACGACCAGGTCAAGATCCGCGGCTTCCGGGTCGAGCCCAGCGAGGTCCAGGCGGTCGTGGCCGCGCACCCGCGCGTCACCGGCGCCGCCGTCGTGGCGCGCGAGGACGTCCCCGGCGACCGGCGCCTGGTCGCGTACGTGACCGGCGACGGCGTCGAGCCCGAGGACGTGCGCACGTTCGCGGCCGCCCGGCTGCCCGGCCATATGGTCCCCGCGGCGGTGGTCGTGCTCGGCGAGCTGCCGCTCATGTCCAACGGCAAGCTCGACCGCAAGGCCCTGCCCGCCCCCGGCCGCGCCACGGCGGCGGGCGACGGCCGAGGCCCCGCCGACCTGCGCGAGGAGCTGCTGTGCGCGGCCTTCGCCGACGTGCTCGGCCTGGAGCGGGTCGGCGTGGACGACGACTTCTTCCAGCTCGGCGGCCACTCGCTGCTGGCCGTCCGGCTCGTCAGCCGCATCCGCGCCGTGCTCGGCGTGGACATCGAGATCCGCGAGCTGTTCGAGGCGCCGACGGTGGCCGGGCTCGCGGTCCGGCTGGCGAGCGCGGGCAGGAGCCGCCCGCCGCTCGCCGCCAGGGAACGCCCCGAGCTGGTGCCGCTGTCGTACGGGCAGCGCAGGTTGTGGTTCATCGCCCAGCTCGAAGGCCCCAGCGACGCCTACAACATCCCGGCCGCCGTGCGCATGGACGGCGAGGTGGACCGCGACGCGCTCCGTGCCGCCCTGGGCGACGTGCTCCAACGCCACGAGACCCTGCGCACGGTCTTCCACGTGGTGGGCGGCGAGCCGTACCAGGTGGTCCTCGACCTCGACGACCTCGACTGGGAGCCGGAGTTCCGCGACGTCGCGCCCGAGGACCTCGCGGCGGCCACCGCCGAGGCCGAGCGCCACGCCTTCGACCTGGCCCGCGAGGCGCCGATCCGCATGTCGCTGTTCAGCACAGGGCCGGCCGAGCACGTGCTGGTCGTGGTCATGCACCACATCGCCGGCGACGGCTGGTCGTGGTCGGCGCTGGCCAGGGACTTCTCCACCGCGTACGCGGCCAGGCGCGAGGGCAGGCCGCCCGGCTGGACGCCGCTGCCCGTCCAGTACGCCGACTACACGCTCTGGCAGCGCGACCTGCTCGGCGACACCGGCGACCCGGACAGCGTCATCGCCCGCCAGATCGCCTACTGGCGCACCGCGCTGGCCGGCGCGCCCGAGGAGCTGCCGCTGCCCGCCGACAGGACGCGCCCCGCCGTCGCCGGGCACCGCGGTGTCCGCGTCCCCCTGGACATCCCGGCCGCCACCCACGCGCGGCTCCTGGAGCTGGCCCGCGCCGAGGGCGTGACGATGTTCATGGTGCTGCACGGCGCGCTCGCGGTCCTGCTGTCGCGGCTGGGCGCCGGCACCGACATCCCCGTCGGGTCGGCCGCGGCGGGGCGCGGCGACGAGGCGCTCGACGACCTGGTCGGCTACTTCGTCAACACGTTCGTGCTGCGCACCGACCTGTCCGGCGACCCGGCCTTCCGCGAGGTGCTGAGCCGGGTGCGGGAGACGGGTCTCGAGGCGTTCGCCCACCAGGACGTGCCCTTCGAACGGCTCGTGGAGGAGCTGTCACCGGCCCGGTCCCTGGCCCGCCACCCCCTGTTCCAGGTGGTGCTGCTGCTGGAGAACACCGCCGCGCCGGTCCTCGACCTGCCCGGCGTGCGGCAGGACGGCGGCGGCCTGGGCACCGGCGACGCGGTCGTCAAGTTCGACCTCGACGTCAGCGTGGTCGAGGTGCTCGACGCGAGCGGCGCGCCGGCCGGGCTGCGCGGCTCGGTGACGGCGGCGGCCGACCTGTTCGACGCGGAGACGGCCGAGATGATCGCCGAGCGGCTGGCCCGCGTGCTGGACACGCTCGCCGCCGACCCCGGCCTGCGGCTGAGCCAGGTGGACGTCCTGGACGGCGGCGAACGCCGCCGCCTGCTGCAGGAGTGGAACGACACGGGGCTCGACGTGCCCCGCGCGACCGTCGCCGACCTGCTGGAGGAGCAGGCAGGCCGGACCCCGGACGCCGTCGCCCTGACCTTCGGCGCGGACCGGCTGACCTACGCCGAGCTGCACGAGCGGGCGAACCGGCTGGCCCGCCACCTCGCCGGCAGGGGAGTGGGCCCAGAGACGGTCGTCGCCGTCGTGCTGGAGCGCGGCGTGGACCTGCTCGTGGCGCTCCTGGCCGTGGTCAAGGCCGGCGGCGCGTACCTGCCGATCGACCCGGCCTACCCGTCGGAGCGGACCGCGTACGTGATCGCCGACGCGGGCGTGGTGTGCCTGCTGACCAGCGACGACCTGCGCGAGCGGCTGCCCGAGTTCGGGATCTCACCGGACGGCCGGGACGGCGTGCCCGTGCTCGTCCTCGACGATCCCGCGCTGGACGCGGAGGTGGCCGCGCTGGACGGCGCGCCCCTGGCCCAGGGCGAGCGCACCGCGCCGCTGCTGCCCGAGCACCCCATGTGGGTCATCTACACCTCCGGCTCGACGGGCCGGCCGAAGGGCGTGCTCGTCGAGCACCGGGCCGTGGTGAACTTCCTGACCTCCATGCGGGGCCTGGTGCCGCTCGGCCCCGGCGACCACCTGGCGGCGGTCAGCACCGTGGGCTGCGACATGGGCGGGCTGGAGCTCTACCTGCCGCTGCTCACCGGCGCGCGGCTGGTCATGGCGGCGCAGGAGCAGGTGCTCGACCCCTGGAAGCTGCGCGCGCTCGTCCGTGAGTCCATCGACGCGGGCGGCGGCGTGACCGTGCACGCCACGCCCAGCCTGTGGCGCGGGCTGCTGGCCGACGACGGCGACCCGGTGGACTGGACGCGCGTCCGCGTCCTCGTCGGCGCCGAGGCGCTGCCCGACGACCTCGCGCGCGCCCTCCTGGACCGGGCCGGCGCCCTCACCAACCTGTACGGGCCCACCGAGACCACGGTCTGGTCGACCGCCGGAGCGCTCACCCAGGACCGGCCGGACGCCACGTCGATCGGCGTCCCCGTCGGCAACACCCAGGTGTACGTCCTGGACGACAGGCTCGCGCCGGTGGCGCCCGGCGTGGCCGGCGAGCTGTACATCGCCGGCGCCGGCCTGGCCCGCGGCTACCTCGGGCGGCCCGGCCTGACCGCCGAGCGCTTCGTGCCCTGCCCGTACGGCGGGCCCGGCGCGCGCATGTACCGCACGGGCGACCTGGTGCGGTGGAGCAGGGACGGCGACCTGCGCTTCCTCGGCCGCACCGACGACCAGGTCAAGATCCGCGGCTTCCGCGTCGAGCTCGGCGAGATCGAGGCCCTCCTGGCCGCGCACCCCTCGGTCGCCCAGGCCGTGGTGGTCGTCAGGGAGGACACCCCGGGAGACCGCCGCCTGATCGCCTACGTGGTCCCCTCCGAAAGCGCCGATGAGCGGACCGGGGATGAGCTGCGCGAGACGTTGCGCGGGCTCGCGAGGGACCGGCTGCCCGGCTACATGGTGCCGGCCGCGGTCGTGCCGCTCGACCGGATGCCGCTGATGCCCAACGGCAAGCTCGACCGCAAGGCGCTGCCCGCCCCCGAGTACACGGCGGGGGAGCGCAGCTCGGCCGGCCTCATGCTGGAGGAGATCCTGTGCGACGCCTTCGCCGAGGTGCTGGGCGTGCCCGAGGTGGGCGTGCACGACGACTTCTTCGCCCTCGGCGGGCACTCGCTGCTCGCGGTGGCGTGGGTCGAGCGGCTGCGCGAGCGCGGGGTGAAGGTCGAGGTGCGCGACCTGTTCGCCGCCCCGAGCGCCGCCGACCTGATGAAACGGCTGAGCATGTCAGCGGTGAGCGACTCCTTCGACGTCCTGCTGCCGCTGCGGGTCAAGGGCGACGGCCCGCCGCTGTTCTGCCTGCCGCCCGCCGCCGGGCTGTGCTGGGGATACGGGCCGCTGGGCCGCGTCCTGCCGGCCGGCATGCCGCTCTACGGCCTGCAGTCGCGCGGCCTGGACGGGCTGAGCGAGCTGTCGCGCTCGGTCCGCGAGGCGGCGCGGACGTCGATCCAGCGCCTGCGCGCCGCCCAGCCGAGCGGCCCGTACCACCTGCTGGGCTGGTCGTACGGCGCGATCGTCGCGCACGAGATGGCCGTCCAGCTGCGCGCGGAAGGGGAGGAGATCGCGGCGCTGATCGTCCTGGACCAGTTCCCCGCGGGCCACGACCCGGACGCCGATCTGGAGGACGCGGACGCCGAGCTGGAGCGGCTCACCGAGGTCGTACGCCGCCACGCCGGCGACGTCCTCGGCGCGGTCACCGAGGAGGAGCTGGTGCGCTTCGCCCGCGTCTTCCACAACAACCTGACCATCGGCAGGACCCACGACTACGGCACCTTCGACGGCGACCTGCTGCTGGTCGTCGCCGAGCACGGCCGCCCGCAGGACGAGCCCACCACCGAGCGCTGGCGGCCCTACGTCTCCGGGAAGATCACGGAGGTCAGGCTGCCGTGCGAGCACAACGACATGAACCAGCCCGGCGTGCTGGCCCAGGTGTGGCAGGCCGCGTCCGCCTGGCTGGGGCTGGACGGCACGCGATGAGCACGCGATGAGAACGCGATGAGCACGTGATGAGCACGCGATGAGCACGCGATGAGAAGGAGCCGGCCGGGGCGGCGTGCCCCGGCCGGCTCCTTGGGAGAGATCGGTCAGTAGATGACGCGTGAGTCGGCGCTGAGCCTGCTGCCCCTGGACTTGCGCAGGTCGCGGGAGATGTTCAGCCGCCTGAGCCAGCGGTCGGTGCCGTCGAACCTGGCGGTGAACGGCTTGCGGCCGTGCACGGCGCGGTAGTTGTCCAGGAAGATGATCTCGCCGGGCCGCAGCGCGTACCCGCCGATGGCCGCGTCGATCGCGGCGACCGTCGCCTCCAGCGCCGCCGCCTCCTCCGCGTCGCCGGGCGGGTCCATGAAGTACGGGTCGAGCCGCAGGTACGGCTGATCCGGATGCCCGAACAGCACGGCGATGGGCGCGGGATCCGCCTCCAGATCGGCGATCCAGTCGTAGCTGCGCTCCAGCAGCCGCCGCGTCTCGTCGTCGTCCGCGTCCCGCCGCCCGCTCACGCCGGGGCGGTGCGAGAGGTCGGGCCTGATCGGGAAGTGCTCGCGCCGCATGAGCTCGGCGACCTCAGGGGGCAGCTCGACGTCGTCCACCGACGCGTACGTCGTCTCGACCCCGTCCGGGTTGCGCAGGCACATCAGGCCCACGTAGTCCGTCCGCAGCGGATGGAAGGCGTCCTCGGTGTGCCACGTGAGCAGCTCTTCGCTGCCCGAGCCCAGCTGCTCGCGCACGTGCTCCTTGATCGGGAACACGTCGTGCATCAGCCGGCCCTCCTGCTGGGTGGCCCAGCCGATCGGGTCGCCGAGCAGGGACGCGCACAGGAAGAAGTAGAAGTCCTCCTCCGGGGTGGTGGTGCGGCCGACGCAGTCCTTCCAGTGGGCCGGGGTCGGGCCGATGCGCTCGTCGTCGATCGGGTAGCCGCCGATCACGCACACCGCGTCGGGCTCGCGCAGCCGGAACTCGTTCAGCCCGTGCCGCAGGCCGCGCGGCAGCTCCTGGGCGTGGGTCGTGGCGGTGGCGAGGAAGCGCGGGTCCTCGACCGAGGCGTACGAGCGGCGCAGCTCGCCGACGAGCTCGCCGATCGCCTCCAGGTCGGCGGCGCCCAGCCGGATCCTAAACATGCAGCACCTTGCCCAGCAGGTCGAGCCCGCGTGCGAACGGCTCGGCCGGGCCGCCGAAGCCGAGCCGCACCCTGGCCGGATCGCCGAAGCAGGCCCCCGGCACCAGCAGCACCTGGTGCTCGCGCGCCAGGCGGTGGCACAGCTCCGTGGTGTCGTCGTGGCCGCGCAGCCGGGGGAAGGCGCACACGCCGCCGCGCGGCTCGACCATGTCGGCCACGTCGGCGTTGTCGCGCATCCACTGCCGCAGCACCTCCAGGTTGCGCCGCGCCTGCGCCAGCCGGCCGGCCAGCAGCCGGTCCGCGCCCCGCGCCACCCGGGCGGCCAGGAACTCCACCAGCGGCGACAGGTGCAGCGTCATCCGGTCGCGCAGGTGCAGGGTGCGGCCCAGCAGGTCAGGGTCGGCGAGGCACCAGCCCACCCGCAGGCCGGGCAGCCCGTACCCCTTGGACAGGGTGCCGATCGAGATCGCCCGCGGATGGTCGTGCCCGGGGTCGCGCAGCGGCTCGCCGTCGTGGGTCAGCTCGCGGAACGCCTGATCCCACACCAGGTGCACGCCCGCGTCCGCGGTGACGGCGACCAGCTCGTCGCGCTGCGCAGGGGTCAGCGTGGCGCCGGTCGGGTTGTGCGGGAAGTTCACGACGACGGCCTTGGTGCGGTCGTTGATCAGCTGCCTGAGCAGCCCCAGGTCCGGCACGTACCCGTCCTCCGCGCGCAGCGGCCAGCCGCGCACCGCGCAGCCCAGGGTCTGCGCCACGGAGGTGAGCGAGTGGTAGGACGGCTCCAGCGCGACGATCTCGTCCCCGGGGTCGAGCAGCGTGCTCAGCACGAGGTAGATGGCCTCGCTGGCGCCGTGGGTGACCATCACGCGCTCCGGATCGCCGGTGCCCCAGCGGTCGGCGACGGCGGCGCGCACCTCCGCGCCGCCCAGCGAAGTGCTGTCACGCAGCGTGATCGCGTCGAGCTCCTCCGGCTCGACGCCGAGCAGCCTGCGCAGGTCGGCGAGCGAGTAGTCCTCGACCCCGCTACTGCCGATGTCGATCTCGGCCGAGAAGTAGTAGAGCCGCATCCACTCTTCCAGCGCAGCGGACTCGTATCTCATCGGGCGCCTCTCCTCACGACTAGATGAATCGGGCCGTCGCGGTGCCACGCCGTTCGCGTGACTTGCGGAAGTCGGTCGTCACGCTCACGCGCTTGAGCCAGCGGTCCGTGCCGTCGTAGGAGGCGGTGAACGGCCGCCTGCCGTGCGCGAGCCGGTGGTTGTTGATGAACAGGACGTCGCCGGGGCGCAGCACGACGTCCTCGGTCCTGCGCTCCAGCAGGCCGCCGACGGCGGCGAGCGCGGCGGCGGCCTCGTCGTCGCCGTCCGGGACCTCCATGAAGTACGGGTCGATGCGCAGGTAGGGGGCGGCCGGGTCGCCCCACAGGACCGCCACCCTGTTGTCGTCCCGCTTCATCTCCGCGATCTCCGCGAACTGCTCACGGTAGGCGTCCGACGGCGCGTTGTGCTCGGCGAGATGGGAGTCGTCGGGCCTGATCAGGAAGCGCGGCTGGAACAGCGTGCGCACGTGCGCCGGGTCCAGCAGGAGGGCGTCGAGCTCGGCGACGGTGGTGGCCACCCTGCGCGGGTTGCGCAGGCAGCCCAGCAGCAGGAAGTCGGCCCGCCACGGGTGGAAGGCGTCCTCGGTGTGCAGGGTGAGCAGGTCGGTGCTGCCGACGCCGAGCTGCTCGGTCTCATACCCCCTGATCGGGAAGACGTCGTGGACCAGCCGGCCGTCCTGCTGGGTCTTCCACGCGAACGGCTCGCCCAGCAGGGACGCGTACAGCAGGAGCAGGATCTCCTCGGCGACCTCCGGGCCGGGCCGCGGCCGGCCGCGCCAGTGGCGTGGCGTGGGCCCGATCCTGGTCTGGTCGATGGTGTGGCCGCCGACGACGCAGTAGCCGAGGGCGTCGTCGAGCGCGAAACCGCGCAGGAACCTGCGCTGCGCCGCGGGCAGCTCGGCGGCGACGACGGGCAATTCACGGAGCAGTTCCTCGTCCTCCGGGCCGTCGTATCTTTTGGCGAGCCGGAGAGTGAGTTCTTCGATCTCCTGAGCCACATCCGGGGAAACAGCCGACAATCGATCGGTCGCAGACGCCATGCGCTCACCTTGCCCCCGCCGGTGACCACAAGGGAAGTCGTATCACGACGCGGCCGGCGATTATTCTGCGCACCGGTGACGCGGGTCGCACAGTACACGAGGGCAGGCATTCATCGCGCCGGAGAACGGGCGTCCGGCTCGGTGTTCAACTGCGGTGCGACGACGGTTGAACACTTTTCCGCGGCGCTATTGCTGGCGTCCGCGACACCATTCTTGTTTCACTGTCCCGGTGCCGCGTCATGCCGTGGACCCGGACGCGGCGCGCTTCGCGGTGCGTGCCTTTATCGGCGCCCCTGCCACCCCTCCGGGATTCGCTGAATTCTCCCGCGGAAAGGAGAGCCCAGATGTCCGACGCGCCGATGTTCCTGCGGTCGAAGGCCATTGTCGAACCGCTGGTCGACCGTTTTTTCGGATGGATGCACACGGTGGCGCCGGTGCAGGCGTCCATGAACCTGGCATTCCTCCAGGTGCCCATGCTGGAGTCGTACCTGCAGTCGCCGCAAGTGCACATCGCGGCGAGCAACAACCCGGAGCTGCGCGGCGGGTTCTTCGTGAACATCGCCGAGGAGCGCAGCGACGAGGTGCGGGACCTGCTCGACTCCATCAAGCGCGACCGCGCCGCCATGATCCGCTTCGCGAACGCGATCGCCGAGGGCCAGGAGCTGCTGCGGGTCAACGCCACCGGCTTCGACCTCACCCCGCTCTACCCCAAGCTCCCGCCGGAGCTCAACGGCCTGGTGGAGCTGGCCTATGACACCGACAACCAGGCCGCCGTGCGCTTCATCGAACCGCTGGTCTACAAGAGCCCGGTCTACATGGAGTCGCGGCAGTCGGTGCAGCTGTCGCTGGAGCCGGGCTACGAGCGGCCCTTCATCCTGAGCACGCCCCGGCTGCCCTCGCCCGACGTGCTGGAGCTGCCGCTGCCGTTCCGCCACGACGGCCTGAAAGAGCTGTTCATGGCCCGCGTACGCCCCACGTCGCTGAACGCGCTGCGCGAGGCGCTGGAGATCGGCGACGACGCCCAGGCCGCGCTGCTGGCCGGCCTGCTCAGCGAGCAGCCCAGCGGCGCGCCCGACCGGCACATCGAGGCCGGCGGCCGGGTCCGCTACTTCGGCCACGCCTGCCTGGTCATGCAGTCGCCGCAGGCGGCGGTGGTGACCGACCCGTTCATCAGCGCCGACAGCACGGCCGGTGACCGCTACACGCTGGACGACCTGCCCGACTTCATCGACCTGGTCCTCATCACCCACGGGCACCAGGACCACATCGTGCTGGAGACGCTGCTGCAGCTGCGCGGCCGCATCGGAGCGGTGGTCGCGCCGCGCTCCTCGCGGGGCAACCTCGAGGACCCGTCCATCGCGCTGTACCTGAAGAACCTGGGTTTCCCCGTCGTCGAGGTGGACGACTTCGACGAGGTGGAGATCCCCGGCGGCAAGGTCGTCGCGACGCCGTTCCTCGGCGAGCACTGCGACCTGGACATCCGCGGCAAGTCCACCTACTGGGTGGAGATGGCCGGCAAGGCGATGTTCGTCGGCGCCGACTCCTCCGGCATCGACCCGGTGCTCTACCGCTACATCCGCGAGCACCTCGGGCAGGTCGACCTGGCCTTCCTCGGCATGGAGTGCGACGGCGCCTCACTCACCTGGCTCTACCAGGCGCTGCTGACCAAGCCGGTGACCAAGAAGATGAGCGACTCGCGCAAGCTGTCGGGCTCCAACGCCGAGCAGGCCGCCGCCATCATGACGGAGCTGGGCGCCAGCGAGGCCTACGTGTACGCCATGGGCGAGGAGGACTGGCTGGGCCACGTCATGGCGACCACGTACAACGACGACACGTACCAGATCAAGCAGATCAACGAGTTCCTCACGTGGTGCTCCGACCGCGGCATCCACGCCGAGCACCTGTTCCGCCAGCGGGAATGGCGCTGGTAGCGGGCCAGGCCCGGGCTCCGAGCCGCGCCCTCGGCAGGGCGGACCTGCACGCCAGCGTCTCGGACCCGGTGCTGGACACCATGAACTTCCTCAACGAGATCACCCACCGCTACCCCGAGGCGATCTCGTTCGCCCCGGGACGCCCCTACGACGGGTTCTTCGACACCGAGCAGGTCTTCACCCACCTGCGCCGCTACCTGGAGCACCTCGCCGGCAGCGGGCACACCGACGCCGGGATTCGCGACGCGATCTTCCAGTACGGGCCCACCGGCGGACGCATCCGCGACCTCGTGGCGGACTCGCTGGCCAAGGACGAGGGCATCGACGTGCCGCCCGAGTCGATCGTGATCACCGTGGGCGCCCAGGAGGCGATGCTGCTGGCCCTGCGCGCCCTCATCGCGGGCCCGCAGGACGTGCTGCTGGTGTCCAGCCCCTGCTACGTGGGCATCACCGGAGCCGCCCGCCTGCTCGACGTCGAGGTGGGCGCGGTCGACGAGGAGGAGGACGGCTTCGCGTGCGCCGCGCTCGAAGCCGCGCTGGCCAGGGAGCGGGCCCGTGGCCGCCGTCCCCGGGCCTTCTACGTGATCCCCGACCACGCGAACCCGTCGGGCACCACGATGTCGCTGGAGCAGCGGCACGCGCTGCTCGACCTCGCGGACAGGGAGGGGTTCCTCGTCCTGGAGGACAGCCCGTACCGGCTGGTCAGCCCCGGCCGGCAGCTGCCCACGCTCAAGGCGCTCGACCGCGCCGGCCGCGTCGTCCACCTCGGCTCCTTCTCCAAGACGCTGTTTCCCGGCGCGCGCGTCGGGTTCGTCGTGGCCGACCAGCCCGTCGCGGACGGCCGGGGCGGCGAGGGGTTGCTCGCGGACGAGCTCACCAAGATCAAGAGCATGGTGACCGTGAACACCTCGCCGCTCAGCCAGGCGGTGGTGGGCGGCATGCTCCTGGCGGCCGGCGGGCGTACCCGCGAGCTGAACGCCGCCGCCGCCGCGTACTACGAGCAGGCCATGCGCGGCACGCTGCGCGCCCTCGACGGCTGTTTCACCGAGGCGGAACGCGCCGCGCTCGGCGTGCGCTGGAACCGGCCGAGCGGCGGCTTCTTCCTCGCGATGCGGGTGCCGTTCCACGCCGGCAACGCGGCGCTGGCCCGCTCCGCCGAACACTTCGGCGTCATCTGGACGCCGATGTCCTACTTCTACCCGCTGGGCGGCGGCGACCGGGCGCTCCGGCTGTCCATCAGCTACCTCAGCGACACCGAGATCACCGAAGGCGCCGCCAGGCTGGCGCGCTTCATCAGGGCCGAGGCGAAGGAAGGGAGAGCGGCATGTTGACCGTCGTGCGACGGATCAGAAGCAAGACCCGCATGTGGGGGTGGACCTACCGATGACCATGACGCTGTCCGAGGCCGTCCTCGCCCCGCCGCGAACGTGGCAGCCGGCGGCCCCCGCCAGGATCGCCGGCGTCGGCACCGCGGTGCCCGCGACGTCGTACACGCAGCGGGAGCTGCTCGACCTGCTCCACGTCACCTCGCCGAAGGTGCGCTCGCTCTTCCTCAACAGCGCGATCGAGCGCCGCCACCTCGTCCTGCCCCCGGCCGGGGCCGACGGCGAGCGGCGGCCCGAGGCGCAGGGCGAGCTGCTCGCCAAGCACAAGCGCAACGCGCTCGACATGGGCGGCAAAGCCGTGCGGGCGTGCCTCGACGACGCCGGATTCCGGCTGGAGGACGTCGCCTACCTGTGCTGCGTCACCACGACCGGCTTCCTCAGCCCCGGGCTGAGCGCGTACCTCATCGACGCGCTGGGCCTCGACCCCTCCTGCGGCCGTGCGGACATCGTCGGCATGGGCTGCAACGCCGGCCTCAACGGGCTCGGCGCGGTCACCTCCTGGGCCGTGGCCCACCCCGGCAGGCTCGCCGTGATGGTGTGCGCGGAGGCCTGCTCGGCGGCGTACGTCATGGACGCGACCATGCGCACCGCCGTGGTGAACAGCCTCTTCGGCGACGGCGCCGCCGCCATAGCGCTCGTCGCCGACCCACCAGAAGGCGGGCACGAGAGCGGGCGGGGAGATGAGGGCGGATCCGCGGCGGGGCCGCGGGTGCTGTCGACCGCCAGCCTCCTCATCACCGACGCCATCGCCGCGATGCGCTACGACTGGGACGACGACCAGGGCAGGTTCAGCTTCTACATCGACCCCGACGTGCCGTACGTGGTGGGCGCGCACGCCGAGCAGGTCGTCGACCGCCTGCTCACCCCCGCCGGCCTGCGACGCGACGACGTCAGCCACTGGCTGGTGCACTCGGGCGGCAAGAAGGTGATCGACGCGGTCCGCGTCAACCTCGGCCTCACCCGCCACGACGTCCGGCACACCCGCTCGGTCCTGCGCGACTACGGCAACCTGTCCAGCGGGTCGTTCCTGTTCTCCTACGAGCGGCTGCTGCGCGAGGGCGTCGTCAGAGCGGGCGACTACGGCGTGATGATGACCATGGGGCCGGGCTCCACCATCGAGACGGCGCTGATCCAATGGTGAGCCCCGGGCCCGCGATGCTGCGGATCGACGGCGCCAGGCCGCTGACGCCCGACGTGGTCGCCGAGGTCAACGCCGCCTGCGACGCGGCCGTGCAGCACGGGACGCTCGTCGTGCACGTGACAGGCGCCCCCGGCGACGGCTGGCTGAGCGGCGTCACCGTCGCTCTGGTCAGCAAGTGGGAGCGGGCGCTGCGCGCACTGGAACGCCTGCCCCTGCCCACCCTCGCGATCGCCCGCGGCGACTGCGGCGGCCTCGCCCTCGACGCCTTCCTGGCCGCCGACCACCGCGTCGCGATCGGCAGGCCGCGCCTCGTGCTGCCCGTGAGCGCGGGGGCGACCTGGCCCGGCATGGCGCTCTACCGGCTCGCCCAGCACGGCGGCGGCGCGGCGGCCGTCCGCCGGGCGGCGCTCTTCGGCACCCCGATCGGCCTGGAGGACGCGCTGGCCGCGCACCTCATCGACGCGGTCGCCGCCGACGAGGAGGAGGCGGTGGCCGTGGCGGGCCGGTACGGCGCCGGCATCGCCGGCCCCGAGCTGGCCATCAGACGCCAGCTGCTCTTCGAGGCCCCCACCGTCGGCTTCGAGGAGGCGCTCGGCGTGCACCTGTCGGCCTGCGAGCGAGCCCTGCGGCGCACGGCCGCGGAAGGGAGCACCTCATGACAGCGGCTCTGGAGGAGGACCGCGCCGCCCTGGCACGGGCCGCCGAGCAGGAGGAACGCGTCCTGTCCTGGCTGCCTGAGCCCGCCGACCGCTCGCCCGAACAGCGCGCAGCCGCGACGGCGGCCGTCGACGCCGCCCGCGACGCCCGCTGCGCCTTCCTCGACGCCCACGCCGAGGAGGTCTACGACGACCTCACCGCCGGCCGTACCCGCCGCCTGCGGCTGCCCGAGCTGGCCGCGGCCGCCGCGGACGCCTTCCCCGGGCTGGTGCCCGGCCCCGACCGGCTGGCCCGCGAGCAGGCCAGGCAGCAGCAGGACAAAGAAGGCCACGAGATCGACATCGGCATCTTCTTCAACCGGGTGCTGCACGCGCCGCGCGCCGGCGACCACCTGCTCGGCACCATGCTGCGGCCCACGCCCCGCGCGCTCGGCCTGCTCGCGGAGTTCACCAGGACCGGCACCGCCGACCTCGGCTCCGTACACATGGAGCGCAGGGACGGCGTGGCCCGGCTCACCATGTGCCGCGACGACTGCCTGAACGCCGAGGACAACCGGCAGGTCGAGGACATGGAGACGGCGGTGGACCTGGCGCTGCTGGACCCCGGCGTCGAGGCCGGCCTGCTGCGCGGCGGCGAGATGACCCACCACCGCTACCGGGGCAGGCGCGTCTTCAGCGCGGGCATCAACCTCAAGGCCCTGCACAACGGCACGATCTCGCTGGTCGACTTTCTGCTGCGGCGCGAGCTCGGCTACATCCACAAGCTGCTGCGCGGGCTGGTGACCGACGAGGGCCCGGCCTGGCGGGCTCAGCCAATCCAGAAACCGTGGGTGGCCGCCGTGGACACCTTCGCCATCGGCGGCGGCACGCAGCTCCTGCTGGTCTTCGACCACGTGGTCGCCGCGTCGGACGCCTACCTCAGCCTGCCCGCCGCGCAGGAGGGCATCATCCCCGGCGCCTCCGCGCTCCGGCTCACCCGGCACACCGGCCCCCGGCCGGCCCGCCAGATCATCCTGGCCGGGCGGCGCCTCACGGCGGACGAGGCGCGGGCCATGGGCCTGATCGACGAGGTGCACGACACCGACACCCTCGACCTGGCCATCGAGGGCGCGCTCCAGCGGCTGCGCGGCGCCGCCGTGGTCGCCAACCGCAGGATGCTCAACCTCACCGAGGAGCCGCTTGAGGCGTTCCGCCACTACATGGCCGACTTCGCCCTGCACCAGGCGCTCCGCCTCTACAGCACCGACGTGATCACCAAGGTCAGCCGCTTCACCACCGCAAGCTCGCCCACCAGTGAGAGGTCCCAGACATGATCGAACTGACTCCCAAAGAGTCCCTGGCCAAGAACGGCTTCGCGGGTCCCTTCCCCCGCTTCGCCTCGGAAGAGACGATCACGCAGCTGCGGGACTTCTTCGCCACCCTGCTCGACGACGCCCCGCAGCACCCGCTCTACGGGCGCTACTCCGTCCGCGACTGGCACCTCGTCGACGAGACCGTACGCTCCGTCATGAGCGCCCCCGAGCTGGTGCAGACCGTGCAGGAGGTCACCGGCGCCGACTCGCTCATCCTGTGGCGCTCCAAGCTCTTCGAGAAGTTCCCCGGCGACGGCCCCATCGACTGGCACCAGGAGTACGGCTACTTCGACGGCGAGGAGATCGGCGGCCACCGCCCCGCGCTGTTCCCGATGAACCCGGCCGGCGAGTGGGACTGGACGGTCTGGATGGCCCTGACCGACGTCTCCGAGGACGACGGGGTCATGGAGTTCGTCAAGGGCTCGCAGCGCAGCTCGTACCCGAAGCGGATGGTCAAGCTGGTCGAGTCGGGCGCGTACGTGAACCCGCGCAACCGCATCAGCACCAAGGAGGAGCTGCTGACCCGCGCGGCCAACAACAGCGTGCTGCTCGACATCGACACCCGCAACGTCTTCAGGGACGTCGACCCGGACAAGTACACCCTCGACGAGCTGTTCGACCGGCTCGACGCCTTCTGCGACGACCTGCTCGCGGTCGTCACCGAGCCGTTCGAGGTGAAGCCGGGAGACACCCAGACGATGCCGATGAAGGCCGGCGAGTACGTCATCTTCAGCGAGCGCTGCATGCACCGCTCGCGCGGCTCCCTGCCGGACGCCACGACCAGGCTCGCGCTCAACGCCCGCTACACCCTCGGCGACACCTGGGTATACCCGCAGCGCGTAACCGGCGACACCTACGACGGGTCGAACCTCGACATCAGCGGCCACCGCTGCGTGCCCGTGGCCGGGACCAGGTTCAACCCGAACAACGTCTACCTCGGATGATCCACCCCCGAAGCGGACGGGACGGTCATGAGCGCCGCAGAGGATGACCGTCCCCGCGTCCGCTACGACAAGAAGGACCACGTCGCCTACGTCACGCTCGACCGGCCCCACGTGCTCAACGCGATGGACCTGCGCATGCACGAGGAGCTGGCGGCGATCTGGGACGACGTCGAGGCCGATCCGTCCGTCCGCGTGGCGGTGCTCACGGGAGCGGGCGAGCGTGCCTTCTCCGTCGGGCAGGACCTGAAGGAACGCGCCAGGCTGAACGCCGGGGGAGCGCCGCCCACCACCTTCGGCAGCCGCGACCAGCCCGGCTGGCCCCGGCTCACCGAGCGCTTCGCCTTCGCCAAGCCGGTGCTCGCGCGCGTCGACGGGTACGCGCTCGGCGGCGGCTTCGAGCTGGCGCTCGCCTGCGACGTCATCGTCGCGTCGGATCGGGCGGAGTTCGGCCTGCCCGAGGCCAGGCTCGGGCTCGTGCCCGGCGCGGGCGGGGCGTTCCGCCTGGCCAGGCAGCTGCCGCTGAAGCAGGCCATGGGGCACCTGCTGACCGGCCGCCGCATGAGCGCGGCCACGGCCGAGCGGTTCGGGCTGGTCAACGAGGTCGTCGCGAGCGAGCGGCTGGACGAGTGCGTCGCCGGGTGGACGCGCGACCTGGCGCGCAGCGCCCCGCTGTCGGTCAGGGCGATCAAGGAGGCGGTGCTCGCCTCGCTCGACATGCCGCTGGAGCGGGCGTTCGCGACGCGCTACGCGTGGGAGGAACGACGGCTGCGCGGCAGGGACCTCGTCGAGGGCCCTGAGGCGTTCGCCGAGAAGCGGGAGCCCGTCTGGAGCGATGACTGATCAACGCCACGCCGGCGCCACGCTCGCGCCACGGCCGTGTATGACCATGAGGACTGACCAGCAGAGGGGCCTCCAGAACCGGCGGGAAGGCGAGGTCAGGCCACATGGCCGGCCGAGCCGTCGGTCATCGCGGGTGTGTACGGGGTGGGGGCGTCCCGATGCCATGCTGCAAACCGGGAGGCATGGGTGGTTCGTGTGAGCGCCGCATCGCAAGCGCGGCGGAGGATCAGACCGATCGATGTGCAGACGGAACGGCCACGGGTCGTCTCCGTGCCCATCCTGACGTTGCAGTTGGGGGAGTCGCCGCGCCTGAAAGGCGAGGACAAGGCGCACATCATGCGCCTGGCGGAGACCGAGCAGCCGCTGCCGCCCATCATCGTGGACCGGCGCACCATGCGGGTGATCGACGGGGTGCACCGTCTCATGGCCGCCTCGCTGCGCGGGCAGGAGACCATCGACGTCGAGTTCTTCGACGGCAGCGCGGAGGACGCGTTCCTCCTCGCCGTCCAGTCGAACGTGAAGCACGGGCTGCCGCTGTCGCAGGCCGACCGGCGGGCCGCCGCGCTGCGCATCCTCATGACGCATCCGCGCATGTCCGACCGGGCGATCGCGGAGTCGACGGGATTGGGCACCAAGGCGGTGGCGGAGCTGCGGCGCTCGAACGACGCCGTGCCGCAGCTGAACGCCAGGATCGGCAAGGACGGCAAGGTCCGGCCCCTCAGCAGCAGGGAGGGGCGGCTGCGGGTGGCGGCGTTACTGGCCGAGCATCCCGAGGCGTCCTTACGCCACATCGCCAGGGTGGCCGGTGTGTCCGCCGCGACGGCGATGGACGTCCGTAAGCGGCTGGAGCGTGGTGAGGAGCCCGTCCCGCCCCAGCAGGCCGCCGGCGGTGGCGGGCGCTGGCCCAAGCAGGCCGCCGCGCAGGAGACCGACTGGCCTGGGCCGCCGCCGGGCCTCGCGCTGCAGAAGCTGCTGCGCGACCCCTCGCTGCGGCACAACGAGAAGGGTCGTCAGCTCCTGCGCCTGCTGCAGGAGAACGTCAGCGGCGCGAGCACCATGCACGACGTGGTGGCCGCGGTGCCGTCGCATTGCCTGTCGCTCATCATGCAGGTCGCCTGGCAGAACTCGGAGATGTGGCGGGAGGTGGCCTTGGAGCTGGAGAAACGGTCGAAGGTGACCGACCCGTTCACCAAGCAGAAGGCCGGCGACGCGCACGAGCGGCGGCTGGCGCAGTAGTCCGGCCAGGCCCAATAACCGGCTCGCACCGCAGGTGGAGGGGCCTGCGATAGTGAGGGCTGTGCACGGTTCTGGTCCATATGCGGCCCACATTCTCGCCATACTTTCCGCGTACCCATTGATTTAATTCTCTACTTCTTTCCCGGGCGGCTCCTGATCGGCGGTGTCCGCCCACGTCCTGGGCTCTTGACACCGCTTCGGCGCTTTTGCGCAGTTCGCTGTTGCACTCACCCGCATCATGGAGTAAGGACCAGAAAACGTCAGAGTGACGATTGGTGGAGTTTCCCTACGACGCTTTCCGATACGTGAAGAAAACTTGTAGTATCTGCACTTGCAGAACAGCTGACATGCCTTTGCAGCCGCTGTCGTGCGTCCACGGCGACGGTGCGCACGGCGATGTCCTCACGGGAGAGCGTCACTGGAGGTCTGCATGCGGTTCGGGGTGCTCGGTCACTTGGAAGTGTCTGTGGACCACGAAGTGATCAAGATACCCTCAGCGCGTCAGCGCATCACCCTAGCCGCGCTGCTGACCAGGCCGAATCAGGTCATCTCCGCCGACGAGCTGGCCGAGATCGTCTGGGACGGCACCCCCTCCGCAGGAGCGCGCACCACCCTGCGCTCCTACGTCATGCGCCTGCGGCGCTCCATCGGGCCCATCGCGGGCACCCGCATCGGCACCAGAGAGCCCGGCTACTACATCGAGCTCACCGACCACGAGCTCGACCTGCGCCTGTTCGACCAGCACTTCCAGCGCGGCCGCCAGGCCGAGCGCACGGGCAGATGGCAGGAGTGCGTGCAGGAGATGTCGGCCGCGCTCGAGCTGTGGCGCGGCGACCCGCTCAGCGACATCCCCGCCCAATCGCTGCTGCGGGCCGAGGTGCCCCGCCTGATGGAGATCCGGCTCCAGGCCCTCG
The DNA here is from genome assembly GCF_040676995.1 of Nonomuraea sp. NPDC049419. NCBI lineage: Bacteria > Bacillati > Actinomycetota > Actinomycetes > Streptosporangiales > Streptosporangiaceae > Nonomuraea > Nonomuraea sp. NPDC049419. The sequence continues at coordinate 50,120 of NZ_JBFAQB010000010.1, read as the reverse complement.
AGTCCCGCATCGACGCGCTGCTCCACCTGGGCCGCCACGACGACGTGATCCACGAGCTGGTCGAGCTGGTCATGGCCAACCCGCTGCGCGAGCACTTCGGCGCCCAGCTCATGCTGGCGCTCTACCGCGCCGGCCGCCAGGCCGAGGCACTCGATATCTACGGCGCCGCCCGCCAGCGGCTGGTCACCGAGCTCGGCATCGAACCGTCGGGCGAGGTCCAGGCCCTGCACCAGCGCATCCTCGCCAACGACCCGCTGCTGATGCCCCCGCCGCCGCCCCTGCGGCTCGACGAAGCCGCGCCCGCGCCCGCCGCCGAGCCGGCTCCCGCGCCTCCTGCCGGCCCCGCCCGCGTGCCCGTCCCGCGCCAGCTCCCGCCCACCATGAGGGACTTCACCGGCCGCGAGAAAGAGCTCGACGAGATCGCCGGCATCCTCAAGCGCGCCGACCGCGCCGCCGTGCCCATCGTCCACGTGCACGGCCCGCCCGGCGTCGGCAAGACCTCGCTCGCCGTGCTGGCCGCGCACCGCGTGGCCGACGCCTTCCCCGACGGCCAGCTCTTCATCCCGGGCACCCGCGAGGACGGCACCCCCCGCGAGCCGGAGGAGACGGTGCACGAGCTGCTGCGGACCCTCGGCGTGGCGCAGGAGGCCATCCCCTGCACACTCAGCGACGGCGCCGCCCTGTTCCGCTCCATCCTGGCGGGCAAGCGCATGCTCGTCCTCATCGACGACGCGCAGGACAGCGAGCAGATCCTGCCCCTGTTACCCGGCGCCTCCGGATGCGTGGCCGTCGTGACGAGCCGCAGGCAGAACATCCACCTGCCCGGCGCCCACCTGTTCGAGCTGCAGCCGTTCGACATGGACGAGTCCCTGCACCTGCTCCGCAGGATCATCGGCGGCGCGCGGGTCGGCGGGGAGCAGCGCGCCGCGGAACGCATCGCCCACGCGTGCGAGGGCATCCCGCTCACCCTGCGGATCATCGGCGACCGCCTCGCGACCCGCGTGACGTGGTCGCTGTCCTACGCGGCCGACATGCTGACGCCAGGCTCCACCCTCGTCACCCAGGTCGGCCGCGACCCGCACCTGCGCGCCGCCGTCGCCGGCAGCTACGCCACGCTCGACCCCGAGCTGCAGCGCGCCTTCCGCTACCTGGCCCTGGCCGGTCCGCATGCCTTCTCCGAGTGGACGGCCTGCGTCCTGCTCCGCAGGGTCGGCGCCGAGCACCTGGTCGAGGCGCTGCGGGACCGCTCGCTGCTCCAGGACGCGGGCTCGTCGCCGCAGGGCCGGCCCCGCTACCGGATGCTCAACCTGTTCCGCCACTACGCCCTCGACCTGCTGGCCGAGGACCCGGAATACCCCGCCGCGCTGCGGCACGTGCTCACGTTATGGGCCGAACTCGCCGAGCTGGCCCGCTCCCGCCTGCCCGCCGGCACGTACGGCGCCGACGACCGCCCGCCCGCGCCGCCGTCCCCGAGCGGCGACCCGGTCGTCCGCGCGATCGCGGCGCCGGTGCGCCGCGATCCCGCCGGCTGGCTCGACCGCGAGTGGCCGCTGCTGATGGAGGCCGTCGACCTCGGCATCGGCTGCGGCCTGCCCGACCACGCCGTGCGGCTCGCCGCCCGGCTGCACCCGCACCTGGCGCGGCACCACCCGCAGCAGGCGCGCGAGCTGTGGCAGCGCTTCGCCTCCGTGCCCGATCAGCTGATCAGGCAGGAGGCGCTCTTCCACAGCGCCCGCCTGTGGACGTCCTGCGACGCCGGCGCGGTCCGGCCGTCGGCGTAGCCCGCGTCCGTCGCCGGCGTACGGACGATCACCTGGCCGCCAGGGCGGGTGATCACCACTCGGCGAAGGAACCGTCGGGATGCCGCCACAGCGGGCTGCGCCAGCGGTGGCCCTGCTGCGCCGCCCGCTCCACCGCCGCCTCGTCGATCTCGATGCCGAGGCCGGGCCGTTCCGTCCGGGTCGCGTAGCCGCCGGGGAAGGTCAGCGGTGCCGGGTCCACCAGGTAGTCCAGCACGTCGTTGCCCTGGTTGTAGTGGATGCCGACGCTCTGCTCCTGGATGAGGAAGTTGGGCACGGCGAAGGCCAGCTGCAGGCTGGAGGCCAGCGAGATCGGGCCCAGCGGGCAGTGCGGGGCCATGCTGACGTCGTACGTCTCCGCCATCGCGGCGATCCTGCGCACCTCCGAGATGCCGCCCGCGTGGCTCACGTCCGGCTGCGCGACCGCGATGCCGTGCCCGATGACGTCGCGGAAGTCCCACCGGGAGAACAGCCGCTCGCCGGTGGCGAGCGGGATCGACGTGCCCGCGGCCAGCGCGGCGAGGTTGCGCGAGTGCTCCGGCAGCACCGCCTCCTCCACGAACAGCGGCAGGTACGGCTCCAGCAGCGGCAGCAGCCGCCTGGCCATCGCCGTGCTGGCCCGGCCGTGCAGGTCCACCACCAGGTCGTGGTCGTCGCCGATGGCCTCGCGCACGGCGGCGACCCGCTGCACGACCTCCATCGTGCGGGCCGGGGTGTCGATGGCGGTCAGCTCGCCCGAGCCGTTCATCTTCACGGCGGTGAATCCGGCCTCGATCTGCGCCTTGGCCTGCTCGGCGACCTCGGCGGGCCGGTCGCCGCCGATCCAGGCGTACATGCGGGCCTTCTCGCGGACGGGCCCGCCCAGCAGCCGGTGCACGGGCAGCCCGGCGGACTTGCCGGCGATGTCCCACAGCGCCTGATCGATGCCGGCGACCGCGCTGGACAGCACGGGACCGCCCCGGTAGAAGCCGCCCTTGGTGAGGACCTGCCAGTGGTCCTCGATGCGCAGCGGGTCCTGGCCGATCAGATGGTCGGCCAGTTCGGCGACGGCGGCGCGGACGGTCTCCGCCCGGCCCTCGACGATCGGCTCGCCCCAGCCGGTGATGCCCTCGTCGGTGCGGATCCGCAGGAACAGCCAGCGTGGTGTGACGAGGAAGGTGTCCAGAGAGACGATCTTCATGCAGGTTTTCCGTTCTAGGAGGAGGTAGTGGAGACGCTCCAGCCGCCGTCGACGTTGAGGCAGGCTCCGGTGATGAACGAGGCGTCGGGCGAGGCGAGGAAGGCGACGGCCGCGGCCACCTCGTCCGGGGTGCCGAAGCGGCCCGCCGGGGTCTCGGCGATGGTCGCGTCGCGGCCCGCCTGGTCGATGTCGTCCCAGGCGGGGCTCATGATCGGGCCGGGCACGACGGCGTTGACGCGGACGCGGGGCGCGTACTCGACGGCGAGCTGCCTGGTCAGCGACTGCAGCCCGCCCTTGGCGGCGGCGTACGGCGCGCAGCCCGGGATGCCGGTCTGGGCGTGCACCGACGAGGTGATCACCAGCGCGCCCGCGCTCTGCGCCAGCAGCGGGCAGAACGTGCGCGCCGCCAGGTAGGCCGCCTTGAGCGAGACGTCGATCTGCAGGTCCCAGTCCGCCTCGGGCATCTCGTGGGCCGGGCGGGCGGGCACGACCCGGCCCGGCCCGTTGGCGTGCAGCACGTCCAGGCGGCCGAACCGCTCGCGCACCTCCTCAAGGGCGGCCGCCCAGCCGGCGGCGGAGGCCACGTCCAGGTGCAGGAAGGCGGCCCGCTCGCCGATCGACGCGGCCACCTCGCGGCCCCGCTCGTCGGCGACGTCCGCCACCAGCACCCGTGCGCCCTGCGCTGCCAGGCGGCGCGCGGTGGCCGCGCCGATGCCCGACGCGGCGCCCGTGACCAGGGCGGTCCTGCTCATCGGCCCTCCGTGAAGATCCGGTTGGCGGTGACCTGCAGCTCCACGTCGTCCCACATCGGGTGCTGCGGGGCCGCGTTCGAGCAGACCACCGTGCCCCACGCGCTGAGCCGGCGGGCGTGGCGGACCGCGTCCAGGCAGATCTCCGAGCCCACCGGGCCCTCCTCGAACGTGCCGCGCAGCGGGGTGTAGCCGACCCAGCCCTCGCCGAAGACCAGCGGCAGCTCGCGGGCGGCGGCCCAGTCGGCGGCCACCTCCATCCACAGGCACAGCTTCTCGGCCATGCCGTGGCGGTAGGTGGCGTACCGGTCGTACAGCCAGCGGTCGAACAGGGCCGGGTCGCACCAGTCGTGCAGGTACACCTCGCGCGGCGGCACCACCGTGGCCGCGCCGCGCCACTCCTCCTCCGGATGCCACTCCGCGAGGCCGGGCGCGCCGGGGCGGAGCAGCTCGCGGCGGGCGCGCTCCTGCGGGAACGGCACGCTCGGGTCGCGCAGCGCGAACGTCTCGATCAGCTCGTCCAGCACGCCGTAGACGTAGGGGTGGAAGACGGCGACGTCCACGTTGGCGGGGATGCCGCGCATCTCGCCGTGCGGCACGCGCGCGTAGTTCACGGTCGCCGGCACGTCGGGATGCCGGGACTTGAACACGTCGAGCGCCTTCTCCAGGTACGGCCGCAGCCCCAGCACCGCGGACTCGCCCGGCGCGAGCACCTCGGTGAGCCAGGTGGCCTGGATCTCGTTGTGCAGCTCGACGAACGCGATCTGCTCGGCCAGCCCGTGCCCGGACACGAAGTCCACCAGGCCGGCGAGCGCCTCGGCCAGCGCGGTCGCCCGCCGCTCGGCCGGCACCGCGCGCAGCGCCTCGTACCAGGCGGGGTCGGCCAGGAAACTGGAGCTCTGCTGGTACTCCCAGGAGGAGACGATCACCCGGCAGCCGTGCCGCCTGGCCGCCTCGAACAACCTCAGCAGGTGCGCGCGGCCGTCCAGGGTGGACGGCTCGCGCACGTCGTACCAGCGGGTGCCGAGGCCGTAGCCGCGGCCGAACGGGGCGAACGTCAGCGCCGAGGTGTCCAGTCCCGACCCGAACAGCAGGTACGGCATCGCGCAGATCCGCACGGTGTCGTACCCGCGCGCCACCGCCTCGTCGAAGGCGCGGTCGAGGTCCTCGAACGGCTCGCCTGGGCCGGTCCTGGCGTACCAGGAGAAGTCCCAGAGCGTGATGGTCAAAGTGGACAACAGGTCGGCTCCCTCAGGATTTGACGGCGCCCGCGGTCAGGCCGTCGAGCAGTTGCTTACGCAGCAGGATGAACATGATCAGGCTGGGGATCGCAGCCAGCACGCTCGCGGCCAGCACCAGGTCCACCTGGCGGGCCTCGGCGGCGTACAGCGACTGGATGCCCAGCGGCAGCGTGTACTGGGCGGGGTCGGAGACCACGATGAGCGGCCAGAAGAAGCTGTTGTAGCTGTTGAGGAAGCTCCACACGGCCAGCGCGCCGAGCGCGGGCCGCAGCAGCGGCAGCACCACCCGCACGAACAGCCCGAACTCCGACGCGCCGTCGATGCGCGCCGCCTCCAGCACCGAGTCGGGCACGGCCTGCTCGGCGTACTGGCGCATCATGAAGATGCCGAACGCGGGCGCGACCCAGGGCACGATCAGGCTGAAGTAGACATTCGTGACGCCGGCCTTGATGAGGATGACGAACAACGGCACCACGATCACCGCGAACGGCACGGCCATGGAGCTGAACATCACGTCGAACAGCAGCCGCTTGCCGCGGAAGCGGTACTTCGCGAAGGCGAACCCGGCCAGCGCGCACACGAACACCGACACCGCGGTCGACACCACGGCCACGATCGTGCTGGTCGCGAACCAGCCCCAGAACGGCTGCGTCTCCAGCAGGCGGGTGTAGTTCTCCAGCGTGAACGGCGACGGCAGCGGCTGCGGCGGGTAGGTGAAGATGTCGCCGCGCCGCTTGAACGACGAGCTGAGCGCCCACAGCAGCGGCAGCACGAACATCACCACGAGGGCGATCAGCAGCACGTACACCAGCCGTGGCCGGCGGGAGGCCGGGCCCTTCCCGGTGGGGCCCGCCGCCAGGCTCCGGGTCTGCCGGGCGCTCATCGTTCCCTCCCCACCCCGAGCAGCGAGTTGGCGGTGCGGCCGATGACGAAGACGATGGCGAACATCACGACCCCGGCCGCCGCGGCGTAACCGAGCTGCTGGCGGGTGAACGCCTCCCGGTAGATGAACATCGCCACCGACAGCGTCGCCTCGCCCGGCCCGCCCTTGGTCAGCAGCATCGGCTCCTCAAGGATCTGCGCGGTGCCCACCATGACGGTGACGGCGACGAACGCGGTGACGGGCTTGAGCATGGGCAGCGTGACGTTGAAGAAGCTGTGCACCCGGCCCGCGCCGTCGATGCCGGCGGCCTCGTACAGCTCGCGCGGGATGTTCTTCAGGCCCGCCAGGAAGAAGATCGTCAGATAGCCGGTCCAGCGCCACAGCACCAGCAGCATCACGCTGGCCTTCGCCCAGGAGGGCTCGCCCAGCCAGTCGATGCCGCCCCAGCCGAAGAAGCCCCGCAGCGCGGCGTTGAACAGGCCGTACTCGCGGTCGTAGAAGAGCGTGAAGACGAGCGCGATGATGATCGGCGACAGCACGACGGGGATGAAGAACGTCAGCCGGAAGAAGTCGCGCCCGCGCAGGCCGCGGACGTTCAGCGCCTGGGCGATGAGCAGCGCGGCCGGCACCACGACGCACACCGAGAACAGCACGTACAGGACGGTGTTGACGACCGCGGTGAGGAAGCTCTCGTCGCCGAACAGCCGGGCGTAGTTGTCCAGTCCCACCCAGAGCGGGGTGCCGAGCCCGGCCCACTCGGTCAGGCTGAGGTAGGCGCCGACGCCGATCGGGACGATGAGGAACAGCGTGTACAGGACGTAGAACGGCGAGATGAAGGCGTACGGCGCGAGCGTGCGCCGCGTTCCGGCGGACAGCACCTCAGTCGCCCTTCTTGCCGGCGAAGGCGGCCGTCGCCTCCTTGATCACCTCGGCGGGTGTCTTCTTGCCCTGCAGCGCCTCGAGCGCGGGGCCGCCGAGCGCCTCGATGAGCACGTTCAGCTGGGAGTTCTGGTAGAAGACCGGGCTGTCCTGCGAGGCGGGGGTGTAGACGTCGAACAGCCGCTGCCCGCCCAGATACTCGTCCTCGAAGCCGAGGAAGTCGTCGTCCTGGTAGAGCGACTTGAGCGTGGGCAGGAAGCCGCCCTGCTGGAAGCGGAGCAGCTGGCCCTCCTTGGTGAGGTAGGTCTGCTTGAGCAGCTCCGTGGAGGCCGTGGTGTTGGGCTTGTCCTTGAGCACGGCGAAGCCGGTGCCGCCGAGGTTGGAGGAGAGGTGGCCGCCGCCGGCGAACTTGGGCAGCGTGCGCATCCGCCACTTGCCCTTCTGCTCGGGCACGTTGGTCTGCAGGCCGTAGACGTTGTACCAGTTCGGCATGACGGTGGCGATGAGCTTGTCGTTCTTCAGCGCCGCGGTGTTGGGGGCGCCGTACGGGTCGGGCAGCGCCAGCAGGAAGCCGCTGGCCACGCCCTTGACCATGAAGTCGAGCACCTCGACGGCCTCGGGGGAGTCCAGGATGAGGTTGCCGCCCTGGTCGAAGTAGCCGCCGCCGCGCTGCAGCAGCAGCTGCAGGAACGCGTTGGTGATCGAGGTGTTGTCGCCCGTGGCGACCGTGCCGAGCGACTTGCCGGTCTTCTTGTGCAGCCGGGCGCCGATCTCGGCCAGCTCTTCCCAGGTGCCGACGTCCTCGGGGATGTCGTTCTTCTTGAACTCGTCCTCGCGGTAGTACAGGACGCTGAGGCAGGTGTCGGACTCCAGCGCGTACAGCTTGCCGTCGATCGTGTACGGCGCCGTGCGCAGCAGGTCGTCCTTGACGGGGGCGATCACGCTGTCGAGGTCGAGCAGGAGCTGCCTGCCGATGCCGCCGGTCATCATCCGGGGGAAGACGCTGATCACGATGCCGATCATGTCGGGGGTGCCGGTGCCGGCCGCGCCCTGCGAGATCATCTTGGTGACCAGGGCCTCGCTGTCGGCCTGGGTGGCCTTGACCGTGTAGTCGAAGGCGCCGTCGGGCTTGCCGGTCAGCCGCTTGGCCGACTCGGTGAAGGTCTTCACGTAGCCGGGGTCGTGCGTCCAGAAGTTGATCGTGACGGCGCCCGACGTGACCGCGGGGCCGCCGTCGCTGCCGCCGCAGGCGCTGAGCACCGGCGCGGCGAGCAGGCCGCCGCCGATCATCCCGGTTCGACGCAGGAAGCTCCGCCGCGTCAGGTCGCTCATCGTCGACTCCTTCGTTGGGGGTGTGAGGTGCCCGGATGCGGGACTTCGTCTCGCAGGATGCCCCCAGAGTTCGCGAGAAGTCAATAAAAAGTACGATTACTTTTTACACTAGTATGCTTAGAGGCGATATCGGCGATCTTGGGGGCGGTGGCCTGGAGTGCGGGCGTGGCATGATTCCGCCATGACGGAGATCGGGAGGTCCGGCGCGCACGACCGGGTGGTCAGCAGTCTCGGCACGGCCATCGTCAACGGCGAGCTCGTCCCCGACGACGACCTCGACGTGGCGGCGCTGCAGGAGCGGTTCTCGGTGAGCAGGACGGCGGTGCGCGAGGCGCTGCGCGTCCTGGCCGCCAAGGGCCTGGTGGGGGCCCGGCCCCGGCGCGGCACCTTCGTCGCGCCCCGCGAGCAGTGGGCGCTGCTCGACGCCGACGTGCTGCGCTGGCGCTTCGCCGACCGCGTGGACGAGACGTTCCTCGACGAGCTGGGCGAGGTGCGGCTGACCGTCGAGCCCGCCGTGGCCCGCATGGCGGCGCTGCGCCGCACCGACCGCGACCTCGCCGACCTGGAGGACGCGCTGGCGGCCATGCGAGCGGCGGCGGGCCGGCCGGCCGCCGATCACGTCGAGGCCGACCTGGCCTTCCACCACGCCCTGCTGCGGGCCGCGCACAACGAGCTGATGGCCCAGATGGCCACCGCCATCGAGGCGGGCCTGCGGCTGCGCGACCAGTTCGTGCACGCCACGCTCACCAGCGAGTCCGCCGACAAGCACGCCGAGGTCCTGCTCGCCGTACGCAAGCAGCGCGCCAAGGCGGCCGAGACCGCGATGCGCGCCCTCATCGAACGCTCGATCGCCGACGTCGACCTCGCCAAGAAGGTCCACGGGGAACAGGCCGACCGCTGAGCCGGCGGTCGCGAGCGGCACCGTCACCCCCGCCGCCCGCCACCAGGCCCACCGCGCCCCCGCCCGTCCATCCCGCCGGCTCAGCCGTCCGCGCCGCTGCGTGCGATCACGTCGATCAGGCGCTTGGCGCGCGACGTCAGGGCCGCCATGTCGCCGTCGGCGCAGGCGTCGCCGAGCAGCGGGGAGCCCATGCCGACGGCTCGGGCGCCGGCCCGCAGGTAGGCGGGGACGTCGTCGATGCCGATGCCGCCCGTGGGCACCAGGGGGATGTGCGGGAGCGGGGCGCGGACGTCCCTGATGTAGGCGGGGCCGCCCGCCGCACCCGCCGGGAAGACCTTGACCAGGGCGGCGCCCTGCGACCACGCCTGGACGATCTCCGTCGGCGTGAAGGCCCCCGGCAGGACCGGCACGCCGAGCCGCCGCCCTTCGGCGATCACCTCGGGGAGCACGGCGGGCGTGATGAGGTAGCCGGCGCCCGCGTCCACGGCACGGCGCGCGGAGTCCGCGTCGAGGACGGTGCCCGCCCCGACCGCCACCCCCGGCAGCCCGGCCGCCCGCCGGATCGCCGCCTCCGCGCCGGGCGTCGGCATGGTGACCTCCATCGCCCGCACCCCGGAGCCGGCCAGCGTCTCCAGCGCGGCGTCGAGGTGGCGCGCCTCGGCGGCCCTGATGATGGCGATGACGGGCAGCGCGGCCAGCGCATCGTCCAGCGTCGTCATGATTCCTCCTGGGTGAGCACCGTACGGGGCACGGGGACGAGGGTGACCGAGCGCAGCTCCAGCACGGAGCCGCCCGGATACACGGCAGGCCGCACCTGCGGCGAGACGAACACGGGGGCGTCCGCGCGCAGCGGCAGCAACCGTACCTCGATGCCGTGCTCGAGCACCTCGTCGCGGAAGCGGCGCAGCCCGATCTCCCACGCGGGCCCGTACCAGAACTGGTCGGCCACCAGACGGCCGCCGACGTAGGCGCGGCCCACGTCGCCGGTCCAGTCGAGCCGCATCAGCACCTCGTCCTCACCCGCGAACGCCTCGGCCGGGACGGTGACACGGTAGACGGCGGCCTGCTCGAAGTCGGTGTCGGTGGGCGCGGAGGCCCGTCCCGACGCGGGGTCGATCACCGGCTCCCTGGCCGGACCGGCCTGCCGGACCTCCTCCACCTTCACCTCGGGGACCCCGGGCACCTCGGCGGCGGCGGGCAGCAGCCCGAACACGCCGTCGGCCCGGGGAGCACCGGCCGGCGCGGGGAAGACCCGCACGTCCGAGGAGCCCGCGCCGTACACCACCAGCCGGTCGTCCTCGATCACCACCGGCCGCTCGCTCAGCACCAGCCGCCGCACACCCCAGAGCCGGCCCGCCGCCGCGCTCAAGGCACTTGCGGCGTCCAGCACCAGGACGGCCGCGCGGCCACCGGAGGCGTCGCGGAGCCGCAGCAGGCAGCCGGTGCCCGGCGTGAGATCGGTGACCACGAGCCGGTCGCCGTCGCGCGACACCGTCGCGGGCCCCTCGACCCCGGTGACGGTGGCGGCGTCGAAGACCAGCTCGACCGGGATGCCGGCGGTCTGGAAGAACACGTGGACGCCGGCGTCCACCACGCCCATGGGCTGCGCGGTGGCGGCGAGTAGCGTGGCGCCGCCGACCGGCCGGGCGAGCGGCCACACGAAGTGCGCGCCGGACGGCACCGTCACCGGCTCGCGCGGGACGACGAGCTCGCGACCGTCCAGCTCGACCGCGAACCGCACGTCCTCGTGGGCGGGCAGCGTCTCGACGGGCTGGTGAGCGTTGACGAACAGGAAGCCGGAGCGGCCGTCGGAGCGTACGCACCAGCGCAGGGTGTCCCGGTCGGCCGGGTCATCGGGCGCGTCCTGCGGCATGACCAGCGTCATGGTGGCGAGGCCGGGCCCGTCGCTCGCCAGCCACAGGTGCTGCCGCCGCAGGTGCCGGAACGACTCGCGGAACTGGCCGTACTCGCCGAGCGGCGCCTGGAAGTCGTAGCTGACGACCGGGCAGTCGTTCGGGTAGCCGGTGGCGTGCGACTCCTGCAGCGTGGACAGCGCGCCGATCTTCTGGGACGCCCCGTGGTACATGTAGTAGCCCTGCCACACCGAGCCGCTGCCCAGCTTGACCAGGCCGAGCGCGGCGATGTCGGCCGCCTCGACGATCGGCCTGCGGTGGTAGGAGGTGTACATGCCGCCGCCCAGCTCGCAGGTGGCGAACGGGTAGCGCGCCAGATGGCTCTCGTCGGAGCCGGTCACCTCGGTCGTCCGCAGGTCGGCGCCGATGGAGTCGTCGTCGCGGCCCGGGCCGAAGAAGTAGTGGGCCCTGCTCTGCTGCGGCCAGCCGTCGTGCGCGGTGTCCCACGCGGCCTCGGAGTACCCGCCGAACAGCGGGATCAGCTCGTCCGCCGGAAGCTGCGCGTGCCCCCACCCGGTGGCGGTCCACAGTGGCGCGTCGATGCCCGCCTCCCGCGCCATGCGCTTGAGCGTGACGAGATGGCCGGGCTGGTCGTACAGCTCGTTCTCCACCTGCACCGCCACCACCGGCCCGCCGTGCTCGCGGGTCAGCCCGGACAACTGGCCGCCGATCTGCCCGAACAGCGGCCGGACGAGGTCGAGGTAGCGGGGATCATCGGTACGCGGCACGCAATCGGCCTCCAGCACCCAGTCGGGGAACCCGCCGTTGCGCGACTCGCCGTGCCCCCAGGGCCCGATCCGCACCACCACGTCCAGCTCCAGGCCGGCGCACGTGCGCACGAACCGCCGCAGATCCCGGTCGCCGCTCCAGTCGAAGACGCCGCGCCGCTCCTCGTGCAGGTTCCAGAAGACGTACGTGGAGACCACCGTCACCCCGCCCGCCCGCACCTTCAGCAGCTCCTCCCGCCACTCGGCCGCCGGGAAGCGCCCGTAGTGGAACTCGCCCATGATCGGGAACCACGGCACGCCGCCCCTGCTCAGGTGGCGGGAGTTCACGGTGATCGCATCGGGCGCACCGGGCGGATCACCCAGCCGCAGATGGCCTCCGAGCGGCGGAGGAGTCTCGCCCGGGACGCCGATTCGTCGCACAGCTGCACCTTTCCTCAGGGTCGTACAACCGCCGTACGGTACTACGACTGAGCAAAAAAATACTACTAGTTGGGGCGGACGGGCACGACGCCGGTGCGTGCGACCTCGCCCGGCCAGGCCAGTCAGCCAGAACGACCGCGCCCGCACCCTGGGGGCCGCCGGTATGCCGGTGGTACACGACCGGGACTATGGGGCAGGGCGGCCGATGCCGTCGTCGCCGAAGACGGCATCGAGCGCCTTGGCGATGAGGGCGGGCAGGTCGGCGCGGCCTTCGTCCTCGGCCCAGCGCACCAGCGCCGTGTGCAGGGCGGCCAGGCAGGCGCCGGCCGCCGCCTGCGCCTGGAACGCCCGGTCGGGGTCGGCGGCCTCGTCGCCCAGGGCGTCGATGATGGCCCGCTGGAGCGCGTACTGGTTGTCCAGGTGCCTGGCGCGCAGCGCGGGCGTGGAGATCATGAGCTGGAGGCGGACGAGCAGGGTCCGCCGCTCCGCCGGCACGTCGTCGCCGGCCAGGGCGGCGGCCGCGGCGACGAGCGCGCCGCCGATGCGGCGGGCCAGGGGCTGTCCGGGGGGTGACGTGGCGATCCGCTCGGCGATGAGCTCACCGTGCTGGTCGATCAGGACGAGGTCCTCCTTGGTGGGGAAGTGCCGGTAGAGGGTCATGGGTGACACCCCTGCCGCCTCGGCGACGTCGTTCATGGTCGTCGCGTCGTAACCGCGCTCGCTGAACAGCCGGATCGCGTGGGCCTGGATCGTGCGCTGTGTCTGGGCCCGGCGGCGGGCCCGGAGGGTTGAGTGCTGTGCTGACACGTGATAGACACTACCATCCTGATAGTTACTACCACTTTGGGGTGAGCGTGAGGGATCTGACCGGCAGGACGGCTCTGGTGACCGGCGCGTCGCGCGGCATCGGCCAGGCGATCGCGACCCGGCTGGCGGCCGGGGGAGCGACGGTGCTCGTGCACTACGGCAGGGACGCGGACGGCGCGGCGGCGACGGTCGGCGCGATCGAGCGCGCGGGCGGGACCGCGCTCGCCGTCCAGGCGGAGCTAGGGGCGGACGGCGACGTCGAGACGCTCTTCGAAGGCGTCGAGAAGGGCCTGGCGGGGCGGCCGCTCGACATCGTGGTCAACAACGCGGCGGCCCAGCCCGCCGGGCCCCTCGGCGTCACGACCAGGGCCGAGTTCGACCACCTCTTCGCGGTGAACGTGCGGGCGCCGTACTTCATCGTCCAGCGGGCACTGCCGCTGCTGCGCGACGGCGGACGCATCGTCACCATCTCGTCCGTCGCGACCCGCATGGCCAACCCGGCGCAGACGTCCTTCGCCATGACCAAGGGCGCGATCGAGACGATGAGCCTGACCCTGGCCAACGAGCTCGGCGCCAGGGGCATCACGGTGAACGCGGTCGCCCCCGGCGCCACCAGGACGCCCGCCAACGGCGCCGTCTTCGAGGCGCCCGGCCTGGCCGACGTCATCGCGGGATCGACGGCGCTCGGCCGCCTCGGCGACGCCGGCGACGTGGCGGACGTGGTCGCGTTCCTCGCCTCCGACGCCGCCCGCTGGATCACCGGCCAGGTCATCGACGCCAGCGGCGGCCTGTTCCTCGGCCCGCGCGCCTGACGCGGCCGGTTCCGGCCGCCCTCCGTCGGCAGCGGCTGGAACCGAGCCCCGCACGCGCGTCACCCGGCCGTGTGCGTGAGGATGGCGGCGGCCAGCTCATCGTGCACCTCGGGCGGCAGGGTGTGGCCCATGCCCTGCACGATCATCAGCCGCGCGTCGGGGATCTGCTCGGCGATGAGCGCGCCGTGCCCCGGTTTGGCCGGCTCGTGGCTGCCTTCGATGACCAGCGTGGGGGCCTTGACCTGGTGGAGCACGCCCACCGGCTCGAAGTCGGGTTCGGCGGCGGCGGCCAGCCGGTGGTTGGCCGTCGCGGTCAGGTCGCGGGCCCGGTCGTAGACGCGTTCTTGGAGGCGGCGGGCGGCGTCCTCGTCGAAGGGCAGGGCGGTGCCGTGCAGGACGCGCTGTTCGGCGATCATGAGGTCGATCTGCGTGCGCCGGTCGGTGGGCGGTGGGGTGGTGAGCAGCGTGCGGAAGAACGCCACGAACTCGGGCGTGGGCTCTGGCAGGCTGCCTTCGGGCTGGGGCTCGCCCATGAGCGCCCGCATGATCACTGCGCCTTCGCCGCCGCCGAGCGGGGAGGAGCCGATGACGGTCAGCGAGCGCACCCGCTCGGGCGCCTCGACCGCGATGTACTGGCCGAGCAGCCCGCCTGCGGAGTGGCAGACCAGGTGGGCGCTGTCCAGGCCGTGGGCGTCCATCACGCGGTAGACGTCGTTCTTGATGTCGTCCCAGGTGTAGGGCGCCTGTTCGAAGTCGACGGTGTCGGACCTGCCGGTGTCGCGGTGGTCGTAGCGGACGACCCGGCGCCCTCCGGCGGTCAGCAGGCCGACGAACTCGTCCGGCCACAGCACGCCCTGCGACATCGAGCCCATGATCAGCAGGATCGGCTCGTCGGTGGCGGCGCCGAACTCTTCACTCCAGATGTTCACGTTTTGCATGACTCACAGCTTGCCGTCGCCGGTTACGGGTGCCTTCCGTAGGACTACTAGCCGCGCGAGGTCAGTACGCGAGCTGATGCCCAGCTTCGGATACATCTTGTACAGGTGGTACTCGACCGTACGCGGGCTCAGGAAGAGCCGGGCGGCGATCTCCTTGCTGGACAACCCGTCGGCGACCAGGCCCGCGATGCGCAGCTCCTGCGGCGTCAGCACGTCGAGCACGTCGGCGGGCGGGGCCTGCCCGCTCTCGCCGGCCGCCCGCAGCTCCTCCTGCGCCCGCCGCGCCCACGGCCGCGCGCCCGCCCGCTCGAAGGTCTCCCACGCCGCCCGCAGATGAGCCCGCGCCTCGCCGGGCCGCTGCGACCTGCGCAGCCGCTCGCCCAGCAGCAGCGCCGTCCTGGCCGACTCGAACGGGTTGGTGTGCAGCCGCAGCGCCTCGGCGAAGGCGCCGGACGACCCCTCGACCAGGCCGCGGCAGCGGGCCAGCAGGGCGTGCGACTCGGGCGTGGCGGCGTTCGCCGACCACCGCTCGTACGCGGCCAGCGTCGCCCGCGCGCCCTCCTCGTCACCCGCGCCCACGGCGGCCTCGATCCGATCAGGGATGGACCGCGACACGACGGTGGGATGCCCGGCCCCCGGTCCCGCCGTGACGATGGTGTGGAAGCGGTCGTGCGCCGCCGCGTACCGGCCGAGGCACAGATCGAGCAGCGCCAGCGCGTACGACGCCACCCCCGCGCGCATCCCCACCCGGTGCGGGATCGCGATGGCCAGCGCGGCGCGGGCCTGCCGCTCGCACTCCTCCTCCTCGCCGCGCAGCGCCGCCACCGCCGCCAGGTTGGCGAGGTGGGCGGCGACGGTGTTGGTGTAGCCGGCCTCGCGCGCCAGCTCAAGGCCCTCCTCGGAGAGCGCCTGGCTGCTCGCCAGCCGGCCGGCCATGCGCTCCGCCGTCGCGACGAACTCCAGCACGACCGGCAGCTGCCCGCTCATCCCCGACACCCTGGCCACCCGCCCGGCCCGCTCGGCCATCTCGGCGGCCAGGTCGTTCTCGCCCAGGTAGCTGGCCGCGGCCGCGGCCCACAGGTGCTCGGCCGCGTCCTCCAGCTCGCCGGCGTGGGACAGCGCCCGCCGCAGCAGGCCAGGCCCCTCCGCGTCGCCGTCCAGCGTGAGGCCGACCCCGGCCACCGTGTCGCGCAGGAACCCCTCGGGGTGCGCCGCCGCCCGCCGGCCCAGCGCGACGATGGCCGCCGTGTCGCCGACGTACGAGGCCGCCTCGGCGGCGTCGGCCAGCATGTCCAGGGTGTCGCCCGCCGCCAGGATGCGTACGGCCTCGGCGGCGTCGCCCGAGTTCAGCTCGAACCGGCCGCGCAGCCGGGCGACCTCCATCGCCAGGCCCACGTCCTCACCGGCGCGTTCGCGCGCCTCGGCCAGCAACGACTGCGCCTGACCGGGGCGTCCGCCGAGCCAGGCCGCGACGGCGGCATCCTTGAGCCGTACGGCACGCGCCCGCGGCTCGGGGGTCAGCTCGGCGGCCCTGGCCAGGGCCATGGCGGCGACCCCGTACCCGCCGCGCTCGCGCGCCCGGTCGGCGGCGGCCACCAGCGCGGCGGCGACCTGCTCGTCCTGGCCCAGCGCGGCGCCCGCGAGGTGCCAGGCGCGGCGGTCGTCGGAGGCCAGCTCCGCCAGCACGGCGTGCACCCGGCGGACGTCGGCGGGAGAGGCCGCCTCATGGATCGCGGAGCGGACGAGCGGATGGAGGAACCGCACGGTCGCTCCCGCCACCTCGGCCAGCCCGGACTCCTCCAGCTCGGCCAGCGCCTGCCCGCCCGCCAGCCGCTCGGCGGCGCTCAGCACCAGGGGAAGATCGGCCTCCACGGCGGCGACCAGACCGATCAGCCTGGCGGCGGGCGACAGGGACGCGACCTGGTCGCCGAAGAGGCGGGCGCCACCGGGCAGCGGGTCGGGCAGCGCCTCGTCCCCGGCGAGCTGCGCGGGCGTCAGCCGGGCGACGATCTCGTGCAGGGCGAGCGGGTTCGCGCCGGTCAGCGTCACGAGCTCCCGCCGCACGCGGGCGGACAGCTCGGCGTGGCGGTCCCGCAGCAGCTCGTCCGCGGCGGACTCGGGCAGCCCCCGTACGTCCAGCGTCCGCGGCACCCCCTTCACCGGGGCGTCGCCGCGTACGGCGAGCAGCATCGCGACGCGTTCGGTCGCCAGCCGCCTGGCGGCGAACAGCAGCGCGTCGGCCGAGGCCCGGTCGATCCACTGGAAGTCGTCGATCACGCAGATCAGCCCGTCGGGCGCGGCCGCCTCCGCCAGCAGCGACAGCACCCCGGCACCCACCAGGAAGCGGTCGCCCCCGCCCGGCTCAAGGCCCAGGGCCGCGCCGACGGCGAGCCGCTGCGGCTCGGGCAGCGCGCCGAGCGCCCCGATCACCGGCCAGAGCACCTGGTGCAGCGCCGCGAACGCGAGGTCGGACTCCGACTCGACGCCCGTGGTCCGCAGCACCCGCATCGCGCCGCCGCGCGCGGCCGCCGCGTCGAGCAGGGCGGTCTTGCCCGTGCCGGCCGCGCCCCGGACGACCACCGCGCCGCCTGAGCCGTCGCGCGCCCACGCGATCACCTCGTCGAGCGCGCTGACCTCCGCCGTTCTTCCGTAGAGCACGGAAGGACACTGTAGGGGCGTCCGTCGCTCGGGGGAGAACGCGGCCCACTCGACGATGGCGAAGCCGTCGCCGTCCTTGCGCACCTCGGCGGCGCCGTGCCCCGGCCAGTGCGCGGGGAAGACCAGCTCGCGCCGGTCGGCGGCGCGATCGAGGTAGGCGCGGCGGGTCTTGGCCGCGAGCGGTGGGTCGTCGCAGAAGCAGCTGTTCCACTGGGGGTCGAGCACCTGGACGGGACTGTGCAGCATGTCGCCCACGAAGACGGCGCGGTCGCCTCCCGAGCGCAGGGTGAGCACGGACGAGCCGGGGGTGTGCCCCGGCGCGGGCTCCAGCAGCAGGTTGCCGTCGATGCGGTGGCCGCCCTCCCACAGCACCGCCTGCCCGGCCCGGTGGATGGGCGCGATGCTGTCGTCGAACACCAGCTTGCCGCCCTCCCAACGCAGCCGCTCGTGCTCGTCGCGCGGCGCCCGGCGCAGGTGGGCGTTGGCCGGGTCGAAGTAGACGTTGTCAACGCGCGGGTTACAGAACAGTCTAAGTAGTCAGGACGAGCTTCCCCCTCGTACGGCCGGCCTCGCCGCGTAGGTGCGCCGCCGCGGCCCGCTCCAGCGGGAAGGTCTCCTCCACCTCGACGGCGACCTGCCCCGCGTCGATCAGGCCGGCGATCGTGGCCAGCGCGGGACCGTCCGGCTCGACCAGGAACGGCGTGGTGCGCACGCCGGCCGCCGCGCCCGCCTCGGCCAGCTCGGGGGAGACCCCGCCGGGGACGCCGACCAGCAGCCCGCCGGGGCGCAGGACCTTCAGCGTCCGGGGGCTCGCGTCGCCCACCAGGTCGATGACGACGTCCACGTCCGCGGCGGCGTCCTCGACGCGGGTGGCGGTGTAGTCGATGGTCTGCTCGGCGCCGAGCTCCTTGAGCCAGGGGTGACGCGGAGCGCTGGCGGTGGCGATCACGCGGGCGCCCAGGTGCCGGGCGAACTGCACCGCGAAGTGGCCCACCCCGCCGGCGGCGGCCGTGATCAGCACGCGCTGACCGGCCCGCACCTGGGCGGTGTCGACCAGGGCCTGCCAGGCGGTCAGCGCCGCCAGCGGCACGGCGGCCGCGTGCACGTGATCGACCGTGGCCGGCTTGCGGGCCCACTGGCGGGCCGGGGCGGTCACGTACTCGGCGTAGCCGCCGGCGGCGCGCGGGAACCACGGCATGCCGTACACCTCGTCGCCCGGCCTGAGCGTGGTGACGCCGAAGCCCGCCTCCTCCACGACGCCCGAGACGTCCCAGCCCACGATCAGCGGGAACGTCTGCAGCCCCGCCATGCCGTGACCCAGGCGGGTCTTCCAGTCCACCGGATTGACCCCGGCGGCGTGCACGCGTACCAGCACCTCGGTCGGCAGCGGCTCGGGACGGGCGACGTCCTCGACGGTCAGCACCTCGGGTCCGCCGAACTCCTTGATGGTGACAGCCCGCATGATGTCCTCCTCATGTCGTCTTCAATGGGGCGGACACCAGAGTGGCGGGCCATGGGGGAGGCGGGTGAGTGGCCGGAAGGTCAGCTACCGTACTATTCCGGCCATGCCGCATCGTGTCGCCGTCCTCGCCCTCGACGGAGTGCTGCCGCTCGACCTGGGCATCCCGGCCCGGGTGTTCAACGAGGCGTGCACCTCCGACGGCACCCGCCTCTACTCCGTCAGCACCTGCTCCATCGGCGGCCGGCCGGTCCGTACGCACGAGGACTACCAGATCGTCGTGGACCACGACGAATCGCTGCTGGAGAGCGCCGACACCGTCGTGCTCGCCACGCAGGAGCCGAGCAAGGAGCTGCTCGAGACCGGCGCGCTGCCCGGCGACGTCGCCGCCGCGCTGGCCAGGATCGGGCCGCGGGCCCGCGTCGTCAGCCTGTGCACCTCCGCGTTCCTGCTCGGCGCGGCCGGCCTGCTGGACGGCCGGCGGGCCACCACGCACTGGGCGCTGTGCGACGCGCTCGCGCGACTGTTCCCCCAGGTCGAGGTCGATCCCGGCGTGCTGTTCGTGGACAACGGACGCATCCTGACCTCCGCGGGCGGGGCGGCCGGCATCGATCTCTGCCTGCACCTGGTCCGCCTCGACCACGGCGCGGCGGTGGCCTCGGCCGCCGCCCGGCGCTGCGTGGTGGCGCCGTGGCGCGAGGGCGGGCAGGCGCAGTTCATCGAGCATCCGGTGCCGCAGGACACCGACCGTTCCACCTCGGCCACCCGGCAGTGGGCGCTGGACCGCCTGGCCGACCCCATCACACTGGAGGACATGGCGAGGCACGCGAACATGAGCGTGCGCACCTTCACCCGGCGCTTCCGCGGCGAGGTGGGCAGCAGCCCGCTGAAGTGGCTGGCACAGCGGCGGCTGTCCCACGCCCGCCTGCTCCTGGAGTCGACCGATCTGCCCGTCGCCCGCATCGCCACCGCCTGCGGCTTCGGCGACCCCGTGACGCTGAGGAAGCACTTCTACGCGTACCTGGGCCTGTCGCCCCTGGCCTACCGGCGCGCCCACCACGCGCCAGAGCCCGCATGAAGTCTGTTCCCGGCCTCGGCGAGCGTCTCCGCCTGCCGGGCCGGTCCCCGCCGTCGAGGAACGCGCGCCCGCCCACGGAGATCACGTCATCACCAGGCCAGAAGCTCGGCGTCTCCGGCCGTACGGCGGCGGTCATGACCGCGATGGAACGCGGCCTGCTCTAGGGTGACCATGGTGATGGAATCCCGGCTGACCCGCCACCGAGACGTCTCGACCGCCCTGGCCCGTTACGACGACCGGCGGCTCGCCGCGTTACTGGAGCGCGAGGCGGTGCCGCTCGGCACCGGCATCGGCGGGGCCTCCGCACGGCTGGAGGTCGGCGGCAGGTCCGTCTTCGTCAAACGCGTCCCCCTCACCGAGCTGGATCTGCGCCACCCGCGCTCCACGGCCAACCTGTTCGGGCTGCCGCCCTTCTGCCAGTACGGCATCGGCGGGCCCGGCTTCGGCGCCTGGCGCGAGCTGGCCGCCCACACGATGACCACCGAATGGGTCCTGGCCGGCCGCTTCCCCGGCTTCCCGCTGCTGTACCACTGGCGGGTGCTGCCCGACCCCGAGCCGCTCCCGCTGTACGAGGAGCTGGCCGACATCGATCGCGTGGTCACGTTCTGGGAAGGCGCGCCGGGCGTGCGCCGCCGCCTCGAGGCGCTGGCGCAGGCGCCGGCGCGGCTGACGCTGTTCATGGAGTACCTCCCCTCGAACCTGGACCGCTGGATGGAGGAGCAGGTCCGCGCCGGCGACGCCGACCGCGCCGCCGCCGTCGCGGACCGGAGGCTGCGCGAGACCGTGTCGTTCATGAACGCGGCGGGCCTCCTCCACTTCGACGCGCACTTCGAGAACTTCCTCACCGACGGGCGCGAGTTCTACCTGAGCGACTTCGGGCTGGCCGTGTCGTCCGCGTTCGACCTCTCGGCCGAGGAGCGGGCCTTCTACGAGCGGCACCGCACGTACGACCGCACCTACACGCTGGCATACCTGGTGAACTGGCTGACCCGCACCATCCACGGCGGCGGCTGGGCGGAAGGGCGCGCGCGGATACGGCGATGGGCGTCGGGGGAGCCGGTGACCGGCGTGCCCGGCGGCGTCGAGGAGCTGGTGGCACGGGACAGCCCGCTGGTCACCGTCCTCAACGACTTCTACTACGAACTGCAGACCGAGCGCAGGACGACGCCGTACCCGCTGGAGCGGCTCCGCCAGGTGGCCGACCGGCTCGCCCTGCCCATCGACTGACGTCAGCCCGTGGGATAGTCCTCCAGCTCGGCGTCGATCGCGTCCCAGGCGGCGCTGAGCTGCGCGACGAGGTCCTCCTCGTGGGCGGCGCGGTTGGCCCGTTCGCGGGGGTCGGCGGTCACGTCGTACAGCAGGTGCCGGGTCTGCTGGTCCTGGACGCGCAGGTACTTCCACCTCCCGCGGCGCAGCGCGCCCGCGCGTCGCATGCGCCAGAACAGGTCGCGCTGCGGTGGCTGCGCGCCGTCCAGGAGGTAGGGGATGAGGCTGTGGCCGTCGAGCGGGTAGCGCGCGTCCGGCTCGACGCCGGCGGCGTCCAGGAGCGTCGCCGTCCAGTCCTGTGTGACGACCGGGACGTCGCTCACCTGGCCGCCGCCGATCGCGGCGGGCCAGCGGACGATGGTCGGCACGCGGATGCCGCCCTCGTTGAGCTGCCCCTTCGAGCCGGTCAGCGGCCACAGGTAGGACCAGCGCTCGCCGCCGTTGTCGCTGGAGAAGACGACCAGGGTGTCGTCCTGCCTGCCGCTGTCGGCCAGCGCCCGCAGCACCTGGCCGATGCCGGCGTCCATCGCCTCGACCATCGTCCGGTACGTGCCCAGCGACCCGCCGTCGTTGTGCGCCAGGATCTGCCCCTGCTCCTGGCCCTCGGTGATGCGGCGGGTGAGGTCGTCGCTGACGGCCCGGTCGCCGGGGCCCTCCCACGGCCAGTGCGGGGCGGTGTAGTTGAGGTTGAGCAGCCACGGGCCTTCGCTGTGGTCCCTGATGAAGGCCGCCGCCCGGTCCGACACCGTCCGCGTGTAGTACTCCAGCGACTCCGCCGGCACCTCGCCCTCGTACAGGTCCGTCTCGCCGTTCCCGCTGATCTTGGAGAAGTAGTCGACGGCGCCGCCCATGTTGCCGAAGAACGTGTCCCAGCCCGACTTGACCGGGCCGTAGTCCGGCAGGAAGCCGCAGTGCCACTTGCCGAACATGGCGGTGGCGTACCCGGCCTGCTTCAGCAGCGAGGCCAGCGTCGGATGATCGACGGGCAGGCCGACGCCCGCGCCGGGGCCGGGGATCGGCTCCAGCAGGCCCGCCTCCAGACGGCCCGGGTGGCGGCCGGTGTAGAGCGCGAGCCGGGTCGGCGAGCAGACCGCCGAGGCGGCGTACCCGTGGGTGAAGCGCACGCCCTGGCCCGCGAGCGCGTCCAGGTGCGGCGTGCGGATCTCCGGCGCGCCGTAACAGCCGAGATCCGCCCAGCCCAGGTCGTCGGCGAAGATGAACAGAATGTTGGGGCGCGAGGGGCGTTCGGTGAGCCGGGCGGCACGGAACGGCCGCTCCCGGACCGCCGCGGGCGCCGCGAACGCCGCCGCCCCCGCCGCCAGAACCCCTCTCCTGCTGAGGCCACGCATGGAACCGTCCTTTCTCCGGGTGACGGTCCCGACTCTGGCCCCGGCTCTGTTTCCCGGCTGTTACCGCCCCTCCGCCGCCCCTCCGCCGCCCCTCCGCCGCCCCTCCGCCGCGCTGTCCGCCGCGCTGTCCGCCGCGCTGTCCGCCGCGCTGTCCGCCGCGCTGTCCGCCGCGCGGGCGAGCAGGGCGCGGCGTTCCGTGTCGGTGTGGGCGACGGCGGCGGCCTGGCGGAACAGGTCGGCGGCGCGGTCGTGGTCGCCGAGTTTCCCGGTGAGGTCGGCCTCGGTGGCGAGGGCCAGCGGGTGGCCGTCCAGCTCGCCGCCCGCACGGGCGCCGGCCAGCACCGCGAGGCCCGCACGGGGGCCGTGCGCGTAGCCGTGGGCGACGGCGCGGTTCAGCTCGACGACCGGGGTGGAGCGGATGCGGGCCAGCTCGTCGTAGCAGCGCGCGATCCGCGCCCAGTCCGTGCCGGCCACCGACGGCGCGGTGGCGTGGCAGGCGGCGATCCGGGCCTGCAGCTCGTACGGACCGCACACCGCGACACGGTCCCGGCCGTCGGGCGCATTGAGGCGCCGAGAGTCCTCGGGCCGGTCGGCTCCTTCCAGGGCGGCCAGGATGGCGAGGGCCTCCGCGATGGCCTCGCGGTCCCAGACAGAGCGGTCCTGGCGGTCGAGGGGCAGCAGCTCACCGCCCGCGTCGCGGCGGGCCGCGTGCCGGGAGCGCTGCAGCAGGAAGAGCGCCAGCAGCGCCGCCACCTCGTCCTGCCCCGGCATCAGCCGCCGCAGCAGCCGCGCCAGCCGGATCGCCTCCTCGGCGAACGCCGGTTCGCCGTCGGCGTTGTAGCCCTGCGTGAACAGCAGATAAAGCACCGACAGCACCCCGGGCAGCCGCTCACCGAGCGCGGGGCCGCGCGGCACCCGGTACGGGATCCGCGCCGCCGTGATCTTGCTCTTGGCCCTGGTCAGACGGCGGGTCATGGTCGACTCGGTGACCAGGAAGGCCCGGGCGAGGTCCGCGGTCGGCACCCCGCAGATCGTCCGCAGCGTCAGCGCCACCCGCGCCTCCAGCGCCAGCGCCGGATGACAGCAGGTGAAGATCAGCCGCAGCCGATCGTCCAAAACGTCCTCCTCGATGACGGGATCGGTGGTCTCCGCGAGCGCGGCCACTTCCTCCAGCTTGCGGCGCTCCACCGACGCGCGGCGCAGCGTGTCGATCGCGCGGTTGCGCGCGACCGTCATCAGCCACCCGCCCGGATTGCCGGGAACGCCGTCGCGAGGCCATCGCTGCACGGCGCTGACCATCGCCTCCTGCGCGCAGTCCTCGGCCAGAGTCCAGTCGCCGGTGACCCGGATGAGCGTGGCGACGATGCGCGGGTACGCCTCCGCCGCCACGCTCTCCAGGGTCGTCGCAGGTCGGGTCGTCACAGGTCCATGAACGGGCGCAGCTCCAGCCGGCCCTCCCTGGCCATCGGATGGGTACGGGCGACCTCGATCGCCTCGTCCAGATCGGCGCATTCGAGCAGGTCGAAGCCCACGATCATCTCCTTGGTCTCGGTGAAGGGCCCGTCGGTGAGAATCAGCTCACCGTCGCGCACCCGGACGGTGGTCGCCGCCGACTCCGGCGCCAGCGCCGACCCCTGCAGCCGCCGCCCGCGCGCGTCGTTCTCGGCCACCCACGCCTCGATGTCCGGCAGGTTCTCCCTGTCGGTGTCGGGCTGGGGGTCGTCGCAGACGAACATCATGTACTTCATCACATGCTCCTCGGATCGTGGTTCACCCTAGTGACGAACGGGATCCGTCTTTCCGGACACGTCGGAACCATGTCGGCCGGGCGAACATCTAACACGCCGTGGAAACGCTCAGCGCCGGGGATCCGCAGCGCATCGGGGACTACTGGATCGCCGGGCGGCTCGGCTCGGGAGGCCAGGGCGTCGTCTACGACGCCTACGACGGCGACGGGCGGCGGGTCGCGCTCAAGGTCCTGCACGCGGTCGACAGCCGGGCGAGCCGCGACCGGTTCGCCAAGGAGGCGACGGCGGCGCGGCGGGTGGCGTCGTTCTGCACGGCGCGGGTGCTGGCCTCGGACATGTCGGGCGCGCGGCCGTACATCGTCAGCGAGTACGTCCCCGGCCCGAGCCTGCGCCAGGTGGTCGAGCGGGGCCGCAGGTTCACCGGCGACGACCTGCACAGGCTCGCCACCGCCGTCGCCACCGCGCTCACCGCCGTGCACGAGGCCGGGGTGATCCACCGCGACCTGAAGCCGGACAACGTGCTGATCAGCGCCGACGGCCCGCGCGTGATCGATTTCGGCATCGCGCGTACCCAGGACATGTCGCTCACCAAGACCGGCGAGGTGGCGGGCACGCCCACGTACATGGCGCCCGAGATCTTCACCGGGCAGCGCGCGGGCGCGGCGGCCGACGTGTTCGCGTGGGGCGCGATCATGGTGTTCGCCGCGACGGGCGAGGACCCGTTCAGGGCCGACAACCTCGGCGGCGTCATGCACCGCGTGCTGTCGCACCACCCCGACCTGCGCGCGCTGCCGCCCCGGCTGGCTTCGCTGGTCTCCGCCGCGCTGGACAAGGACCCGGCGGCCCGCCCCGCCGCGCGCGACCTGCTGCTCGCCCTGGTCAGCGGCGGGAACGCGGGCATCGAGGGGCTGCTGAACGCGGGCAGCCGCGCCGCGCGGGGCGTGCACGTGCCGGACAAGGCCGATCCGGCGCTCGGCACGATCGCCGAGGACGCCTTCGGCGCCCTCACCCCAGAAGAGCGGGAGCTGGCCGCCGGGATCTTCCTCCGCCTGGTGACGGTGACCGACGACGGCCACGAGACCGTACGCCAGGCGCTGAAGCAGGACCTGCTCGCCGGCCGCTCGGAACGCGAGGTCAGGGCCATCGAGCACATCCTGCACGCCTTCTCCTACCTGGTGACGCAGCAGGACGACGCCGTACGCCTGTCGCGCCCCGCGCTGCTGCGCGCCTGGCCGCGCCTGCGCCTGTGGGTGGACGGCGACCGCGACGGTCTCGCCGTGCTGGCCCGCATCAGCGACGCCGCCCGCAACTGGGACGACAACGGCCGCAAGGACGGCGACCTGCTCCAGGGCACCCGCCTGGACCAGGCGCTGACCTGGGCCGCCACCGGACGCCGGCACATCACCCTCACCCCGCGCGAACGCGACTTCCTGGCCGCCGGCACCGGCCTGGCCAGGCGGCGGGTGCGCCGCAGGCGGCTGACCACGGCGGCGCTGGCCGGCCTGCTGGTGGTGGCGCTCGCGGCGGGCGGCCTCGCCGTGCTGCAGGGCAGGCAGGTGGCCGAGCAGAGCCGCGTGGTGGCCACGCGGCGCGACCAGGCCGTCGGACGGCAGGTCGCGGCGGAGGCCGACCGGCTGCGGACGACCGACCCCGCGACGGCGATGCTGCTCAGCGTGGCCGGCTGGCGGCTCGCCCCCGGCGCCGGCACGCGGCGCAGCCTGACGTCCTCGCTGACCATGCCGGAGAGCGCCGTCTTCCGCGACCCCGGCGCCAAGGGCGTCTCGGCCACGGCGTCGTCGGCGAGCGGCCGGATCCGCGCCATCGCGGGTGAGGACGGCGTACGCGTCTATGACGTCACCACCGAGCGGCAGACCGCGTTCTGGCGCTGGCCCGGCGGCATGAGCGCGCTGCCCACGGCGGCGGCGCTCAGCCCGAGCGGGCGGACGCTGGTCGTCGTCAGCCGGCAGACCGCCTCCGCCTGGGACACCGCGACGGGCAGAAAGCTGCGCGAGCACCGCGTCGGCGAGGGCAGTCCCGGCGTGCACGTCGTCTTCGACGGGCACGAGAGCCTGGCCGCGATCATGCGCGAGAACACCCTGGAACTCCTGTGGGACACCAGGACCGGCGCGTCCTCCAGGCCGCGGCTGCAGGCCGACCACGCTCCGGCGATCGCGCCGTCCGGCGCCTACATCGCCGGGGTGGAGACGAACCAGGGCGGGCTGAAGGTGATCCGCCTGCCCGGCCTCACCGTGGACACCCGCCTGCCGAAGAGGTGCGGGTCGGTGGTGACGTTCACGCCCGACAGCAGGCGGCTGCTCTGCGCGAACGGCGACGTCGAGGCGTGGGACCTCGCGTCCGGGACCAAGGTGCCGGACGAGGACCGGCCGTTCTGGCAGGCGTCGGCCGCCAAGGACCTGACAGGAGCCCGCCTGCGCCTCAGCGCCGACGGCCGCCGCCTGCTCGGCGTCGAGGGACGTACCCTGCACCTCTGGGACGCCGCCACCGGCGACGAGCTGGCCGTCTACCACGCCGAGGGCGAGCCCGAGGACGCCTGGCCGGAACGCGACGGCCGCACCGTCCGCTACCTGCTCGACAGCTCGACCATCACCGCCGACCTCGGCTCCCGCCTCTCCTCGGTCCGGCTCCCCGGCGCCCACCAGGTGACCGCCTTCGCCCAGGACGGCCGCCTGGCCGCCACGGCCAAGGACGGGGGAGCGCTCCGCGTCTGGGACACCCGCCGCCTCGGCCCGCCGCTGTCCGGCAGCGAGGGCGCGTCCGGTGCGTTGTTCGACCCGGCGGGAAGAAGGCTGGCCGCCGACGGCACGGACTCCTCGGTCGCCCTCTGGGACGTCACCACCGGCCGCCGCCTCTGGCGCCACGCGTTGCCCGGCTCGCAGGGCGTCCTGTCCAAGACCTTCACCCCCGACGGCACCCGGCTGGTGCTGTCGCTCACGGAGCAGAGCCAGCGCGACGCCCGCAACGAGCTGGTCGTCCTCGCCGCCGACACCGGCCGCCCGCTGGCCCGCCACCGCCTCGCCACCGCCACGGGGACCATCGTCCCCACTCGGGACGGCACGGCGGTGGTGACGGCAGCGGGCACGATCTACGACCTCGCCACCGGCAAGCCGGCCGGCCCCGGCTTCAATCGCTCGGGCCTGGTCGTCGCCGTCAGCCCCGCCGCCCCGCTGCTGGCCCTCGGCGCGCGTACGGTCGAGCTCTGGGACCTCACGAAGGGCTCAGAGCTGCCCCCCGCACTCCGTGTGGCCAGCGACGCCCAGGTGGAGGCGATGCGCTTCAGCCACGACGGCTCCCTGCTGGCGTTGATCGGGAGATCCATCGGCGAGACCTTCAACGACGTCTACACCGTCCAGCTCTGGGACGTCACCACCCGCGAACGCCTCGCCTCCTTCCCGATCGACATCCTCGACCAGCTCGCCTTCACCGAGGACGACCAGGCCCTGTACGTCTCGGGCAACCACTCGGCCACGATCACCCGCATCCCGATCGGACCGGAGGCGGTGGCCAGGCAGGTGTGCGACCGCGCGGGCCGCACCCTGACCACCCAGGAATGGCAGCGCTACCTGAAGGACGTGCCGTACCGGGACGTCTGCGGCGCCATCTAAGGGCGGTCGTGCCAGGCTTCGGCGAGGATGCGGGTGACGGCGGTGCTCAGGACGCGGACGCCCCTCGTCGAGCCGGGCTCGATCCCCACCAGCTCGCGCACCCGCCGCAGCCGGTAGTCCAGGGTGCGGGGGTGGACGCGGAGGGCCACGGCGGTGCGCATGCGGTTCATGTCGTTGCGGTAGTAGCAGTCGAGTGTGGTCACCAGGTCGGGGCCGCTCGCCAGCCGCCAGGTCAGCTCGCGCAGCCACTGGTCGACCTGCGGCAGCTGGGCCGCACCCAGCTCCACGAACACGTCGGCCACCCCGTACACCTGGGACGGGATCCGCTCCACCGGCGCCGCCTGGCAGACGCGGCGGGCCAGCGCGACCGGGTCGGCCAGGGCGCGCACCCGGCCGGGGGCCGCCCCGACCGAGCACGGGCCGCACAGCTCGGCGACGGCGCGCACCACCGACAGCGCACGGGACCGCGCGGGCGCCTGGCCGTCGATCGGGTCGGCGCCGTCGCAGGGCACCAGCGCCACGAACTCGTCCGGTTCGTGCCAGGTCAGCGGCAGGTAGTGGTCGGTCAGCAGGGTCTTGACGACCTCGTCGCGGCACCGCTCGTCGGGCGGGCCGGCGGCGACGCGGGCGACCGTCACCAGGTAGTGGCCGGGCAGCGGCAGGTCGAGCTCGCGGGCCAGCTGCGCGGCGGCGGGCTCGCCGGTGACGAGCAGGCCGGCGAGCATCTGGATCCTGGCGGCGACCGGCAGGAAGCGCTCCTGGCCCTTGAGGAAACCGTGCGTGTAGGCGTCCTGCGCGGTGAGGCCGTGGCAGGCGACCCAGCCGAGCATGCACATCACGTCGGAGAGGTCGTTGGGGCCGGCCGCCTCGTGGATCTCGCGCAGCGTCAGGTTGGCGTGCAGGAGCAGGACCTGCCGCTGGGACGCCAGCGAGACGCCGACCTCGCCGCGCGTCGCCCCGACCGAGGACATGTACGCGTGATCCTGCTCGGTGAACGGCTGCTCGTCGGCGGCCAGGTCGATGGTGCGGCGGCGGAGGTTGACCGCGAAGTCGAGCATCGCGGCCGAGCCCCGCGTCTCGGCGGCCAGGCTGCGGTAGTCGGCGAGCTCGTTCGTGTACACCTCGACCGCCCGCCGCGCGTTGGCGTCCAGGCGGCGGCGTAAAGCGCGGAACAGGCTGCCCATTTCTCGCCTTCCTCGACGGCCGACTCAATGGGTTTACTTGACCGGCGGTAATTGCGCAAGATGACAAAGCCCGGAATGGCGTCACGCCGCGTATTTCTGAAGAAACAACAGGTGAATGTCCTTGTCACGTGTGACAAGCCGCCGGGCGGCGGCCAGGTGAGGATCATCACAGCTCACGATGACAGGCGGTCGCCCTGCTGAGACCCTGTCCGCAGGCGGGCCGCCCGTCCCGACCGCAGTCGGGACGGTTGTTTATTACGTCCATTTCACCGCTTTAAGGGCGGTCGTTCGTTGGAGGAGGGCCGTGGCGCATTCGCCGCAGAAACCGCCGCCGGCATTCACGCTCGGCGGGCGAACAATTACGGGGAGAAAGTGTTAGGTCACGGCGGCGGGCCGCCCTGTCCGGCGTCGCCGGTCACCGTGGACCTGCGCGTGCCGTCGCCCGCCGCCGTCCGGTGGCTGCCGGAGGAGGAGTGCGCGTCGCGGGTCGTGCTCGCCGACCGCGCGGCCAGGGGCGAGTTCGCCGCGCTGCAGGCCGTGCTGCACCGGCTCGGCGTGCCCACGGTACGCTTCGACGCCGCCCAGGCGGACGGCGGGAGGGAACCGCTGACGATCTCCCTCGACGACGGGCTCGTCACCCTCGAAGGGCGCTCCTTCCGCCCGACCGTCGTGTGGGCGCGCGGCCCGATGCCCAGAGCGATCCCGGACGGGTACGCGGGTTCGCTGATCGGCGCCGACTCCTGGTCGGCCCTGGTCGGCCAGCTCGCCGCGCTCGCCCCCGCCGGTCTCCCGGGCGGCAACCGCGTGGGCCACCTGGCGCAGCTGGCCGGGGCGGCGGCGGCCGGCGTCCGCACGCCGCGCACGATCGTCACCACCGACCCCCGCACCGCCGAGGCCGTGCAAGGGGACAGGCTCGTGGTGAAGGTGCTGGACGAGCACTTCGTCGAGGCCGCGCCCGGCCGCCTGGTGGGCCTGCTCGCCGAGGTCGTCGGCCGCGAGACCCTCATGCGCCGCCGGCCGCCGGGCTTCCCGGTGATCGTGCAGGAGTACGTCGAGCACGACCTCGAACTGCGCGTCTACTACCTGGACGGCGACCTCCACGCCTTCGCCGTCACCAAGCCGTCGCCTGACGCGCCCTGGCGGAACCCGGCCGCCGTCTCGGTCCGGGGGATGCCGGTCCCGCCGCGCGCCGCCGAGGTGGTGGAGCGGCTCGCGCGGGGCTGGGGGCTCACGTACGGCGCCTTCGACCTGCTGCTCACCCCGGAGGACGTCGTCTTCCTCGAGGTCAACGCGGACGGCGACTGGCGCTGGTTCGAGACCAAGGCCGGCACCCGTGCGCTCACGAACGCCGCCGCCTCCATGGTCAGGACCCTGCACGCGAACGTGCTGCGCGCGACCGCCCCGCCGCCGATCGGCGGCGTGCTCGACTTCCTCGTGCTGGGCAGCGAGACATGGTGACGTCGGGGGAGGCGCATGAGCCTGTACTGCTCGATCCTCGGCCCGCTCCAGATCCTGGTGGACGGGCACGACGCCGTCATCGGCGCGCGCAAGCAGCGGCTGCTGCTCGCGCTGCTGCTGTGCCGGGCGAACGCGGTCGTGCCGGCCGCCGAACTGATCGAGGCGTTGTGGGGAGAGACGCCGCCGCGTACGGCCAGGAAGAACCTGCAGGTCTACGTCTCCGCGTTACGCAAGCTCACCGGCGACCGGATCGGCTTCCACGGCTGGGGGTACCGCTTCAGCGCCGCCGCCGGCGAGCTCGACCTGCTGCGCTTCAAGGAGCTGGCCCGAGCGGGACGCGGCGCCATCCACGGCGGGAAGCTCGCGACGGCCGCCGAGCTGCTCGGTGAGGCGGTCGGCCTGTGGCGGGAGCAGCCGCTGACCGAGTTCGCGCAGGTGCCCCGGGTGGCGCGCGAGGTGGCCGGGTTCACCGACCTGTTCCTGTCGGTCCACGAGGACTGGGCCGAGCTGGAGATCGAGCTCGGCCACCACGTCGAGGCCCTGCCCGGCCTGGACGTCCTGGCCGCGCGCTTCCCCGCCCGCGAGCGGATCGCGGCGGCGCGGATGACCGCTCTGACCCGCTGCGGGCGGGCGTCCGAGGCGCTGGCGCACTTCGAGGAGCTGCGCAGGCACCTCGCGAGCGAACTGGGCATCGACCCGAGCCCGGTGCTCAAGCGCCTCTACCAGGACATCCTCACCGGCACCGTCGCCCGCCCCGCACCCGCCGTACGCACGACCGACCAGCTCCCCCGGGACATCGGCGACTTCGTCGGGAGGAAACCGGAGATCCACCGCATCCTGCACGAACCGGCCGCCGTCACCCTGATCACCGGCGAGCCCGGCATCGGCAAGACCGCGCTCGCCGTCCACGTCGCCCACGCCCTGGCCCCCGGCTACCCCGACGGCGCCCTGATGGTCCCGCTCGGGGGAGGAGGAGCGCACGACGTCCAGCACGAGATCCTCGAGTCCGTGGGCGTGAGCATCGCCGGGGTGCACGACGCGGACGTGCTGGCCTCGGTGTGGCGGTCCTGGCTGGCCGGGCGCCGCGTGCTGCTCGTCCTCGACGACGCCCCCGACGAGCAGAGCGTGCGCAGGCTGCTGCCCGGCTCCGGCGACAGCCGGGTGCTGGTCACCAGCCGGAGCCGGCTGAGCGGGCTGGAGTCGGTGGCGCGCGTCGGGCTGGGCGAGCTCTCGGACGCCGAGGGCCTCGCGTTCCTGGCCGCGCAGCTCGGCCGCGACCGTACGCTCGCCGGCCGGGCCGCGCTCACCGCCCTCTTCGACAGGTACGGGCGCTCCCCGCTGACGCTGCGCCTGCTCGGGGGCCGGTTCGCGCGGCTGCCGCACCTACCGCTGCCGGTGCTCGCCGAGCGGCTGACGCGGGCCGGGAACGTGCTGGACGAGTTCACCGCCGGTGACGTGTCGCTGCGGGCACGGTTCGAGGAGTGCTACGAGGGTGCGGCGTTCGCCGCGCTGGGGGCGCTGCCTGGGCCGCCGTTCAGCCATGAGGAGCTGGTGGCGGCGCTGGGCGAGCGGGTCATCGAGGCGCTGCTGGAGGCGAACGTGCTGCGCATGCCCGAGATCGACCCGGCGGCGGAGGTCGCCGCGCACGCGCTGACGTACACGATGTCCCCTCTTGCTCATCTTTACGCCGCCGAACTCAGTAGGGTGGCGTCGCATGACCGACGCTGAGATCGAGATCACCGCCGAGCTGGTCCGCGACCTGCTGCGCGACCAGCACCCGGATCTCGCCGGGCTGCCCGTCCGCGAGGTGGCGGGCGGGTGGGGCAACCAGATGTGGCGGCTCGGGGACGACCTGGCCGTACGCGTGCAGCGCATGGACACCACCCCGGAGCCCCAGCTCAAGGAACGGCGGTGGCTGCCCGAGCTGGCGCCGGCCCTGCCGCTCCCCATCCCGGTCCCGGTGCGGGCGGGCGAGCCGTCCGAGCGCTTCCCCAAGCACTGGACCGTGATGACGTGGGTGCACGGCGAGCCCCTCGACCTCGGCACGATCACCCGCGGCACCGACGCGGCCGACACGCTGGCCCGCTTCCTCCGTGCCCTGCACGTCGAGGCCCCGCCGGACGCGCCGGCCGCTGCCGACCGCGGCGCCCACCCCAGAGACTGCACGGGCGGCTTCGAGGGCTGGCTCAAGGAAGCCGACGCCCTCGACGACATCGCCGCCGACGTCCGCGCCGTGTGGGACGACGCCGTCACCGCCGCCGAGTGGACGGGCCCGCCGATGTGGGTGCACGGCGACCTCCACCCGGCGAACGTCGTCGTCGCGGACGGCACACTCGCCGGCGTCGTCGACTTCGGCGACGTGTTCGCCGGCGACCCGGCCTGGGACCTCATCGCCGCCTGGCTGCTGCTCCCCGCCGGCGCCGCCGCCCGCTTCTTCGACACCTACGACCGAGCCGACGAGGCGACGATCCGCCGCGCGAGGGGCCTGGCCGCCATGAAGTCCCTCTTCCTCATCCTCATGGGCCAGAACGGTGACCGCGGCCTCCCCGGCGGCAAACCCCACTGGGGGCCCCTGGGCCACGCGGCACTGGAACGGGTCCTCAAGGGCGTGTGAGGCGCAGCGCGGCGGTCCCGGCCACGATGAAGCCGACGTACCCGGCGGAAGGTGAAACGCCCACATTCGTGGGGTTTCTCGCCCCTGCGTAGCGCGCTGATACTCGACACGACAACGCGACCCCAACCAACGAGAGGTGGCGGGTATGGCCGTGTCGGGCGACGTGGTGACGGCCGAGGCGCTGACCAAACGATATCGGCGCATGGAGACGCCGGCCGTGGACGACGTGTCGTTCGAGATCGCGCGGGGCGAGACGATCGGGCTGCTCGGCCCGAACGGCGCAGGGAAGACGACGCTGATCAAGATGATCTGCGGGGTCACCGCGCCCACCTCGGGACGGGTCCAGGTGTTCGACGCCGACCCCGTGCGCCAGCCGGTGGCCGCCAAGAGCGGCATCGGGGCCATGCACCAGACCGCCCCGTTCGACGAGATGCTGCCCGCACTGGACAACCTGCGCATCTCGGCGCGGTTCCGTGGCGTGCGGTGGCGGGACGTACGGCCGTGGGCGCTGGAGCTGGCCGAGTTCCTCGGCGTGGCCAAGGCGCTGCCGCAGCTGTGCTTCCAGCTGTCCGGCGGCCAGCGGCAGCGGCTGCAGCTCGTCCGCGCCCTCATCACGCTGCCCAAGCTGCTCATCCTGGACGAGCCCTCGGCCGGCCTCGACGTGGCGGGCCGCCACCAGATCGAGCGGTTCGTCACCTGGCTGCGCGAGGAGCACGGCGTGACCGTGCTGTGGACCAGCCACCACATCGACGAGCTGGAACGCAACAGCCAGCGGGTGATGGTCATCAACCAGGGACGGGTGCTGCGCTTCGCCAAGCCGCGCGAGCTGGTGGAGGAGTTCGGCTCGGTGCACCTGCGGGTGACCCTGGCCGACGCCGCGGCGGGCGGCGCCCTGGTGGCGTGGGCGGGCAACGCCGGGCTGACCGCCACCGCCGAGGACACCGAGGTACGCATCGAGGGCCCCCACGCCAAGGAGATGCTGCCCGAGCTGACCCGGCACTGCCAGGACCACGACATCGCGATCAGCGGCGTCTCGACCGCGCTGGACTCGCTGGAGACGGTCTTCCTCCGCATGACCGAGAACGAGGGCTGACCATGGCCGCCGACCTCACCTTCACCACCGCGCCGCCCACCGTGGCCCCGAGGGCCGCCGACCTGTTCGCGGTGATCTACCGCGAGTACGCGCTGCTGGCCCGCAACCGCATCAACCTCATCCTCAGCCTGGCGCCGATGCTGGTGTACCTGCTGCTGGTGAACACCTCGCTGAGCAACCTGGTCGGCAGCATCTCCTACCGGGGCGAACAGCTGCCGTTCGCGGTCTTCCTGCTGCCGATGGTGCTGGCGATGTCGATCGTCAGCGCGTCGGGCACCTCGGGGGTGGCGCTGTTCCAGGAGGAGCTGAGCGGGGTGGCGACCCAGCTGTGGTCGTACCCGATGCGCCGCTCCCGGTTCCTGCTCGGCAAGCTGCTGGCCGGGGTGTCGCTGGTGCTGGGCCAGAGCCTGCTGGCGCTGGGCGTCGCGGTCATCATCTTCGACCTGCCGTTCGGGGCGGAGGGCTGGGCCGGGCTGCTGGTGGCGCTGACCCTGGCCGCGATCGCGTTCAACGGGCTCTACCTGGCCGCGGCCATCACGATCACCGACTTCCAGACGTTCATGGTGGGGTCGAACGTGTCGATCCTGGTGCTGGTGTTCAGCGCGCCGTCGATGTACACGGTCGACCAGATGCCCGTGGTGCTGCAGTGGATCGCCGTAGTCAACCCGCTGACGTACGCGATCAACGGGATGCGGGACGCGGCGCTGTTCGGGTTCGCCGACGCGTGGGTGAACCTGCTGGTGCTGGCGGTGATCGCGGTGGTCACGTACGCGGTGGCCGGCCGGGCGCTGCTCAACCGGGCACGGAACCTCTGACATGCTGATATCTGACGCCAAAATACGGCTCCCCGGCACCGACCGCGCCCGCGACCCGGCGGCCACGCTGACGATGGCGCGGCGGGCGGCCCGCGCGGTCGGGGTCACCCGGGTCGCCGACATCACCAGGCTCGACACCGTGGGGATCCCGACGTTCCAGGCGATCCGCCCCGCGTCCCGCACGCTCGCCGTCTCCCAGGGCAAGGGCGTCACCCCCGACCTGGCCAGGCTGTCGGCGATCATGGAGTCCATCGAGCTGTGGCACGTCGAACAACCCCTGCCGCCGGACGTCACCGCGCCCCCGCGTGACTGCCGGCTCGGCTACGACGTCCACGCCCTCGTCCCGTCCACGCCGAGCCTGCTGCACGATGGCCTGCCGCTCGACTGGCTGGCGGGCACGTCGCTGGAGGACGGCTCGCCCACGCTGGTGCCGCGCGACGCCGTGGCGCTGACGCTGGAGCGCGGCACCGGCTGGAGCCCGCCGCTGTTCCTCGCCTCCAGCAACGGCCTGGCCAGCGGTAACACCCGGACGGAAGCGATTCTTCACGCCCTGTACGAGGTGATCGAGCGGGACGCGGTCACCGCCGCGGGCCCGACCGGTGGGGTCCGCGTCGATCCGGGCACGTCGGGGTCGCCGATCGTGGACGAGCTGTGCGCCACGCTGGCGCGGGCCCGTGTACGGCTGGAGGTCAGGCACCTGCCGTCGCCGACCGGGCTGCCGTGCTTCCTGGCCAGGATCAGCTGCGACGACTACCCGCCGGCGTTCTTCGGGTTCGGCTGCCACCTCAGCTCGGAGATCGCGCTCACCCGGGCGATCACCGAGGCGGCGCAGGCGCGGCTGGCATACGTGTCAGGGGCCCGCGACGACCTGCGCGCCGACTTCCACGACGGCGTCACCCGGCGGGAGAGCTCCGAGCCGTCGCACGACGTCCCCCTCATGCGCGCGCACGACACCCTGGCCGATGACCTGGAGGACGCGGTCGAGCGGTCCGCCGCGGCGTTCGGCCACCCGCCCCTCGTCGTCGACCTGACCCGCGAGGAGATCGGCGTCCCTGTCGTCAAGGTGGTGGCGCCGGGCGCCCGCGTCTCCCCGGAGGTGCTGTGATGAGCCACGTCGTCTACGCGGGCCCGACGATCTCCGCCGGCGAGATCCGCACCGCACTCCCCGGCGCGCGGGTCAGGCCGCCCGTCGCCCGCAACGACCTGTTCACCGAGGACTGGGCGCCGGGGGACACCGCGGTCATCATCGACGGCTACTACCGCGAACGCCTCTCCGTGGGCCACAAGGAGATCCTCTGGCTGCTCGGGCAGGGCGTCCGCGTCATCGGCGCGGCCAGCATGGGCGCGCTCCGGGCGGCCGAGCTCAGCCCGTACGGCATGCGCGGCGTCGGCACGATCTTCGACCTGTACGCGGGCGGCGAGATCGACGGCGACGACGAGGTGGCGGTGCTGCACGGCCCCGCCGAGGTGGGCTACCCGGCGGGCACGGTCGCGATGGTCAACCTGCGGCACGGCTGCCGCGAGGGAGCCAGGACCGGCCTGGTCCCGAAGGAGGCGGCCGAGCGGATCCTGGCGGCGGCCAAGGCCCGGCCGTTCACCCATCGGACCTGGCATGAGCTGGCCGAGGACGTACCGGATGATCAGGACGCCCTCCACACGCTCAGAAGCAAGATCGCGGCCGGCGACTGGGACCTCAAGCATCTGGACGCCGTGGAGGCCCTGAACAGAGCCCGCGACGAGGACCCGGCACCCACCCGCCCCGACGACACGGCGCTGACCGGAATCACCCGCAACGAGGCACTGAAATGGGGATCGAGGCGCGAGTACGCGCCGGGACGCTGGATGTCCGACCTAGACGTGCTGACGGCGGCGCGGCTGTTCGACGACGGCTACCCCGCCCTGCACGAGCAGGCACTGACGGCCCTGCTGGCGGACTTCGCCGCCGCGCACGGCCTGAGCCTGGAGGACTACGCCCGCACCTGGCTCGGCGTGGCGGAGGGGCTGCCCAAGGAACTGGCGGTCTGGTTCACCCAGGAGGAACGCGCGGCGCTGCCATCGAAGGAGCAGCTCAGGCTCGTCATGGTACGGGTCTGGCCGCTCTGGAAGTCGGCCGACTGGCGCCCGGCCGTCATGGCGCGGCTGCGCGACACCGGCCGCTGGGACCGATGGACCGACGTGGTCGCCCGCGCCGACGAGGTCGCCGAGCAGCACAGAGGACGGCTGGTCGTCCCGCCGCCCGAGCTGTGCGGCCGGCTGTTCCTGCGCCACTGGCCCGGCATCCCCCCGCAGGTCGCGATGGCCCGGCGCGGCTTCCTCGGTCTGGAGGACCTGGGCCACGCGGCCACCCGCTTCTTCGCCCTGGACGTGAAGACCCCCGGCGGAGCACGGTGACGACCGCACCGCCCCGGCTCGACCCGGCGGCGCACGCCGCTGACCCGCACCCGATGCTCCACAGGATGCGGGCACAGGAACCGGTGTACCGGCACGTCGAGCCTGCGACCGGCCGCGTCTTCTGGTACCTGACCAGGTACGACGACGTGCGCCGCGCCCTTGCGGACCCCTGCCTGGGACGGGAGCTCGACCGGCTGCCCCCCGAGCTGGCCGCACGGCACCGCGCCTGGGACCGCGACCCGCTGCCGATGGTCCGCAGGAGCGTGGTCAACCTGGACCCGCCCGACCACACCCGGCTGCGCCGCCTGCTGGCCCCCGCGTTCACCGCGCGGGCGGTGGCCGCACTCGAACCGCGCGTCGAACGCCACGTCGCCGACCTGGTCGAGCGCATGGACGGCCACGAGGAGATCGACCTGATCCAGGCGCTGGCCCTGCCGCTGCCCACGCTGATCACGGCCGAGCTGCTCGCCATCCCCCGCCGGGACCTGCCCCTGCTGCGCCGCTGGAGCGATGGCATGCTGCGCGGCAGGGACCGGCGGCACGGCATGGAGTACATCGCGTACCTGCAACGGACGCTCACCCAGCGGCGTGCCCACCCCGGCGACGACCTCATGTCGCACCTCATCGAGGGTGACCTCAGCCGGGCCGAGCTGCTGTCCAGCGTGTTCCAGCTCCTGCTGGCCGGCGACGAGACGACCGCCAACGCGATCGGCAACGGCCTGCTCGCCCTGCTGCGCCACCCAGGCCAGGCCGCGCGGCTGCGTGCCGGCCCGGAGCTGATCGACGCGGCCGTGGAGGAGATGCTGCGCTTCGACGGCCCCGTGGGACACGCCAGGCCGCTGTACGCGCTGGCCGACGTGGACATCGGCGGCACCACGATCCCGCGCGGCGACACCGTGCTGCCGATGCTCGTGGCGGCGAACCGCGACCCGGAGGTGTTCGAGCGGCCGGACGCGTTCGACGTGGCCCGCGCCCCGAACCGGCACCTGGGTTTCGGCCACGGCATCCATTTCTGCCCCGGCGCCGCGCTGGCCCGCGTGCAATTACGCGCCGTCGTGCGCGCGTTGTTCCGTCGCCATCCCGGCATCACCTTGTCCGCCGCCGATCTGGAATGGACGCCCGACCTTTTCGTCCGAGGCATCCGCCGGCTGCCCGTACGGCTGTGACCCACATTCATGGGGTTGCCCGCCCGACATATGACCGGGCGATACTCGACGTGAAAGGCGGTTCTCCCGAAAAGAGAGGTGGAAAGGCATGACCTTCGACGCGAAGGAAGCGTTGCGTACGGCCGGAATTCTGACCGGTTCCGAGGCGCCGGAATTGGCGCAGGCATTCAGCGTCCTGTCCCGTGAGGAAGTGGACATGCTGGTGTCGCTCAAGGGCAGGATCCCCGCCGCGCTGCCGGAGGTGCTGGCGCACTCCATCGGCGGCTGGACCACCCCGGAGGCGACGCAGCAGAACTTCGAGCCGGGCATGCTCTGCGCGTGCGGCCTCTGGTCCGGGTCGGGGAAGGCCCACTAGCCGGTCTGCGAGGTCGCAGGCGCGGGCCACCCACATTCATGGGGTTGCCCGCCCGACATATGACCGGGCGATACTCCACGTGAAAGGCAGTCCCCCGAAAAGAGAGGTGGAAGGCATGACCTTCGACGCGAAGGAAGCGTTGCGTACGGCCGGAATTCTGACCGGTTCCGAGGCGCCGGAATTGGCGCAGGCATTCAGCGTCCTGTCCCGTGAGGAAGTGGACATGCTGGTGTCGCTCAAGGGCAAGATTCCCGCCGCGCTGCCGGAGGTGCTGGCGCACTCCATCGGCGGCTGGACCACCCCGGAGGCGACGCAGCAGAACTTCGAGCCGGGCATGCTCTGCGCGTGCGGCCTCTGGTCCGGGTCGGGACAGAACGCCCAGTAGCCGGCCGGCGAGCTCGCAGGTGCGGGCGGCCGCACCTGCGAGCCGACGCGACACAAGGAGTGGACATGCCCGGGAAACTGACAGCGAACCGCGCCCTGTTCGAGGTGCCGGACGGGCTGACGTATTTCGCGCGCGCCGGGAGATACCTGGTGGTCAATCCGCACGCCGGCGGCCGATGCGTGCTCGACGAGCGGGAATTCGGCGTATTACAGGCCCTGGCCAGGACCGGCGAAGCGCTCGAAACCACCAGGGAGACCGAGCGCACGCTCGCCAAACTGATTCTGAGCTGGGTCGTCTATTACAACGGCAACCACCCGAAGATCAAGCTGACCGAGCCCGCGTTGCAGACGGTCTATTACGCCATCACCGACGGCTGCAACCTGCGCTGCCCCTATTGCT
Organism: Nonomuraea sp. NPDC049419; assembly: GCF_040676995.1. Classification (NCBI taxonomy): domain Bacteria; kingdom Bacillati; phylum Actinomycetota; class Actinomycetes; order Streptosporangiales; family Streptosporangiaceae; genus Nonomuraea; species Nonomuraea sp. NPDC049419. Next base: position 10,497 of record NZ_JBFAQB010000010.1, on the reverse strand, counting down.
ACGCCTCGTCGGAGAAATGCCTGCCGGGCGAGCTCGACACCGCCGAATCCCTCGACCTGGTCTCGCGCATCGCCGATGTCGGCGCCGGGCTCATGGTGTTCACCGGCGGCGAGCCGATGCTGCGCAAGGACCTGTTCCAGATCGTGGAGCACGCCAACGAGCGCGGCCTGAGGTGCAACATCATCACCAACGCCACGATGATCAGGACGCCGGCGCAGGCCGCCAGGTTCGCCGAGTTGTTCGGCAACGTCACGGTCAGCATGGACGGCGCCACCGCCGAGACCCACGACCGCACCAGGGGCGCGGGAGCGTTCGCCAAGACGTACCGGGCACTGGAGCTGCTCAACGACGCCGGCGTGGCGCCGAGCATCAACCACATCGTCACCTCCGAGAACGTGCATCACCTGGAGGACTTCGCGACCTTCATGGAAGGGCTCCAGGTCAACTCGATCCGGCTGATGTACCACAACAACCTGGGCCGCGGCATCACCGACGAGTACGACTTCGGCTGGGCCGACCACCTGCGCGTCCAGCAGCTCGTGTGGACCGTGCCGGTCGCGGGGAAACTGCGCCCGCTCGGCCCCAAACCCATCTCGCCCTGCTCGATCAAGGGCAACTGCGGCATGGGCGGCAGCGAGATCTACATCAACTCCCTGGGCGACGTCTACCCGTGCAAGCTGGTCACCGGCCGCGAGCACTTCGCCGGCAACGTCAGGCGGCAGTCGCTGGAGGACATCTTCGCCACGCCGGTGCTGCGCGGCATGCGGACGAGCACCGTCTTCGGCGGCGAGTACCACGCCGACTGCGAGCGCTGCTACATCAAGGCCACCTGCGGCGGCGGCTGCCGCGCCGCGCACATGGCCGAGTCGGGCGACGCCCGCAGGAACAGCCGCCACCTGTGCCGCATCCTGCGGCACGGCGTCGTCACCCAGATGTGGCAGGAGGCCGGCGTCGATCCCCGCGAGATCGCCGCGCACGACACCGAGATGACCACGCCGCGCCTGGTCGCCACCGGCGAGGTGCACGCGGTGCACGAGGACTGGAAGACGTTCGTCCCCGTCTCGCTGCCCGAGCCCGAGCCGCCCGCGCGGGCCCGGGTCGGCGAGCTGCTCCCGATAACCCCCGTCCGATGACAAGACAGCAGGAGGTGGCGCGTGTCGCTCCGCATCAGTGACGCCGTGGTGTGGCAGGAGACGGGCGAGGGCATCTCGCTCTACCACACCGAGACCGGGGACTTCCGCACCCTGAACGAGACGGGCTCCAAGATCTGGCTCGCCGTCGCGGGCGGCGGCGAGGCCCAGCCGGTCGCCTCGGCCCTGTCCCGCGAGTTCGCCGGCACCGAACCGGCCCTGATCAAGCGCATCGTGGCGGACGTGCACGCCTTCATCGGCACGATGGTGGACCAGGGCCTGTTCGAGGAGAGCCCGGCGTGACCCGCGCGGTGGTCCTCGGCGGCGGCTTCGCGGGCGTGCTGGCCGCAGCGGTGCTGGCCCGGCACGCGGACGACGTACTGCTCGTCGAGGGCGACCGCTACCCGTCAGCGCCGCTGCCCCGGCGCGGGCTGCCGCAGGCGCACCACGGCCACGTGCTGGTCACCGGCGGCGCGCGGGCGCTGGAGGAGCTGCTGCCCGGCACGCTCAAGGCCCTGTACGCCCGTGGCGCGCACCGCCGCGACCTGACCGGCGACGCGCTGATCCTCAGCGCGGACGGCTGGTTCGCCCGGCACGACACCGGCGCGTACGTGATCTCGTGCACCCGCGCCCTGCTGGACCACGTCGTACGCCGCCGGGCCCTGCGCGGCGTCACCGTGTGGCCGGACACCGTCGCGCTGGGCCTGACCGGCGACGCCGGCCGCGTCACCGGCGTGACCGTCGGCCGCGCGGGCGGCCCGCCGCAGACCGTGGAGGCCGATCTCGTCGTGGACGCGACGGGCCGCCGCTCGAAGGCACCGAGCTGGCTGGCCGGGCTCGGCGTGCCGCAGATCGAGGAGACAGTGGTCGCCTCGGAGCTGGCGTACGCGACCCGCCTCTACCGGGCGCCCGCCGGACGCGCCGCCGCCACACCGGCGATCATGATCCACCCGCACCCGGACGGCCCCGCGCGGGGGGCCACGCTGCTCCCCATCGAGGACGGCCGCTGGGTGGTCACCCTGACCGGCGACCCGCCCGTGAAGGAGCCCGGTTTCACCGCGTTCGCCTGCGGCCTGCGCAGCCCGCTCATCGGGGAGCTGATGGCCGCGGCCACGCCGCTCGGCCGCATCCGCCCGTACCGCGACACCGCCGACAGGCGGCGCTTCTTCGAACGCGCGCCCCTGCCGGAAGGGGTGCTCGCGATCGGCGACGCGGTCGTCGCGGTCAACCCGGTCCACTCCCACGGCATGTCGATCGCCGCGCTCACCGCGCTCCGCCTGGACCGCGAGCTGGCCGGGCACGGCGGCGTCAAACCCTGCCGAACCCCCGAGCTCCAGGCCGCCGTGGCCGAGGTGGCGGACCCGTCGTGGCGGATGGCCGTCAGCCAGGACGGCCCCCCGCGGCACACCTTGCTGAGCCGGGCCGCGCTGACCAGTCACCAGCTCGCGACCCGGATCTTCCGCGCCCAGGCCCTGATCGCCGAGCAGGAGAGCACGCCATGACCCGCCTGATCCCGCGCAGCCTGCTGTTCGGCAACCCCGCCTACCTGGCCCCCGCGCTGTCGCCGGACGGCACCAGGCTGCGCTTCCTCGCCCCCGACGACGGCGTGCTCAATGTCTGGATCGGCCCGGCCGACGCCCCGGACGAGGCCAGGCCGGTCACCAAGGATCGCGGGCGGGGGATCAGGTCGGCCGGGTTCTGCCATGACGACCGCACGCTCTACTACCTGCAGGACCGGGACGGCGACGAGAGCTGGCGGCTCTACCTCGTCGATCTCGGCACCGGCGCCGAGCGCTGCGTCACCCCGTTCGAGGGCGTGCAGGCCCGCGTGCTCGCGCACAACGGCTCACGACCCGGCACGATGCTGATCGGCCTGAACAAGGACCGGCCCGAGCTGCACGACGTCTACCGCCTCGACCTGGCGACCGGCGACCTCACCAAGATCGCCGACAATCCCGGCTACCTGAGCTGGGAGATCGACCCCGGGCTGCGCATCCGCGGCGGAACCACCATGAACCAGGACGGCACCCTTACCATCCACCTGACCAGGCCAGGCGCGCACGAGCCCACGCCGTGGCTGGAGGTGCCGCGCGAGGACGCCATAGGCACCCGCGTCGCCGGCTACTCCCGCGACGGCGAGACCATCTACCTGCTCTCGTCGATCGGCGCGAACGCCACCCGCCTGTACGCCGTGGACACCGCCACCGGCCGGCGCACGCTCCTCGCCGCCGACCCCGTCCACGACGCCAAGGCCCTGGAGGTGGACCCGATCCACCGCCGCCCGCAGGCCGTGGTGTTCGGCCGCGACCGCGACGAGCGCCTGTTCCTCGACGACGCCTACGCGCGGGCCGTCACCCGGCTGAGCGAGCGGCTCGCGGAGCTGGGCGTGCACGGCGAGCTCGACATCGACCGCTCCGAGCGCGGCGACCGCACGTGGATCGTGGCCGTGGTCGCCTGCGACGCGCCGGTCCGCTACTACGTCTACGACCGGCACGAGGACCGCGTGCGCTTCCTCTTCTCCCACCAGCCCGAGCTGGAGCGCTACCGGCTCGCCGAGATGGAGCCGTTCGTGTTCGACGCCCGCGACGGCGTCGAGGTGCACGGCTACGTGACCTGGCCGCCCGGCGCCGGACGCCGCGACCTGCCGGCCGTGGTGAACGTGCACGGCGGCCCCTGGTGGCGCAACTCCTGGTGCTTCGACGAGGAGGCCCAGCTGCTCGCCAACCGCGGCTACGCCTGCGTCCAGGTGAACTTCCGCGGCTCGGTGGGCTACGGCAAACACTTCCACAACCTGGGCGCCAAGCAGTGGGGCGCGGCGATGCAGACGGACCTGCTCGACGCGGTCTCGTACCTCGCCGCCCGTGGCGCCGTGGACCCGGCCAGGGTCGCGATCATGGGTTGCTCGTACGGCGGATACGCGGCCCTGGCCGGCGCGGCCTTCACTCCCGGCGCATACGCGTGCGCCGTCGACCTGTGCGGGCCGTCCAACCTCATCACCCTGCTGGAGGGCGGCGCCGCCTACCGGCGCACCGTGGACACCTTCATGCGCGCCCACGTGGGCGACCCCGCGACCGAGCGCGACCTGCTGTGGGAGCGCTCGCCGCTGTCCAGGGCCGCCGACATCACCATCCCGGTGCTGATCGTGCAGGGCGCGAACGACGTACGGGTGCCCCGCCAGGAGGCCGAGCAGATCGTCGCGGCGCTGCGCGCGGGCGGCGTGCCGCACGAGTACCTGCTGTTCGAGAACGAGGGCCACGGGCTGCTCAGGCCGGAGAACAGGGAGACGTACTACGCCGCCGTCGAACGCTTCCTCGCCGAGCACCTGGCATAGAACCGGCTACGAGCACGCCGGCGGCCAGACGCCGACGTGCAGCAGCTCGTGGGCGTAGCAGTACGCCACCAGCTGGCTGCGGTTGCTGCACGCGAAGCGGTCGAGCAGCTTGCCGATCCGCTCGGCCACGGTGTACCTGCTCAGGCGCATCTCCCGCGCGATCCGCGTCGTCGTGTACCCGGTGGCGAGCATGACGATCAGCTGCCGGTCACGATCATTGATCAGGTCATCGGAAACAAGAGTCATAGAAGTCTCCGGACGGCTCGCATCGACCGCGGGCGCCCCGGACGAGAGCGCCTCCGACCTCGAACGCTAGGAGAGCCCGGTTGCGTACCGGTATGGCCCGGCCATGGCCCCGGTTAGCCGGAACGGCCGCCATGGCGCGGGCATGCCGCCGCCATACCGGCGCGAAACCGGCCGGACATAGCGTGCAGATCAGTGCCCACCTGCCCGGGAGGTTGACCGATGGACAGCGAGAAGCCTTTCGACGCGCTGGCCACGCTGCGCGCCGCAGGACACCCCGTCGACCTGCTGAACGAGCGGCAGCGGCAGGTGTTCGCCGAGCTGGGCAGGCCCGAGGTCGAGCTGCTCAACTCGATCAAGACCCGGCTGGACGCGGCGGCCGGCGAGGTCGAGGGCCAGGACCTCAAGCTCGTATGAGCACCAGGGCCGCCCGCCCGGCCCGCCGGCGCGTGGTCGTCGTGTTCGTCGACCTGGTCGGCTCGACCGAGCTCGCCGAGCGGCTCGATCCCGAGCTGCTGCGCACCGTACTCGACCGCTACCACCGCGCCTGCACCGCGGGCATCGCCGAGCACGGCGGCGTGGTCGAGAAGTACATCGGCGACGCCATCATGGCCGTGTTCGGCGTCCCGGCCAGCAGCGAGGACGACGCGCTGCGTGCCGTACGCGCCGCGCACGCCGCACTCGCCCGGGTCCACCGGCTCAGCGACGACCTCGCGCCCACCCACGGCATCCGGCTGGAGGTGCACTGCGGCATCGCGGCGGGGGAGGCCATGGTGACCGACCTGCCCGGCGCCGACCTGCGCGTCACCGGCGACACCGTCAACACCGCCGCCCGGCTGCAGTCGGCGGCCGGCGCCGGCGACATCCTCATGGGGGACGAGGTGGCGCGCATGGTCCGCGCGTACGCGCAGGTGGAGCCGGTGCCGCCGCTGCGGCTCAAGGGCAAGCGCGCTCCCGTGCGCGCCTGGCGGCTGCTCTCCCTCGGCGCGCCGGACGCCGCCCGCGAGGACGACCAGGCGCCGCTGATCGGCCGCGAGGAGGAGGCGCGGCAGCTCAGGCAGGCGTACGGGCGGGCCGCCCGCGACCGCCGGTGCTGCGTGGTCACGCTGCTCGGGCTGCCCGGCATCGGCAAGTCCCGGCTGGTACGCGACTTCACCGGCGGGCTGCCCGCACAGACGTCGGTGCTCGTCGGGCGGTGCCCCTCGTACGGGGCCGGCATCACCTACCGGCCCATCGCCGAGATGCTCGAAGCGCTCAACGGCGACTGGCCGCTCGTCGCGCCCGAGCTGGAGCCGGCGAGCGTAGCGGCCCTGCACGGCCTCGCCGCCACCGACGGCGCCTCCGGGGTGGAGGAGATCGCGCGGGCCGTACGCGGCCTGTTCGAGGCCCTGGCCCGGCGCCGGCCCTTGGTGGTGATCTGGGAGGACCTGCACTGGGCCGAGCCCACCCTGCTCGACCTCATCGAGCAACTGGCGGCCCGGCTGATCGACGTGCCCGTGCTGCTCGTCTGCGTGGCCCGGCCCGAGCTGCTCGACCTGCGGCCCACCTGGGGCGGCGGGATGGCGTGCGCGTACGCGCTGGAACTCGGCCCCCTCGACCCCGACGAGATGCGCGCGCTGGTCGCCTGCCTCGCCCCGCCTTCTGGCGAGGTGGTCGCACACGGTGCCGACCCCCTGCTCGACCGGGTGGCGGAGGGCGCCGACGGCAACCCGCTCTTCGCCGAGCTGATGCTGGAGACCCTCGCCGAGGAGGGCGCCGACGCGCCGCTGCCGCCCACCGTCCAGGCGCTCATCGCGGCCCGGCTCGACCGGCTGGGGGACGGGGAGCGCGACGTGCTCGAACGTGCCGCGACCATCGGCGAGGTCTTCACCCGCGACCGTCTCACGGTGTTGCTCCCCGGCTCCTTCGACGCGGACGAGGCACTGTGGAGCCTGCTGCGGCAGCGGATGATCCGCCGCGCGGAGCTGCCCGGCTCGTACCAGTTCACCCAAACCCTGACCAGGGACACCGTGTACGCGATGACCCGCAAGGAACTGCGAGCCACCTGGCACCTGACCCTCGCCGACCACCTGTCACCTCATTGCCCGGAGAACCCCTCGCCCGCCTCCGCGCAGGACCGCTCGCCTGCCTCCCTGGGAGACCGGGAGCCGCGCCATCCACCGGCCGGCTCCTTCGACGAGCCGTCGCAAGGGGACCTCGCGCACCACCTGGAGACGGCGTGCCTGCTCAAGCGCGAGGTCCAGCCGGACGACCCGCTGCTGCCCGCGCTCACCGTACGCGCCGCCCGCGCGCTCATCGGGGCGGGCACCCACGCCGCCCACCGCAAGGACCTGCCCGCCGCACTCGCCCTGCTGGAGCGCGGACGCGAGCTGCTGCCGCCGGGCGACCCCGAGCACCGGCGGCTCGCCGTACGGATCTGCGACGCCGCCCTGGCACGCGGCGACGGCGAGCGGGCGTACGCGGCGGTCGAAGCCGCCGAGTGGATGCTGCCCGGCGACCGGCGTACCGGCCTGACCTGCGCGATCCAGCGGGAGACGCTGAGCCTGCGCTTCGGCCTCGCCCAGCCCGCGCTGGACCCGCTGCGCGACCTGCTCACCACCGAGCCGGACGACGACCTGAGCTGGTGCCGCTTCCACGAGCTGGAAGCGCTCACCCACCTGGGGGAGGGCCGCTTCGGCGCCGCGGAGGCGGACCTGCGCGCGGGCCTGGACCGAGCCCGCTCCCTCGGCGACCGCTACGAGGAGAACCGGCTGCTCAGCGGGGTCTGCGAGCTGTCCCAATGGTCGCCCACCCCGATCCCTGAGGGCCTGGCCCTGTGCACCGAGCTCTCCGACAGGTTCGCGGACGACCGAGCCCTGCTCGTCCCGGTGCTGATCACCGAGGCGCGCTTGCTGGCTTTGGCAGGGCAGATACGGGAGGCCCGCACCGTCCTCACCACCGCCGCCCGCCACGCCACCGACCTCCACCTCGACCTCGCCGCCACGGCGGTCACCCAGGTGCGCGGCCTGGTGGAATCCCTCGACGCCCACCCCCGAGCCGCCGCCACCCGCTTCCGCCAGGCCGCCACCGCCCTGCGCACCGCCGGCCACCCAGGCCCCGCCGCCACCCTGGACATCTACGCGGCACGCGAGCTGCTGCGCCAGGGCCGGCACAGCGAGGCCACGCAGACCCTGGCCCGCGTGGAGGCCGCGCACGCGCGTGACGGCGTGGAGGCCGCGGGTGCGAAGGACGACGTGAACGCCGCGCGGGCGCGTGACGACGTGCCGGTTGCCGGTGTGCGGTTGCCGGCGCGCGGCGAGCTGATGTTGCTGGCCCTGCGCGCCCGTCTGGCCTCGCTCGAAGGTGACCACGACCGGGCCGTCACGCTGGCCGGCGAGGCGGCGGAACGGCTCGGCCGCACCGACGACCCGTGCCTGCGCGGCGACGTCCTGACCGAACTAGCCGACACCTACCGCGCGGCGCATCACCCGCGGCGAGCCGACGAGGCCGTTGACCTGGCCCGGCGTTCCTATGCGGCCAAAGGAGCCGCCTGGCCCCGGAACCGCGGCACCGGTCGCGGCACCGGTCGCGGCACCGGTCGCGGCGGGGAGGCGGCCCGATGAGCAGCAGCACGACCGCCTCCGCCGGGACGCCCCCGCCGCCGTGGCGCAGAGCCCGCCCCGCCTCCTTCCCCGGCATGCCCGCCTGGGGCCAGGCCACCTCCCGCCTGGAGGTGGAGGCGTTCGAGGTGAGCCGCCAAGGGGAGATCGACCGCGAGTGGGCCTGGGGCGGCTCGGACGGTTCCGGCGTCCGGGTCTGCGTGATCGACACAGGGGTGGACGGCACCCACCCCCTGGTCGGCGACCTGGCCCGATCCCTGGTGGTCGTCCAGGGCGAGGCCCGTACGGACGAGGTGATCGCCGACACGGCGATGACCGCGACCACCGCGCACACCACCATCGGCACCGGACCACCGCGAGCGGAGGCGGCCGCCGTCATCGACTGCGAGCCGACCGACCCGGCAGGTCACGGGACGGCCTGTGCGGGCATCATCCGTTCGATCGCCCCCGCGGCCGAGCTCACCTCCGTCAGGGTGCTGACCGACGGCCGGTCGGGCAGCGGGGCGGCGCTGCTGGCGGGCCTGGGCTGGGCGGTGGACGAGGGCTTCGACGTGATCAACCTGAGCCTGTCCACCACCCGCCAGGAGTTCCAGGGCCCCCTGCAGGAGCTGGGCGACCGCGCGTACTTCCGCCGCACCATGCTGGTGGCCGCCGCGCACAACATGCCGGTGGTCAGCTACCCGTGGACGTTCTCCTCGGTCATCTCGGTGGCCAGCCACGACGAGAACGACCCCCTGACGTACTACTACAACCCGGCGCCGCCGGCCGAGTTCCACGCCCGCGGGGTGCGGGTGCCGGTCGCCTGGCGGGGCGGCAGGCGGATCCGCAGCACGGGCAACAGCTTCGCCGCCCCCCACATCACCGGCATCTGCGCCCTCATCCTGAGCAAACACCCCTGGCTGACGCCGTTCCAGCTCAAGTCGGTGCTCTTCCTGGCCGCGAACAACGTCACAGAACACCCTGGAGGCATCAATGGCCGTACGTGACCCGCTGCCACCCGGCGACGTCGAGCTGACCGAGCGCCGGCTGCTGATGTCCGTGGTCGAGGTGGCCAGGCACGTCTTCGACTCCGCCGCCGCCTCGATCTTCCTCATCGACGGCGACACTGGCGAGCTGATCTTCACCGCCGTCTCGGGCAAGGGCGAGGGACACCTGCTGGGCACGCGCTTCCCGCAGGGGACGGGGATCGCGGGCTGGGTGGCGGCGAGCGGCCAGCCGATGATCGCCGACGACGTGGAGGAGGTCACGTACTTCGCCCGCTACGCCGCCGAGGCCACCGGCTACGTCCCGAGCAGCATCATGGCGGCCCCGCTGATCCGGTACGAGGAGTGCATCGGCGTCCTGGAGGTGCTGGACCGCTCGGACGCCCTGCGCGGCGAACTCGCCGACGTGGACCTGCTGTCCCTGCTCGCCACGCAGGCCGCCTGCGGCCTGGAGTTGCTGTTGCGCTGGCGCCACACGCACACCGCGGCGGCCGCCTCGCGCGGCGACGACCTCCGCACGATGCTGGACCGCATCGCGTCCCGCGTCCTGTCGGGCGGAGGCACGCCCAACCCCACCGCGCTCACCCTGCTCGTCGCCGCCGACGAACTCCTCGCCTGAAGCGCAGTCGGACCGGTTGCCCCTGCGGCCCGGCCGAGGAGCTGCACCGCTGCCTCTACCTGTGGTGAGCGGGCCCGTGGTAGTGCGGCAGGTCGAGCGGCGGCACAGGGAAGCCACCGGCCGCCGGTTCCTCGGACAGTTCCTCGAACTCGGCCTCCACCTGCGCCTTCTTCGCCTCCTTGCGCCGCTGGCCGACGGTGTCGAACCGCATCCAGATGGCCAGCGCGCCGACCACGATGACGGCGCCGAGTGCGATGCCGACCGTGCGGCTCTCCTCGTACACCACGACGTTGCGGACCGCGGCCACCAGCAGGATCCAGGCCAGGTTGACCGGGATCAGCACCTTCCAGCCCAGCGACATGAGCTGGTCGTAGCGGACGCGGGGCAGCGAGGCGCGCACCCACACGATGAAGCAGAACGTCAGCACGAACTTGATGAAGAACCACAGCACCGGCCACCAGCCCGAGTTGGCGCCCTCCCAGAAGGTGGTGATCGGGGCCGGGGCCCGCCACCCGCCCAGGAAGAGCGTCACGGCGATGCCGGAGGCGGTGAAGGTGTGCAGGTACTCGCCCATCATGATGAGCGCGAACTT
>NZ_JBFAQB010000009.1:0-365521 GCF_040676995.1 Nonomuraea sp. NPDC049419 | reverse complement strand
ATCGAGAAGGCCAGGAACGCCGGCACGACCATGATGACCGGCGCCAGCAGGTAGAGCACCTTGTCCACGGTCCGCGGGAAGATGTCCTCCTTCAGGCCCATCTTCAGACCGTCGGCCACGGACTGCAGCAGACCGAACTTGCCGGCCCGGTTGGGGCCGTAGCGGTGCTGCATCCGCGAGATCAGCTTGCGCTCGAACCAGACGCCGAACAGGATGCCCAGCATCAGGAAGACGAACAGCATCACGGCCTTGATGATCGTGATCCACAGAGGGTCCTTGCCGAAGTCGGCGAGGGTGGGATCGGCCGCGAGAACGTGGATCATGAGGCGCTCCCGATGGTGACGATGTCGCCGGCCACCGCGCGCAGGTCACGCGTGACCGAGCAGCCGCCGGAGTTCGCCGGCACCCAGACCACGCGGTCGGGCAGGTCGGCGATGCGCACCGGCAGGGTCACGGAGCCGTTGGCGGAGTCGCCGACGACGAGCTTGTCGCCGTCGGCGACGCCGAGCTCGGCGGCCGTGGGGCCCGAGACCAGTGCTTCGGCGGTGCGGGCGGTGCCCGCGAGGTACGGCTCGCCGTCCTGCAGCCTGCCCTCGTCGAGCAGCAGGTGCCAGGTGGCCAGCAGGGCCTGGCCCTGCTCCGGCACCTCCTGCGGACGGGTCAGGGCGCTGGGCGGGCTGACCCGGCTGCCGCGCCAGGAGCCGAGCCCGGACAGCTCGCGCCGGACGGCCTTGGCGTCGGGCAGGCCCAGGTGCACGTCCATCCGGTCGGCGAGGTTGCCGATGACGGCCATGTCGGACTGCAGGCCCGGCACCTTGAGCGGCGCGTCGAACGAGCGGCCCCTGCCCTCCCAGTTGACGAACGTGCCGCCCTTCTCCTGAACGGCGGCGACGGGCAGGACCACGTCCGCGCGGTCGGTGACGGCGCTGGCGCGGATCTCCAGGCTCACGATGAACGGCGTGCGCTCGAGCGCGTCGAGCGCCGCTGCCGGGTCGGCCAGGTCGTAGGGGTCGACACCGGCCACGACCAGGGCGTCGAGCTCGCCGTCGCGGGCGGCGGCGAGGATGCCGGAGGTGTCGCGGCCGGGCGTGGCGGGCAGCGAGGCCACGTTCCAGGCCCGCGCGACCTCGGCCCTGGCGCTCTCGTCGTCCACCGGGCGGCCGATCGGCAGCAGGTTGGGCAGCGCACCGGCCTCGACCGCGCCGCGCTCGCCCGCCCTGCGCGGGATCCAGGCGATGCGGGCGTCGGAGGCGGCGGCGAGCCGGACCAGCGCGGACAGCGCGCCCGGCACGGTGGCCAGGCGCTCACCGGCCAGCACGATCGTGCCCTCGGCGAGGGTGCCGACCAGGTCGCCGATCGCGTCGGCCTCGGCGCCCGGCGCGGTGCGGATGAGCGTGCCGCCCATCTTCGCCAGGCCGGGAGAGGCGAACGGCGCGATCGAGGAGACCTTGAGCCCCTTCTTCATCCACGCCTTGCGCAGGCGCAGGAAGACGATCGGCGACTCCTCCTCGGGCTCGAACCCGACGAGCAGCACGTGGGGCGCGTTCTCGAGGTCGGCGTAGCTGATCTCGATGCCCCTGCCGGCCACCGCGTGGGCGAGGAACTGCGCCTCCTCGGCCGAATGCGGCCTGGCGCGGAAGTCCACGTCGTTGGAGGCGAGCGCGACCCGGGCGAACTTCGCGTACGCGTAGGCGTCCTCGACCGTGACCCGGCCGCCGACCAGCACGCCGGCCTTGCCGCGGGCGGCGGCGAGGCCCCGGGCGGCGACTTCGAGCGCCTCAGGCCACGAGGTGGGCACCAGCACGCCCTCCTCGTTGCGGACCAGCGGCTGCTTGAGCCGGTCGGGCTGCTGCGCGTAGGTGAACGCCCAGCGGCCCTTGTCGCAGTTCCACTCCTCGTTGACCTGCGGGTCGTTGCCCGCCAGGCGGCGGGTCACCCGGCCGCGCCGGTGGTCGGTGCGCAGGCTGCAGCCGGAGGCGCAGTGCTCGCACGCGCTCGGCGTGGACACCAGGTCGAACGGGCGGGCGCGGAACCGGTAGGCGGCGCCGGTGAGCGCGCCGACCGGGCAGATCTGCACGGTGTTGCCCGAGAAGTAGGAGTTGAACGGCTGGCCGTCGGCCACCCGCACCTGCTCCTTGGCCCCGCGCTCGAAGAACTCGATGAGCGGGTCACCGGCGATCTGGTCGGAGAAGCGGATGCAGCGCGCGCACTGCACGCAGCGCTCGCGGTCGAGCAGCACCTGCGTGGACAGCGCCAGCGGCTTGGGGAAGGTCCGCTTCTGCTCCTGGAAGCGCGACTCGCCCTGCCCGTTGGACATGGCCTGGTTCTGCAGGGGGCACTCGCCGCCCTTGTCGCAGACCGGGCAGTCGAGCGGGTGGTTCATCAGCAGCAGCTCCATCGCCGCGCGCTGCGCCTTCTCGGCGACCGGCGAGGTGAGCTGGGTCTGCACCACCATGCCCTCGGCGACCTCGATCGCGCACGACGGCTGCGGCTTGGGGAAGCCGCGGCCGTTGCCCGCGTCGGGGATGTCGACCAGGCACTGGCGGCAGTTGGCCGCCGGGTCGAGCAGCGGGTGGTCGCAGAACCTGGGGATCTGGATGCCCAGCAGCTCGGCGGCCCTGATGATCAACGTGCCCTTGGGAACACTGACCTGGAACCCGTCGATCGTCAGGGTCACCAGGTTCGTCTGGGTCTCTACGACTGTCACTGCTCACCCCAGAGAGTGGACTTCTTCGGGTCGAACGGGCAGCCGCCGATCTCGAAGTGCTTGAGGTACTCATCGCGGAAGTACTTCACCGAGGAGTGGATCGGGCTGGTCGCGCCATCGCCGAGCGCGCAGAACGAGCGGCCCAGGATGTTGTCGGCGATGTCGGTGATCGTGGCCAGGTCGTCCTCGGTGCCCTGGCCCGCCTCCAGGCGCTTGAGCACCTGCTTGAGCCAGTACGTGCCCTCGCGGCACGGCGTGCACTTGCCGCACGACTCGTGGGCGTAGAACTCGGTCCAGCGCAGCACCGTGCGGACCACGCAGGTGGTGTCGTCGAAGATCTGCAGGGCCCGGGTGCCGAGCATGGAGCCCTTGGCGCCGACCCCCTCGAAGTCGAGCGGCACGTCGAGGTGCTCGTCGGTGAAGATCGGCGTGGACGAGCCGCCCGGGGTCCAGAACTTGATCTGGTGCCCCTTGCGGACGCCGCCCGCCATGTCGAGCAGCTCGCGCAGCGTGATGCCGAGCGGCGCCTCGTACTGGCCCGGCCTGGTGACGTGGCCGCTCAGCGAGAAGATGCCGAAGCCCTTGGACTTCTCGGTGCCCATGCCGGCGAACCAGTCGGCGCCGTTCGCGATGATCGAGGGAACACTCGCGATCGACTCGACGTTGTTCACCACAGTCGGCGAGGCGTAGAGGCCCGCCACGGCGGGGAACGGGGGCTTGAGCCGGGGTTGACCTCTGTAACCTTCGAGCGAGTCCAGCAGCGCCGTCTCCTCGCCGCAGATGTAGGCGCCCGCGCCGCTGTGCACGACCAGCTCCAGGTCATAGCCGGAGCCGAAGATGTCGGTGCCGAGGAAGCCCTTCTCGTACGCCTCCCGCACGGCCGCGTGCAGCCGCCTGATCACGTGCAGCACCTCACCGCGCACGTAGATGAAGGCGTGGTTGGCGCGGATCGCGTAGGAGGTGATGATGATGCCCTCGACCAGCGCGTGCGGGTTGGCCATCATCAGCGGGATGTCCTTGCAGGTGCCCGGCTCCGACTCGTCGGCGTTGACGACGAGATAGTGCGGCTTGCCGTCGCCCTGCGGGATGAAGCCCCACTTCATGCCGGTGGGGAAGCCCGCGCCGCCGCGGCCGCGCAGACCGGAGTCCTTGACGGCCTGGATGACGGCGTCGGGGTCCATGCCGAGCGCCTTCTTCGCCGCCTCATACTCACCGTAGACGTCGAGGGTGAAGGAGTTGGGCTGGTCCCAGTTGGCGGTCAGGACCGGTGTCAAAGTCGTCGTCATGCTTCGGGGGCCTTCCATCCCTTGGCCTTGGCCACCTTCAGGCCCTCGAGCGAGGGTCCCGCGGCCGACGGGCCGTCGCCCGCGAGGTCGTCGGGCAGCCCGGCGAGCACCCGCGAGGCCTCCTTGAAGGTGCACAGCCGCTTGGGGCCGCGCGTGGGCCGCACGTCCTTGCCGTCGCGCAGGTCGTCGACGAGCTGCTTGGCCGTCTCGGGCGTCTGGTTGTCGAAGAACTCCCAGTTGACCATCATGACCGGCGCGAAGTCGCAGGCCGCGTTGCACTCGAGGCGCTCCAGCGAGATCTTGCCGTCGGGAGTCGCCTCGTCGTGACCGACGCCGACGTGCTCCGACAGCTGCTCCCAGATCTCGTCGCCGCCCATCACCGCGCACAGCGCGTTGATGCACACGCCGACGTGATAGTCGCCGGCCGGCTTGCGCTTGTACATCGTGTAGAAGGTCGCGACGCCGGTGACCTCGGCCTTGCTGATGCCGAGCATCTCGGCACAGAACTCCTGCCCGTCGTCGGAGACGTAGCCGTCTTCGGACTGCACGAGGTGGAGCAGCGGCAGCAGGGCGGAGCGGGTCTTGGGGTAGCGCCCGATGATCTCCTTGGCGTCCCGCTCCAGACGCTCACGGACTTCCGGTGAATAAGTCACCGGTCCACACCTCCCATGACGGGGTCGATAGAAGCGACCGCGGCGATCACGTCCGCGACCTGGCCGCCCTCCGCCATGGCGGGGAAGCTCTGCAGGTTGCAGAAGGACGGCTCGCGGAAGTGCACGCGGTAGGGCCTGGTGCCGCCGTCGCTGACCACGTGCGCGCCGAGCTCGCCCTTGGGCGACTCGATGCTGGCGTACGCCTGCCCGGCCGGCACCCTGAAGCCCTCGGTCACCAGCTTGAAGTGGTGGATGAGAGCCTCCATCGAGGTGCCCATGATGTGGGCGATGTGGTCGGGCGAGTTGCCGAACCCGTCGGGGCCGAGCGCCAGCTGCGCGGGCCAGCCGATCTTCTTGTCCTCGATCATCACCGGGTCGCCCTTGAGCGGCCCCGCGATGCGATCCAGAGCCTGCTCGACGATCTTGAGCGACTCCTCCATCTCCTTCATGCGGACGAGGTAGCGCGAGTAGACGTCGCAGCCGCGCTCGGTGGCGACGTCGAACTCGTAGGTCTCGTAACCGCAGTAGGGCTGCGACTTGCGCAGGTCCCATGGCAGGCCCGCGGCCCGCAGGATCGGGCCGGTGACGCCGAGCGCCATGCAGCCGGTCAGGTCGAGGTAGGCGACGTCCTGGGTGCGGCGCACGTAGACCGGGTTCTCGTCGAGGAGCTTGCGGATGTCCTTGATCCGCTTGGGCATCTCCTTGAGGAACTCGCCGACCTTGTCGACCGCGCCGGCCGGCAGGTCGACGCTCACGCCGCCCGGCCTGATGTAGGCGTGGTTCATGCGCAGGCCGGTGATGTACTCGAACAGGTCCATGATCATTTCACGATCGCGGTACCCGAAGAGGAACGGCGTCGTCGCGCCCAGCTCCATGCCGAACGTGCCCATCGCCACCAGGTGCGAGGCGATGCGGTTGAGCTCCATCATCATCACGCGGATCGCCTGCGCCCTGTCGGGGATGCGGTCCTCGATGCCGAGCAGCTTCTCCACGCCGAGGCAGTAGGCGGTCTCGTTGAAGATCGGCGAGAGATAGTCCATGCGGGTCACGAACGTGGTCCCCTGGGTCCACGTCCGGTATTCCATGTTCTTCTCGATGCCGGTGTGCAGGTAGCCGATGACGCCCCGGGCCTCGGTCACCGTCTCGCCGTCGAGCGTCAGCACCAGCCGGAGCACACCGTGCGTGGACGGGTGCTGCGGGCCCATGTTGACGACCAGGCGCTCTTCTTCCGACTCGCGCACGCCGGAGACGACCTGGTCCCAGTCGGCCCCGTTGACCGAATAGACCTTGCCCTCGGTCGCCTCGTCATAAGCGGTGCTCATGAGTAGCTCCTCCTCTGGTCGGGCGACGGGATGGTGGCGCCGCGGTATTCGACCGGGATGCCGCCGAGCGGGTAGTCCTTCCGCTGGGGATGACCGTCCCAGTCGTCCGGCATCATGATCCGGGTGAGCCCGGGGTGACCATCGAAGACGATCCCGAAGAAGTCGTACGTCTCGCGCTCATGCCAGTCGTGACCAGGGTAAACGCTGACCGTCGATGGGATGTGCGGGTCGCTGTCGGGGCAGCTGGCCTCCACCCGCACCCGCCGGTTGTGGGTGATCGAGCACAGGTGGATGACCGCGTGCAGCTCCTCGCCCTCAAGGTGCGGGTAGTGCACGCCCGAGACGCCGAGCGAGAGCTCGAAGCGCAGGGCGGGGTCGTCGCGCAGCTTCTGGCAGACCTCGACCAGCCGCTCCCGCTTGACGTGCAGGGTCAGCTCGCCGCGGTCGACGACCACGCGCTCGATGGCGTCGTCGAGCGCCAGCGCGTCGACGACCTCGTCGAAGTAGCTCCCGTACGGGCGCGGCGTCGAGATCTGCGGCGGCCGGCGGACGACGAGGCCGCCGTAGCCGGAGGTGTCACCCGAGTCCTGGGCGCCGAACATGCCCCGACGGGCGATCGGCGCCTCCTGCGCCGCCGGCGTCTCGGGGACCTGTGCGTCCGGGACCTCGGGGAGGTTGTCGGGCGAGGTCACTTCGAGGCTCCCTGGTCGATCAGCGGCAGCGTGCGCAGCGCCTGCAGCTCGAGCTCCTCGATCTGCTTGGCGCGGTGCGCGCCGAACTTCATGTTCTGGATCTTGTCGTGCAGCTTGACGATGGCGTCGATGAGCATCTCGGGCCGCGGCGGGCAGCCGGGCAGGTAGATGTCGACCGGCACGACGTGGTCGACGCCCTGCACGATGGCGTAGTTGTTGAACATGCCGCCGCTGGAGGCGCACACGCCCATGGAGATGACCCACTTCGGCTCGGCCATCTGGTCGTAGATCTGGCGCAGCACAGGCGCCATCTTCTGCGACACGCGGCCGGCCACGATCATGAGGTCGGCCTGGCGGGGAGACGCCGAAGCGCGCTCCATACCGAAGCGCGCCAGGTCGTAGTGGGGGCCACCGGTGGCCATCAGCTCGATGGCGCAACAGGCGAGACCGAACGTGGCCGGCCATACGGAGTTCTTACGCGCCCATCCGGCGGCCGCTTCGACCGTGCTGAGGATGAACCCGCTGGGGAGTTTCTCTTCAAGTCCCATTTTCAGTCCCAGTCCAGACCCTTGCGGCGCCACACGTACGCGTAGGCGACGAGCACGGTGACGATGAACAGCAGCATCTCGACGAGCGCGAACAGGCCGAGTCCCGAGGTGGCCACGCGGCCGAGGTCGTCCGTCTGCGGAGCGAACGAGACGGCCCACGGGTAAAGGAAGATGATCTCGATGTCGAAGACGATGAAGAGCATCGCCGTGACCATGTACTTGAGCGGGAACCGCCCGCCGCCGACCGGCTGGGGCGTCGGCTCGATGCCGCATTCGTAGGCGTCGAGCTTGGCGCGGTTCCAGCGCTTGGGACCGGTGAAGGGAGCGATGGCGACCGAGAAGATCGCGAAGCCCCCCGCGATTACGGCGAGCACCAGGATGGGCACGTAAAGGTCCATCGCTACGCCTCCTCTGGAGTCGCCGCGCGCGCGGGCGCGCAGCGGGATCTGGTGATTCTGAGATTCATGCTGGTGGCGCGACCTTCGAGAGTGCGTTGATGATCATGTCCGACGCATCGCCTCGCCGGTCGGTGAGATTACCAAGGAGTTTGAGCGCGAAGCGCATCAGCCTCGGGTGAGGCAGCCCGTGCCTGGTGCCGAAGCTCATCACACCGGGCTTGCCGATGGCTTCGACGAACCATCTGCCGAGCGTGAAGTAACCCCCGTAGGCGTCCTTCAGCACCCGAGGATAGGTCCGCAGGGTACGCTCCCGCTGGGCGGGGGTGGTCTCCCTGAGGGCCTTCGCGATGATCTCGGCGGCGATCTCGCCGGTCTCCATGGCGTAGGCGATGCCCTCGCCGTTGAACGGGTTGATCGACCCGCCCGAGTCTCCCACGAGCATCAGACCGCGGGTGTAGTGGGGCTGGCGGTTGAACGCCATCGGGAGCGCGGCGCCGCGGATCGGGCCCGTCATGTTCTCCTCGGTGAAGCCCCACTCCTGCGGCATCGACCGGCACCAGCGGCGCAGCAGGTCGCGGTAGTCGATGTTCTTGAACTGGGCGCTGGTGTTGAGCAGCCCGAGCCCGACGTTGGAGGTGCCGTCGCCGACGCCGAACACCCAGCCGTAGCCGGGCAGCAGCGTGTCGCCGTCCCAGAGCTCCAGCCAGGTCTCGAGGTAGTCGTCGTCGTGGCGCGGGCTCTCGAAGTAGGTGCGCACGGCCACGCCCATCGGGCGGTCCTCGCGCTTGTGCAGGCCCATGCCGAGGGCCAGGCGGGTGCTGTTGCCGTCGGCGGCGACGACCACCGGGCTGCGGAACTCGCGGCCGTCCTTGGTGGTGACGCCGACGATGTGGCCGCTGCGGTCGTCGAGGACCGGGCCTGTGACGGTGACGCCCTCCATCAGGCGTACGCCGTTCTTGACCGCGTTGGCGGCGACGATCTGGTCGAAGTCCTGCCGGGTGCGGACGAGCCCGAAGTCGGGGAAGCGCTCCAGCTGCGGCCAGTCGAGCTCGAAGCGCAGGCCGCCGCCGACGACGCGCAGGCCCTTGTTCCTGATCCAGCCGGGCGCGTCGATGTCGACGCCCATGTTCTGGAGCTGCTTGACGGCGCGCGGGGTCAGGCCGTCGCCGCAGACCTTCTCGCGGGGGAACCTGGTCTTCTCCAGGAGCAGCACGTCGAGACCGGCCTGCGCGAGGTACCAGGCGGTGGCGGAGCCGGCGGGGCCGGCGCCGACGACGATGACATCGGCGTCGCTCATGATCGCGCCCGCTTCACCGCTCGATGATTGCGCGCACTCGCGGCGAGCTCCTGCGCTCGGTGGGTGGCTGTTGGCACGGTCACTGGACTGTCCTGTCCCTACACACGCTCGAAGGCCGTGGGGTGGCGCGCCTTCGTTCCTTTGTGAACCCCTTCACAAGCTTACCGGCCCGCAGTCTACTGCTTTTCGTGTACATAGTGGCAGTCGGGGGGCCGTTCTGTGATCGAAGGGGACGGCGTGTCGCCTGGGGCAGCGCAGTCATGATCGTCACGCTAGCAGTCAAGCCCCCGGCGGCCCCGGGGCGGCCCTTGAGCGATGCCGTCCTGAGACTCTCGCGCAGCGCCCGCCGCTCCTGGGGGCCGAAATCTCATTCCATAATCGCGCCGGAAATGCCGCTGGGCCGCACCCGTAACTTCCACGGGTGCGGCCCAGGCGAGCAAAACGGCCGGGACGGAAATGAGGTTTTCGCCGGACGCGAGCCGACGGCGAAAATGATTGCCGCGACGGGCGAGTCAGGCGGGCTTGAATCCCCGGTGCATCGCCACGATGCCCATGGTGAGGTTGCGCCAGGCCACCCGCTCCCAGCCGGCGTCCTGGATCATGCCGGCCAGCGTGGGCTGGTCGGGCCAGTCGCGGATCGACTCGGCGAGGTATTCGTAGGAGTCGTCGTTGGAGCCGAAGACCTTGGCCACCTTGGGCAGCAGCCGCATCAGATATTCGCGGTAGACCAGGTCGAAGCCGCTCACCGTGACGTGGGAGAACTCGAGGATCACCAGCCGGCCGCCCGGCCTGGTCACCCGCAGCATCTCGCGCAGCGCCTGCCCGGTGTCGTGCACGTTGCGCAGCGCCACCGAGATCGTCACCGCGTCGAAGGCGTCGTCGGCGAAGGGAAGCCGCAGCGCGTCACCCGCGATGAACGGCACCCCAGGGCCCGACAGCGCGTTGCCGCCGTGCCGCCGCACGCCGGTGCCCAGCATGCCGAGCGAGAAGTCGGAGGCGATCGCCCGCGCGCCCAGCGTGGTGAACGCGTCGGTCGACGTGCCCGTGCCGGCGCCGAGGTCGAGCACCAGCTCACCGGGGCCGGCGTCGACCGCGGCGGCCACCGCCTTGCGCCAGGCCCTGACCTGCCCGAGGGAGATCACGTCATTCACCAGGTCGTAACGCCGGGCGGTGCGATCGAACATCGCGGCGACCTCGTCCGGCCTCTTGTCCAACTGAGCGCGCGTCATGCTCACACCCTATGGCCATCAGGATATTCGACGGAAAGTAGCAACTTGATTACCGTACGTCTGCTAGATATTGGCGAATGTTTGCCCGTGTCGCCCTTGCGGCGATCATCACCTCGTCCCCCGTCGCGCACGCGCGCGTCGTGTCGGCCGACCCGATCGACACCACTCCCCACGTGCTCGACGGCATCGTCAACGCGATCACGGTCGTGGGGCGCACCGTCGTGGTCGGCGGCTCGTTCAGCGAAGTGAGCGACGCCGGCCGCAGCACGGTGCTCCCGCGCGCCAACCTGTTCGCGTACGACCTGCACACCGGCCGCATCCTGCGGGACTTCGCGCCCAGCGTGGCGGGCCCCGTGTACGGCCTCGCGCCCGGCGACGGCGGCACCGTCTACGTCGGCGGCGAGTTCCACGGCGTCGACCATCAGCGCGCCCGCGGCCTGGCGAAGCTGCGGGTCGCCGACGGCGCCCTGGTGCCCGGCTTCGAGCCGCGCATCGGCGGCGGCATGGTGAGCACGCTGGCCAGGCAGGGCTCCCACCTCTATGTGGGCGGCGACTTCGTCAGCCCGCGCACCGCCCTGGCCAGGCTCGACGCCGCCACCGGCGCGGCCGACCCGGGCTTCGCGATCACGCCGGACAACCCGCTGACGGCGCGGGTGAAGGTGCACGCGCTGGCCGTCACCCGCGACAGGCTGCTGGTGGACGGCACGTTCACCACGCTCGACGGCCATTCGCGGCCCCAGGTCGGGCTGATCGACATCAGCCGCCCCGCCGCGCGGGTCGCCGCCTGGCGCACCGACTCGTACGCGCGCCGCTGCGCCACCGCCTTTCCCTCGTATGTACGGGGTCTCGACTTCTCCCCCGACGGCCGCTATTTCGTGATCGTCACCACAGGCGGCCCAAAGGGCGGGATATGTGACACAGCAGCGCGCTTCGAGACGTACGCGAAGGGCTCGGCCGTCAAGCCCACCTGGGTCAACGCCACGGGCGGCGATTCGCTGTACTCGGTCGCGGTGACCGGCGCCGCCGTCTATGTGGGCGGGCACCAGCGCTGGCTGGACAATCCGCGGGGCCGCGACTCGGCCGGCCCGGGAGCGGTGTCACGGCCGGGGATCGGGGCCATTCATCCGCGTACCGGAAAGGCCCTGAGTTGGAATCCCACGCGGGAGCGCGGCATCGGTGTGAAGGCGTTTTACGCCCACAGCGCCGGACTACTTGTCGGTAGCGACACAACGAGACTCGGACGGGAGTACCATGCCCGGATTGGCATGTTCCCCCTGCCCTAGTCGTCCTGCGGCTTCGGGCGGTCGATCCTTGCGCTGAGGCGTTCGCTCATGGCATCGCGCTGCTTCGACAGCAGCACGTAGCTCGCTATGCCGCTGATCACGAATGAGGCGATGATCAGCGCGAGCGGGTTAGACAGGCCGAGCAGCAACAGCACTACCAAGGTCACGGCAAACAGGCCGATCCGCGACGCGGTGTAAACGAGAACGGGATGCACGGCTTCGAGGTTACTCGGACCTGTGCGGCGCTCGCTCTTCGCACGGGACGCGAGCACTGCTACTGTTCCCAGTTAGGGAGTTTCGTAAAGAAACACCCACGAGAGCCCCAAAGAGGCTCTATCATATAACAATCGGGCAGTCAGCTGATAACAACCCGTGATCTTTGTAGAAAACCACGGATAAATCAGGCTTCGCTCGACACACTGGTTACCTGTCCGCCCGCTGGCAGGAAGCGGGATGCGAGGGGGAGAGATTGGTGGAGAGTAGCAGCGAGCGTCTGCTGACCCCAGGAGAGGTTGCCGCCCTCTTCCGGGTAGACCCAAAGACGGTTACACGCTGGGCAGCGGCAGGCCGCATCAGCAGTATCCGCACCCCCGGAGGGCACCGGCGCTTCCGCGAGTCGGAAGTCCACGCCCTTCTCCGAGGCGAGGACGTTCTCACGGCCGACAGGCCAGCAGGTGAGTCCCCGCGCGTCTGACGTTCCGTCAAGTCGGTGATCCTGCATGATGGACCGCTACACAAGTGGTCCATCCCACCAGGATCACCGCTGGCGGGACCCACTGTTCGCGTGCTTTCCTGCCGACACTTCCGTATGGGGAAGCACTGGGGCGGCGCCAACCGCCGACCGTGGCTGGCGCCTGTCCGTACCCCCGCGGGCGCCCCTTCGCCGCGGTGTGCTCAGGCGTCCTCCTGCCGCGCCTTGAAGGCCAGGAACTCGCGCTCCAGGTCGTCGTTCTCCTCCTCCCAGCGCCGGCGGCGCAGCTCCGCCTCCTCCTCGGTCAGCGACTCCGGCAGCCACTGCTCGTAGTCGGGATCACCGGGCTGGACCTCCACGTACGCGTTGCCGATCAGACGCCCGTCAGGACTGGTCAGGCTCTGCGGTACGCGCAACGTCCCGTCCGCGAGCCGGATGACGTACATCGCCGATCACCTAGATTCCGTAGCGGCGGTTGAAGAACAGCATGATGTCGAGCGCCATCCGCGTGTCGCCACCGAGCATGTCCACGAGGGCGGGACGCTGGCGGGAGGCGATGGCGGCGAAGGCGTCGGCGAAGAACTCCTTACGACCGAGCCCGCCTCCCTGCCGGTGGAAGGTCGAGGTCAGCAGCGGCGACGCGGCCTCGTAGAGCCGGACGAACTCCGCCGAGTCGGAGACCCATTCGCCGTACGCGGAGTCCACGTCGTCGATCGCGTGGCCCACCTCGTGCATCATCACGTCGGGAGTGGGCGAGGGCCGGTCACCGACGACGATCTTCTTGTCGCCGTACGCGCCCGCGCAGATGTCCCAGGTCGCGCGCCCCGACGGCAGCGGGGCCCCGCGTAAATAGCCCATGTCGTCGAGGTCGGGGACGCCGCCCGGCCCGACGTAGATGCCCTCCATGCCCTCGGCGAGCAGCTCCTTGAGCCGGTCGGGCAATCTGGCCAGGCTCTCGACCGCGCGGATCACCTCGGCCGGTGGCGGGCCGTACCTGGAGTCCCACTGGCGGTGCAGGATCTTCTCCAGCGCGCCGCAGTGCCGCAGGCCGTCGCCCAGCGAGGGCTGGTCGGGGCGGTTGGGGCGGGCTCTGAGCGGCTGGTCGGGCAGCTCGAAGTCGTACCAGGTGTAGCGGGGGCGATCGACGACGACGGCCGCGGGCAGCCGCTCGCCGTGTTCGCGTACCGCGAAGGCGTCCCAGGCGGCCGAGCTGTGCGGGGCGTCGGCGCCCGGCCAGGACGGCCGCCCGGTTCTCAGCTCGCCGTCAGGGGCCTCGCGGCCGCGCTCGGCGCCCTTCAGCTCCTTGCGCCGCGCGCGCCTGTCCTGGGCCCGCTCGCGGGCGTTACGCCAGATCGACCGGTCGGCGTCGGGAGGCGCCTCGCTGCGCCGGGAGAACAGATAGGACCCGCGCCGCCACCATCGTCCGCGCCGATGCCGGCCTCGGTCGCCGGGACTCTTGTCGTGAGAAAAGGCCATCGCACCTCTCATCAACGCCCCTCGGAGCCCCGTGGACACCGCCGCATCGGCTTCCACGGTACGACGCGGATCTTCCGCTAGTCACCCGAAATGGGACATCAGGCAGCACGATCACGTCTCAACATGGCTTACAGTTCGGGGCATGGCAGGTGTTGTTATCGGCCTGGCGCTGCTGGCCTTCTGGCTCTTCTCACTCTTCGACGTCGTCACCACGCCGGAAGACGAGGTTAGGAACGTACCAAAAGCACTCTGGATCCTTGTCGTGGTGCTCATCCCGCTGCTCGGCGGGCTGGTGTGGATGGCGCGCGGCCGTCCGCGCGCGCCGCGCGCGGCCCGCCCCGTCACCCCCGGCCCGGGCGCGCCGAAGGGGCCCGACGACGACCCCGAGTTCCTGCGCGACCTCGAACGGCGGATGCGCGGCGACGACGTGGCCTGATCGGCGAGCCCCTCTGCTCAGTCTTGGGGTCAGTCCACGTCGGCGTAGCTGTGCAGCCCGTCGATGAAGATGTTGACCCCGATCAGGTTGAACAGCAGGCAGCCGAACGCCACGAGCTGCACGATCATCGCCGCCCTGCCCCGCCAGCCCGCCGTCGCCTTGGCGTGCAGGAAGGCGGCGTAGGCCACCCACGTGATGAACGACCAGACCTCCTTGGGGTCCCAGCCCCAATAGCGGCCCCACGCCCGGTCAGCCCACAGGGCGCCCGCGATGACGGCGAACGTCCACACCGGGAAGGCGAAGATGATCGCCCGGTGCGCCGCCTTCTCCAGCACCTCGCGCGAGGGCAGGCGCGACACCCCGTCGCCGCGCAGCAGGTAGAGCACGCCCGAGACCCCGGCCAGCGTGAACAGGCCGCTCGCGATGATCGCGGCCGTGACGTGGATCGCGATCCAGTACGAGTCGAGCGCCGGCACCACGGGACCCGCCGCGGTGTAGAACACCTTGACCGCGAGCCCGAGCCCGAGCGCGGCGGTGACCATGACGAACGCGCCCAGGAAGCGCACGTTGTGGCGGAGCTGGGTGGCGAGGAACGCGGTCACGGCGGCGAAGCAGATGGCCACCACGAACTCGTACATGTTGCCCCACGGCCACCGGTCGACGGCCAGGCCGCGGGTGACGATGGCGGCGAAGTTGGCGGCCCAGCCGACCCAGGCGAGCACGAGCGCCACCGTCCCGGCACGGGCGGCGGCGGGCGAGGCCGGTACGGGTGCCGCGGCGTCCGCCGTCGTGCCCGCAGCGGCAGTCTCAGCGCCGCGAACGGCCGCCTCGGCGTCGCTCTCGACGGTCTCGGAGACCGCACCGGCGGCGCCCGCGCCCACGGCGACCGGCTGCCTGACCTCGGCCTGCCGCTGCTCGGCGGCCTTCCCGCCCCGCGCCCGACCGAAGGCCAGCTCGATGGCGAAGCCGAGCATGGCGACGACGTAGAGCAGCACGGCTGCGACGACGGAAAGGTCGCTCAGCTCGGCGAGTTGCTCAGCGGACATCTTTCTCTCCTGCTGATAGAACCTTCACGATGTCGGCGAACTCCTCGGCGAAGCCCGCCGCGGAGCCCTCTGTGCGGGTCAGCCCGCCCACCTCGACCCGCCCCTGCGCGACGCGGACGAACACCCGGCGGCGGCGGATCATGAGCGAGAGCGCGATGGCGACCACCGCCGTGGCGGCGGCCAGCAGCGCGGGGAAACGCCCTGGGTCGTACGCCATCTGCAGCGTGATCCACTGCTTGACGCCGGTGAACTCGATCTTCCCGAGCCCGCCGGGCAGATCGACCGACTGCCCCACGGCCAGCGGCTTGGGCGCGTCGGTGCCCATGAGCACCGGCTTGAGCTTGCGCATCACCTCGGGCTCGGCCAGCTCGTAGACCGACTGCGGCTTGCCGGAGCGCAGGCCGAGGTCGCCGGAGAAGGCGCCGAGTATCTGCACCTCGGGGTTGAGCTCGCCGGGGAAGGCCGAGGCGTGGGTGCCGTCGGTCAGCGGCACGCTGGTGGGCAGGAAGCGCAGCAGGAACCCCAGCTGGGACGGCTGCGCGTCGGGCGCCTTGACCACGCAGCCCGAGGTCATGGACGCCTTGTCCTCGATCAGGCAGGGCACGGGCCCCTCGAAGGCCACCTGGCCCTTGCCGTCGGTGACCTTGAAGACGGGCGCGTAGCCGTTGCCGATGAGGTAGGTCTGCGTGCCGTCGATCTCCAGCGGCTCGTTGACCTTGAGCTCGTAGTCGCGGGCCGGCGCCGCCGGCGACTCGTTGACCTTGAGGTGCGCGGAGTAGTCGAGCGCCTGGCCGCGCTTGTCGCCGGTGACCTGGTAGGCCACGTTGAAGTCGGTGAGCTGGAAGCTGAACGGCTCGAGCGACTCGGCGGAGACCCTGCTGCCGGGGATGAACCGGTCGTAGGCGGCCACGGTGTTGGCGAACCCGTCGCCCTCGACGACCAGCACGTTGCCGCGGTAGCCGTACAGCGAGCCCGCGCCGATGGCGAGCAGGATGCCGACCAGCGCGATGTGGAAGAACAGGTTGCCCGTCTCGCGCAGGTAACCCTTCTCCGCCGACACCCAGCCGTCGCCGGTGACCACGCGGAAGCGCTGCCTGCGCAGCCGGGCCGCGGCCCGCTCGACGTCCAGGTCGCTCTCGAAGGCGGCGTGATGAGGCAGGCGGGACAGGTGTTTCGGCGCGGCGGGCGGCTTGCGGCGCAGCTCGCGCAGGTAGACCGTGGTGCGCGGGATGATGCAGCCGATCAGCGAGGTGAACAGCAGCAGGTAGATGGCCGCGAACCAGGTGGAGGTGAAGACCTCGAAGAGCTGGAACCTGTCGTACCACTCGGCGAGGGCGGGGCTCTGCTCGTACAGTCTGGCGACCTTGTCGGGCTCGACGCCGCGCTGCGGCACCAGCGAGCCGGGCACCGAGCCGAGCGCGAGCAGGAAGAGCAGGATCAGCGCCGTCCGCATCGAGGTGAGCGTGCGCCACGCCCAGCGCAGCCAGGCCACCAGCCCGAACGACGCCTGCTCAGGCGCCTGCTCCTTCTCCAGCTCCTTGACGCTCATCAGATCACCGGCTCGAACGCGCCGATCAGTCCTTGCATGGCCGCGATCATCTCTCCCCAGAGCCCGGTCACGAGCAGCACGCCGACGGCCACCATCATGCCGCCGCCGACCCGGGTGATCAGGCGCGAGTGCTTGCGGATGGCGCGGAACGTGCGCAGCGCGCGGCTGTAGGCCAGCGCGGCGCCGATGAAGGGCAGGCCGAGGCCGAGCGCGTAGGCGACGGCCAGCAGCGCGCCACGCCCGGCGCTGCCCTCGTTGAGCCCGAGCGTGAGCACGACGGCCAGCGTGGGGCCGATGCACGGGGTCCAGCCCAGCCCGAACACCACGCCGAGCAGCGGCGCGCCGGCGAGCCCGGCGGCCGGCATGCGGTGGATGCGCACGTCGCGCATGAGGCCGGGCAGCAGGCCGAGGAAGGCCAGCCCGAGCACGATGGTGAGGACGCCGAGCACCCGCGTGATGATCTCGGCGTTGCCCAGCACGACCGAGCCGATGCCGCCGAACAGCGCCCCGCTGAGCACGAACACCAGCCCGAACCCGGCGACGAACAGCGCGGTGCCGAGCACCAGCCGCCCCCGCTTGGGGTCGGCGCTCATGCCCGTCACGTAGGACAGGTAGCCGGGCACCAGCGGCAGCACGCACGGCGACAGGAACGACACCACCCCCGCCAGCACCGCGATCGGCACGGCCAGCAGCAGCGAGCCCGAGGCGACGACGTCACTCATCGCGCACCTTGGTCACCGTGTTCATCAGGTCGGTGTACTTGACCGCGCCGAGCGCCCTGGCCGCGATGCGGCCCTGCTTGTCGATGACCAGCGTGGACGGGATGGCGGCGGGCGGCACGGTGCCCTGGAAGGCCAGCGCGACCTTGCCCGGCTGATCGAAGATGTGCGGGTAGCCGGTCTGCTCGGTGCGCTCGAACGCCTTGGCGTCGGCCTGGCGGTCCTTGAAGTCGACGCCGAGGAACTGCACACCGGAGTCCTTGGTCTTGGCCCAGACCTCCTTGAGCACGGGCGCCTCGGCCCGGCAGGGCCCGCACCACGAGGCCCAGAAGTTGAGCACGACGACCTTGCCCTTGTGCGCGGCCAGCGAGGCCGTGGCGCCGTCGAGGGTCGGGCCTTCGACGGCCGGCGCGGGTTTGCGCTCGCCCGCCTCGAACACCTGCATCTTCCCGTCGCCCGCGACGAAGCGGGTGTCGCCGGCCTGCGGCTGGCCGCCCTGGTTGCCGGCGCAGCCCGCGACCAGCACGACCAGGAGAAGGAGGGAGATGGAGTTGGCGCGCACGGAGGAAGATCTCCTTGTACTACAACCGGTAGAGCTTGCAACTCTACCGGGGTGCCCGTGCGCCCCGGACATCAGGCCCCGGGGATCGACGGCCCCGTCTGCAACGACCCGGCGGGCTCGCTGTAGCCGATGCTGACGAGCCGATCGCCGTCGAAGGTGAGGGTGGTGAGGCTGGCCAGCGCGCACTGGCGGCGGCGCGGGTCGTGCCAGAGCCTGCGGCCCTCGGCGGCCGAGCGGATGGCCCAGATCGGCAGCTGGTGGCTGACCAGCACCGCCTCGTGGCCCCGCGCCGCCGCCCTGGCGTCGTCGATGATCGACTTCATCCGCTTGACGATGACCGGGTAGGGCTCGCCCCAGGACGGCCGCATCGGGTTCCAGAAATAGCGGTAGTTGCGCGGGTTGCGCAGCACGCCGAGGCCCTGCCCGACCATGCGGCCCTCCAGCAGGTTGCCCGCCTCGATCAGGCGCTCGTCCTGGACGATCTCCAGGCCCAGCTTGTCCGCCAGCGGGGTCGCCGTCTCGATGGCGCGCTCCAGCGGCGAGCTGTAGAGGGCGACGATGTCGCGGCCGCCGACGGCCTTGGCGACCGTCTCGGCCATGAGCCGGCCCGTCTCCGACAGGTGGTAGCCGGGCAGCCTGCCGTAGAGGACGCCTCGGGGGTTGTGCACCTCACCGTGGCGCAGCAGGTGGACGACGGTGGTTTCAGCCATGGTGGGCCCAGCCTATCCGCTCGCCCGCGAAGCTCAGGCGAGGGACCGCTGCGACACGGCCCCGCCGGATCACTGCACGGCCCAGGCGTTCTCCTGGGTCTTGCTCGTCTCCGTCAGCGCGTCCACCATGGCCCTGATCGCGGGACGGCGGGCGGCGTCGGCGCGCCAGATCGCGTAGATGCGCCGCGACTGGCGCGGGAGCAGCGGCACCAGCCGTACGCTGTCCGGCACGCAGTCGCGCCCGAGCCTGGGCACGATCGCGCAGCCGAGCCCGGCTGCCACGAGCGCGAGCTGGGTCGGGTATTCGTCGGCCCAGCACGCGATCACCGGCTCCAGCGAGGCGCTGCGCAGGGTGAACACCAGCCAGTCGTGGCAGACCGTGCCCGGCGACCCGCTGATCCACTGCTCGCCGTGCAGCGCGGCCAGCTCGATCTCACGCTCGCCGGCCAGCGGATGGTCGGCGGGCACGGCCACGTCGGCCACGTCGTCGAGCAGCGTGGCCTTCGACAGGCCGTCGGGCAGCGCCATCGGGCGGGTCAGCCAGTCCTGGACGACACCGAGGTCCAGCTCGCCCCTCGCCACCTCGCGGGCCACCCGCTCCGGCTCGCGCTCGCTGAGCTGCACCCACAGGTCGGGGTGGCGGCCCTTGAGCGAGACGAGCGCGTGGGGCATGAGGCCGCGGGCGGCGGTGGGGAAGGCGCCGACGTTGAGCCGGCCGACGACCTCGCCGCGCAGCGCCTCGAAGTCGGCCTCCGCGGTCTCGACCAGGGCGAGGATGCGCTCCGCGTGCTCGGCCAGCAGCCCCGCGGCGTCCGTCAGCCGCACGCCGCGGCCGTAGCGCTCCATGAGCCTGGCGCCGGTCTCGCGCTCCAGCTTGGCGATCTGCTGGCTGACCGCCGACGGGGTGACCATGAGGGCTTCGGCCGCCGCTCCGACCGACCCGTAGACGTGGACGGCGTGAAGGGCTTTGAGCCGGTTCAGGTCCAACATGTAAGCCACTCTAAACCGTTTAGCGTAGAAAGTCTCGCTTGTGGTTCATTGTGTAGCGGATGAAAATAGTTGCATGAGAATCCTGAAGCAGAAGAAGCAGCAGACCGGCTCCGTGTCGTACCTGAAGGTGCTCGCAGAGCAGGCCCGCGACCAGCGCATCCGCTACCAGAAGCCGAGCCGCTGACGCCGCGCATGACGAGGGGCGGCCACCTGGACCGCCCCATTCGCTCCTACTCCCCCGTTACAGCACCGCGGCGGCCGCCTTCGCGGCCGCTGGGAGCGCCTCCGTGACGCGGCCCAGCGCCTCGTCGTCGTGGGAGGCCGACAGGAACCACGCCTCGTACGCCGAAGGCGGCAGGTAGACCCCCTGGTCGAGCATGCTGTGGAAGAACGCCGTGTACGCGGCGGTGTTCTGCCCCCGCGCCTCGTCGAAGTTCGTCACCTCGGCGTCGGTGAAGAAGATCGAGAACAGGTTGCCCGCCCGCTGCAGCCGGTGCGGCACCCCCGCCGCGCGCAGCGCCTCCGAGGCGGCGTCACCCACCAGAGCGGCCGCGGCGTCCAGCCGGCGGTACGCCTCGTCGTCCAGATTCCGCAGCGTGGCCAAACCCGCGGCGCAGGCCAGCGGGTTGCCCGACAGCGTGCCCGCCTGGTAGACGGGCCCCTCGGGCGCCAGATGGGCCATGACGTCGGCCCGGCCGCCGAACGCCGCCGCCGGCAGCCCGCCGCCCATCACCTTGCCGAAGGTCATCAGGTCGGCGTCGACCGGGTCGATGCCGTACCAGCCGGCGCGCGAGACGCGGAAGCCGGTCAGCACCTCGTCCACGATGAGCAGCGCGCCGTTGGCCGTGCACAGCTCGCGCAGGCGCGCGTTGAAGCCGTCGCGCGGCGGGACGACCCCCATGTTCGCCGGGCACGCCTCGGTGATCACACACGCGATCTCGGCCGCCGCGAACGCCGCCTCGACGGCCTCGACGTCGTTGTACGGCAGCACGATCGTGTCGGCCGCCGACGCCCCCGTGACGCCCGGCGTGTCGGGCAGCCCGAACGTCGCCACCCCTGACCCCGCCGACGCCAGCAGCGCGTCGACGTGGCCGTGGTAGCAGCCGGCGAACTTGATCACCTTGGACCGGCCGGTGAAGCCCCTGGCCAGGCGTACGGCGCTCATCGTCGCCTCGGTGCCCGAGCTGACCAGGCGTACCTTCTCGACCGGCGCGATGCGCGCCACGATCTCCTCGGCCAGCTCGACCTCGCCCGGCGTGGCGGTGCCGTAGGAGAAGCCGCCCGCCACCGCGCCGGAGACGGCCTCGACGACGGCCGGGTGGCGGTGGCCCAGGATCATCGGCCCCCAGGAGCAGATGAGGTCGACGTAGCGGTTGCCGTCGGCGTCGGTGATGTAGGGGCCCTGCCCGGAGACCATGAAGCGCGGGGTGCCGCCCACCGCTCCGAACGCGCGCACCGGGGAGTTGACGCCTCCCGGTACGACGTCGCGGGCGCGGGCGAACAGGTCTTCGGAGTTACGTGTACGGCTCACCCGACCCAGGTTAGCCGCAGGTGCGGCCGGTTCCCCGGGCGGGCACGCGGCTCAGTCGGCGAGCCACTCCAGGATGCGCAGCGGATCGGGCAGCGGCCTGCCGTCGGGCGGGCGCAGCCAGGAGACGGCCTGCCCGCCGGGCATCACCGAGGGCGGCGCGAGGACGTAGCTGTCGCGGCAGTGCCAGCGCAGCCCCGGCGTGTCGTCGATGGTGGCCGGGTCGCAGTCGAGGTGGCAGGACCACCACTCGTCCTCGTCCTCGGGGTTGCCGCGGGTGGCGACATAAAACAAGACCCGGTCGCCGTTGGCGGCGACCGGGCCCGGGTGTGCCCCGGCGGCGTCGATGCGGGTGAGCGCGGACAGGCCGGCGGCGAGCGGTACGTCGAAGACGTCGAACACGCGGCCCGTGGGGAGGATCACATTGGCCTCGGGCTCGGCCTGCCACCAGCGCGTGAGCTGGGCCGCGTCGGTCGTGGCCTGCATGTGCCAGGCGGGCGAGAGCGGATGGGCGCCGGGGTCGGGACAGCCGAGCCGGTCACAGGAGCACGCACGTCGCCCCTGGCGCAGCGGGAAGGCGCCGGGCACGACGGGCCAGCCCAGGGCGGCGTATTCGAGCACGGCCTCGATGCGCGTCGGCCGGGACCGCTTTTTGGTACGCCGAGCCAGTGGTACCCCCACCATGGTGTCTCCCGTCGAGTCACAGCGCCTGAGGAGGTCCCGGATCCGGGTGGTAGGCGAGCCGCTGTCGGCGGCCTCCCGCAGGGCAGCAAGGGTCTTGCGCCTGCATCACACGCGGGACACACCAGCACTTTCATGCAACTCTAACCCACAGGCCCCAGCGGTTGACGGGAAACCCCTTGGTTAGAGCGTGCGCGCCACTTCCGTCGCCCAGTACGTGAGGATCATGTCGGCCCCCGCGCGCTTGATCGCGACCAGCGACTCGTTGATCGTCCGCTCGCGGTCGATCCAGCCGTTGGCCGCGGCGGCCTCGATCATCGCGTATTCGCCGCTGACCTGGTAGGCGGCCACCGGCACGTCCACCTCGGCCCGGACGCGGCCGATGACGTCGAGGTAGGCCCCTGCGGGCTTGACCATGACGGCGTCGGCGCCCTCGGCCAGGTCGAGCCTGACCTCGCGCAGCGCCTCCTCCAGCGGCCCCGCCGGGTCCTGCTGGTGGGTGCTGCGGTCGCCGAACTGCGGGGCGCACTCGGCGGCGTCGCGGAACGGGCCGTAGAAGGCGGAGGCGTATTTGACGGAGTAGGACAGGATCGGCACGCCCGCGTGGCCCGCCTGGTCGAGCGCGCTCCTGATGGCGCCCACCTGGCCGTCCATCATGCCGCTCGGCGCCACCATCTGGGAGCCGGCCTCGACCTGGGCGATCGCGACGGAGGCGTACCGCTCAAGGGTGGCGTCGTTGTCGACCTCGCCCGACGGCGTGAGGATGCCGCAGTGGCCGTGGTCGGTGAACTCGTCGAGGCAGGTGTCGGCCATCACCACGAGCGCGTCGCCGACCTCCGACACCACGTCGCGCAGCGCCACCTGCAGCACGCCGTCGGGGTCGTCGGCGGCCGAGCCGCGCGCGTCCTTCACCGCCGGGACGCCGAACAGGATGACGCCGCCCACACCGGCCTCGGCGGCCTCGCGGGCGGCCTTGCGCAGCGAGTCGCGGGTGTGCTGGAAGACGCCCGGCATCGAGGCCACCGGCTGCGGCTCCGCGATGCCCTCCTTGGCGAACATCGGCAGGATCAGCTCGGCCGGGTCGAGCCTGGTGCCCGACACCATCCGGCGCATCGCCGCGCTGTTGCGGAGCCTGCGCGGGCGGGCGACGGGGAACTGCGCGCTCATCTGGCTCTCCTCCTCGCGCCGCGGCGGTTCTGTGAGGGACGGCGCGGCGTGTCGCCGGCCGCCAGCGCCGCCTGGCGCTGCTTGGCCCCGAACTCGGCCACCGCGGCGGCCAAGGCGGAGGCGGATGGCTTGTCGGCCATGACGTCGACCCGGAGCCCGAACTCCTCGGCCGTCTTGGCCGTCTGCGGCCCGATGACCGCGATCACGGTGACGTTGTGGGGCTTGCCGGCGATGCCCACGAGGTTGCGCACGGTCGAGGACGAGGTGAAGAGCACGGCGTCGAAGCCGCCGCCCTTGATGGCCTCGCGGATCGGCGCGGGCGGCGGCGCGGCGCGCACCGTGCGGTAGGCGGTGACGTCGTCGCACTCCCAGCCCAGCTCGGTGAGCCCGGCCACCAGCGTGTCGGTGGAGATGTCGGCCCTGGGCAGCAGCACCCGGTTGATCGGGTCGAGCATGGAGTCGTACGGCGGCCACTCGGCCACCAGCCCCTCCGACGACTGCTCGCCCGACGGCAGCAGGTCGGGCTTGACCCCGAACTCGATCAGCGCCCGAGAGGTCGCCTCGCCCACCGCCGCGACCTTGAGCCCGGCGAAGGCGCGGGCGTCGAGTCCGTACTCCTCGAACTTCTCGCGGACGGCCTTGACGGCGTTGGCGCTGGTGAAGGCCACCCACTCGTAGCGGCCCGTGACCAGGCCCTTGATCGCGCGGTCCATCTGCTGCGGGGTGCGCGGCGGCTCGACCGAGATGGTCGGCACCTCCTCGGGCACCGCGCCGTAGGACACGAGCTGCTCGGACAGGCTGCGCGACTGCTCCTTCGTCCGCGGGACGAGCACCCGCCAGCCGAACAGCGGCTTGGTCTCGAACCACGACAGCTTGTCGCGCTGCGCGACGGCCTCGCCGACCACGATCAACGCGGGCTCGGTGATCCCGGCGTGCTTGAGGTCGGCCTGCAGCCGGCCCAGCGTGGACACCACGGTGTACTGCTCGGTGGTGGTGCCGCCGCTGCTGACCGCGACGGGCGTGGTGTCGGGCTTGCCGCCGGAGATCAGCGCCTTGCCGATGGGCACCGCGTCGGCGAGGCCGTTGTAGATGACCAGCGTGCCCTTGCAGCCGGCGTGCACGGACCAGTCCTGCTCCTGGGCGGCGTCGACGACCCTGAACTCGGGCACGGCGCTCGCCGGCGGGATGCCGGCGTAGGTGAGCACGGCGGTCGCGGGCGGCACGCCAGGCACGATCTCGAAGTCCACCTCCGCGGCGACGCAGGCCGCGACCTCCTCGCTGATCGAGGAGAACAGCATGGGGTCGCCCGCGCACAGGCGCACCACGAGCTGGCCGCGCGCGGCGCGCTGCACGAAGTCGCCCTCGGCGACCTCGACGCCCTCGCGGCAGTGGTGCAGCAGCGGGGTCTGGGTCTCGGCGTCGAGCACCACCGCGTCGGCCTTGCCGAGCAGCTCGGCGGCGCGGAGCGTGAGCAGGTTGGGATCGCCGGGACCCGCGCCCACGAACGCGACGAAACCGGAGGTTGGACTATCGGAGCTCAATGGGAATGCTCCCCCATCAATCTGTCGGCCCCTTCGGCGATCATCTCGGCCGCGAGGAGGCGGCCCAGGTTCGCTGCCTCCGAAGGAGAGCCGGCGGCGGACTTGCGGACCGCTTCGCGGCCGTCGATGGAGACGACAACAGCGGTCAGGTTCAGAGTGTGCCCGTCATCGAACGCGAAAGCACCCACCGGAGCCGAGCATCCGGCTTCGAGGGCGTTGAGCAGGGCGCGTTCGGCGGTCACGGCCGAGCGGGTGGCGGGGTCGTCGAGCACGGACAATGCCTCGACGATGTCGGTCCTGTCGGTGCGGCACTCCACGGCCAGCGCGCCCTGCCCCGGGGCGGGCAGCAGCTCGTCGGTCTCGAAGATCTGCGCGATCTCGGCGTCCCTGCCGATCCTGCCGAGCCCGGCGGCGGCGAGCACGACCGCGTCGAGCTCGCCCGAGGTGACCTTGCCGATGCGCGTGTCGGCGTTGCCGCGGATCGGCACGTATTCGAGGTCGGGGCGCAGCGCGCTGAGCATGGCGACGCGGCGCGGCGAGCCGGTGCCGACCCTGGCGCCGGGCGCGAGGTCGGCGAACTTGTGCAGGCCGACGAGCGCGTCGCGGTGGTCGTGGCGGGCCGGCAGCGCGGCCAGCGTGAAGCGCGGGTCCTGGGTGGTCGGCAGGTCCTTCAGCGAGTGGACGGCGAAGTCGATCTCGCCCTCGAGCAGCTCGTCGCGCAGCGCGCTGACGAACACGCCGGTGCCGCCGAGCTGCGCCAGATGGGCCTTGGTGACGTCGCCGTACGTGGTGATGCCGACCAGCTCGACGGGCCCCCCGGTGCGCGCGGTGTAGGCGTCGGCCACCATCTGGGACTGCGTGGTCGCGAGAAGGCTGCGCCGGGTGCCGAGCCGCAGAGCGGGCCTCGTCACAGCTCCACCTCCCTCACGGCCTCGGGCATCTTCGGATCCAGATTGAACAATTCGCGCAGGGCTTCCGCATAATGATCGCCTCCTGGGCAGGTGGCGAGCTGCTTGACACGCACAGTCGGCTCGTGGAGCAGTTTGTCCACCACCCGCTGGACGGTCATGGCGACCTCGTCACGCGCCCGCTCGTCGAGGTCGGGCACCCGCATCAGCAGGCGGCCCAGCTCCGACTCGACGACGCCGGCCGCCTTGCTGCGCAGCGCCACCACGGTCGGCGTGACCCTGGCGGCCCGCTCGGCGTCGAGGTAGGCGCGCAGCTCCTCGGCCACCAGACGGCGCACGGTGGGCACCGCGTCGCCCTCGCGGGAGCCGATGCCGGACTCCTGGATGGTCTCCAGGTCGACCAGCGTGACACCCGGCACCCCGCGCACGGCAGGGTCGATGTCGTGCGGCAGCGCCAGGTCCAGCAGGAACACCGGTTTGCCCAGCATATCCGGCGTGACGATGTGCCGGCCCGCGCCGGTGCAGGTGATCACGATGTCGGCCGCGGCCACCTCTTCCGGCACGGCGGCGAACGCGACCGCCCGGCCTCCGACGGTGGCGGCGAGCCTGGCGCCCCGCTCGTACGTGCGGTTGGCCACGACGATGTCGGTCACCCCGGCGCGCGACAGCGTCGCGGCGGCCAGCGAGCTCATGGAGCCGGCGCCGATCACCAGCGCCCGCCGCCCCGGCAGCTCGCCCGCCAGCGCCAGCCCGGCGGTGACGAGGGAGGCGCCGTGCTTGTCGATGCCGGTGTCGTGGTGGGCGCGCTTGCCCACCCGCAGCGCCTGCTGCACCAGGTCGTTGAGCGTGGCGCCGACCGTGCCCTGGCGCTGGGCCAGCTTGAGCGCCTGACGGACCTGCCCGAGTATCTGCTGCTCGCCGACGACCATGGAGTCGAGGCCGCACACCACGGAGAACAGGTGCTCGACCGCCCGCTCCTCGTAGTGGACGTAGAGGTGCGGGATGAGCTCGTCCACCGGGACGCCCGAGTGCACGCCGAGCAGCTCGCTGATCGACGTGACGGCCGCGTGGAAGCGGTCGACCGTGACGTAGACCTCGACCCTGTTGCAGGTCGAGACCACCATGGCCTCCGCCACGCACGGGTCGTGCTGAACGTCGTGCAGGAGCTTGACGAGGGCGTCGCCGCTGACGGAGACGCGCTCGAGCAGGCCCACCGGTGCGGTCCGGTGGCTGAGCCCGACAGCCAGAACACTCATTGACCGTCCACCGCCATGAGTGGCCCCCCAGCCTTGCGTTGCTCGTGGAACGCGAGAATCTGCAGTTCGATTGATAGGTCGACTTTACGGACATCGACGCTTTCCGGCACGGAGAGTACGACCGGCGCGAAATTGAGGATGCTGGTCACGCCCACGGCGACCACGCGATCGCACACTTGCTGCGCCGCTGCCGCCGGTATCGCCAGTACCACGATCGAGACTCCACGCCGTTTGATCACGGCTTCCAGTTCGTCGATGTGTTCAACATTCAACCCCGCGATGGTGTCGCCCACGATTTCGGGGTCGGCGTCGATGAGCGCCGCGACCCGGAAGCCCCGGGAGACGAAACCGCCGTAGTTGGCGAGCGCGCGGCCGAGGTTGCCGACTCCGACGATCGCGACGGCCCAGTCTTGGGTCAGACCGAGCTCACGGGAGATCTGATAGACGAGGTATTCGACCTCATAGCCTACGCCGCGGGTGCCGTAGGAGCCGAGGTGCGAGAGGTCCTTGCGGAGCTTGGCGGAGTTGACCCCTGCCGCGCCCGCCAGGTCTTCCGAGCTGACGGTGGCGATGCCCCGCTCGGCCATCCCGTGCAGCGCCCTGAGGTAAAGCGGGAGCCTGGCGACCGTCGCCTCGGGGATGCCGCGGTCACGGGGCTGGGACGGGCTCTTCACGTGCCGGTGCTCCAGGAAACGGGCGGCTTGGGGACCGCGTGATCGGAATGGAACCGTCTTTCAGGTTAATCCCTTTGTGAACCGATGCACAAAGTCAGCAGGGGTACGGTTGCGTCATGCACCGCATCACCTTGCTCGGCAAACCCGGCTGTCACCTCTGTGACGACGCCCGCGAGATCATCGCCAGGGTCGCGGGCGAGCTCGGCGTCCCGTGGGAGGAGGTCAGCATCGACTCCTCCGACGAGCTCAAGGAGAAATACTGGGAGATGATCCCGGTCACGCTGATCGACGGCGTGCAGCACGACTTCTGGCGGGTCGACGAGGCGAGGCTGCGCGCAGCGCTCGGCACGTGACGGCTCGGCACGTGACGGCTCAGTACATGACGGTGGGCAGCGGCACCACCTTGGCGGCGTTGACGTCGAGCTCGATCACGTTGGTGGCCAGCACCATCGCCTGACGGTCGTTGACGAACCGCTCGACGTGCGGCTGGCGCAGGTGGTCGCGGTAGGCCACCTCGTCGCGATAGAGCTCGTAGACGATGCGCTGCAGCGGGGCCGACTTCACGGAGTGGCAGGCGTAGACGAGCGTGTCGGGCTCGCCCCTGCGCACGGCCTCGACCGTGGCCTCGGCCAGCCGGTCGAAGGCCTCGCCGGCGCCGTCCATGAGCGTGAAGACGGTGAGCATGCCGTAGATCGTCGGCGAGAGCTTGCCCGAGCCGCCCTGCTGCTGGGCGGGCGAGAACAGGTCGGCGCCGGGGAAGACCGCGCCGGTGGCGGGCGCCGGCGGCGCCAGGTTGTAGTCGGGGCGCTGGGGCGGTGCGCCGTTCATGATGTAGCCGGTGGAGGGGCCGTCGTCGGGCGGCGGCGGCGCCATGCGGGAGGCGTAGTCGACCTCGCGGTCGCCCGCACGATATTCGGCCACCAGGTCGCCGAGCCCCGACGACCTGCGCGGCGGCTGCGGCGGCAGGTCGGCGGCCGGCACCGGCTCCGGCATGCCGTGGTGCCCCGGCACCTCGTCGCGGAACATCGGGCGCTCGTCAGGCCCGCCCTCGCCGGCCAGCGCGCGATCGGCGCGGCGCGCGGCGAACTCCTCACGGCGCTGGGCGCGCTCGTCGCGGCGCGACGCGCGGTCATCGCGGTCGTCGCGGTCGTCGAAGTCGTCCTCGTCGTCGTCCTCGTACGGCGCCAGCGGCCGCAGCACGGTGTACCAGACCGCCGCCCCCGCGACGGCGAGCAGCGCGGTGGTGAACAGGGCCGGCACGGAGAACCGCATCGCGCCCACCAGCGCCAGCCCCGACGGCACGATGACCACGGTGGCGTGGAGGTTGTCGGTGTCGTACTCGTCGCCGTTGCGCCAGCGCAGCCCGGCCACGACGAGCATCGCCAGCATGATCAGCACGGCGACGGCGTGGACGCCGGTGAGCAGGTAGCCGGGGACGATGTTCCAGTGGGCCGCGGCGGTGGGCAGCGACTTGCCCATGTCGTCGGTCTTCAGCGGGTCCCAGACCATGATGACCGTGGCCACGACGGTCAGGGCGATGCCGAGCAGCCACGCGAGGAACCTCGGCGGCACTTTCTCGGCCAGCAGCTGCACGAGCCCGACGGCCAGCCACAGGGGCGCCAGCATCGATCCCGTCACCTGGTAGATCCGGAACGTGACGGAGCCGAAGCCCATGAAGGACCCGAGTGCGATCACGGCGAGTGACAGGCAGAGCCCGGCGACTGCAACGGTCCAGGCGACCAACCATCCCTCAGGCTCGTCGCGCAGGCGTTGGATCAGGGCGGCCGCGGCGATCGCGGACAGGATCGCACCGGCGAGAGCTATGACAGCAACGAGGATCTCCATGGTGACTCCAATGCTGCCGGACGATGCCTCCCAGCCGGTAGCCGAAGAGGGAACGGGTCGGTCCACCACGGTATAGGCCGATTACGCCTAGTCATGCATGACTTCCGTGGATTGTGGATTTTCCGGTTGATTTCTAGAGTGTTCGAGCACGCCGCACCCCTTACCCCTAGGGATACCGGATGCCTGACTCGTCGCCGTTCGCCGGACTGCTGGCGCCAGCTGTCGCCGGCCCTGCCCGGACGGGCGAGCTCGCCGTGCGCGAAGACGTGCCCGACGACCTCCGTACGCTGGTGATGCACGCCAAGAACGGATGCACGCAATCCTTTGGCACGCTCTACGACCGTTACGTCGACCTGGTCTACCGCTACATCTACTTCCGGGTGGGCTCGCACCCGCTGGCGGAGGACCTCACCAGCGAGACCTTCCTGCGCGCGCTGCGCAGGATCGGCGACTTCACCTGGCAGGGGCGCGACTTCGGAGCCTGGCTCGTGACCATCGCGAGAAACCTGGTGACCGACCATTTCAAGTCGGGGCGCTACCGGCTGGAGATCCCCACGGGCGAGGTGATCGACGTTCCGCTCGACGGCTCCCACATTCCCGAGAACGCCGTGGTCACGGCCATCATCAACGATCGGGTGCTGCGTGCCGTACGAGATCTCAATCCCGAACAACAGGAATGCGTCGTCCTGCGCTTCCTGCACGGCCTCTCGCTCGCGGAAACCGCGCTGATCATGGGGAAGAAGAGTGGAGCGATCAAAGCGCTGCAGTTCCGTGCCGTCCGCGCGCTGGCCAGGGCTCTCAAGCACGACCTGGCGTAACCTCCGTCATCGGCCCCGCGTTAGACCAGGTGTCATGACCGTGTCGGTGGGAGAGCCGTCATGAGGGGGGCGCGCGAGCGGCGGGTACGCGTGCTCGTGCACCTCACCGAGCTGAGCGAGCTGC
The DNA here is from genome assembly GCF_040676995.1 of Nonomuraea sp. NPDC049419. NCBI lineage: Bacteria > Bacillati > Actinomycetota > Actinomycetes > Streptosporangiales > Streptosporangiaceae > Nonomuraea > Nonomuraea sp. NPDC049419. Next base: position 335,385 of record NZ_JBFAQB010000009.1, on the reverse strand, counting down.
CGCTCGGCGGCCTGCCCGAGCCCGCGTTCAAGGAACGGCTGCGCGCCGAGCTGATGTCGGGCGCCCTGGCCACGGCCGAACCCGAGGCGCCCGAGGAGCGGGCCGCCGGGAGGCCGCAGCCGCTCCTGGGCGGGCGCGGACGCCGCCGCCGGTCCAGAGGGCGGCCCCTGCTGTCCCAGCTCGCCACCGTGGGCCTGGTGGCCGCGCTCATGGTGTCCTCCTTCGCCACCTACCGCGCGGTGCCCGGCGACTCGCTCTACCCGCTCAAGCGCGCCGCGGAGACCACGCTCGTCCACCTCACGTCCGACGACGCGGAACGCGCCGCGCGCGAGCTCGACTCGGCCAAGGCGCGCGCCAAGGAGGTCGCCACCCTCCTCGGCTCGTCGGTCGACGGCCCGCTCGTGGACGAGACGCTCAAGGACATGGAGGAGTCCACCCGCGCGGGCATCAGCCGGCTCGAACGCGCGGAGCCGCGCTCGCCGAAGATCAAGAAATTCGCGCGGGACCAGAAGGAGGCCGTCAAGCCGATGCTTCAGCAGCTCGACGAGGATCAACTGGCCCAGGCGGAGGGGTACCTCAGCTACATCGAAGGTCTGGCCGCCCCCGAGTAGGTAGCTAAGCTGAAGCCCATGTGGCGGCTCATGCGACGACGACAGGAAGTGCGGCCGGAGGTCGCAGGTGAGGCGGCCGCACAGGCGGCGGTGACCGTCGCGCCTGCCCAGCCCGATCTCGAGTCCGCGGCCTTCTTCGACGTCGACAACACCATGATGCGCGGCGCGTCGATCTACCACTTCGCCCGCGGGCTGGCCACGCGCGGCCTGTTCACCACCTCCGACCTGGTCAAGTTCGCCGTCGGGCAGGCCGTCTTCCGGCTGCGCGGCAACGAGAACCCCGAGCACATCGCGGTGGCCAGGGAGACGGCGCTGGCGTTCGTCGCGGGCGCCAAGGTCGACGACGTCGTACGCCTCGGCGAGGAGATCTACGACGAGGTCATGGCCGACCGCATCTGGGGCGGCACCCGCGCGCTCGCCCAGAGCCACCTCGACGCCGGCCAGCGCGTCTGGCTGGTCACCGCCACCCCCATCGAGCTGGCCAGGGTCATCGCCCAGCGGCTCGGCCTGACCGGCGCGCTCGGCACGGTCGCCGAGACCAGCAACGGCGTCTACACCGGCCGGCTGGTCGGCGACCTGCTCCACGGCCCGGCCAAGGCCGAGGCGGTGCGCGCCCTGGCCCGCAGGGAGGGCCTCGACCTCAGCCTCTGCACCGCCTACAGCGACTCGGCCAACGACCTGCCGATGTTGTCGCTGGTCGGCAACGCCGTCGCCATCAACCCCGACAGCGAGCTGCGCGAATACGCGCGCAAGCACGACTGGCCGGTCAAGGACTTCCGCACCGGGCGCAAGGCCACGATGACGGCGCTGCCGATCGCGGCCGGCGTGGGCGCGGTCGCGGGCGGCGTCGCAGCGGGCATCGCCCTGCGCCGCCTCTACCGCGGCCGCCCCTGAATCACCGCAGCAGACTCACTTCAGCGTGCCGAACAGCTTGGCCGCCTCCGGCTGCTTCCACCGGAGCCGGTGCCGGTCCTGCGGATAGGGCTCCGAGGGCACCGACACCGTGGTCATCGTGGTCCTGGCGAGCTGGGTGGCCAGCTCGTACATCTCCTCGACGCTGAGGTCCGTCCGCACCGCCCCGCGCACCGCCGACAGGAAGGCCCTGAGCTTGGCGGGATCGGCGACGAGCTGCCGCTGGGCCTTGTCCAGCATGGCCCGCGCGAGCCCCTGCTGTCGCTTGATCCGCGCGACGTCCGAGCCGTCGCCGTAGTGACGCAGCCGGGCGTAGCCGAGCGCCTTCTCGCCGTCGAGCAGTTGCTCGCCCGCGGGCAGCCTGAGCTTCGCGGCGCGGTCGTCCACGGGCCTCGGCACCTTGATCCGCACGCCACCGAGCGCGTCCACCATGGTCTTGAAGCCGGCGAAGTCCACCTCGACCGTGTGGTCCAGGCGCAGCCCCGTCAGCTTCTCCAGCGTCGACCTGAGGCACGCGGCGCCCCCGTCGTCGTACGCGGAATTGATCATGGCGATCCGGCCCGGCGTCGACCCGCACGGGACCCGCACCATCGAGTCCCGCGGAACGCTGACCGCGGTGACCCTGCCTCTGTCGGCCGGCAGGTGGACGATGATGACGGTGTCGGAGCGCTGGCCCGAGCCCTGCGACTGCGGCCCGTACTTCACGTTGCCAGGACCGTCCCTGGTGTCGGAGCCGATCAGCAGCACGTTCATGGCGCCGCTCATGTCCACCCGGCCGCCGGCGGACGGCGCGGCCACGGGGAAGCCGGTGATGAACGCCGTCGTCACCGCCACGACGGCGGCCGTGCCCGCGGCGACCAGCGCGGCCATCGGCCACCGGCGCCGGGGACGGCCGCGCAGGAAGCCCGTGCGGTGGCGGACGAGGGTGGCGGGTGGCTGGTGCTCCAGCTCGGCCCCGAGGTCGCGGAGCAGCTTCAGGTCGTCCATCGTCACTCCTCCTCCAAGGGGTTGGTGTCGCCGAGCGCCGCGCGTACCTTCCGCCTGCCCCTGTTGAGGCGGGAGCGCACGGTTCCGACAGGGATGCCGAGCGCTCGCGCGGCCTCCTCGTACGTGAGGTCGCCCCAGGCGATCAGCAGCAGGACGTCGCGGTCCCTGGCGGGCAGCGCGGCCAGGGCGCCGGCCAGCTCCGCGCGGACGGCGCGGGCGGACACCCCGGCCGCCACCCGGTCTGCGGGCGACTCCACCTCGTGGTCGACAGGGGCGCGCAGGAGTGCGCGGTAGCGGGCCGCCTCTGTGCGGTGGTGCCGGGAGATGAGCTTGGTGAGGATGCCGAAGAGCCACGGCCTGGCGTCCGGATAGGCCAGGTCATAGCTCTTCCTGCGGGAGAAGGCGACCAGGAACGTCTCGCCGACGAGGTCCTCGGCGGGTTCCGGGCCGAGGCGTCTGGAGACGTACCTGAAGAGCATGGCGGAGTAGCGGTCGAAGAGCTCGGCGAACACCTCGGGTTCTGTCAGCGAGGCGCTCACGAGCTCGGCGTCCGCACCCCTGACGGCGGGCTGCGTGATCATCTCCGCCCTTCTGCGGGGAATGGGTCACGGATGTCTTGCCACAACCCGCCGTAAGGGTTCAGGGATCGTCGCGCCGGCGGCGTCAGAGGAGCGGGGGGAAGGCGTGTCCCCTGCGCAGGCGCAGCTCGTTGAGCAGCTGCTGGATGACCTCGCGCACGTGGTCGGTGAGGTTGAAGACCAGCATGGGGTCGTCGGCGGCCGACGGGTCGTACTCGTCGGTGCGGATCGGCTCCCCGAACTCGATCATCCACTTCGACGGCAGCGGCACCAGGCCGAGCGGCCCGAGCAGCGGGAAGAACGGGGTGATCGGCAGGTAGGGCAGCCCCAGCAGCCGGGCCAGCGACTTGAGGTCGCCGATCTTGGGGTAGATCTCCTCGGCCCCGACGATCGCGGTGGGCACGATCGGCACGCCCGCGCGGATCGCGGAGGCCACGAAGCCGCCGCGCCCGAAGCGCTGCAGCTTGTAGCGCTCGGAGAACGGCTTGCCGACGCCCTTGAAGCCCTCGGGGAACACCCCGACCAGCTCGCCCTTGCGCAGCAGCCGGTCGGCGTCCTCGCGGCAGGCCAGCGTGTGGCCGGTCTTGCGGGCCAGGTGGCTGAGCAGCGGAAGCTGGTAGACCAGGTCGGCGCCGAGCAGCCGCAGCGGCCTGGCGGCCTCGTCGTGCAGCGCCACCTGCAGCATCAGCGCGTCGACCGGCAGCGTGCCCGAGTGGTTGGCCACGATGAGCGCGCCGCTGTCGTCGGGGATGTTCTTCAGCTCGAGCGTCTCGACCCTGAACCAGTGGCGGTAGAGCGGCCTGAGCAGCTCGAGCACGACCTTGTCGGTCAGCTCGGGGTCGTAGCCGAACTCGTCGACCTCGTAGTCGCCGGTGACCCGCCGCCTGATGAAGGCGAGCGCCTTGGCCACGGGGTCGGGCTCGTCGTACGACGGCGCCGCGGTGATGGGGATCACCCGGCCTTCCTCATCTGGCGCTGGGCGCGGAACGCTCATGCGCGGAAACTTCCCAGCGGACGCAGCCCGCGCGAGCGCAGGAAGTCGTCGAACGCCGCACCGGTGCTGAACTTGGGCTTCCAGCCCAGCTCGGCCTCCAGGTGGGCGGTGTCGACCGCGCGGCCGTGGCTCATCAGCCGCAGCTGCTCGGGCGAGTATTCGACCAGGCCGAGCCGGCGCGCGGCACCGCCGAGCACGGTGAAGGCGGGCGAGATCAGCGGCAGCGAGGGCCGCCCCGCCCTGCGCGCGCACTGCGACAGCAGCAACACGCCTGCCCCGGCCACGTTGTACGTGCCGGGGTGATCCTCGGTCGCCATCCGGCGCAGCACCTCGACCGCGTCGTCCTCGTGGACGAACTGCAGCCGCGGGTCGAAGCCGAGCACGGTCGGCAGCACCGGCTGGGTGAAGTAACGCGTCAGCGGCGAGTCGACGCCTGGACCCATGAAGTTGGCGAAGCGCAGCAGCGACACGGTGACGTCGGGACGCCGCCGCGCGAAACCGCGGACGTAGCCCTCGACCTCGGCCGCGTCCTTGGCATAGCCGTGGACGGGGCCGTCATGCGGCTCCAGGCCCTCGGTGAACACCGCGGGATCCCGGGGGGACGAGCCGTAGACGGCGGTGGTGGATCGCACCACCACGCGCCGCACGGTCGCCGACCGCTGGCAGGCACCGAGCAACTGCATGGTGCCGATGACGTTGTGCTCCTTCATGGCAGCCCTGCCCCCATTGTGTGAGGGAGCGCTGACCAGGCTCATGTGCACAACGGTGTCGATGTCCGCGGCCGCGATCACCTGGGCGATGTCGGGGCTGCGCAGATCCACCCGGACGAACTCGGTCCGGCCGAGCGAGATGCCGCCGTCTCGCGTGAGCGAGGGGGGCGGCACGGTGTCCACTCCGATGACACGGCTGATGTCCGGGTCCGCCGCCAGAACGCTCGCCACCCGGGCGCCGATGTGGCGCGAGACCCCGGTGACAAGCACGGTGTGGGTCATCAGCGCCTCGCAGCTGCGTCGGTTACTTCTTGTTGCGCCGCTGGATGCGCGTCTTCTTGAGCAGCTTACGGTGCTTCTTCTTAGCCATCCGCTTGCGGCGCTTCTTGATCACAGAGCCCACGGGACCCCCAGGTACTGATAGCACGTTTGAATCGGAGTGCGAGCGCACACCGGCTCACAGACTACCGGCGATCCACGGTAGATCGCCCCTCGGGGGGCGAGCGCCCGGCCGTACCAGCGGGCGGCCGGGCCTCTCCCGCGACACACTCACGACACGTTCGGGCGTGTCGCTACGTCATCCTGCCTCGATGTAGGCCTCCCGGAGATAATCGTGTACCGCCTGCTCAGGCACCCTGAACGAGCGGCCGACTCGGATGGCCGGCAGCTCGCCGGAGTGGACGAGCCGGTACACCGTCATCTTGGACACCCTCATGACCGTCGCCACTTCTGCGACGGTCAGGAACTTCACCTCGCTGAGAGGTCTTTCGCCTGCACCCATCGGACGCCTCTTCCGCACGTGTTTCCGGGTTATCCCCACTGGTGCCATTGCTCACGCACGTGTACTGCCGTCAGCGTAAGTCGGGACTCCGAGTGCGCAAACCCCCTATTTTTCCAGCCGACGGAGCCACCTGTCAGCCGAACCAGCGAAATCGCTGGCCAACCGCCTGGCCAAGCACCTCGCCTGGACGCTGGAACTGTCCAAGCTGCCACACATAAGAGTCGCCGGAGCCCTGCCAAAAGTTGGCAAAGGGACAGCGAGCCCCTTGGAATGCAGGCGCGAAAAGACGGTATGGGGAGGGCCGTTATCGACTCAAAGGGCTCGTGAGACTTCTGTGACTAGCCGCTCCGTCAACGGAGAGTAATAGCGGGGTAGCACGTTGTCGTCAAGTGGCACGACCACGTCAAGCTTGCCCTCCGCCTCCCCGAGGAACAGCCCGGGGTCGTTGCAGTCGGCGAAGGCCACCGTCGGCACGCCCGCCTCGCCCGCCGCTCCGGCCCAGCCGTGGTCGGCGATCACCAGGTCGGGCAGGTCGCCGCCCAGCTCGTCCAGCATGTGGCGCATCGGGATCGCGTCGTGGGTGTGCACGAGCGCGCCCCGGTCGTCGAGCATCGCGACGTCCTGGAGGTAGCGAATCCTGCGCGGCCTGCCGAAGCCGGAGCCCGCGTACGACCAGCCCTCGGCGGGGGTCAGCAGCCGCGCGCCGCGCGCCACGCAGAAGGCGGCCAGCGGCAGGTGCACGGCGAGCAGGCCCGTGGGGTGTCCGGTGGCGAACAGGACGCGGGGCTCGGGCCGCGCCAGCACGGCGGCGATGCGCTCGGCCATCGCGTCGAGCGCGTCGATGGTCAGGTCGGGGTCGATGGTGTCCTGGCCGTAGCGGTGGTCGGGGTCGGCGACGACGCCCGCGGACTTGGCCATGAGGGCCAGGATGTCGCGGTAGGACCACGGCTGGTCGAAGGTCAGGCCGAGCGCGTAGTAGGGGTCGCCGTTGGCCAGCGAGCTGTAGTGGTCGAGGTTGTTCTCGCGAGAGGTCGCGACATCGCCGGCGATGCGGCTGTGAACAAGGTGATCTCGAAGTTCGTCGCGGCTCAGCACTGCTTCATTCCTCGTCAGGGCATCGGATCGAGGCCGTGCAGGGGGAACACCGCTTGCCGGGTCGCCATGACCGCACGGTCAATGGGGTCCGCAGGATCATAACCACCAGATAGGTCGCTGAATTCCGGATGGCGGCCGTCTGTCATGGTGAGGGGTGGTGTCTCCCCCGTACGCTCGCGGACGAACCTGCGCCACTCCTCCGGCGTCGGCGTGGCCGGATCGATCGGATGCCCGGCCAGCTCGGCCATCAGGTGCGTCCACACCCGCGGCACCACCTGCACCAGCTCGTAGCCGCCACCGCCGGTCGCGATCCAGCGCCCGCCCGCCGTCTCGTGGGCCAGGCGGTGCAGCGCCTCGCAGGCGGCCCGCTGACCGTCGACGCTCAGCATCAGGTTGGCGAGGGGGTCGAGCGCGTGGCTGTCGCAGCCGTGCTGGGTCACCAGGATCTCCGGCCCGAACTCGTGCAGCAGCGGCGGCACCACCGCGTGGAAGGCGCGCAGCCAGCCCGCGTCGCCGGTGCCGGCCGGCAGCGCGACGTTGACCGCCGTGCCGTCGGCGCCGGTCTCGTGCGGGAAGCCGGTGCCGGGGAACAGCGTGCGCGGGCTCTCGTGCAGGCTGATCGTCAGCACCCTGGGGTCGTCGTAGAAGATCGTCTGTACGCCGTCGCCGTGATGGACGTCGACGTCCACGTACGCGACGCGCCCCACTCCCTGCTCCAGCAGCCACGCGATCGCCAGCGCGGGGTCGTTGTAGACGCAGAAGCCGCTCGCCAGGGCCGGCATCGCGTGGTGCAGCCCGCCCGCGACGTTGACGGCGTGCTCGGCCGTGCCCTCCCAGACCGAGCGGGCGGCGGCCAGCGAGGCGCCGGCGATGAGCGCGCTGGCCTCGTGGACGCCCGCGAAGGCCGGGTTGTCGGTGGTGCCGAGCCCGGCGCTCATGTCGGGCAGGCCGGAGGCGGAGACGCGCTTGACGGCCTCGATGTAGCCGCGGTGGTGGACCCGCACCAGCTCGTCGTCGCTCGCCGGCTCACAGCCGGCCAGCTCGACCTTGTCGAGCACGCCCATCGCGCGGGCCAGCGCCATGGTCAGCTCGACGCGCACGGGGGCCAGCGGATGGCTCGGGCCGAAGTCGTAGGTGGTCAGAGCGTCGTCCCAGATCACCCGTGCCGAACGGCTCATGCCAACCCCTCTGCCGCGTGCCCTCGCCTTGCGCCGACGTTACCGCAGCGCAGACCGCTGGTTGTAGCCCGGCCTCAAGCGGCCTGAAAGATCACGTCGATATCGAAATCTCGTGATTTAAGGTCTTAGCGTGCGCTTAGCACGGACGTTCATGAGCATCGTGCGGTTCTTCCGGCGGCCCACGGTGTACGACCGCACGCTGGTGATCGTGCTGTGCCTGCCCGGGCTGATCAGCGTCGTGACGGGCGTGCTGGGCATGACGGAGATGCTCCCGGGCAACGTCACGTACCTCGTGGGCACGTTGTTCCTGCTCATGCGCCGCAACCGGCCGCTCCTCACGACCGGCGCGGTGGTCGCCGTGGACGCCGTCTCGATGGCGACCGGCCTGGTGACCAGCTCTAACGTGCACAGTGCCGTCGCGCTCTACAGCCTGGGCCGCTACACGGGGGGCCGTCCGACCGCGATCGCCACCGGAGCCGCCTTCGCCGTGTACGCCGTCGCCATGGAGGTGGGCAGGCCAGGCGTCAACAGCTGGCTGAGCGCCCTGTTCCTGGTCGGCGTGTTCGTGGGCACGGGCCAGTTCGTCCGGCTCAGGACCGAGCTGCGGGAGCGCACCACCCGCGAGGCCGCCGACGCCGCCGTACGCGCCGAGCGCAGGCGCATCGCCAGGGAGCTGCACGACGTGGTGGCGCACCACATCACCGTGATCAACGCGCTGGTCGGCGGCGCCAGGGCCACCCTGCCCCCCGGGCAGCAGGTCACCAGGGAGGCGCTGGAGAGCGCCGAGCAGACCGCCCGCCAGGCCATGTCGGAGATGCGGCGGCTGCTCGACGTGCTGAGGGCCGAGGGCGGGGAGGGCGCGGACGCGGCGACAGGGGTCGGCACGGACCGGTTGCCCGCCCTCATCAACGAGGCGGGGTCGGCGGGCCTGCCGGCCACCCTGACCGTGACGGGCGAGCCCGTCGAGCTGCCCGCCGCCGTGGACCACGCCGTCTACCGGATCGTCCAGGAGGCGCTGACGAACACCCGCAAGCACGCCGTCGGAGCCAGGGCCAGCGTGCTGCTGACCTATGACCCGGAGGCCGTGGAGGTCGAGGTGCTCGACGACGGCGTGGCCAAGAACGACGGCACGCCCCCGGGCTTCGGGCTCGGCGGCATGGCGGAGCGGGTGGCCCTGTGCGGCGGCCGGCTCTCGACGGGGCCCAGGCCAGAAGGAGGATTCCGCGTGCACGCCCGCATCCCGCTGGAGAGCGCATGACGCCCGCGATCAGGGTGCTGCTCGCCGACGACCACGCCCTCGTGCGCAGGGGCTTCAAGCTGATGCTGGACGCCCAGCCCGACCTCGGCGTGGTCGGCGAGGCGGCCGACGGCGAGCAGGCGGTGGAGCTGAGCCGGCGGCTGCGGCCCCACGTGGTGCTCATGGACCTGCACATGCCCGGCATGGACGGCGTGCGCGCCACCGAGCTGATCACCGCCGAGCTGCCGCAGGTGCGGGTGCTCGCGCTGAGCACGTTCGACCTGGACGAGAACGTGGTCGCGGCGCTGCGCGCGGGCGCCGACGGCTTCCTGCCCAAGGACGTCTCCCCCGAGGAGCTGATCGAGGGCGTCCGGGTCGTGCACCGCGGCGAGTCCGCCGTCGCGCCCCGGCTGCTGACCCGGCTCATCGGCACATATGTCCGCACCACGCCGCCGCGATCCACCCCCGCCGAGCTGGCCGGGCTGACCGTGCGCGAGCAGGAGATCCTCGTGCTGATCGCCCGCGGCCGCTCCAACACCGAGATCGCCGCCGAGCTGTCCGTCTCCCCCTCGACCGTCAAGAACCACGTGACGAGCCTGTTCGCCAAGATCGGCGTCAGGGATCGGGCGCAGGCGGTGATCGCCGCGTACGAGGCGGGGCTCGTCCGACCCGGAGAGTAGGACCAGGGTCCCAGAACGCCGCCGCGCGAACGGTTCGCGGGCAGGAGGTGATCGGGGGCGCGCGACGGCACGCTTGAGTCCATGACCGCGATTCGGGCAACCAACCTGAGCAAGCGTTACGGCGGCACCGTGGCCGTCGACGACCTGTCGTTCGACGTCGAGCCCGGCAGAGTGACCGGCTTCCTCGGCCCCAACGGGGCGGGCAAGTCGACCACCATGCGCATGATCCTCGGGCTCGACCACCCCTCCGGCGGCTCCGTGCTCGTGGACGGCAAGCCGTACGCGGAGCTGAAGCACCCCCTCCGCAAGGTCGGCGCGCTGCTGGACGCCAAGGCCGTGCACGGCGGGCGCAGCGCGCGCAACCACCTGCTGGCCATCGCCCAGAGCAACGGCATCCCGGCGAGCCGCATCGACGAGGTGCTGGAGATCGTCGGGCTGAGCGGCGTGACGAAGCGGCGCGTCGGCGGGTTCTCCCTCGGCATGGCGCAACGCCTGGGCATCGCCGCGGCGCTGCTCGGCGACCCCGAGATCCTGCTGTTCGACGAGCCGGTCAACGGGCTCGACCCCGACGGCATCCTGTGGATCCGCACCTTCATGCGCCGACTGGCCGCCGAGGGGCGGACCGTGTTCGTCTCCAGCCACCTCATGAGCGAGATGGCGCAGACCGCCGACCACCTCATCGTGATCGGCAAGGGGCGGCTCATCGCCGACACCAGCGTGCCGGAGTTCATCGGGCGCAGCTCCCAGGGCTACGTACGGGTGCGCTCGCCCCGCCTGGCCGAGGTCGCCGAGCTGGTCAAGGTGGGCGAGCTGCACCCCGACCACCTGCGGGTGACCGCGATGACCACCCTCGAGATCGGCACCCTCACCGCGCGGGCGGGGCTGCCGCTGGAGGAGCTGACGTTCGTGCAGCCCTCGCTCGAAGCCGCGTACATGGAGCTCACCAAGGACAGCCTGGAGTACTCGTCATGACCGACATCCTGCGATCAGAGTGGACCAAGATCCGCTCGGTGCGCTCCACGATGTGGACGCTCGGCGTCACCTTTCTGCTCATGGCCGGCTTCAGCACGCTGCTGGGCGTCGCCGCCACCGCCAGCGGCAGCGGGCCGATCCCGGCCGAGGAGGCGCTCTCCATGAGCCTCGCCGGTGCGCTCTTCGCCACGCTCGCCCTGGCCACTCTGGGCGTGCTGGTGATCTCCAGCGAATACCGCACGGGAGGCATCAGGACGTCGCTGATGGCCGTGCCTCAGCGGTACAAGCTGCTGACCGGCAAGCTGGTCGTGTTCACCGCGACGGCCCTCGTGGTCAGCGCGGTCTCCTCGGCCGCCGCGCTCGCCGTCGGCGTGGCCATCATGCAGCCCGCCGGGCTCGAGATCGGCGACGCCGTACGCGCGGGCTTCGGCAGCACGCTCTACCTGACCGCGTGCGGGCTGTTCGGGCTGGGGCTCGGCACGCTCGTCCGGCACACGCCGGGTGCGCTGCTCTCAGCCGTCGCGCTGATGCTGGTGCTGCCGCAGCTCACGAACATGCTGCCGGGGGCCTGGGGCCAGACCGTGTCCGACTACTTCACCACCAACGCCGGGTCCCTGGTGGTCTTCGGGCAGTCCAACGAGTCGCTGGGGGCGTGGAGCGGGTTCGGCGTCTATCTCGGGTGGATCGCCGTGACGGTGCTGGCGGGGGCCGTACTGATGCGGCGGCGCGACGCCTAGAACGTCTCACTCGGCGCGCAGGGCGACGACCGCATCCATCCGGCCCGCCCTGCGCGGCGGCGCGACCGGCGCACGCCGAACCTGGGGCTCCGGGTGGTGAGCGCCGGATCCTCACGTAGAGCAACAGAAGCAGGTAAGCAGCCGTATTTCGGTGAAAACCAAAAGGTCAGAGCCGGTTTTCAGGACGACACCCCCGTTGCGATGCCGCTATGGTGGCCGCGATCAACGGGAAAGGATCACTATGCTGCGCATTCTCCGGCGTTCCGTCCTCACCGGCGCGCTCGCGACGGGACTCGCCATGGCGGCCGTCGGCATCGCCCCTGCCTCGGCCTCGGCCACCCCACCGTACGCGCTGGTGAAGCTGACCTGGAACTGCTCGAGGGTGGGCGACGTGACGATCATCCTCAAGGGCCCCGGCGTCGCGTCCTCCGCCCGCAAGTCCACCGGCACGGGCTACTGGCGCGGCCGGCCCGGCACCTTCAAGTTGGAGCGCCTCTCCAACGGCCGGATCGCCCCGAAGACCAAGTCGTTCAAGATCGGAAACTTCTCGACCAAGCGCATCTCGGTCTGCTCCAGCAAGTGGTAGAACCGCCGTTCCTGCGGTGACCTGCCGCCCCGAGTCCGGCCGGGGCGGCAGCGTCAGGCAGGGCCGGTCGTTCAGGGCCGGTCATTCAGGACTCGACGACGCGGCTCAGCAGCCCCATGAGCTGTCGCAACTCGGCGTCCGTCAGCACCTTCAGCGGAGTCTTCTCCAGCGTCGTCCGCAGCAGCTCCTCGCGGATCCGACGCCCCCGGTCGGTCAGGACCAGGACGCGCGAGCGCCGATCGTACGGATCGACGGCGCGCTCGACCAGCCCTCGCTCGGTGAGCTGGTTGGTGATGAACGTCAGGTTGGGAGCGTTGCAGTGCAGCCGCTCCGCCATCACCTTCATCGACGGCGGCGGCTCGGCCGGATCGATGGCCCACAGCGCCTGGAACGTCGCGGGCGTCAACCGGTGCCCGGCCAGCGCATCCATGATCAGCGCGTTGGTCCGCATCCAGATCTCGTAGGTCGCCGTGACCACTGCCGTGAGCTCGTGTACGGACATGACCGCCATCCTACGACGCTTCGAGCCTCGAAGTAATCGTGCTACCTTTACTTCGAGACTCGAAACAAAGGAGGCGCAAATGAGCGACGGCTATCGAGGCGTCACCGCGCTGGTCACCGGCGCGTCCAAGGGGCTCGGGCGGGCGTACGCGATGGAGCTGGCCCGCCGGGGTGCCCGGGTGATCCTGCTGGCGCGCTCGGAAGGCGACCTGCGCGAACTCGCCGCGCAGCTCCACGAGCGGCACGGCGGGCAGGACGCCGAGGTGGTCGTCGGCGACCTCGCCGCCCCCGACGGCCCTGACCGGATCCTGCGCGAGCTGCACGACCGCGGCCTGACCGTCGACCTCCTGCTCAACAACGCCGGCGCCGGCAGCGCGGGTCCGTTCCTCGGCCGCCCGCTCGGGCCGCAGCTGCGGTCGGTCAGCCTCAACGTCGGCGGCCTGCTCGCGCTGACCCACGCGATCGGGGCCGAGATGGTCGCGCGCGGCTCGGGCGGCGTCATCAACGTGTCCTCCACCGCCGCCTTCCAGCCCATGCCCTACCAGGCCAGCTACGCCGCGACCAAGGCGTTCGTGCTCTCCTTCACCGAGGCGCTGGCCGAGGAGCTGCGCGGCACCGGCGTGCACGTCATGGCCGCGCACCCCGGCGCGATCGCGACCGGCTTCTTCGACGGCACCTCCGCCACGATCGACCCCCGGGCCGACACCCCGGCCACCGTCGCGGCCCGCACGCTGGACGACTACGCCAGGCGCCGCCCGGTCTCCTACCCGGGCCGCCCCGTCAACCGGATGCTGACCTGGCCCGCCCGCCTGCTGCCCCGCACGGCCGTCGCCCGCATCGCCGGCGCCTTCAACCGCCGCCAGCACCTGCACGAGACCGTCGACGTGACCTGATCGCCCAGAGGTCAGCCGGCGGCGAGTTCGCGGCCCCGGTCGCGGGCGGCCTCGATGGCGGCGAGGAAGGCCGCGCGTACGCTGTGGCGCTCCAGCTCAGCGATGGCCGCGATGGTCGTGCCGCCCGGCGAGGTGACCGCCTCGCGCAGGATGACCGGGTGCTCGCCCGAGTCGCGCAGCATCACCGCCGCCCCCACGATCGACTGGGTGACCATGTCAAGGGCCGCCGCGCGCGGCATGCCCAGCAGGATGCCCGCGTCGACCATGGCCTCGACCAGGTAGAAGAAGTAGGCGGGCCCGCTGCCGGACAGCGCCGTCGCGGCGTCCTGCTGCGACTCGGGGATGCGCAGCACCTTGCCGACCGGCCGCAGCAGCCCCTCGGCGAGCTGGAGATGCTCTTCGCCGGCGTGCGCCCCCGCCGAGATCACGCTCATCGCCTCGTCGAACTTGATCGGCGTGTTGGACATCACCCGCACCACCGGCACCTCGACTCCCAGCCGCTGCTCCACGAACGACGTGGTGATGCCCGCCGCGGCGCTGATCACCAGCGTCTGCGCCGGCACGTAGGAGGCGATCTCGGCCAGCAGGGTGCCCATGTCCTGGGGCTTGACGGCGAGGATGAGCGTGTCGGCGGCCTTGGCGGCCTCGGAGTTGGACACGACGCGCACGCCGTACGTCTCGCGCAGCGCCTGGGCCCGCTCCTCCCTGCGCGTGGTCGCCAGGATGTCGCCCGGCTTGAACCCGGCGCGCAACAACCCGGACAGCAGGGCCTCGCCCATCTTGCCCGTGCCCAGAATCGCGATCATCTTCGGAGCCCCTCGTACGGAACGGACGCTAGATCCAGGTCTCGCAGCCTATCGGCTACCGCCGCGACAGCAGCGAACGCAGGAAGAACGTCAGATTCCTCGGCCGCTCGGCGAGGCGGCGCATGAGGTAGGGGTACCAGTCGGAGCCGTACGGCACGTAGACGCGCACCCGCGCGCCCAGCCCGGCCAGGCGGCGCTGCTCGTCGGGGCGCACGCCGTACAGCATCTGGTGTTCGAAGCCGGTCGCGTCACGGCCGGCCAGCTCGGCGAGCGTGGCGGCGATGCGGATCAGCCTGGGGTCGTGGGTGGCGACCATGGGGTAGCCGGTGCCGGACATGAGGACTTTCAGGCACCGTACGTAGGAGCGGTCGATGTCGGCCGGCCTGGTGTAGGCGCCGGGCGCGGTGTAGGCCCCCTTGCACAGCCGTACGCGGGCGCCGCCGAGCTTCTCGCACCGGTCGAGCGAGTCGGGCAGGTACGACTGCACCACCACGCCCACGTCGGGATGCTCGCGGCGCAGCGCGGCGTGCACGGCGTGCAGCCCGGCGATCGTGTCGTGCTCCTCGGCGTCGAGCGTCACCGTGAGGTCCCGCTGCGCGGCGGCGGCGCAGACGGCGGCGGCGTGTTCGAGCGCGAGCCGCTGCGACAGCCGCAGCCCGAGCGCGGTGAGCTTGACCGACACGTCGGCCCCCGTGGGCAGCAGGTCGAGCAGCGCGAGGTAGTGGGCGACGGCCTGCCCCGCCGCGGCCTCGTCGGTGACCTCCTCGCCGAGGTGGTCGACGCTGACCAGCAAGCCCTCGCGGGTCAGTGCGCCGACCACGCGGGCGACGTCGTCCGCGACATAGCGATCGACCACGTCCGCGGTCAGCGGCGAGGTGGTGACGAGCCGTTCGGCGCGCCGGCTCTTGGAGAGGGCGAGCATGGCCTGACGGAGCACGAGATCCACACTAATCACTCGGACCGCTCCGCTTGAACCGCCGGGGAGCGGAATCCGTCCTAGGGGTATGCGGACTATGACAGCGACTCTCCTGGCCGGATGTCTCGCGCTCGCGACGGGCTGCGCCGCCGCGCCGTCGCCGGAGCAGCAGCGGGTGGCCGCCACGACCCCTGGCAGGCCACCGGTCGTGTCGGAGCCGGTGACCACGGCGCCCACGAAGAAGCCCCAGGTGGTCAAGCCGCGGGGCGACGCGATCAACGTGCGCAAGGTCCGCTGGACCAAGGCGAAGCCGGTCGACAAGGGCCGGAAGGTTCAGCTCACGTGGTGGTCGGGGGTGGAGCCGTGCACGGTGCTCGACCGGGTCAAGGTGAAGGAGACCGCCAAGAAGGTCACCGTCACCCTGTACGAGGGCACCGCCCCCAAGGCGAAGAACACGGCCTGCATCATGATGGCCGTCGAGAAGACCACGACGGTCAAGCTCAAGAAGCCGCTCGGCGAGCGCAGGCTGGCCGACGGCGCCAAGAAGTAGATCCTCCTCGAACGGGGTCCGGCACGCGCCGGGCCCCGTTCTTTCGTCCCTGAGATGTCCCTGAGTCGCCCCTGAACCCGGAACCCGGGCAGGCCCGGTCTCGTTGGCCCCGGTGTGCGCTTGCTCCGCTGTTCGTGCTCGTCAGAGGGAATGCATCCGCGCTCAGGGGGGTTGAGTCAGGTAGGCTCAAGTCGTTTGACAAAGGCGACACCCATCCATAGGTTGAGTCCAAACGACTCAACTTTGACTACAAGGACGTACTCATGGCACGTGCGGTAGGTATCGACCTTGGGACGACCAACTCCGTCGTCTCGATCCTCGAGGGCGGTGAGCCCACCGTCATCGCGAACGCGCAGGGCTCGCGGACCACCCCGTCCGTGGTCGCCTTCGCTAAGAACGGCGAGGTCCTCGTCGGAGAGGTCGCCAAGCGGCAGGCCGTCACCAACGTCGACAGGACGATCCGTTCCGTCAAGCGCGAGATGGGCACCAACTGGTCCCAGGAGATCGACGGCAAGAAGTTCTCGCCGCAGCAGATCAGCGCCTTCGTCCTGCAGAAGCTCAAGCAGGACGCGGAGGCCTACCTCGGCGAGAAGATCACCGACGCGGTGATCACCGTCCCGGCCTACTTCAACGACGCCCAGCGGCAGGCCACCAAGGAGGCCGGCACCATCGCGGGCCTCAACGTGCTCCGCATCATCAACGAGCCGACCGCCGCGGCCCTCGCCTACGGGCTCGACAAGGAGCAGGACCAGACGATCCTGGTCTTCGACCTCGGTGGCGGCACCTTCGACGTGTCGCTGCTCGACGTCGGCCAGGAGGACGGCCACGGCTTCGTCGAGGTCAAGGCCACCTCCGGTGACAACCACCTCGGTGGTGACGACTGGGACCAGCGCATCGTCGACGAGCTCGTCAAGCGCTTCCAGAACGCCCATGGCGTCGACCTGGCCAAGGACAAGATGGCGCTCCAGCGCCTGCGTGAGGCGGCCGAGAAGGCCAAGATCGAGCTGTCCAGCCAGTCCGAGACCAACATCAACCTGCCCTACATCACGGCTTCCTCCGAGGGCCCGCTGCACCTCGACGAGAAGCTGACCCGCTCCGAGTTCCAGCGGCTGACGGCCGACCTGCTCGAGCGCACCAAGGGCCCGTTCAACCAGGTCATCAAGGACGCCGGCATCAAGGTCTCCGACATCGCCCACGTGGTGCTGGTCGGCGGCTCGACCCGCATGCCCGCCGTCTCCGACCTGGTCAAGGAGCTGACCGGCGGCAAGGAGCCCAACAAGGGCGTCAACCCCGACGAGGTCGTGGCCATCGGCGCCGCGCTCCAGGCCGGCGTGCTCAAGGGTGAGGTCAAGGACGTCCTGCTGCTCGACGTGACCCCGCTGTCGCTGGGCATCGAGACCAAGGGCGGCATCTTCACCAAGATCATCGAGC
Source organism: Nonomuraea sp. NPDC049419 (assembly GCF_040676995.1). NCBI lineage: Bacteria > Bacillati > Actinomycetota > Actinomycetes > Streptosporangiales > Streptosporangiaceae > Nonomuraea > Nonomuraea sp. NPDC049419. The sequence goes on along the minus strand of NZ_JBFAQB010000009.1, from coordinate 318,230 downwards.
GCAACACGACGATCCCGACCAAGCGCTCCGAGGTCTTCACCACGGCCGAGGACAACCAGCCGTCGGTGCAGATCCAGGTCTACCAGGGCGAGCGCGAGATCGCTTCCTACAACAAGAAGCTGGCCACGTTCGAGCTGACCGGCATCGCGCCGGCGCCGCGCGGCATCCCGCAGATCGAGGTCACCTTCGACATCGACGCCAACGGCATCGTCAACGTCTCCGCCAAGGACCTGGGCACGGGCAAGGAGCAGACGATGACGATCACCGGCGGCTCCGCGCTGCCGAAGGACGACATCGAGCGGATGATGCGCGAGGCCGAGTCGTACGCCGAGGAGGACAAGAAGCGCCGCGAGGAGGCCGAGGTCCGCAACAACGCGGACGGTCTGGCCTACCAGACGGAGAAGTTCCTCCGGGAGAACGACGACAAGGTCCCCGGCGACATCAAGACCGAGGTCAACGACGCCCTCGCCGAGCTGAAGAAGGCTCTGGAGGGCACCGACACCGACGTCATCCGCACCTCGGCGGAAAAGCTCGCCACCGTGAGCCAGAAGATGGGCTCGGCCATCTACGCCGCCAGCCAGGGCCAGCAGGCCGGCCCTGAGGGCGCCCCGCAGGACGCCTCGGCCGGTCAGGGCAGCCAGAAGGCCGACGACGACGTGGTCGAAGCCGAGATCGTGGACGACGACCAGCCGAAGAAGGACCAGTGATGCCGCCGCGTGACAACGGGCACGAGGAGCCGGTGATCCGCGACAACCGCAAGATCGACCCTGAGACGGGCCAGGTCAAGGACCAGCCGCCCGCCGAGCAGCCGCAAGAGGCGCCCGGCGACGTGCTGGAGCCGCAGGACGGCGAGCTGGCGGCCCAGCTCGCCGAGCGGACGGCCGACCTGCAGCGTCTCCAGGCGGAGTACACCAACTACCGCCGCAGGGTCGAGCGCGACCGCGTGGCGGTCCGCGAGCAGGCGGTCGCCGGGGCGCTCACGGAGCTCCTGCCCGTCCTCGACGACATCGGCAGGGCCCGCGAACACGGCGAGCTGACCGGCGGTTTCGCCAAGGTCGCCGAGTCGCTGGAGTCCGTGCTGACCAAGCTGGGCCTCAGCGCCTTCGGCCAGAAGGGCGACCCGTTCGACCCGACCGTCCACGAGGCGCTGATGCACAGCTACTCGACGGACGTGACCGAGCCGACCGCGGTCGAGGTGCTGCAGCCTGGATACCGGATGGGTGACCGGGTGCTGCGCCCCGCGCGGGTGGCCGTCGCCGAGCCGGAGGACGCTCCCGCGGCGTCCGATGACGACGAAGAAAACTGACCACAAGGACGAAGGGCCGTAGATGAGCACCAAGGACTACCTGGAGAAGGACTACTACGCCGTCCTTGGTGTGCCCAAGACCGCCACCGCCGAAGAGATCAAAAAGGCGTACCGGAAGCTGGCCAGGCAATACCACCCCGACACCAACCAGGGCGACTCGACCAAAGAGACCAAGTTCAAGGAGGTCTCCGAGGCTTACGACGTCCTGTCCGACGCCAAGCGCCGCAAGGAGTACGACGAGGCGCGCACGCTGTTCGGGTCCGGGGTGGGGGCCCAGCGTCCCGGCGGCGGTGGCGGTTTCCCGTTCGACTTCGGTGACCTGTTCGGCGGCACCAGCCAGCAGGGTCCCGGCGGGAGCGCGGGCGAACGGCTCGGCGACCTGTTCGGCGGGCTGTTCAACCGGGGTGGCGCCGGAGGCCGCACCACCGGCGGCACCACCAGGGCGCGGCGTGGCCAGGACATCGAGTCCGAGGTGACGCTGACGTTCACCGAAGCCGTCGAGGGCACCACCGTCTCACTGCGGTTGACCAGCTCCGCCGCCTGCACCGCGTGCAGCGGCACCGGCGCCAAGGCGGGCACGACCCCCAGGGTCTGTCCCACCTGCGAAGGCACCGGCGCGGCCAGCCGCAACCTGGGCAGCTTCGCCTTCTCCGAGCCGTGCCGCGACTGCAAGGGCCGCGGGCTGCTGGTCGACGACCCCTGCCCCGTGTGCGAGGGCAGCGGCCGGGCCAAGAGCACCCGCACCATCCAGGCGCGCATCCCCGCCGGCGTGGCCGACGGCCAGCGGGTCAAGCTCAAGGGCAAGGGCGCGCCGGGCGAGAACGGCGGGCCGGCGGGCGACCTCTACATCCAGACCCACGTCAAGCCGCACGCCGTCTTCGGCAGGACGGGCGACAACCTGACGATCACCGTGCCGGTGACGTTCACGGAGGCCGCCCTGGGCGCCGAGATCAAGGTGCCGATCCTCAGGGGCATGCCGGTCACCCTCCGCATCCCCCCAGGCACCCCCAACGGCCGCACGTTCCGCGTCCGTGGCAGGGGTGTCACGAGGAAAGACGGCACCAAAGGCGACCTGCTCGCCACCGTCGAGGTGCTCGTGCCGAAGACGCTCGACGACAAATCGCGCGAGCTCCTCACCGAGTTCAACACCGCGACCGCGGGTGAGGACCCGCGCGCCGAGCTGATTCAGCGAGCCAGAAGCGAGTGAGCGGATGGACGCCAACTATTTCGACCTGTCTGACGACACCCCTGTCTACGTGATCTCGGTGGCCGCGCAGCTGTCGGGGCTGCACCCGCAGACCCTGCGGCAATATGACCGGCTCGGCCTGGTCAGCCCCGGCCGTACGGCGGGGCGCGGCCGCCTCTACTCCACAAGAGACATCATCCAGCTCCGCGAGGTGCAGCGGCTCTCCCAGGAGGAGGGCATCAACCTCGCGGGCATCAAGCGGATACTCGAGCTCGAGAACGAAGCTCTCCGGCTGCGCGAGGAAGTGCACCGCCTGCGCGCGGAGATGCGGATGGTCAAGGCGCTGATCCGCTACCAGCTGCCACCGGGGGCGTAAGAACCATGGACTACAAGCTCACCCAGAAGAGCCAGGAAGCGCTCTCGGGTGCCATGCGGCGTGCCGCCGCGGAGGGCAACCCCGAGATCGCTCCCGCTCACCTGCTCAGCACGCTGCTCTCGCAGACCGGAGGCACGGCCGTGCCGCTGCTGGAGGCCGTGGGGGCCGACTGGCGGGCGCTGCGGTCGCGCACCGAGGAGCAGCTCGCCGCACTGCCGAAGGCGCAGGGCGCGACGGTGGGGGCGCCGTCGAGCTCGCGCCAGCTGCTGACCGTCATGAACACCGCCGCCCAGCACGCCAACCGGCTCGAAGACCTCTACGTCTCGACCGAGCACCTGCTGGTCGGCCTCGCGGCCGACGGGGGCCAGACCGCCGACCTGCTGAAGTCGCAGGGCGCGACCCCGCAGGCGCTGCTCGACGCCTTCGAGAAGGTACGCGGCCACGCCCGCGTCACCAGCGAGACGCCCGAGGACACCTTCCAGGCCCTGGAGAAGTACGGCGTCGACCTGACCGAGCGGGCCCGCGGCGGCAAGCTCGACCCGGTCATCGGCCGCGACACCGAGATCCGCCGCGTCGTCCAGGTGCTCAGCCGCCGCACCAAGAACAACCCGGTGCTCATCGGCGAGCCCGGCGTCGGCAAGACCGCCGTCGTCGAGGGCCTGGCCCAGCGCATCGTGGCCGGCGACGTGCCCGAGTCGCTGCGCAACAAGCGGCTCATCTCGCTCGACCTGGGCGCGATGGTGGCCGGCGCGAAATACCGCGGCGAGTTCGAGGAGCGGCTCAAGGCCGTGCTCTCCGAGATCAAGGAGAGCGACGGGCAGATCGTGACGTTCATCGACGAGCTGCACACCGTCGTCGGCGCGGGGGCCGGCGAGGGCGCCATGGACGCCGGCAACATGCTCAAGCCCATGCTGGCCCGCGGCGAGCTACGCATGATCGGCGCGACCACGCTCGACGAATACCGCGAGCGCATCGAGAAGGACCCGGCGCTGGAGCGCCGCTTCCAGCAGGTCTACGTCGGCGAGCCCACGGTCGAGGACACCATCGCGATCCTGCGCGGGCTCAAGGGCCGCTACGAGGCGCACCACCAGGTCCAGATCGCCGACAGCGCGCTGGTCGCCGCCGCCGCGCTGTCCGACCGCTACATCACCAACCGCTTCCTGCCCGACAAGGCCATCGACCTCGTCGACGAGGCCGCCTCGCGGCTGCGCATGGAGATCGACTCGCGTCCCGTGGAGATCGACCAGCTCCAGCGCAGCGTCGACCGGCTGAAGATGGAGGAACTGGCGCTGTCGAAGGAGACCGACGAGGCCTCCGTCCAGCGGCTCGAACGCCTGCGTCAAGAGCTGGCCGACCGCCAGGAGGAGCTCAACGCCCTCGTCGGCCGCTGGGAGCACGAGAAGGCCGGGCTCAACAAGGTCGGTGAGCTGAAGAAGCAGCTCGACGAGGCGCGCGGCGCGGCCGAGCGGGCCCAGCGCGACGGCGACTTCGAGGCGGCGTCGCGGCTGATGTACGCCGAGGTGCCCCGGCTGGAGCAGGCCCTCAAGGCCGCCTCCGAGGCCGCGCCCCCGGAGAACGCCATGGTCAAGGAGGAGGTCGGAGCCGACGACATCGCCGAGGTGATCTCGTCGTGGACCGGCATCCCCGCCGGGCGGCTGCTCGAGGCCGAGACGACCAAGCTGCTGCGCATGGAGGAGGAGCTGGGCAGGCGGCTCATCGGGCAGCGGCCGGCCGTCCAGGCGGTCTCCGACGCCGTACGCCGCAGCAGGGCCGGCATCGCCGACCCCGACAGGCCCACCGGCTCGTTCCTGTTCCTCGGCCCCACGGGCGTGGGCAAGACCGAGCTGGCCAAGGCGCTCGCGGAGTTCCTGTTCGACGACGAGCGGGCGATGACCCGCATCGACATGAGCGAATACTCCGAGAAGCACAGCGTGGCCAGGCTCGTCGGCGCGCCTCCCGGCTACGTCGGCTACGAGGAGGGCGGCCAGCTCACCGAGGCCGTCAGGCGGCGCCCGTACACCGTGGTGCTTCTCGACGAGGTCGAGAAGGCGCACCCCGAGGTGTTCGACATCCTGCTGCAGGTGCTCGACGACGGGCGGCTGACCGACGGTCAGGGCCGCACTGTCGACTTCCGCAACACCATCCTCATCCTGACCTCCAACATCGGCTCGCAGTTCCTGGTCGATCCCAGCCTGGAGAACGGCGCCAAGCGCGAGGCCGTCATGGGGGCGGTGCGCAGCTCGTTCAAGCCGGAGTTCCTCAACCGGCTCGACGACGTGATCCTGTTCGACGCGCTCGGCTCCGAGGAGCTGGCCCAGATCGTCGACCTGCAGGTCGAGCGGCTGACGCGGCGCCTGGCCGACCGCCGGCTGCGGCTGGAGGTCACGCCCGCCGCCCGCGAGTGGCTGGCCCTGACCGGCTACGACCCGCTCTACGGCGCCCGCCCGCTGCGCCGCCTGGTGCAGTCGGCCATCGGCGACAAGCTCGCCAAGGCCGTGCTGTCGGGCGAGGTCGTGGACGGCGACGAGGTCAAGGTCGAGCTGGGCGACGACGAACTCCTCATCCAGCGCGCCGCCTGACCACGGCCGGCGCACCCCTGCGGGCCGCACCCAGATGATCCCGGGGGCTCGCTCGGGGCCGGCTTGGACCCCCTCCCGTAGACCGAGCAGGCCGGCTGGGCGCCGCGCACGACGGCCTTTCCGAGGTTCTGAGCCCGGAGATCTCGCGAGATCTCCGGGCTTCGGCGTGTCATGCCAGGGTCATCAGGCCCGGCGTTCGGTAAGGTTCGCCCCACTCTTCGGACAAGCCGCCTCCCCCACTCATGATCGCTGACTACGTTGTGCGTTCGTCAGTGCACCGACATCGATGAGGGGGACGTGCGGTGTCATTCCAGAAGATCCGGAGCACGATCGCGGTGGCCGCGGTCGCCGTGGGCGTCAGCTGGCTGTGCGCGGGTCCCGCGACGGCCCGGACGTGCGCCCGCACAGAAGGGGCGCTCCTGACGCCCGCCCTGGCCCAATGCGGCGGCCACACGGGCATCCAGCTCGACGACCCCGGCATCGGCGCCACCCGGGTGGTGGCGTCGGAGACCGCCAAGCTGGCCATGGCGGCCGGCGACACGGCCAGGCGGCTCGGCCGGACCGGCCTGGCCACCGGCAAGCAGGCGCTCGGCATGAGCGACCTCGGCGGGGTGGCGGCGACGTGGGGCATGCCGCCCCTGGTGGGCTCGCCCGCGCTGCTTCCCCTGGTGCCGGAGCCGCTCACGATGAAGGACGTCACCACCATGCGCGGCGTGCCGGCGCTGCCCGAGCTGCCCAAGGTGCCGCTGGCGGGCAAGCCGCCCGTGAACAAGAAGGCGCGCAACGCGCCCCCGCAGGGCACCATCGCCGGCACCGGCCTCGACTCGCCGATGAAGCTCCAGGAGCCGGTACGCCAGGTCGGCTCGCAGGTCATCGGGGAGGTGCTGCCAAAGGCGTTCGAGAGCCTGCAGGGCACGAAGTTCGCGCCCGGCGGCGGCTCCATCATCAGCGGCTTCAGCAGCCTGTCCGGCCTCACCCAGGGCCTCCCTCTCCCCCTGGGCTGACCGGCGCTCCTGAGCGCCCTGAGCGCCCTCAGCCGCGTCGCCCGTGGCGGCGGCGCCGAAGCGGGGGCCGCGGAGGGCGCCGGGCCACTTGTCCGGGCGTGGGTCGTGCCTGCCGCGCCCGGCCTCCAGGCCGGAGGGACCGGGACCACCCGGCCCTCCGGCCGCCCCTCACCCACCACACAAGCCGCACACGCCACAGCACGCCACGCGACCTACGCGACCTACGCGGAAGCGCGGAAGCACGAAGACGCGGAAGCACGAAGGTGCGCGAAGACGCAGAAACGCGAAGGTGCGAAGACGCGGAAGCGCGTCAGTCGGCTGGTTGCGGGCACGGGTCAGGGAGCCCTGCCGGTGCGGCGGGCTCCTCTGGACGCGCGGTCGTCAGGAGACGAGCTCGTCGAGCTCGTCTTCCGGCAGCCCGAGATCGACCCTGATGCGGTAGCGGGTGCGCAGCACCGCCACCTGCTCCGGGTCGTTCTCATCGCAGCCGAGGGCGGCCTGGGTGGCCCATTCGAGCCCCCCTTGCAGGTCGCCATAGGCCACGAGCGTCTCGGCGATCGTGTGAGCGGTCGCCGTGGAGACGTTGCCTTCCGCGCGTATCGTCTCGATGACCTCCCTGGCCTCGTCCGGCCGGTCGAGCTCGAAGAGCGTGTCGGCGATGCCGGCACGCGCGTCGAAGCCCGCGTCTCCGCCGTCCTCGACCGCGCGCTGGAAACACTCCATCGCACGGGCGGGCTGTCCGGCCGCTCGCCATTCCTCGGCGGCGAGGACCAGGATGGATGCCCTGGAGACGTCGCCGGACGAATAGTCGAGCGCGACGTCGTACAGCCGACTGGCCAGCGAATCGTGGTCGTCGGCCAGCAGGGCCTGCTCGAGCAGACGATCAAGGTGCTCACGGGTCACATGCGCCACACCGCGAGACTACCGAGCCACCCGGCTGTTTGCCCGGTCAATCCGCATCGCCGGTCACGTGCAAATTCGGTAACGTCTCGTCCAATCCCGTGCACGCAATGCGTATCTGCCCAGGTCACAGGGCATATACGAGGCACTCAGCCGCCACGCGAGCGGAGGGACTGTGATGGGCATGTCCAAGCAGATGACCTTCACGCTGGCCTGTGCCGTGGTGTTGTCGGCCCTCGGGCCAGGTGTGGCCGGCTATCTGTCGGCCCGTCTGGAGTCCATCGAGGCGGCCGAACGCAACCTGCGGGCCCTGGAGACCCGGCTGCAGATCCGCGAGGCCAGAGAGGCCCGCCCTGCCGCCCTGCCGGGCGCGTGCGAGAGCACGCCGGCCCCGCCCCGACTCCAGGACGTGCCCGCGACGGCGCTGGCCGAGCAGGAGGAGGCCGAGCGACGGCTGCCCGACCTGCCCGCCCGCCCGGGGATGATCCGCTATTGACCGGCCGCCACCGGGGGCGACCAGGATCTCAGCTGCCGGGACAGGAACCCTCTGATGAGGTGTTTGGCGGCGTCGATGATCTCGGGTGAGCCCTGGGGGTCGCGGCGGAAGGCGAGCTTCAGCACCGCGTCGCCGGCCTCGACCGCGACGAGCACGGCCAGGTCGAGCGATGGGCTGTCGGCCAGCCCGAACTCCTTGAGGAACAACCCGCGCAACCGCCCGGCGATCACCGCGTTGTTGTCGGAGTCGGAGTCGAGCAGGTTGAGATCGACGGCGTCGCCGAAGTGGAGGCTCTTGAAGCCGGCGACGGTCCTGTGCATGTCGACGTAGATGTCGATGATCGCGTCGACCGCCTCCCACCAGCCGCGGTAGTCCTCTTCGAGGAACCTGCGATCGACTCGGCGGACGAACTCCTCGACGTTGCGCCGGGTGAGCTCCTGGGTGATGGCGCGCTTGTCGGGGAAGAACTGGTAGACCGATCCGATCGCCACCCCGGCGCGTTCGGCGATGCGGGTGGTCGACAGGGTTTCGTAGCCGAGCTCGTCGAGCAGTTCGGCACACGCGTCGAGCATCCGCTCGACACGTCGGGCACTGCGGCGCTGCGAAGGCTGCCGCCTGAGAGCTTTCGGCTGGACGCACGCGTCGTCCATTTGCTGCGGCGAAGACACGGATTCATCTTCTCCCGTTGGGGCGATCGTTACCTGCCGAATTCCGGAATCCTCGAAGGAGCGCTCAAGCGGGCGAACCCGCGCAGGGCGCGAGGCGAAATCCGCGAGAGGGCATACCCGATTTTTCCCTCCATGTTCACGGGAACGACTGCTTGATTTCGATGGACGGCCCGCAATATGTACGCCGCCACCCGCTCCGGCGGGTACCCCCGCCGCGTCAGCGCCCGTACGGCCGCCCCGCGCAACCCCTCATCGGTGTACGTCGCGCGCCCCGCGATCCCCGTCGAGACGAACCCGGGACAGACGACGCTGACCCCGATCCCCCGGCCGGCCAGCTCGGCCCTGAGACAGTCGCTGAGCGCCTTCACCGCCGCCTTGGACACCGTGTACGCAGGCAGCAGCCGCGTCGGCACGAACGCCGCAAGCGACGCCACGTTCACGATGTGCCCGCCCGTGCCGCGCTCGGCCATGGCGGCCCCGAAGAGGCGGCAGCCGTGCACGACGCCCCACAGATTGACGTCGAGGGTCCTGCGCCAGTCGGCCACGGTGTGATCGAGGAACGGCCCGGCGACCGCGATCCCGGCATTGTTCACCACAATGTCCGGCACTCCATATTGGGCGATGATATTTCGCGCGAAGTCTTCCATCTGATCGCTATTCGCCACGTCCACCCGCATGGCGTAAGCCGTACCGTGAATATCCTTCGCAATAGCGTCGGCCGTCTGCTTCGCCGCGTCGATGTCGATATCCGCGCAGATGACCCGTCCCCCGTGCGCCGCGAACGCCCGCGCGGTCGCCCGCCCGATCCCCGAACCCGCGCCGGTCACCACGACCAGCCGCCCACCGAAACCTGACCGCACCCGACCCATCCCGGCCTCCTATTGGACGATCTGTCCAGAACAATAGATCGCCGGGCGGCGGCAGGCTACTCCTCGTCCGGCCGGGCGGTCAGGCCCGTGCAGGAGCGCAGCGCCTTCCAGTCGGCCACCGCGCGGGTCCTGGCCGAGCCCGTCATCGGCACCGGCACTCCCCCCTGGATGGTGGCCGGCGTCCAGGTGTCCTTGATGATCCGCCGGCCGTTGACGGTCAGCGTGAGCACCCCGGTCCTGCCGGTGGTGGCCGGGTTGGAGTTGTAGAAGACGAAGTTGCCCATGCCGTAGCTGACGTAGGCGTCGTCCAGGTAGCCCGAGCCGAGCAGGATGTGCGCGTGCCCGCCGACCACCACGTCGGCGCCCGCCTTGACCAGCTTCGGCGCGAGCGAGCGCTGTGCCTCGTTCGGGCACTTCTGCAGCTCGGTGCCCCAGTGCAGGTGGACGATGACGGTGTCGGAGTTCTTGCGCGCCTGCCGGACGGCCTTGAGCAGCGCGGTCTCGTTCTTGGCCGAGGCCAGGCCGCCCTTGCCGGACGTGGCCGTCCACGCCTGGATGAACTCCGCGTCCATCACCTGCGTGGCGCCGATGATCGCGACGCGGTTGCCGTTCACCGTTTCGCGATACGGCCGGTACGCCTGCGCCGCGTCCGTCCCGATCCCCACCACGGGGAACTTGGCGCGCTTGGCCGCCTTGAGGGAGTCGGCGAGCCCGCTCTCCATGTAGTCCATGCCGTGGTTGTTGGCCATGGACGCGACGTCCACCCCGGCCGCCTTGAGCGCGGTGAGCGCGCTGGACGGCGCCCTGAACGTGTACTGCTTGCCGGGCGCCGGGGTCCCGCCGGTGGTGATGGCGGTCTCCAGGTTCACCATCGCGAGGTCGGCCTTGCGCAGCACGCTCGCGATCGGGCCGAGCGCGGTGCGCGGGTCGGCGAGGCGCGGGCGCAGGATCCCCTCGAAGTGCACGTCGCCGCCGAACGCGATGGTGAACGGCCGGCGCTTCGGCTTCGGCTTCTTGGTGGGCTCGTTCGTCGGCTCCTCCGCGGCCTGCCGCTGGACTTCCTTGCGCTGCGGCTGCCGCTCCGGCTCCTGCCCGGGGAGGGCGGAACACGCGGCCACCGATACGAGGGCAGCGAGAACCGGGAGGGCATGGGGGAGTCTCATATGCCGCCACTTCCGCTCGAAACCTGACTTTCAGCAATCGAGCATGCCATGTAGGGCGGTTTACCGGGCAGACCCCATGAGCTTGGACATTGCCGTACGAGTCGGGTCGTCCATCGGCGTGGAGACGACCATCCGGATCTCCGGCATCGCGGTGAAACCGGTCGCGCTGAAGCGCAGCAGCCCGTACTCCGGGTGCTTGTACGCCTTCACCCGCGACCCCGGCTCCGCCACGTCCTGCCGCGCCCACAGCCGCGCGAACTCGGCGCTCTCCGCGCTGAGCCGGCGCAGGAAGTCCTGCCAGCACGGGTCGTCGGAGTGCCGGCTGTAGGCGCCGCGGAAGACGGCCACCAGCCGCGCCACCTCCTGGTCGCGGTCGACCACCAGCATCGAGGGCTGCGGCCCGACGCAGAGCTGCCAGAGGTGGTTGCGCTCCCCCTCGGGTGCGGCGACCAGCTCGGGGAAGAGCCGCGCGAACGCTTCGTTCCAGGCCAGCGCGTCGCACCGGCCGTTGGAGATGACGGCGGGCAGCTCGCCGAGCCGGTCGAGGATGATCTGCATCTCGGGCGTCACCTGCCCGGACGCGACCGGCACCGGATCGGCCACGTGGCCGGCCAGCCGGTAGAGGTGCTGCCGCTCGGCGCTGTCCATGCGCAGCGTGCGGGCGATGGCGTCGAGCACCTGCGAACTGGCGTTGATGGGCCGCCCCTGCTCAAGCCACGTGTACCAGGTGACGCCGACCCCGGCGAGCTGGGCGACCTCTTCTCGTCGCAGCCCGGGGGTGCGCCTGCGGGGTCCCGGCGGGAGATCGACCATCTCGGGCGTGATGCGCGCACGCCGGGAGCGCAGAAACGCCGACAGATCCGTACGTCTTGCCTCAACCACCTGCATACATCCACTATGCGTGACGAAAGTGATGCTCAGCCAGTTACTGCTGATACCAGGATAAAGGGGCTCTCGTTACTGGTACTGGGGACACGGCAGACTTCTCATCATGTCCCAAACCACCGCTGTTCCCTCCCCTGTGGGCACCACCTCACCGGAGAGCCCCAAGGCCGGCGGACTGCTCCTGGCGACGATCCTCGTGGGGCAGTTCCTGGCCATCCTGAACGTCAACATCGTCAACGTGGCCACCCCGACCATCGAGTCCGACCTGCACTCGTCGGGCGCCGGGCTGCAGATGATCATTGCCGGTTACACCATCGTCTATGCCGTCCTGTTGATCACCGGAGCCAGGATCGGCGACCTGTTCGGCTACCGACGAGCGTTTCTGGGCGGATTGGCGGCCTTCACCGTGACCACGCTCGCCGCCGGCCTCGCACCCACGACCGGCTGGCTGGTGGCAGCCAGGCTGCTGCAAGGTGCCGGGGCCGCGATGATGATGCCGCAGGTGCTGACCTTGATCCAGCGCAACTTCCAGGGCGCGGCCCGTGGCCGGGCGATCGGCCTGTGGTCCTTGATGATCAGCGGCGGCATCGTGGCCGGTCAGGCGCTCGGCGGCATCCTGCTGGGCTTCGGCCTGGGCTGGCGGGTCGTGTTCCTGGTAGTGGTGCCGGTCGCGCTGCTGCTGCTGGCCGCCGGCGCCCGCCTGCTGCCCGCCGACCACGGCGGCGGCCGTGGCGGGCTCGACCCCTTGGGCCTGGTGACGCTGTCGGCGGCCGTGCTGCTGTTCGTGGTGCCGCTGGTGCTCGGACGCGACCTGGGCTGGCCGTTGTGGGGCTGGATCTCGATGGGGCTGAGCGTGGTGATGTTCGCGGTGTTCGTCCGCGTCGAGCGCTGGGTGACAGGTCGCGGCGGGCGCCCGCTGGTGGACGCCAGGGTGCTGCGCGCGCCGGGCATGCGTCCCGGCCTCGCCGTGCTGCTGTTCGGCCCGGCCACCTGGGGCGCGTTCCTGTTCACCTCCGCCCTGCACCTGCAAGGCGACCTGCACATGACGCCGCTCGCCTCCGGCATGATGCTGGTCCCGTGCGCGCTGACCTTCGGCCTGGTCGGCCTCGCCTGGCCCCGCCTGCCGCTGCGCCTGCAGCGCCCGCTGGTGCCGTTCGGCTACGTCCTGGCGGCCCCCGCGTACATCGGCCTCGGCCTCGCCGCGGAAGGCGGCTTCCTGTACGCCCTGATGGGCGCCCTCGTCGGCGCCGGTCTGGGCGTGCAGGTGGCGGTGACCAACATGGCCACAGAGCAGGTGGACGGGGCGTACGCGGCGGACGCCAGCGGCGCCCTCCTCACGGTGATGCAGATCGGCCAGGTCATCGGAGTCGCCGCCATCGGCACCCTGTTCATCTCCCTGGACACCGTATCCTCTTCCACGGCCTCCATGACCACGGCCGCCGCCATGGCCGCCCTCGCCGTTCTGGCCGGCCTCAGCTCCCTGTTCCTCGTACGCCGCCCCAAGCCGATCCCCTCATGACGTGCGAGCCCGCGTCCTTCCATGGACGCGGGCCGCTCGCATGGCACGGTGAGGCACATGACCCCCCGCAACCGGCGCACGCCGAGCCTGCTGATGCCCCTCCTCCTGACGATCGCGGCGGTGTGCGCCGCCGCGACGCTGCTCTCTCCGCTCCTGCTGGACCTCCTGGTGCCCGCGAGCCTGCGCTGGCAGGAACTGAGCGCGGTCGGCGAGACGTACGGCGCCGCGTCGGCGGTGCTGTCCGCCTTCGCGCTCGTGGCCATCGGGGTCTCTCTTTTCCTGCAGGCCAGGGAAATGCGATTCGCGCGTGAGGACGCCTCTCGATCGCATCATTTCCAGCTCATGCAGCTGCAGATCGAAAATCCTGCACTGCACAATGCCTTGGGCAGGGTGGACAGCGGGCTCGATCCGGCGACGCACCTTTACCTCAATCTGGTGCTCTCCTACTGGGAGATGCTTTTCAACGTCGGCGACATGCCGGAGCCGGTCCTCGTGAAATACGCGCAGGCCGACATCTTCAGTACGGAGACCGGCCGGAGGTTCTGGGTGCGCACTCGTGAGCACCGCCGGGCGGTGGCGAAGAGTCGGCGGGCCGTGCGGTTCGTGGCGACGCTCGATCTGGCCTACCGCAAGAGCCTGGAGGAACGGCCCGCGCCGCCCCCCGATGCCGTGGTCCCCGCCGCCCGATCCGGTCGGCCTGCCGCGCTGCACGTGGCTGCTGCGGCGGCGGTCGCCGTGGCGGGAATCTCCTGGCTGAGCCGGATCAGGAAACGGCGCGCCGGAGGTTGATCAAATTGGCGGTGGATGTGCCATGATGTGCACGTCTTCTCTGCTCGACCTGTGGGGAGAGCCGGAAAGCCGGGAGGCACTGCCATGCCTCCACCCGAACGGCCCTGCGTCTCCGATGGGTGCCAGGGCCGTTCACTTATCCCCTGCCTACGGGCGTGGCAAGGTCGAACTCGCCGCTGCGCACCCCGGCGGTGAAGGCGGCCCACTCCTCCGGCGTGAAGACCAGGACGGGACCGTCCTGCTCCTTGCTGTCCCGTAGCGCGACGTTCCCGTCGGCCAGAGGGGCAACCTCGACGCACGTCGCCGCGCCGTTGCAGAAGGTGCTCTTCCGCCAGGCTGCCGTCTTTAGGTGGTTGTACATTTTCTCCCCAAATGCGTAAAGGGGCACCGTTGCCCCTTTCTGAGGTTTTTCCGTCGTCGCTATCGACGCCAGAGCATGGCTTTACGCTGGATGAGAACGCGCGACTCGTCCTCATCCAAGGCCTCTGACTTGATGTGGTCGAAGGCCATTTCGTATCCAGCTACCCGTTCGAGATCGTCGACAAAGTGAGCAGTATACAACTGTTCTAGATACACAACATCGTCAAAAGCGGAAAACTTCAGGTGAATGAACGCACCAGTGTTAACCGGATGAAGTGCATCCAGAGGCAGGACATGCACGCTCACGTGCGGCAGCACGGACATCTCCAGGAGATGCTCCATCTGCTCACGCATGACCGATGGCTCACCGAAGCGGCGCGTCAGGGCCGACTCGTCGAGCACCACGGTGAGCGCGCAGGGATCGGGCCTGTGCAGCACGCGTTCCTGCCTGTCGAGCCGTGCCTCGACCCGGCTCCTGACACCGCTGTGCGTGATGCGGGCGATGCCCCGGGTCGCCAGGATCACTTCTCTGGCGTAGTCCTCTGTCTGTAGCAAGCCAGGCACAACCTGGGGTTCCCAGTCGCGCTGGAATGTCGCCTCCGCCTCCAGCCCGAGGAATGTCGTGTACTCCTCCGGGAGGGCGTCCTCGTAATCTTCCCACCAACCCCGCTGCTCCGCGTCACGCAACAGGCCGAAAAGCTCATCGAGTTTGTCCCCGTCCAGGCGGTACAGCTTGGCCAGGGCCTTGATGTCGTCGGTGCTGGGCATGGTCTTGGCGGCTTCGATGCGGCTGACCTTGCTGGCGCTCCAGCCGAGGTCTCTGGCCGCCCTGGCGCCGGTGAGCTTGCGGCGCTCGCGGAGGAGGCGGAGCTCCTGGCCCAACCGGAGTCGCCGTACTGTTGGACTGCCCTGCTGCGATGGCACCGTCCACACTCCTTCTCGGGAATGAAGGTGTAGCCGGAAGGGACCGTTTGGAGCCCGGCTTTTTGGGCCGTTCGCCCAATCTTACACTGCAAGTTGCATGTGTAGTGCCGCACAGCCTTGCCAGAAGGCTTTCACGGGGAGAGCGTAGGGGCAAGGACAACCTTCGCGAGTGCGCCGGAGCCGGGCATAGATCTTCCTTCTCGCCCACGGATGATGACAGTTCTCGTGCAAGTTGCAGAGCAACGGGCGAAGAAAATTAAATCTTCCCTTGCTCCTGGTATTGCAGCATCGCCGGGCGAGGGGGACGATCAGAACCAGGAGGGTTCTCGAGAGGTGAGGAGGCCGGACATGACGACACGGCCGTACGCATCGGGACTCTCGCCCATGATCGCGCGCTCGCACGGCGGGCACGTCCCCGGCAACGTCGCCGTCCCGGAAACGAACATCTTCCCCAGGGAGGCCACTTGCCGGAAGGACTTCGTCATCGCCTGAAGCGCGTAGCGCGCATTCGCTCGTTCGAGCACGAAAAAAGCCGGGCCGAGGCTGACCACCAGTACGCCGCATTAAGGGCTGCCACCCTGCGGCGAAACCGGTCATCAGCCGTCGGACCGGCCAAGAAGCCACCTCTAAAATGCCGCGAAAGGGGTCTTCTATGTACTCACAAGGTACCAAGGGACTCAGCCGAATCAAGTCCTGGATTCAGGACCTCGTCGCCTCGGCGGACTACGAGATCTGCGTAGAGCCCGACGAGTTCGCGTTCCGGATGGGATGGACGGTCACCACGACGGGCTTCGGCTCCCGTCTCTACCGCGACCCGCGCTTCGACCAGCTCCGCCTCCCACGCAAGGTGACCGAGGAGGTGTCCTGATGGCGAGGAACCCGCGTAACCAGATCTACCCCGCCTACGAGGACCTCCCGGCCGCACGCGGGGGCGGCCCGCTGGTCAGACTGTGGCGGGCCAGGGCCGAGCTGCTGCTGCTCGCCGCCGCGACGCTGTTCGTGCTCGCGCTCCTGGGCGCGACCAGAGACGGCCAGTGGGTGCCGGTCGTCCTGCTGACCAGCGCCGTGTCGGTGCCGGCCGCCACCAGGCGGGGCCGCAGCTGGGTCGCCGCGCACTTCTGGTGCGTGTTCTCCCGCCACCGCCTGCACCGGGTGTGCATGGAGACGACCATGCACACCCGGGCGGGACGGATCCCGCTGGTGCTGTGGATCACGCCGACGGCGACGGGTGAGAAGGCCCTGATCATGGTCAGGGCGGGCATCAGCGCCGAGGAGTTCGAGGCGTACGCCGAGGAGATCGCCGCGGCCTGCTGGGCCCGCGGCGTGAACGTCTACCGGCACCGTACCCGCAGCCAGTTCCTCATCGTGGAGATCGTGCGCAGGGACGAGACGCCCGGCGCGACCTCCCCCGGCCTGGACCGCCTGTACGGCCGCCGCTCCTGGGTCGCCCTGCGGCCCGACCTTGAGGAGCCGCCTGATCTGCGCACCGAGGTGGTGCTGCCGAGGGCGGCGTGAAGGCCTAGGGAACCGGGACATTCCCTGGGGGGCGAAGCCCCGGAGACCGCGGGGGCTTCGGGGCTTCCCCATCTACCCGGGAAAAGACGACCGGCGGCGCTGTGCCCCTCACCAGGATCAGCGGAACGGAGCCGGTGATCCGTGGGGCCGACCCACTCGAACACAAGTCCCGTATGGACACGGAGTGCGACGGAGCAGATACTCCTCGTGTCAGCCTCTTCTCCCCTGTCACATGTCCTCGGAACACGCATACGCCGGCCGGCGCGTGTCGCTCGGACATCGTGCCTGTCAGGGAATAGGACAAGGAGAGACCATGCGGTTCAAGAAGTCCCTGCTCCTTTCCATCGCCGCTCTCGCTACGGCAGCCTGCGTGACGGCCACCGTCGTCACCCTTCAAGCACCCGCCCCCGTGGCGGCGGCGACCCGCCACGCGGCGCTGCCCCCCGGCTACCAGCTCGTCACTCTCCCCAACGCGAACGTCCCCAACTTCCAGCGCCGCACGCTCTACTGCCCGGGCTCCAAGCGCGTCCTCGGCGGCGGCGCCGAGGCCCGCGGCAACGCCGCCATCCTGGTGGGGTCGTTCCCCACCGACGACGGACGCGGCTGGATCGGCCTCGGCCGCCAAATCGGCTACAACGACGTCGGTATCAGCGTCTTCGCCATCTGCGCCGACTGACAGACCATCATCACCGGCCCCCGCCGTCGAACGGGCGGGGGGCCGGCCGGCGCAGGCCCGACGACGACGGCTCCGGGGCTTCCCCATGCGGGCGGTCCGCGCGAAGATGAGTTCATCTGGCGAACTCAGGAGTGACGATGACGTCGACCGTGCACCGGACCTGTCCCCTCTGCGAAGCCGTCTGCGGCCTGACGCTCACCCTCGACGCGACCGGGCACGTGACCGGCGTGCGCGGTGACAAGGACGACCCGTTCAGCAAGGGGTTCATCTGCCCGAAGGGCGCCAGCCTCGGCCGGCTCGACGAGGACCCCGACCGGCTGAGCGCGCCGCTCATCAGGCAGGGCGACCGGTGGCGCGAGGCGAGCTGGGACGAGGCGTTCGCCGCCGTACGGGCGGGCCTTGAGCGTGTGGCAGACCGCCGCGAGGTGGCCGTCTACCTGGGCAACCCCAGCGCCCACACCATGGCGGGCGCGCTTTACGCCACCCCGCTCATCAAGTCGCTCGGCACCCGCAACGTCTTCTCCGCCAGCACCGCCGACCAGATGCCGAAGCACGTGGCGGCGGGGCTGATGTTCGGCCATCCGATGACGATCCCGGTGCCCGACCTGGACAGGACCGGCCACCTGCTGATGCTGGGCGCCAACCCGCTGGAGTCCAACGGCTCGCTGTGCACCGCGCCCGACTTCCCTGGCCGGCTCAAGGCCCTGAGGCGGCGCGGCGGCCGGCTGGTCGTGGTGGACCCCCGCCGTACGCGGACCGCGGCGCTGGCCGACGAGCACGTGTTCGTCAGGCCGGGCACGGACGCGTACCTGCTGTTCGGCATCGTGCACACCTTGTTCGCCGAGGACCTGCTCAGCCTGCGGCACGAGGTCAACGGGCTGGCCGAGGTGCGCGAGGCGGCCAAGCACTTCCCGCCCGACGCGGTGGCGCGCAGGACGGGCGTGCCGGCCGAGGTGGTGACCCGGCTGGCCAGGGAGCTGGCGGCGGCGCCGCGGGCGGCCGTGTACGCCAGGATCGGCACCTGCACGGCCGAGTTCGGCACGCTGGCCCAGTGGCTGGTCGACGTGCTCAACGTGCTGACCGGCAACCTCGACAGGCCGGGCGGCGTGATGTTCCCCAAGGCCGCGACGGAGCCGCCGGGGCGGCGCCGGCCGTATCAGGTGGGGCGCTGGCGCAGCCGGGTGCGCGGGCTGCCGGAGGCGAACGGCGAGCTGCCGGTCGCCACGCTGGCCGACGAGATCGAGACGCCGGGCGAGGGGCAGGTCAGGTTCCTGCTGACGATCGCCGGCAACCCGGTGCTGTCGGCGCCCAACGGGGCCAGGCTGGACAGGGCGTTCGAGCGGCTCGACTTCATGGTGAGCGTCGATCCGTACCTGAACGAGACCACCAGGCACGCGAACGTCATCCTGCCGCCGCCGCGCATCCTGCAGGCGGGACACTACGACTTCGCGCTGACCGGCTTCGCGGTGCGCAACTACGCGCGGTACTCACCGCCGCTGCTGCCGCTGGACGGGCGACCGTCGGAGGCGGAGATCCTGGCCAGGCTGGCGGGCATCGCCTCGGGGCTCGAAGGGGACCTGGACGCGTACGTCATCGACGAGACGCTGCGCAAGGCGACGGAGACGCCCGGCTCCGGCGTCGAGGGGCGGGACGTGGCAGAGCTGCGCGCGCTGCTGGACGGCGAGACGGGCGCGGAGCGGCGGCTGGACATGATGCTGCGGCTCGGCCCGTACGGCGACTGGTCGGGAAAGGGCGACCTGTCGCTGCGCACGCTGCGGGACAACCCGCACGGCCTGGACCTGGGTCCGCTGGAGCCCCGGCTGGAGGAGGTGCTGCGGACGGCGTCGGGGCTGGTCGAGCTGGCTCCCCCGCGGCTGATCGAGGACGTCGAGCGGCTGCGCGCCAGGCTGGCGGACGAGCCGGCGGGGATCGTCCTCATCGGGCGGCGCCACCTGCGCTCCAACAACAGCTGGATGCACAACGTCGAGCCGCTGGTGGGCGGCAGCAACACGTGCACGCTGCAGATCCACCCCGAGGACGTGGCCCGGCTCGGGCTGGCCGGCGAGGCGGTGGTGCGTTCGGCGAAGGGCGAGGTCACGGTGGCGCTTGAGCCCACCGACACGATCATGCCGGGCGTGGTCAGCCTGCCGCACGGCTGGGGACACGTGGGGAGCGCGCAGCGCGTGGCGGCCGGGCACGCGGGCGTCAGCGCCAACGCGCTCACGGACGAAACGGCGATCGATGCACCAAGTGGTAACGCAGTGTTCAACGGAGTTCCGGTCACGATTTCACCAACCGGGGTGATCACCGCACATTAGGGTGTCGCGCGTGACTATCGTGCCAGAAGAGGACCGCCTGAACGCCCAGATCGCCTTCGCCATCGAGATCGACAAGTTGAAGCGGATCATCCGCCGCAACCATCTCATCGACGGCTCGCGACGGGAGAACACCGCCGAGCACTCCTGGTACGTGGGCACGCTGGCGATGGTCCTCGGCGAGCACGCCCCACCCGGAACCGACCTGCAACGGGTCGTCGCCATGCTGCTGGTGCACGACCTGGTGGAGATCGACGCGGGCGACACGTTCATCTACGACCCGGTGGAGGTGGCCGCGCAGGCGGAGGTCGAGCGGGCCGCCGCCGACCGCATCTTCGGCCTGCTGCCCGCCGAGCAGGGGGCGTGGCTCCGGGAGCTGTGGGACGAGTTCGAGGAGCGCAAGACGCCGGAGGCGCGCTTCGCCAAGGCGCTCGACCGGTTCGCCCCGATCCTGGCCAACCACCACACCGAGGGCGGCACCTGGCCGCTGTTCAAAGTGACGGCGGGACAGGTCAGGGAGAAGGTGCGGATCATCGAGGAGGGCTCGCCCTCGCTCGGCGCGTACGCCCTGGAGCTGGTCGAACTCTCCGTGGCCAGGGGACACCTGTCCGAGTGATCCCCACATGGCCGGGGTAGGGGACTTGTCGTGAAAGAGACAGTACGCGCGAAGCGTCGGCAGTTGCGGGGTTTCGCCGGGCCGGTGGCGCTAGCCGATCGGCTCGAGAAGTCGAAAGGCATGGACCGGCCGATCAGGGCGCTCGCGAAGGTCGTCCGCCGGCGGCTGCGCCAGGGCAGGCTGCGCGACATGCTGCACGGCGTGCCGCTGGGCGAGCCCGTGCACCCGTCGCTGGCCACGGTGAGCCTCGGCTGCTGGCTCTCCACCGCCGTGCTGGACCTCGCGGACGCCGACCCCAGGGCCTCCCGCCTGCTGCTGACCACCGGCATCATCAATGCGCTGCCCACGGCGGCGTCCGGGGTGACCGACTGGTCGATGCTGCATCGGGAGCAGCAGCGGGTGGGGTTCGTCCACATGCTGGCCAACACGGCCGCGCTCGGCCTGTTCAGCGCGTCCCTGCTGGCCCGGCTGCGCGGGCGCGAGCGGCCGGGACGGATGCTGTCGTACGCGGGGCTCGCCGTCGGCGGGCTCGGGGCGTACCTCGGCGGGCATCTCGCGCACCGGCAGGCGGCGGGCGCCAACCACGCGCCGCAGGTGACGCACCTGGTGCCGCTGGGCTGGCACGACCTGTGCCCGATCAAGGACCTGCCGGAGGGCCGCCCTGTCGCGCGGCGGCTCGGCTACATCCAGCTCTTCGTGCTGCGCCAGGGCGAGGGCGTCACCGTGCTCGGCGACCGCTGCCCGCACCTGGCGGGCCCGCTGCACCAGGGCCGGCTGGTCATGCAGGACGGCGAGGCGTGCGTGGTGTGCCCGTGGCACAGCAGCACGTTCCGGCTGTCGGACGGCTCGGTCAAGCACGGGCCCGCGACGGCGCCCGCGCCGGTGTTCGAGACGCGGATCAGGAGGGACGGCACCGTCCAGGTGCGTCCTGGGTTGACCTGAAGCTTGGTTGAGGTCCTACGGTCGTCGGCATGGGAAAGATCCTGGTGACCGGTGCGACCGGCAATGTCGGCAGTCATGTGGCGTCCCAGCTCGCCGAGGCGGGGCTGGACGTACGCGCGTTCGCGAGACGGCCCGAGCGGGCGCCTGCGGGCGTCGAGGCCGTTCAGGGCGACCTGACGGCCCCCGAGAGCCTGGAGCCCGCGCTGAAGGACGTGGAGAGCGTCTTCCTGCTGTGGCCCGGCTTCTCCGTGGGCAACGCGGAGGAGGTGGTGGAGGTCGTCGCCCGGCACGCGCGGCGCGTGGTCTACCTGTCGGCGAACGTGCCGGGCACCGATGACACGCACTACTCCGCGATCGAGCGGCTGATCAGGCGCTCTCCGCTCAACTGGACGTTCCTGCGGCCCGGCGGCTTCGCGGCCAACACCCTGGGCTGGGCGGAGCAGATCAAGCGGGGCGTGGTGCGCTGGCCGTACGGGGAGGCGTCCAGGGCGCTCATCCACGAGAAGGACATCGCGGCCGTGGCCGTGCACGCGCTCACCTCGGCCGGGCACAACGGCGCCGCGTATCACCTGACCGGGCCCGCCGAGCTGACCCAGATCGAGCAGGTCCGCACGATCGGCGAGGTGGTCGGCCGCGAGGTGCGCTGGGAGGAGCAGCCGATCGAGGAGGCCCGCGAGCAGCTGCTGGCCGCCTGGGGCGAGCCGGCGTTCGTGGAGCAGGCGCTGACGACCTGGGGCTCCTTCGTGGCCGCGCCCGAGCGGGCCGTCGACACCGTGCGGCGGCTGCTCGGCCGCCCTGCCCTGACGTTCAGGCAGTGGGCCGAGGACCACGCGGCGGACTTCCGTTAGGCCTCGTCGGCGGGGTGCTCGACCAGCGCGAGGATGCGGCTGGACATGAACCTCGCGGTACGCACCGGCGTGCCGCTCCTGGTGACCTCGCTCACCTCGACGAGCCCGCGCCGGGTGGCCACCTCGACCCGCCGGCCGGCGCGGGTGGCCGTGATCTCGTAGGTGCGCGGCGATGACCCACCCGCGTCGATGACGATCTCCACCCGGTCACCTTTCATGACCAAGTCATACCCATCACGACTTATCCGTACACCAGTACGATAATCGCGACAATGCCGACGCAGACGATGACCCCCCGCAGGATCGGCGCCGGGATGCGCCGGCCCAGCCGGGCGCCTGCGAAGCCACCGACGATCGCGCCCAGCGCCACCCCGGCCGCCGCCTGCCAGTCGACGTCGGCCACGAACAGGAACAGCACCGCGGCCACCCCGTTGACCAGCAGCGCGAGCACGTTCTTGGCCGCGTTGACGCGCTGCAGGCCGTCGTCGAGGAAGATGCCGAGCAGCCCGATCAGCAGCACGCCCTGCGCCGCGCCGAAATAGCCGCCGTAGATGCCCGCGCCCAGCACGCCCAGCCACAGCATGGGACCGCCGTGCGGGTGCGGCCGGTCGCGGCGGGCGGCCATCCACGTGTTGAGCCGCGGCTGCACCATGACCAGGACGCAGGCCAGCGCGATCAGCGCCACGAC
Organism: Nonomuraea sp. NPDC049419; assembly: GCF_040676995.1. Taxonomy (NCBI): domain Bacteria; kingdom Bacillati; phylum Actinomycetota; class Actinomycetes; order Streptosporangiales; family Streptosporangiaceae; genus Nonomuraea; species Nonomuraea sp. NPDC049419. Next base: position 295,606 of record NZ_JBFAQB010000009.1, on the reverse strand, counting down.
CACGACCTCGAAGACGGCGGGATCGAGGAACAGCAGCAGGATCCCGCCGATCAGCGCGCCCAGGGCCGAGGCCATGCCCAGCCGCAGCAGGCGGTCACGCTGGCCGCGCAACTCCGCGCGGTAGCCGTACGCCGCGGTGAAGGAGCCGGGCACCAGGCCGACGGTGTTGGAGACGTTCGCCACGACGGGATCGACGCCGAGCGCCACCAGCGTCGGGAACGTGATCAGCGAGCCCGACCCCACCACGGCGTTGATGGCACCGGCGATCACGCCGACGCCGCAGACGACGGCAAGTTCCCACCCCGTCACGCGTTCCTCCCGAGACTGCCGTCACTTGCTCCCGGTCAGGACGTCACCGGGTGTCCGGGCCCTTGGGGGGTGTGGTGAAGAGGCCGCCCAGGCTTTCCAGGACCTTTCCCATTTCGGATGGGACGATCCAGATTTTATTGGCGTCGCCTTTGGCGATCTCGGGGAGGGTCTGGAGATATTGGTAGGCGAGCAGCTGCTGGCTCGGGTTGCCCTCATGGATGGCCCTGAACACCATGCCGATCGCGTCGGCCTGCCCCTTGGCCCGCATCGCCTGCGCCTCGGCCTCGGCCTGCGCGCGCAGCACCGCCGCCTCCGCCTCGCCGCGCGCCCGCAGCACCGCCGCCTGCTTCTCGCCCTCGGCGGCCAGGATCGCCGCCTGGCGCTGCCCCTCGGCGGTCAGCACGGCGGCCCGCTTGTCGCGGTCGGCGCGCATCTGCTTCTCCATCGAGTCCTGGATGGAGACGGGCGGGTCGATGGCCTTGAGCTCGACCCGGTTGACTCGGATGCCCCACTTGCCGGTCGCGTCGTCCAGCACGCCGCGCAGCGCGGTGTTGATGTCCTCGCGCGAGGTCAGCGTGCGCTCGAGGTCCATGCCGCCGACGACGTTGCGCAGCGTGGTGACCGTGAGCTGCTCGACGCCGACGAGGAAGTTCGCGATCTCGTACGTGGCCGCCTTGGGATTGGTGACCTGGAAGTAGATGACGGTGTCGATGGACACCACGAGGTTGTCGGAGGTGATCACCGGCTGCGGCGGGAACGAGACCACCTGCTCGCGCAGGTCGATCATGTCCTTCACCCGGTCGATGAACGGCACCACCAGGTTGAGCCCCGGCGAGAGCGTGCGGTGATAGCGGCCGAGCCGCTCGATGATGGCTGCCGTGGCCTGCGGGATGATGCGGATCGTACGGGCCACTCCGAAGCCGACCGCCGCGACCACGACGATGGCGACGACGAGCTGCTCGACGGACATGGCGACGCTCCGAAGCCGAGGGAACCGACTCCGTAGATCCTATTCGCCCTCCGCCTGGCCCGTCCCTTACCGAACGAAACGGTGATCAGTGGGCTCTGGCGTACCAGCGGCCCTCCGCGCTGCGCTCAAGCGACAGCGGCACCCCGAACGTCTGCGACAGGTTCTCGGCCGTCATCACGTGCTCGAGCGGCCCCTGCGCCACCACCGAGCCGTGCCGCAGCAGCAGCCCGTGGGTGAAGCCGGCGGGCACCTCCTCCACGTGGTGCGTCACCAGCACCAGCGTCGGCGAGCGGTAGTCGCCGGCGAGCAGCGAGAGCCGGCGGACGAGGTCTTCCCTGCCGCCCAGGTCGAGGCCCGCGGCCGGCTCGTCGAGCAGCAGCATCTCGGGGTCGGGCATGAGCGCGCGGGCGATCTGCACGCGCTTGCGCTCGCCCTCGGACAGCGTGCCGAACCTGCGCCTGATCAGGTGGGCCGCGCCCATCATGTCGATCAGCTCGACGGCCCTGGTCACGTCGTTGGAGTCGTACTCCTCCGTCCAGCGGCCCATGATCGCGTAGGAGGCCGTCAGCACGAGGTCGATGACCTTCTCCTCAGGCGGGATGCGCTCGGCCAGCGCGGCGCTCGCCAGGCCGATGCGCGGCCGCAGATCGAACACGTCGGCCTGCCCCAGCCGCTCGCCCAGCACCTCGACCAGGCCCTCACTCGGATAGAGCAGCGTGGCGGCGACCTGCAGCAAGGTCGTCTTGCCCGCGCCGTTGGGCCCGATGACGACCCACCGCTCGTCCTCGTTGACCGTCCAGTCGATGCCGCGCAGCAGGGCCGCTCCGTCGCGCCTGACGGCGACGTCCTGGAGCCGCAGCACCTGACCACCCATCCCCGATACCTCCTTAGGAGTCACCCTCGGGACAAACCTATTGCAGCGCGAGCGCTTATCGTGGACCGGTGCGCCCTGAATCGACTGTCTGCCCATCCCTGGTCGCCTGGGGCAACGCGTGGCTGTCCGGTCACGTGGGCCTCGACGAGGCGGCTGACCACGTAGAAGCCGCAGGCGGGCCCGCCGTCGTGGGCGAGCTGCCGCTGCGCAAGCATCTCGCGAACCTGCGCTCCGACGGCCTGCGCGAGTTGCGGCTCGCGCTGCCCGCGCCGGGCGACCCGCTCGGGCTGTCGGGTCCTCCCGCGTTCAACTCGGCCGCGGTCGACGCCGGTCAGGCCGTCATCGCGGTGCTCGCCGACCGCAACCTCGGCCTGGTGCCCTCGCTCGACCGGCGCGGGTCGTCGTACGTCGGCGTGCGGTTCGACGTGCACGACGCCGGCCCCGTACGCCATGACCTGCCCTCGCTGGCCGAGGCGGAGCGTGACCTGTCCGACGCGATGCGCGCCGCTACCGAGGCCCTCACCTCGGTCGACGGCCCCGTGGGCGACCGGCCGGGCCGTCCCGTGCGCGGCGGCGAGCTGGCGCCCGGCTACCCGGGGCGGGCCCACCGGGTCTCCACCCTCGCCACGCGGCTGGCCGCCGTGCTGCGCCTGGCCGACTCGCGCGGGCTCACCACCGGGCAGGTCGCCGTACGCGAGAGCGCGCTGCGCGAGCTCGACCGCGCCGTGCGCCGCGCGCTGGTCGCCGCCCACCACGCGATCTTCGAGCCCGTACGCCACCAGTAGCTCAGCCCAGCCCGTGGCGGACGGCATAGAGCGCCGCCTGGGTGCGGTCCTGGACGCCCAGCTTCATCAGCACGTTCGAGACGTGAGTTTTCACCGTCTTCTCCGCCACGGCCAGGCTGCGCGCGATCTCCCTGTTGGACCGGCCGGCCGCGATGAGCGCCAGCACCTCACGCTCGCGCTCGGTCAGCGGCACGGGCCCCGGCGCCTGGCCGTTGCCCGGCGCGGCCAGCATCGCCCCGGCCGCCTCCGGCGCGAGCAGCACCTGGCCGCCGTGCACCGCGCGGACGGCCTGGACCAGCGCCTGCGGATCGACGTCCTTGTAGAGGAAGCCGGCCGCGCCCGCCCGCATCGCGGGGCCGACGTCGGCCGGGTCGCTCACCGAGGTCAGCACGACCACGCGGGTGGGCGTGCCGGTCAGCCGTTCGAGCGCGCCGAGCCCGTCGAGCACCGGCATCTTCAGGTCGAGCAGCAGCACGTCGGGCGAAAGCTCGCCGACCAGCTCGACGGCCTGCGCGCCGTCGCCCGCCTCGCCGACGACCGTGATGTCGTCCTGCAGGTCGAGGAACGTGCGCAGCCCCTGCCGCACCACCGGATGGTCGTCGGCGATCAGCACCCGGATCACGCGCTCACCTCCATGCGCACGGTCGTCCCCTCGCCGGGGGCCGACGCGACGGTCATGACGCCTCCGACGGACTCGGCCCTGTCGCGCATCGACACCAGCCCGAGCCCGCGCTGCGGATCCGCCGGGTCGAAGCCCTTGCCGTCGTCGTGCACGCTCAGCACCAGCCTGCCGTCCTCGTCCGCCAGCCGCACCCGCACGTGCGCCGCCCCCGAGTGCCGCAGCGCGTTGTGCAGCGCCTCCTGGGCCACCCGCAGCACCGCCACCTCGGTCTCGGGCGCCAGCGCCGGCAGCTCGCCGCACTCGAACGCCACCAGGGGCGGGTGCAGCCGGTCGAGCAGGCGCACGTGCTTGCGCAGCGTCTCCGTCAGCCCGTGGCGGTCGAGCTCGGCCGGCCGCAGCTCGACGATGACCGCGCGCAGCTCGGAGATCGCCTCGCCGGCCAGCCGCTGCACCCGGTCGAGCTCGGCGGCGGCCTTGCCGGCGTCTCTGTCCAGCAGGGCGCCGGCGGCCTGCGCGGACAGCCGCAGCGAGAACAGCTTCTGGCTGACCGCGTCGTGCAGCTCCCTCGCCATGCGGTTGCGCTCCTCCAGCATGGCCAGCTCGCGGCTGTGCTCATAGAGCCTGGCGTTGGTCAGCGCGATGGCCGCGTGCGCGGCGAACAGCGTGAGCAGCTCCTGGTCGGCGTCGGTGAAGCCGCCGCCGCGCCGCTTGTTGGCCAGGAAGATGATGCCGAGCACCCGGTCGCCGTCGCGGATCGGCACCCCGAGGAAGTCCTTCATCACCGGGTGGGCCTTCGGCCACCACTCGAACCGCTCGTCCTTGCGCAGGTCGGGCAGCCTGACCGGGGTGCCGTCGCGCAGCATCGCGCCGAGCATGCCGTGCTGGCGGGGCAGCGGGCCGATCGCGTCCCACTGCTTGTCGGTCAGGCCCTCGGCGACGAACTCGGCGAACGAGCCGTCGTCGTCGGGCACGCCGAGCGCGGCGTAGCGGGCGTCGAGCAGGCGCTGCGCCGAGCGTACGATGACCTGCAGCACCTCGCGCACCGACAGGTGGCGGGTGACCGCGAGCACGGCCGAGCTCACCGCCTGCATGATCTCGTCTCGGTCGGAAGGCACGTCGGAGGGCACGCGACCCACTCTATGGTCCTAGGACGAAGTGCCCAGGCACCGGCCGGTCCTCGGCCCGATGTCCGCGCGGCCGTCCGTTCCTAGCGTCGGTGTCATGACGAACACCGCACTCATCACCGGAGCTTCACGAGGTCTCGGCCTGGCCCTGGCCAGGGCGCTCGGCGCGGCGGGCTGGCGCCTCGTCCTCACCGCGCGCGGCGCCGACGACCTCGACAGGGCCGCCGCCGAGCTGGGCGCGACCGCGATCGCCGGCGACGTGACCGACCCCGCGCACGTGGCCCGCCTGGCCGCCGCGGCGCCCTCGCTGGACCTGCTGGTCAACAACGCGAGCGACCTCGGCGTGACGCCGCTGCCGCACCTCGCGGACTATCCGCTGGAGGCGTTCAGAGGGCTGCTGGAGACGAACGTCACGGCGCCGCTCGCGCTCATCCAGGCCACGCTGCCCGCGCTGCGCGCCGCCGGCGGCTCGATCGTGAACGTCACCTCCGACGCCGCCACCGGCGCGTACGAGGGCTGGGGCGGCTACGGCGCCACCAAGGCCGCGCTGGAGCAGCTGTCCAACGTGCTGGCCGCCGAGGAGCCCGCCCTGCGCGTGTGGTGGGTCGATCCCGGCGAGATGAACACCCGCATGCTGGCCGACGCCGTCGGCGCCGAGGAGGCCGCGGGCGCCGCCGACCCGGCCAAGGTGGCGGCGGCGCTGTACGACCTGGTCGGCGCCCGCCCCGCGAGCGGCAAGGTGAGCCTGCAATGACCGCCGCGCTGGACTTCTCGCTGCCACCAGGACTGTCCGCCCACGAGCCGCCCGAGGCGCGCGGCACGGCCAGGGACGGGGTGCGCCTGCTCGTCTCGCGCGGCGACCGCGACCCGTCGCACCACCGCTTCCACGACCTGCCCTCCCTGCTGGACCCCGGCGACCTCATCGTGGTCAACAACTCGGCGACGCTGCCCGCCGCCGTCCGGCTCGACCGACTCGCCGTGCACTTCTCCACCGCGCGGCAGGACGGCACGTGGCTGGTCGAGCTGCGCCGGCGCACCTCCAAGGCGAGCGAGCCTTATGCGGGGGGCGAGCCGGGCGAGTGGCTGCCCATGCCGGGACGCGCCACGCTGCGGCTGCTCGGGCGCGAGACGCCGCGGCTGTGGCGGGCCGTCCTCGACCGGGACGTGGAGGAGTACCTGCGGGTGCACGGGGTGCCGATCCGCTACTCCTACGTGGAGCGCGACTGGCCGATCGAGGCGTACCAGACGGTGTTCGCGACCGTGCCGGGCAGCGCGGAGATGCCGAGCGCGGCGCGGCCGTTCACCGACGCGCTGGTCACGGCGCTGGTGTCGCGGGGCGTCGGCATCGCGCCGATCACGCTGCACACGGGGGTGGCCTCGCCGGAGAAGGACGAGCCGCCCTATGCCGAGCGCTACGAGGTGCCCGCGTCCACGGCCGACCTGGTGAACCTGACCAGGCGGAACGGCGGCCGGGTGGTGGCGGCGGGCACCACCGTCGTACGGGCGCTGGAGACCGCCGTCGACGCCGCAGGAGTGGTCTCCGCCTCCCGTGGGTGGACCGGGCACGTGGTGACGCCGGAGGGTGGCGTACGGGCCGTCTCCGGGTTGATCACCGGGCTGCACGAGCCGCGGTCGAGCCACCTGATGATGCTGACCGCGATCGCGGGCGAGGCGGCGCTGGCGCGGGCGTACAAGGAGGCGTTGCGCGAGAGTTATCTGTGGCACGAGTTCGGCGACACACACCTGATTCTGCAGAAATAAGCTTTACCCCGCTTTGCCCACGTGATAGGAAAAGCCGACATTTACGGGGGCTTAGTGTGTCGCGTCCCCGTTTTTCCACCCACGACGGAGACGTTTGTATGCGTAACTCTCTGCCCAAGGTCGCGACGGTCGCATTAGCGGCAGGCGCCCTGCTGCTTTCCGCCGCCCCCGCTTCCGCCACCGCCCAGGACGACCCGTTCTCCGTCTTCGACGTGCAGGTCAAGGCACCGAAGAAGGTCAAGCGCGGCGGAAAGATCTCCTACACCGTCGTCGCCCGCAACAAGGGCCCCCACTACGCCGACTACTACTTCCTGGGCGGCGAGTTCCCCAAGGACATCGACCTGAAGATGGTCTACTACCGCTCCAGCGTCAAGGGCACGGAGTGCGGGCTCGACGGCCGGGCGCTGTACTGCTTCGTGCCCAAGGTCGTCGAGAAGGGCGAGAGCATCGCCATGATCTTCGACGTCAGGCTCACCAAGAAGGCCAAGGGCACCCAGACCGCCAAGCTCGGCATCGTCTCCTACGACGTCCAGACGGGCATGGAGAACATGAGCAAGGAGGAGCTCGACCGGCTCGGCATCCCCGTCCACGGCTACGCGAAGACGGTCAAGACCAAGATCGCTCGCTGACCCCGTCCCTACTGCGCCCGAGCCCGAATGCGCGACCTGCTGCGCGAGCACCGGATCGGGCGCAGTACCGTGGCTGAATGTGGACCAGCGCACCCTCCTGATCACACTCACCGGCCCCGACCGCCCCGGCGTCACCTCCCGGCTCTTCTCCGTCCTGTCGAAGTTCCCCGTGACGGTGGCCGACATCGAGCAGGTCGTCATCCGAGGCCGCCTGACGCTCGGCGTGCTCGTCGCGTACGCGGGCGGGCCGTCCACCGGCACCGGCACCACGCTCGGCGCCATGTGGACCGCCGTCGAGCGCGTCGCCGAAGACCTCGGCATGGAGGTGGAGCTGTCCACCGGCTCCCAGGCCAAGGAGCAGCGCCGCCGCGGCCGCCTGTCGGTCAGCGTGCTCGGCGCCACCCTCTCGCCGGCCGCCATGGCGGGCATCGCCGGCCGCATCGCCGCCGCCGGCGCCAACATCGACCGCATCGAACGCCTCGCCCAGTGGCCCGTCACCTGCATCGAGCTGTCGGTCTCCGGCGCCGACCCCGCCGCCCTGCGCGTCGAGCTCGCCGCCGAGGCCGCGCAGCAGGAGGTCGACGTCGCCGTCCAGCGCACCGGCCTGTCCCGCAGGGCCAAGCGGCTCATCGTCATGGACGTCGACTCCACCCTCATCCAGGGCGAGGTCATCGAGCTGCTGGCCGCCCACGCCGGCTGCCTCGACGAGGTCGCCCGCGTCACCGAAGAGGCCATGCGCGGCGAGCTCGACTTCGCCGAGTCGCTCAAGCGGCGCGTCGCGCTGCTCGAAGGGCTGCCCGCCGAGGTGTTCGAGCAGGTGCGCAAGGAAGTCGTGCTGACCCCCGGCGCCCGCACGCTGGTCCGCACGCTCAAGCGGCTCGACTACCGCTTCGCCATCGTCAGCGGCGGCTTCACCCAGATCACCGACGCGCTGGTCGACGAGCTCGGCATCGACTACTCCGCCGCGAACGTCCTGGAGGTCGTCGACGGCAGGCTCACCGGGCGCGTCGTCGGCGAGATCGTCGACCGGCCGGGCAAGGCGCGGGCGCTCGAACGCTTCGCCCGCGAGGCCGGCCTGCCGATCTCCCAGACCGTGGCCATCGGCGACGGCGCCAACGACCTCGACATGATCGCGGCGGCCGGGCTCGGCATCGCGTTCAACGCCAAGCCGGTCGTCCGCCAGGCCGCCGACACGGCCGTCAACACGCCGTACCTCGACTCGATCCTCTACCTGCTGGGCATCTCCCGCGACGAGGTGGAGGCCGCCGACGCCGAGGACGCCGTCCTGCCCGTCCTCTGATCAGCGCTCTTTGTCCGGGGCCCAGCGGTTGATCAGGCGGCCCTCGCCCGGTGACAGCTGCTCCCAGGGCGGCTCCACCGCGATCGCCGCGAACGACCCCGGCCTGAACCCGTAGTCGCCGCCCGCCAGCCCCAGGGCCAGCTCGTGGACGCCCGGGTTGTGCCCGCACAGTGCCACGGTGCCCGCCTCGGGGTCGGCGCGGCGCAGGAGCTCCAGGAGCTCGTCCGGGTACGCCTCGTAGATGTCCTGCTCGTAGCTGACCTCCACGCCGGGGAAGGCCAGCTCGGCGGTGCGCCGCGTCCTGGCCGCAGGTGAGCACAGAACCACGTCGGGGACGAGCCCCGCCGCCCTGATCTCCTCGCCCGCCCGCTTGGCGTCCTGCTCGCCCTGATCCGTCAGCGGGCGCTCCCAATCAACCAGGCCCGGCACGGAGGCGGCCTTGGCGTGCCGCAGCACGATCAACGTACGCACGCGCTCATCCCCTCGACGCCCAGACCGCGAGCCCCACGATCACGGCCAGGATGGCGACCATGGCCAGCAGGATCATGCCCAGGGTCTTGCCGCCGCTGGGCTGCTGCTTGTCATCGTTCACGCGCCCAGTTTCCCACCCAACCCCCCAGCCTCCACCCCCACCTTCCCCATCCGACAAAAGAACGCCCGCCCCCACCCACCTTCCCCTTCCGACAAAAGGACGCCCGCCCCCACCTACGGGGACGGGCGCCTCACACGCTCAACGAACTACGAGGCCACAGGCTCGTGCTCGCGGTTGTTGTTGTTCGCCGGCTCGATGGCCACCGACCGCCGCTTGGACACGATGATCGCGCCCACCACGACCGCCACCGCGACCACGGTGATGCCGATCCGCAGGGTCGGGTTGCCCGCGTACAGCACCACGGCCGGCGCCACCAGCAGCGCCACCAGGTTCATCACCTTGATCAGCGGGTTGATGGCAGGACCGGCGGTGTCCTTGAACGGGTCACCGACGGTGTCACCGATGACCGTGGCGGCGTGCGCCTCGGAGCCCTTGCCGCCGTGGTGACCGTCCTCGACGAGCTTCTTGGCGTTGTCCCAGGCACCACCGGAGTTGGCGAGGAAGACGGCCATCAGCGTGCCGCACGCGATCGCACCGGCGAGGAAGGCGCCGAGCGGCGCGTACCCCAGCGCGAACCCGACCGCGATCGGCGTCATGACCGCCAGCAGACCGGGCGTGGCCAGCTCGCGCAGCGAGTCGCGGGTGCAGATGTCCACGACGCGGCCGTACTCGGGCGTCTCGGTGCCGTCCATGATGCCGGGCTTGTTGCGGAACTGGTCGCGTACCTCGAAGACCACCCGCATCGCGGCCCGGCCGACCGCCATGATGGCGAGCCCGGAGAACAGGAACACCACCGCGGCGCCGATGATCAGACCCACCAGCACGTTCGGCTGGTCGATGCTGAGGCTGAAGGACGAGAACGTGCCGAGCGCGTCCTTGACCGACGCCGTGGCGGCGGTCAGCTCGGTCTCCACCGCCGTACGGAACGCGCCGAACAGCGCCGTCGCCGCCAGCACCGCCGTCGCGATGGCGATGCCCTTGGTGATCGCCTTCGTGGTGTTGCCGACCGCGTCGAGGCTGGTCAGCACCCGCGCGCCCTCGCCCTCGACGTCGCCTGACATCTCCGCGATGCCCTGCGCGTTGTCGGAGACCGGGCCGAAGGTGTCCATGGAGACGATGACGCCGACCGTGGTCAGCAGACCGGTGCCGGCGAGCGCCACCGCGAACAGCGCGATCGTCACGTTCCCGAACCCGAGCAGGAACGCGCCGTAGACGGCGCCGCCGATGATCAGCGCGGAGTACACCGCCGACTCGAGGCCGACGCTGATGCCGGCCAGGATGACGGTGGCCGGGCCGGTGGCCGAGCTCTCGCCGATCTCCCTGACCGGGCGGCGGTTGGTCTCGGTGAAGTAGCCGGTGAGCAGCTGGATCGCGCTGGCCAGCACGAGACCGATCAGCACCGCGCCGATGGCGATGAGCCGCGGGTCGGCGTCGGACTGCACGGTGGAGCCGGTCAGGCCGGAGAAGCTGCTCGGCAGGTACCAGAACGCGGCCGCCGCCACGAGCACCGCCGAGATGGCGGCGGAGATGAAGAAGCTGCGGTTGATCGCCGCCATGCCGTTGCGGTCGCGGTCGCGCATGCCGGTGACGAAGATGCCGATGATCGCGGTGATCACACCGATCATCGGGACGATGAGGGGGAAGATCAGCCCCTCCTCGCCGAAGGCCACCCGGCCCAGGATGAGGCTCGCGACCAGCATGACCGCGTACGACTCGAACAGGTCGGCCGCCATGCCGGCGCAGTCGCCGACGTTGTCGCCCACGTTGTCGGCGATGGTCGCGGCGTTGCGCGGGTCGTCCTCGGGAATGCCCTGCTCGACCTTGCCGACCAGGTCGGCGCCCACGTCGGCGGCCTTGGTGAAGATGCCGCCGCCGACTCGCATGAACATCGCCAGCAGCGCCGCGCCGAAGCCGAAGCCTTCGAGCACGCCCGGCGCGTTGCCCTGGTAGATGAAGACCACGACCGCCGCGCCCAGCAGGCCGAGGCCCACCGTGAACATGCCGGCCACACCGCCGGTACGGAACGCGATGCGCATCGCCCGCTTCTCACCGGCGTCCTTGGCGGCGGCGGCGACGCGCACATTTCCGCGCACCGCGAGCCACATGCCCATGAACCCGGTCAGCGCGGAGAACACCGCCCCGACCACGAAGAAGATCGAACGTCCGATGCGTACGTCCGTCTCTCCAGGTAGCAGGAGCAGCAGGAAGGGAATCACGATGACGAAGATCGCCAACGTGCGGAACTGACGCGTGAGATAGGCCGCGGCGCCTTCTTGTACGGCGCGCGCGATGTTCTGCATTCGTTCGGTGCCCTGGCCGGCGGACAGCACTTCGCGCACCAGGCCGCCGGCGACGGCTAGCGCGATCAGTGCGACCGCGGCGACCACGATCACGATGGTGAGATTGTTTCCGCTCAGAACCAGATTGGACGCTGGCTCCGCTGCCAGCATGTGCCTGCTCATCGTTCTCCTCGGCAAGACCGGTCGTCCTGCCCGGGCGGTGCTGCAGTTTTCCTCGGCGGGTGTTGCGGCACCATCCGGGTTGTGGGTGCCGCTTCCGGTTGAATCCGCGTTCCGCCGGATCACCTTGGCCGGTGCCGGGAGTCTACGCAGGCAGTCCGTGGATATGAAGGCTCTGGGGGTCGCTAATTGTGCGAGTGTCTAGTAATCCCCTGACAGTGCCCTGGTTTGGGATCTGACACCAGAAATTTCCAAGCCTTTACGGTCACAGCAAGGCACCTTTTCGGCCCGCCCGAAACCCCGATTCTTGCGGCCTTCCCGCCCCTTGACCACACCCCTGCATCCCCACCGGCCCCGGGCCTCCCCGTACGTACCGCACCCTCCTGCACCCACTTGGCCTGGCCCCACACCCCCGCCGCCCCAAACCCACCCCTCCTGGATACGCACGACGACAACCCGCCGTTCGATCCTCAGACGCTCTCCTGGCGCGCATGCCGCCCTGCCCCCACAGCCGAACCCACCCCAGCTGCCGCCCAATGCGCACAAATCGCCCCTCAGAGGCGCAGAGAGGCCCTCCAGGGCCTATCGGCGCAGAGAGGGGCCGCCCGAGACTGCCCTGCCGACAGCACAAAGCCACGGACCTTGGCCGAACCACCTACCTCGACCTCAGCCCGCAGCTACCTCAACCTCGAATGCCGCAGACAGCCCCAGCCCACGCGGCAGTCCTCGGCCTATGTGCCAGTCCTCGGCCCATGTGCCAGACCTCAGCCATGCCCCGGGCCTCCGCCATGCCCCGGGCCCCCAGGACAACCCGAAAGCCTCCCGGAACAGCCCGAAAGCCCGCCCGCCTCATTCCCGGCTGGGATGGGGTTGGGCTGATCAGGGCGGCTCAGATGGTCCCGGTGCTGGTGTTGGTGCTGCTGCCGACGGCAGCCGGCCAGCTCATCCGGATATTCGTGCCTTTGGGGCTGGGAAACACCTCGACATCATCGGCCAACCCTTCGATGACCGCGATCCCGAAGTTGGACATGAACGAGTCAGAGAGCATGCCCAGGTCCAGCGGCTTTTCTTGCTTGATCTCCTCGCTGGGAGCCAGGTCACTGACCGTGACCTCGAAACGCCCCGAATCGTCACGTAGCTCGATGCGGATGGGCTCGCCCGGACAGTGCGCTCGATGCGCCTCGACTGCCCGGGAACATGCCTCACCCACGGCGAGCCTGACTTCGTCCAGCAGGGACTCCTCCACACCGGTGCGGCGCGCGATAGCCGTCGCCACCAGCCGTGCGGTGCGCACGTGTGCGGGGAGAGCGCTGAACGTGAGCTCGACGGTAGCCATGCTACTTGTCTTTGCCGTGAGCTTCCTTGGCCTCGTCGACCGAAGCGTAGATCCCGAAGACCTTGGTCAGCCCGGTGATCCGGAAGATCTTGAGGATGCGCTCCTGCGTGCAGACCAGCTCAAGCGAGCCGTCGTGCGCGCGAACTCGCTTGAGCCCCCCGACCAGGACCCCGAGGCCCGTGGAGTCGAGGAAGTCGACCTTCTCCATGTTCACAAGAAGGTGGAAGTTGCCCTTGTTGACCAGATCGATGAGGAGCTCACGCAATCTCGGCGCCGTGTAGACATCGATCTCACCCTCGACCTCCACGATGGTGAGTCGGTCTTCGGTGCGGTGATCCAACTTCAGATCCACAGATCCTCCAGCGCCTCGCCTGCGAAAGTAGTCTTGCCGGCCTGGCAATCTGGAGCGTGGCCCCAGACTGTCCGACCCTGACGCGCGGCATTCAACCACGCGCCTGGCTTGTGTCTATACGAAATCACGATTCCCGGCGACTTTGCCCACGGATGCAAGACTGGAAACAGTGACTTCCACCGGATCCTCCCCAGAACAGACGGCATCACTCCTCCGCCACCTGCTCGGCGTACCCGCACGTCGCGCGCGTGTCACCCATGTGGAGCATGTTCCCGCACGTCAGGCGGGCCAAGTGCGCTGGCCGGAGTGGACGCCGGAAGTCCTCGTTACGCGCTTGGCGAACCGCGGGGTGACAGGACTCTGGCCTCACCAGTACGAGGCCGCCGACCTGGCATTCCGTGGCCGAAACGTGATCATTTCGACCGGTACGGCGTCGGGCAAGTCCCTCGCGTACCTCACTCCGGCGGTCGCCGCCTCCCTCGACGGCGGCACGGTTCTTTACCTGACCCCTACCAAGGCATTGGCCGCCGACCAGCTCCGCAGCCTGCGCGAGCTGCGCATCACCCAGCTCCGCGCCGCCTGCTTCGACGGTGACACCCCCTTCGAGGAACGCACCTGGGTGCGCCAGCACGCCAACTACGTACTGACAAATCCCGACATGCTGCACCGCAGCATCCTTCCTCGCCACGCGCAGTGGTCGTCGTTCTTCCGCCGCCTGCGCCTGGTCGTGGTGGACGAGTGCCACGGCTACCGCGGCGTCTTCGGCTCGCACGTCGCCCAGATCCTGCGCCGCCTCCGCCGCGCCTGCGCCCGCTACCACTCCACCCCCACCTTCATGCTCGCCTCGGCGACGGCCAGCGAGCCGGGGCTGTTCGGGCGAAGGCTGACGGGGCTCGAGATGGACGAGGTGACGGTGGACGCCTCGCCCAAGGGCGCGACCACCATCGCGCTGTGGGAGCCGCCCCTGACGGAGCTGCGAGGCGAAGGCGGGGCCCCCGTACGCCGCACGGCCACGGCGGAGGCCGCCGACCTGCTGGCCGACCTCGTCCTGGCCGACGTACGCACCCTCGCCTTCGTCCGCTCAAGGAGAGGCGCAGAAACGGTAGCCCTCTCAGCCCGCGCCAAACTGGCCGACGTAGCCTTCTCCCTCCCCTACACCCCACCCCCCACCTCCAGCACCCCCACCGCTCTCCCTCCGACCAGGAACACCGAGGCCGGCGCACCGAAGGCAGACTCATCCCTGCTGCCGAACCACCCCTCCCCAGCTCCGGTCGAGGGCCATCCGCACGAACCCCACACCTCCCCACACAACCCCCCGCCCTCGCCGCAGGAGAACCAGCCCACCCAGCACCCAGCCCTGCCCTCACCGCACCAGAACCAGCCCACCCAGCACCCAGCCCTGCCCTCACCGCACCAGAACCAGCCCACCCAGCACCCGGACTCACCGTCCCCTCACGACAACCAGCCCACCCAGCACCTGAGCAAAGCTCCCGTTGGCGCGGACCACTCATCCCCCAGCTCGGAACACGCTGCTCCAGCCTCGGAACAGACACGGGCTACCCACGCCGCCGCATCATCCGAACAAGCCCGGAAACACGCACCGGCCGCCCACACCAGAGGCTCACGAGAGCCGGTCCCGCCCGCCGCCCTCTCCGGGGAATCACCCTCCTCCCTGGAATCAGCGTCCCCCCTTGAATCAAGGTCCTCCCTTGAATCAGGGTCCTCCCTGGAATCAGCGTCCCCCGTCGAATCACCGTCCTCCCTCACCTGGGCGATCCCCGAGTCGGCCGAAGCCGACCTCGCCGAGCTCCCCAACAAGATCGCCGCGTACCGGGCGGGCTACCTCGCCGAGGACCGCCGCCTCCTGGAGAAGGCCCTCCGCGCAGGCACGATCATGGGCTTGGCCACCACCAACGCCCTCGAACTCGGCGTGGACGTCTCCGGCCTCGACGCCGTGCTGATCGCCGGCTGGCCGGGCACCCGCGCCTCGCTCTGGCAGCAGGCGGGCAGGGCGGGCCGCGACGGCAGGGACGCACTGGCCGTACTGATCGCCAGGGACGACCCGTTGGACACCTACCTCGTGCACCACCCCGAGGCCCTGTTCGGCCGCCCGGTGGAGGCGATCGTCCTCGATCCCGACAACCCGTACGTGCTGGGCCCCCACCTCTGCGCCGCCGCCGCCGAGATCCCGCTGAGCGAGGACGACCTGCCCATCTTCGGCCCCACCACCGCCAAGGTCCTCGACGACCTGGTGGCGGACGGCATGCTCAGGAGGCGTCCGGCCGGCTGGTTCTGGACCAGGCGCGAGCGGGCCACGGACCTCGCCGACATCCGAGGCGGCGGAGGAGCCCCGATCCAGGTCGTGGAGTCGTCCACAGGCCGCCTGCTGGGCAGCGTGGACGAGCCCTCCGCGCACACCACCGTGCACACGGGCGCGATCTACCTGCACCAGGGCGAGACCTTCCTCGTGGAGCTCCTGGACCTGGACGCCGGAGTGGCCCTGGTCTCCAGCGCCAACCCGGACTACACGACCTTCGCCCGCGACATCACCGACATCTCCATCCTTTCCACTGAACGCTCCCAACCTCTGGGCCCCGGCACCCTCCACTTCGGCGAGGTGGAGGTGACCCGCCAAGTCGTCTCGTACCTGAAGAGGCGCCTCCAATCAGGCGAAATGCTCGGCGACGAACCTCTGGAACTGCCGCCCCGAACTCTCCGCACCCGCGCCGTCTGGTGGACGCTGCCCGCCTCGGCCGTGGCCCCGCTCGCCGAAGCCGACATCGACCTGGGCGGCGCCGCCCACGCCGCTGAGCACGCCGCCATCGGCCTCCTCCCGTTGTTCGCGACCTGCGACCGCTGGGACATCGGCGGCGTCTCCACCGAACTGCACGCCGACACGGGCCTGCTCACCGTCTTCGTGTACGACGGCCACGAGGGCGGCGCCGGCTTCGCCGAACGCGGCTACGCCCGCGCCACCGACTGGCTCACCGCCACCCGCGAAGCCATCATGTCCTGCGAATGCGAACGCGGCTGCCCTTCCTGCATCCAATCCCCCAAATGCGGCAACGGCAACGAACCCCTGCACAAAAGAGGCGCCATCCGCCTCCTCAACACTTTGCTATCCCCGCAATAAAGACTCACGCGCCTGCAACATAATCTCAGCCGAACCACAGCCGGAACAGACAAAAGTTACCGGCCCAACACCTGATGCCCGCCGCCTGAAACCCTACCCCCAACACCCTTTCCACCTGCACCAAGACCGGCGTTCTAAGCGCACCGCTGAACCGCCCATCCCCCTCAGCAGCCCCCACCCGGCACGACCCCGAACCCCACCACGGACTAACCACCCACCCAACGAGGCCATCGCCAAGCCCCATTTCAGCCGAAAGGCAATTACTCCCTGTCCGACTCGCCTAAATGCTTCCCATTCCTCCGCGCACGACCGGCATATGCCCCATCGCTGTCGCCATCCGCTTCCCAGAAATCGCCATCCCCCGCCTGAGAACGCGCCCAGAACGCACTGTCCTCCATGGATTTAGGCACAGGCGGCAGGAAGTCGTTCCACCGCTCATCGATCGGTACCGCAGGAAGAACAGGCGACGCAGAGCCGTCCGCCACCTCGCCTGAAGGAGATGACGACGCAGCCCCCTCGGAGGAGGAGACATGGGAGGAAGGCGAACCCTCGGGGGAGGGAACACCTCGGGCCGGCGAACCCTCAGGGGAAGACATACCTCGGGCCGGCGAACCCTCGGAAGGCGCCGACCTCTCAGAGGCCACCGAACCGTCCGGCACCCCCATCCCCGCCTGCGACCCCCGCCCCGACGAACCGGACAAGGCAGCTCCCTCCCCCTCCAAAGACCTGGAGGACCCCGCCCCACTCTCCGCCTCGGAAGAGCCAAAAGGCGATGCCGCGCCCTCCGTCCCCGTATGCGGCTCTTGCTCTGATATGCGCGTCTTGGCGACGGACACGATCACTGCGGGTCGTCGCGACGCCGACGTGACCGGCGTTATCGTGCCATCCGCTCGCTTGAGCTTGGTGCCCTGCGCCGTCGAGAGCGTGTACGCCCCACCCGCCGGCCCCGACCTCAGGCCCGCCGAGGAGGGTGAGTCAGCAACCCCGCCCTCGCCCGCAGCCAGCGAACGGCGCCGGGCCCAACCGCCCACCTGCACACCGAGCAGCAGCAAGAGGATGGCGGCCGTCGCATACCACCCGTACTGGCCGATGTTCCCGAGCGGAGACTCGCCGGATGCTGTCGTCACCGCGCCGGTCTGCCCTGGAGCCGAGCCGGCGCCGTCCTTGCCGTTCGACGTGGCCGGGCCACCGCCCTTCTCGGCCCCTTCCTCCCCGGAGGGAACCAGAAGGTTGGCGTTCGGGTCGGCTTCGGATGATTCGGGGGCCGTCGCCGGCTTGCGGTTGCTCGGCTTGCTCGACGGCCGTGTCTGCGGCTTTCCCGGCAGGATGGGCAGCGCGTCGACCCTCGTGGGTCCCTTGTTCTTCGCTGTCTGGCCGGTGTCGGCGGGCTTCTTCTTCGTCGGCTTGGCGGACGGCGTGGCCGGGAAGCTCACGTACGTCATCGCCGACTCCTCCGAGCCGATCGACCCACCGCTCCCATCCCCCCTGAACGCCGTGACCGCGAACCCCACCTTCTTCCCCGCCAGCTGCGCCGGGACCGCCAGCTCCGCTCTGCAGGAGGTGCCGGAGCACGCGCCGGCAGCGGGCATCCGCCCGCCGACACCGGACTGCGTGCTGGACACCTCGTACGACTGCAGGTCCGGCTCGGGCCCCTTTCTCCAGGTCACGAGGACCTTCTTGGTGCCCCGCCGAGCGGCCCGCACATCCGTCGGCGCTTGCGCGGGCCTGCGCAGGGTGAACGTGCTGCTTGCATAGGTCGTGCCGGTGATCTCGCCCTTGAGGGTCACGGTGAAGGTGCCGTTGGGGGCGTCGCCGGCGTTGAACGTCCCGGAAATGGTCTGATTTCCGCTGCCTGTGCCGATCGTCTGGCTAGGCGTGGAAGGCCCCTCGACGTACAGCCCCACCTTCAGCTGCAACAGCCCGGCCCGCGCGGAGACCGGCACGGACGAGCTCGTCACCACCTCACCGTCAGAGGGCGAAGTGATCTCCCCAGGCGCGAACTGTGACGTGGCCGCCGGCCATGCTGAGCTTGCCGACCCGGTCAGGCTGAATGAGTCGGCGTGCTGGGTCATCATGGCCGCTTGAGCGGGGTTGCCGAGTGCGATGGAACCGGCCGCGATCGCTCCTGTGACCACGACTTTGCCGACTACCGTCACGACGCTTCCCTCCGTCGAGAGCCTCGCGTCGCTTTGAGCACCCTCGGGGCGCCCATGCGACGACCGGAAGTGCAGTCCGCCCGGTCGATAACGGTCACCGACCGACCTCGGGCCGCACCCTGGCGACCGTGTTCCTGCTCCCCCACACTCCTTGTCGCAACTGGCATGGACCGAGGGTAAGCGGAACCTTACGGGAGCCAGTCAACTCTTGGACACATCGTCTAAGAAGTCGTGATTCGATTGCGACCTAGCCCCTTTGACCACAACCGGTACACCAGCAGTAACGGCCCCACACGCTCGCACACCGCATGCCGTATGGCCGCAGCCCCACAGCAGTTGCCCACGGCTCAGGCGGCGAGCGGAGGTCAGCGATCGACCGACTGGTCGAGGGTGGGCCGGTCGAGGGTGGGCCGATCCGGGGCGGGCCGGTCGGTGCTGGGCCAGTTGATGGTGGCGAGGAGCTCCAGTTGCTCGATCTGGGCCTTTATGGACGGGACCGCGAGGCGGCAGACGAGGTGCGCTGCGCCGGCTTCCACGTAGCGGGCCAGCGTGGCGGCCACGTGCTCGGCCGGGCCCGCGACGATCGCCTGGATGGTGCGGACCGACTCGTACGGCAGCCCGTACGTCGCCCGGCAGTACGCGTCGAGCTGCCGTACACCGTCTGCCACGTCGTCGGTGATCAGCACCGTGACGAACAGCGCCGGAGTGACCACGTCCGCGGCGCGACCTGCTGAAGCCGCGGCGCGACGTACGGTGGCCAGACCCGACCGGTAGTCCGCGGGGTCGGGCGGGTAGGGCAGCCAGCCGTCGTAGAGCGTCCCGGTGCGGCGCAGTGCCGATGGGCTCGCCCCGCCCAGCCAGATCGGCGGCCCGCCCTCCTGAAGGCAGGGCGTGGACACGGGGAGCTCGTCGAAGCGCAGCACCTGGCCCGAGAACGCCCGCTCGCCCGCCCACAAGGCTCGCCACAGCGCCACCGTGTCGTCCAACCGGGCGAAACGGCGCTGCCACGGCACCTCCGACATCGCGTACTCGGGCTCCGACCTGCCGGGGAAACCCGCGCCCACCGCGATGGTGAGCCGGCCTGCCGACAGGTGGTCGATGGAGGCGAGCTCTTGTGCCGCTGTGACCGGGCGCCGGAAAGCGGGCAGCAGGGTCGCCGTGCCGAGCCTGACGCGTTCCGTCGCGGTCGCGAGTGCGGCTAGCGTGGCCAGCGGTTCGAGGCGCGGGCCGAGCAGGGTGTCGTTGGCCCACACCGAGTCGTAGCCCAGCCGTTCGGCGCGGACGCCCATGTCGATCAGCTGCCGGGCGTCGTCCCACTGGCTCTGGTTCGTCGGGAGAAGCACCCCCATGCGCACGTTCATGGGAGGGATCGTGCGCCGGTGCCGGGAATGGCGGCAATTCCCGCGAAGGAATGGACACGTCCTGCACACTGACGTGGTGGACTTCCCGCAGGCATTGCGCTCGGTCCGGCAGCGTCACCGTCTCAGCCAGCTCGAACTGGCGCTGCGGGCGGGCACGACGCAACGCCATCTCAGCTTCCTCGAAAGCGGGCGCTCCCGGCCCGGCCGATCGCTGGTGGTACGGCTCGGCGAGGCCATGGAACTGACGCTCAGGGAGCGCAACGAACTCCTGCTCGCCGGAGGGTACGCCCCCGTCTATCCGCAGACGCCGTTGGACGACCCGGCCCTGGAGCACGTACGCACCGCGCTGCGGCATGTCTTGGACGGTCACCTGCCGTACCCGGCGATCGTCGTGGACGCGCGGCATGAGCTGGTGCTCGCCAACGACGCGGTCGGGCTGCTCACCGAAGGCGTCGCCGGCCATCTGCTCCGCCCGCCGGTGAACGTGCCGCGGCTCTGCCTGCACCCCGAGGGCCTGGCACCGCGGATCGCCAACCTCGACCAGTGGGCACGGCATGTGCTCGACCGCCTCCCTCCTGGCGAACTGCACGACGAACTGTCCGCGTACGTGCCGCCCGCCGAACCAGGCCCCGACCACGTCGGCTTCGCCGTGCCCATACGGCTGCGCTCGGCTCGCGGCGAACTGCGGTTGACGACGACCATCACGACGTTCGCGACCGCCACGGACGTCACGGTCGCCGAGCTGAAGCTGGAAGCCTTCCTGCCCGCCGACGCGGCCACGGCCGCACTGCTGTCCGGCTGAGCTCGGCTCCTGGCCGCTGCGGAGAGCCCTCCGCACCTGGCGGCCCCGCGGTCCCTCGGGCTCACCGTCACGTGCACGACTTGGGCCGCGTCGCTCATCTTTGCTGAGGGGTCGACCTGGGTGAGCTTGAGTCATCGTGGCCTCGTCATTCCTCTGGTCAGTGAGGGTTGTTGGGTGGGGTGGGGGGTGCTGGGCCGGCTCGGGATCTGCCGGTCAGGGTTGTTGCGCCTAATAACGGGAGTGACAGGGGGACGGCGGTCCAGATGTCGGCTCTGTCGGTGGTGATTGCGCATTTCGTCAGCCTGGCGCCGTTCTCAGTGGCTAGTTCGGCGGCTCGGAGGCAGGCGCTCTCCGGGTCGATCAGCGCGAGCTTGGCCGCTGCCAGGGCGCTGAGGTCGGCGGCACTGTTGACGCGATGCTGGGCCACTCGTACGGAGCCGATCGTGGCGAATGCCATGGCCACCGCCATCAGCAGGCCCATCAGGGCCACGCCCCAGAGCGTGGCTGAGCCGCGTTCCCTGGCTTTGAGCAGCAGTTTCCTATGGGAGGTGGTCACGTGTTCCTCCGGCTCTTCGTCGTCATGGCTCGGTGACCGCGGTTGCTGCGGCTGACACCTGGACCGCGGGGAGGGAGACCGCCCACGGGGGGCGTACCTCGACGGTGATGTGCACCCTCGTGAGGTCGGGGTCTCGTGTGAGGGCTATCTCGGCGTTCGGGGTTGTGGCTGCTCGGACGTAGTCGCGGACCTGGTCGAGTGGTTCTCCCCTGGCGGCTGCTCGGGCTGCGGCGCGGGCGGCGTCGACGCATTCGAGCTGTACGGCGACCGCCTGGATCGCCCACAGAGCGGCGGCCAGGACGATCATGAGGGCGGGCAGCATCGCGGCGGTTTCGGCGGTGACCGAACCCCGCGATGCCGGCCCTCTGGCGCCCCTGCGTGTCCGCGAGAGGCGCCGGCTCATTCCTTGGCTACGTTGAGTGCTCGATTGATCAGGGCTGTCAGCATCTCCTGGACTTCTGTGCTGCTCACGACCTTGTAGAGGAGTGCGGCGAAGGCGCAGGCCGCGATCGTGCCTACTGCGTATTCGGCTGTGGACATGCCGCGTTCGCGGTTGACGGCCGCGTAATGGAGCCACTTGCCGACGCGCGGCCAGGGTGCTTTCGCCCGGCGGGTCGAGGAGGGCTCAGCGGCTTGGTGTGGGGTTGTGGATGGCTGCTGGGATCGGGCTTCGCCTGTGCGATCGGAGTGTTCTGGGGTGGCTTTGATGTCGTCTGGCGTGGTGGCGGGACTAGGCATCGTGCCTCCAGGTGTTGAGGGCCGGAGGTTGTCCGGCGGGGGGTTCAAAGGGTGGCGGAGGCGGGGTGGCAGACGATGGCCCGAACGCGATTCTGTGGATGAGCCTGTTGGAGGGCTCGTGGCCTGTGGATGAGCAGGTTCTGGCCGTGAGTTGTCGGGCGCCTCATCCCTGGTCCCGCCTCATTCAGTCCCTGCGCTCGACTCGTCCCGATGAGTTTTCTGCGGGGCGGGGGTCTACTACGGCGGCGGCACGCGACTGCATGTGGAGGACGACATGGCCCTTGATCTGTTCGCCGGCATCCCCGTCCGCGACTACCAGGCGGCGTTGCGGTGGTACGAGCAGTTGTTCGGGGAGAAGCCGTCGTTCATCCCGAACGACGTCGAGGCCGTGTGGGAGCTTGCCGAGCATCGGTACGTCTACATCGTCCGAGAGCCGGAACGGGCCGGGAACGCACTGGTGGTGTCGTTCGTCGAGGACCTGCGGGAACGGGTCGCGGCGATCACTCGACGCGGCATCGAGCCCGTCAAGCGGGAGACGTACGAGAACGGCGTGACCAAGGTCATCTACGAGGACCCGGAAGGGAACGAGATCGCCTTCGGCGGCATGGCGGATGACCGGCGTCCCGGAGATGACGAACCAAAGTAAGGCCCGCGCTGTCTCAATGAGTGGCGGTGACGGATAAGGCCGGTTCGCCGCGAATGTTCGCGATGCCCCTGGAGGTTCTGTGGTCGAGCGGCGGCATCTCGAATGGGAAGGGTGCTTCAACGTACGGGACCTCGGCGGGATCGCCGTAAGCGGGGGCGGGTCCGTACGTGCGGGAGCCCTGGTTCGGTCGGATAATCCTGAGCGGCTGACGGCGGCGGGATGGCGGGCACTCGTCGAGCACGGGGTTCGGACCGTGGTCGATCTGCGGAACGACGATGAGCGCCGCGGTGATGCGAGTCCTCGGCCTGAAGAGGTGACGACCGTCCACGTGCCGTTGGACGACTCCGCCGACACCGTGTTCTGGAATCAGATCTGGGAGAACGAGCTCGATGGTTCTCCGCTCTACTACCGGGTCTTCATCAAGCAGAAGGTGCGGTTCTGTGCGGAGGCCGTCGCGGCCGTGGCGCGGGCTCGGCCTGGTGGGGTGCTGGTGCACTGCGGGCTTGGGCGGGATCGGACCGGGCTCATCGTCATGTTGGTGTTGGCGCTGGCCGGGGTCTCGCCCGATGACATCGCCGACGACTATGCGTTGAGCGCGGGCCGGTTGCCTCCCTTGTTCCAAGCCCTAGGGGTCGCGGACCAGACCGATGAGATTCGCCGCATTCTCGCCCGTAAGGGCACGACTGCTCGGGATGCCCTTCTTGCGGCGCTGGACGGGTTGGAGGTGGA
This sequence comes from Nonomuraea sp. NPDC049419, assembly GCF_040676995.1. Lineage (NCBI taxonomy): Bacteria > Bacillati > Actinomycetota > Actinomycetes > Streptosporangiales > Streptosporangiaceae > Nonomuraea > Nonomuraea sp. NPDC049419. The sequence goes on along the minus strand of NZ_JBFAQB010000009.1, from coordinate 272,372 downwards.
GAAGCAGTTGCGGGCGGCTGGGCTGACAGATGGAGATGTAGCCGAGCTCCGTGCCCGGCTGATTGAGGTGCCCACTACATAGGACTGATGAGCTGACTTTCCTGTCCTTCGGCTCCCTAGTACATAGCGCTGATGACGCATGCTGCACGGCTCATGGCTCGGCTGATGTAGTGAGTGGCTACGGGATGATGATGGTCGACGCCAGACCCGCCACTACCGGGATGATTCCCAGCAATACGAACGCCGGTAGGAAGCACAGGCCCAGCGGGGCCACTGCTTTCACGCCGACGCTTCTCGCGGCGGCGACTGCGGCTGCTCTCGATGCTTCTCTGGCGTCGTCGGCCAGGCGGGTCAGTACGTCGGCCACGGGGGCGCCGGTTTGCGCTGCTCGGCTCATGGCTCTCGACAGGTGGCCCATGGACGGGTCTTTGGCCAGGTAGGCCCAGGTCGGTTCTGGGTCGGCGCCCAGGCGTAGCTGGGTGCTCGCCCACGTCAGGCGCTCGCCCAGTGGGCCGCCTATGGCCGTCGCGGCGATCTCGGTGGCGGTGCTCACCGGGCGTCCTGCCCGGAGGCACGCGGTCATGAGGTCGGCGGCGAAGGGGAGGTCGGCGGCGATTCTGCGCTGGTCGTCCTGGGACTTGGATGGGGTTTTGCGGTGGAGGTAGAGGGCTGTCGCGGGGGTCAGGAGAGCGCCGGTGATCAGGCCTGGGGTGCCGCCGATGAGGAGTAAGGCGAGCAGGCCTGCGCATGCTGCGGTGAGGATCGTTCGCTTCGTGAGTCGGTGGGTGGCCGGTTCCGGCCAGCTGGGGGCCGGATGACGTTTTTCGGGTGGTTCTTTCGGTGGGCGTAGGCGGGTGAGGCGTTCTGCCGGGGTTTTCGGGGAGAGCCAGAGCCAGGCGGCCATGCCGGCGCACAGGGCTGACAGCAGGTGGATCATCGCAGGGTCCGATCGGGGCCGGGTCAGGATTGGGCTCGGGTGGCCATGCGGTTGGTCCACCACAGGCCGCAGACGTCGAGGGCCACGCCGGCTGTCAGGCATATGAGGCCCGGGATGCTGCCGAACAAGAAGCCCAGGGGATGCATGTTCAGGGCGGCGGCCATGAGGAGGCCGAGGGCTGGGAGGACGGCGAGCATCCTGGCCGTGGTGCGGGGGCCTGCCAGTTGGGCGGCGACGTCCTGGCGGTGGGCTTGGGCCGCTCTCAGCGTTTGCGCGACCCTGTCGATCAGGGCGGCCATGCCCGCGCCCACCGTGGTGCCCACCTCCCAGCAGGCCGCCAGCTGGTGCAGGCCCTCGCCGCCCCGGGGTGGAGCGGCCGTCCTCAGGGCTGTGGAGACGTCGCCGCCGTCTCGTGCGGCTGCCAGGACGGGGCGGAGGAGGGCTTGGTCGGGGAAATCCACTGCGGTCAGGGCTCGGGCCATCGATTCGGCTGGGGTTCGGCCGGCGGAGAGTTCCGCTGACAGGGATTGGCAGAGCTCGATCGACGCCTTTCGCCAGGCTTCGGCTTGGCGGGTGGGGCTGGGCCGGGCGAAGAGTCTCGACGGTGATGGGCGGGGGCGGGGTGGCGAGTTCCTGGTCCGCAGCAGGTTGGTGAGGCGGGTTGTGGGGGTGGAAGGGGCTGTCCACAGCCATAGGGCGCAGGCTGTGGACAACGCGGCTATGAGGGCGCTGGTCATGGGTGGCCATCCGGGTCGGCTGCGCCGGGTGGCGGTGGGCTGTAGGTGGTGCGATGGACGAGGGCCTCGTAGGCGGGGCCGGGGTGGGTGGTGCCTTGAGGGGTGAAGGTCAGGGCTGGGACGGCCTCCACCAGACCGGTTGAGGCTCTGGTCAGGAGGCAGACCTGGGCTATGCGTCTTCTGCCGGTCATTCGGTCTCGGGTCAGGTGGATGACGGCGTCCAGGGCGGCGGACAGCTGGCTGTGGACGGCTTCCCTGGTCAGGCCCGCTGCGCAGCCCAACGCCTCCAGGCGTGGGGGGACGTCGGCCGCGGTGTTGGCGTGCAGCGTGCCGCAGCCGCCCTCGTGGCCGGTGTTGAGCGCGGCCAGCAGGTCCACCACTTCCGCGCCTCTCACCTCGCCTACGACCAGGCGGTCGGGGCGCATCCGCAGGGCCTGCCTGACGAGGTCGCGAAGGTTCACCTCGCCGGCGCCTTCCAGGTTGGGTGGGCGGGTTTCGAGGCGTACGACGTGGGGGTGGAGGGGGCGGAGCTCGGCGGAGTCCTCCACCAGGAGGAGGCGTTCGCGCTGGTCGGCCAGGGAGAGCAGGGCGGACAGCAGCGTTGTCTTGCCTGTGCCCGTGCCGCCCGAGATCAGGAAGGCGAGTCGCGCGGTGACCATGGCGGTCAGGATCGGAAGGGCGGGTGGGGTGATGGTGCCGGCCTGGACGAGGTCGGTCAGGGTGAAGGTGCGGCGGGGCGGGAGGCGGAGGGAGATGCAGGTGCCTCCTGGGGCCACCGGTGGGAGTAGGGCGTGGAGGCGGACTCCTCCTGGCAGGCGGGCGTCGACGTATGGGGAGGCGTCGTCGAGGCGTCTGCCTGCCGCGGTGGCGAGGCGCTGGGCCAGGCGGCGTACGGCTCCGTCGTCGGCGAACGTCACCGACGTGCGGCGCAGGCCCGCGCCGTCGTCCACCCAGACCTCCCTAGGGCCGTTGACCAGGACGTCCGTCACGTCGGGGCGGGCCAGCAGCGGCTCCAGGGGGCCCGCGCCGATCAGATCCGCGCACAGGGCTCGGGCCACGGCGAGGATCTCGGCGTCTCCGTAGACCGCCTTCTCCGCTCTCAGCGCCACCGCCACCTGGGCTGCGGTCGGCTCGACGCCGGTTCTGGCCAGGCGTACGCGGACGGCCTCCACCAGCTCGGGAGAGACGGCCGCCGTGACAGGGATGGCGGTCATGTCGCCGGGAGCAGGTCGCGGAGGAGGGACGTGCACAGGGCGCCGAGTACGGTGCGGGGGCCCAGCCCGGGGAGTTCGCCGCGGTTGAGGGTGGCGGTGAGTCTGGGCTGGTCGGGGAGGTTGCCGGCGGACGGGATGCCCAGGGAGGACATGACCAGGTCGTCGTCCAGCACTCCCGGACGGAGGATCGCTCGGACGTCGAGGGTGTGTTTGCGCACCTCGGTGAGCACCTGGACGGTGGCCAGGATGCCGCGTACGTCGGCCGGCGCCACAGCCAAAGTCGTCTTCGCCCTGGTGAGGGCCTCTATCGCGGCCGGGTCGAGGTGTCTCGGCAGGTCGGCGACCACCAGGTCGAAGCCGCGGCGGCCCGCTTCGAGGACTGAGCGCATGGCCTGCGCGGGGATCGGGGCGACGTCGCCTCTGTGGAAGGAGAGCACGGCCAGGTCGCCGAACGCGGGAAGTGCTGCTTGCAGGGCGCTGGAGCTGATGCGCCCCTCCCTCGCCACCAGGTCGCCCCAGCGTGAACCCTTCGCCTCTTCATGGCCCAGGAGGGCGTCTATGCCTCCGCCAAGTGGGTCGGCGTCCACGAGGAGGGTGCGGAGGTGGTCGGCCGAGGCTCTCAGGGCCAGGCAGGCGGCCAGGACGCTGGCTCCCGCGCCGCCTCTGCCGCCGATCACGCAGATGGTCGCGCCCGATCTCGGGTCGGGCTCCATCGCGTCGGCCAGGCGGTCGACCAGCCTGCGCTCGTCGGTCGGCAGCGCGAGGACGGTCTGGGCGCCCACGGCCACGCATTTTCGCCACGTGTCGGGGTCGTCCGGGTCTCTGGTGACCAGGAGGACCTGGTCGCGGGACGGGGGTGAGGTGGCGGCCACGGCCTCCGCCTGGTCGGCGCCGATGGCGACGAGCGGGGCCAGGTTCCAGAACGGGCGGGCGTGGGCGGGGGCGTGAGCCACGTCGAGCTGGGCTCCGGCGGCGGCCGCTATGCGGACGAGGTCGTCGAGCAGAGCGTGGTCTTCGGTGATGACCAAGGGGCGATGCATGGTGGGCCTCCCTGCGGCCGGCGAGTGGGGAGGTCCGAGCTTGGCCGAGCGGGGCTGGGCGGCGGGGGGCCGAACGCGGTTCTGGGGATGAGTGGCGAACGAGACCTGGCCCCTGTGGACAACGCGCCTTCAAGGACTCCCAGGCTCGGCGCGGCCGGCGCCATCGGGCGCGACGGCTCGGCGCGGGAGGTGGGGAAAAGGGGCGACCCCCGCCGGGGGGGAGAGCGGGGGTCGCCTGATCGGTCCGGCTCCGGGGGGGTAGAGCCGGTCCCGTTTCAGAAGAAAGCTTTCATCACCAGACCAGAACCTGGCAAGGGACTTGCAAAGCCATCCCGAGCGAGAGCGCTCCAGTTTCGGGCGATACCTCCGTATGCTGCCCGATCGACTCGAGTTTCGTCGAGGAGCAATCTCGCATTTCCGCCAAGTTTTTTCCTCCGACCATAACGATCACATAAAGACGATCACGGAGAGTGACGACACAAGGGGGCAGGCCCATGATCGGGTAAAGGTCTTGCCCGCAGGGGTTCCCATCAGCGCGGATTCGACATAGAACGGTGTTACGGACCACCTTGTCCGGGTGCATCGACCGGGCACCCACGTGCGACCAGCCGCGGGAGGCGCGTCGTGACGGGCTTGACCCGCTCCGACGGATTGAGGTGCACGCTTGGTAACCCGGTGCGATGCACCGGCAGACGGCGTCTCGTGACAGGGACGCCGTCCGCTATGTGTGAGCCTCACTCAGCCCCGCTGCAGGGCCTCACAGATTGCAGTCGTCTCTCTGACGCCCAGGGTTACCGCAGAGGCACAGTGTTGTACCCAGGTCGCCACGCCCTCCGGAGTACCCGTCAGGTACGCCCTGAGCGCCTCGGCGTAGTCCGGCTCCAGATGCCCCACTTCGACCGCCACCAGCGACTTGGGGTCCAGCCCGTACTCGACCAGGGTCAGCCGCCCTGCCGCCCGTCCGACGACCCCGTCGGCCGAGCCGAAGGGGCGCAGCACCGCCAGCTCCCCGTGCACGACGGCGGCGAGGACGATCGCGGGCGCCTTCGTGGGGCGTTCGAGCAGGGTGAGCAGGCTCTCCATGCGCGTCGCGGTGTCGGCCGCGCCCGGCGCGGGACCCAGCGAGAGCGGGTCGGGAGCCTCGTCAGAGGACCGGGGACGTCCGAGGCTCGCCTGCTCGGTCAGACCGGCCGCGGCGACGGTGTGCAGGCGCGCGAGCACCTGCCTGGGTGCCTTGCGCCACGTCGGCCCGAGCCGCCCCATCTCAGCGGACGCCCGCAGCGCGCCCTGGACCAGCGGATCATGCACCTCGTCGCGGCGCAGCGCGTCGAGGGCCACGTCGGTGCCCTCGATGGCGGCCGACGCACGGGCGCCGCGCAGGGACGACTCCGCGGACACCGCCGGGCTGGCGCGGCGCAGGACGCGATGCCGGTAGAGCCGGTCCACGGCCTGCCGGGCCTCGTCCACCGCCTCGGGAACGCCGGGAAATTGCGCGATGACGGCCAAGGGGTCACTCACGCACCCGACCTTACCCGCGGGTAAGGGCCGGCACGGCACCCGGTGGTTCGCGGCGTGATCCGGTTGCGTACGGTAGGGCCATGGGAAGGTCGGACGGCCCGCGGAAAGGCCCGCCGGCGCCGCGCGACGGCGCTCACGAGCGGCGCTCCCCCCATTCCAGGACCCGCGCCCACGCCGTTGTCCGCCACCCCATAAACCCCGGCGAGGGGGGCCCATAAAGCATGCCCATTCCCCCGCCCGCACATTCTGAAGATTTCAGGATGACAACGTTTCAATTGCTGTTGTCATCCGCCCAGATAACCCAGGCACCCGCCGCGCAGGTCGGTACAGACCTGTCTAGACCTCTTGTGTACGGAGGCCGTGAGCTGGTGAAGTGGGACACGAACCTATCCATTCTGGCCATAGAAGGAGCACGAGGTGGCCCCGGAGACCGCTGGTAACGAGACCCAGGCGCTGTCCAACCTGCTGCAGGAGAACCGCCGGTTCGAACCGCCGGCTGACCTGGCGGCGGCCGCGAACGTGACCGAAGCCGCGTACGGCGAGGCCGCGGCGGATCGCCTCGCGTTCTGGGAGAGCGCGGCCGATCGGCTGACCTGGGCCAAGAGGTGGGACAAGACGCTTGAATGGAACCCCCCGTTCGCGAAGTGGTTCGTGGGCGGTGAGCTGAACGTCGCCTACAACTGCGTGGACCGCCATGTCGAGGAGGGCCGCGGCGACAAGGTCGCCTACCACTGGGAGGGCGAGCCCGAGGGCGACACCCGCACGCTGACCTACAGCGACCTGAAGAACGAGGTCAGCAAGGCCGCGAACGCGCTGCAGGAGCTGGGCGTCGGCAAGGGCGACCGGGTGGCCATCTACATGCCGATGATCCCCGAGCTGCCGATCGCGATGCTGGCCTGCGCCCGCATCGGGGCGATCCACTCGGTGGTGTTCGGCGGGTTCTCCGCCACGGCGCTCAAGAGCCGCATCGACGACGCCGACGCCAAGGTGGTCATCACGGCCGACGGCGGCTACCGCAGGGGCAAGCCGTCGGCGCTGAAGCCGACGGTGGACGAGGCGGTCGCGGAGTGCCCGCAGGTGGAGCACGTCGTCGTCGTACGCCGCACCGGCCAGGAGGTCGCCACCAGCGAGAAGGACATCTGGTGGCACGACCTGGTCGACCGCCAGAGCGACCAGCACGAGGCGCGGCCGGTCGACGCCGAGGACCCGCTCTACATCCTCTACACCAGCGGCACCACGGGCCGCCCCAAGGGCATCCTGCACACGACCGGCGGCTACCTCACGCAGACGGCCTACACCCACCACGCGGTCTTCGACCTCAAGCCGGAGACCGACATCTACTGGTGCACGGCCGACATCGGCTGGGTGACCGGCCACAGCTACATCGTGTACGGCCCGCTCGCCAACGGCGCCACCAGCGTCATCTACGAGGGCACGCCCGACACCCCGCACCGGGGCCGGTTCTGGGAGATCGTGCAGAAGTACAAGATCACGATTCTCTACACGGCGCCGACGGCGATCAGGACGTTCATGAAGTGGGGAGACGACATCCCCGCCAAGTACGACATGTCCAGCCTGCGCATCCTGGGCTCCGTGGGCGAGCCGATCAACCCCGAGGCGTACGTCTGGTACCGCCAGCACATCGGCCAGGACCGCTGCCCCGTCGTGGACACCTGGTGGCAGACCGAGACCGGCGCCATCATGATCAGCCCGCTCCCCGGCGTCACGGCCGCCAAGCCCGGCGCCGCCATGCGCCCGCTGCCCGGCATCACCGCCGACGTGGTGGACGACCAGGGCAACAGCGTGCCCAACGGCGGCGGCGGCTTCCTCGTGGTGCGCGACCCGTGGCCGTCGATGCTCCGCACGATCTGGGGCGACGACCAGCGCTACATCGACACGTACTGGAGCCGCTTCGACGGCATGTACTTCCCCGGCGACGGCGCCAAGAAGGACGACGACGGCGACCTGTGGCTGCTCGGCCGCGTCGACGACGTCATGCTCGTCTCCGGCCACAACATCTCCACCACCGAGGTGGAGAGCGCGCTGGTCAGCCACCCGAAGGTGGCCGAGGCGGCGGTGGTCGGCGCGACCGACCCGGTGACCGGCCAGGCCATCGTGTCCTTCGTGATCCTGCGCGGCACGGCGGAGGAGGGCGACGACATCGCGGCCGAGCTGCGCAACCACGTCGCCAAGACGCTCGGCCCGATCGCCAAGCCGCGCCAGATCCTGGTGGTGCCCGAGCTGCCCAAGACCAGGTCCGGCAAGATCATGCGGCGCCTGTTGCGCGACGTGGCCGAGAACCGCAGCATCGGCGACGTCACCACGCTGGCCGACAGCACGGTGATGAACCTCATCTCGGAGAAGCTCCCGTCCGCCAAGTCGGAGGACTGAGCCTCGTAGGTCCACGGCAGACGGCCGCTCCCAGCTCAGGGGGCGGCCGTCCGCATTTCCCCGAAAGACTCAAGGGGGCGCGGCCGAGGGCCGATAACCGGAAGCGCTATCTTGTCCGATCAGGTAGTTCTGGGAGTGGACTCGTGCTCGGTAAGTTCCCCGGCGTGTTCGGCGGCGCCTGGCGGTCCGTACGGCGTCGCGCTGGATGATGTTTGACACGGCCACCCGGCCTCGATAGGAGACGTTCATGCCGCAGACTCCCGAGGAAGAATCCCTGGGCTCGCTGGTCGCCCAGGCGAGCAGTCACATCTCGGCCTTGATCCGCTCGGAGATCGAGCTGGCCAAGGCCGAGTTCAGGTTCGACGCCAAACGGGTGGGCACGGCGGTGGGGATGTTCGCCGCCGCGGCGTTCATGGCGCACCTGTGCCTGATCCTCGCCTCGTTCACGATCGCGTACGCGCTGGCCCAGGTGCTGCCCAACTGGCTGGCGTTCCTCATCGTGACGGTGTTCTACCTGCTGGTGGCGGGCCTCGCGGTGCTGTTCGGGGTGCGCAGGCTGAAGGGACTGGCCGGGATGAAGCGGACCGCACGGTCGATCAAAGGGCTGAAGGAGATCGCCACGCCCGACGAGCAGGAGCGGCTGCCGACGCCCGCCCCCGATCGCGAGCCGGTGACCCGCGATGGCACCTGACGAGACGGCCGTCCACATCGAGGGCCCGTGGACCCACCGGGCGGTGCACGCGGGCGGCACGCGTTTCCACGTCGTCGAGGCCGGCGAGGGCCCGCTGGTGCTGCTGCTGCACGGGTTCCCGCAGTTCTGGTGGACGTGGCGGCACCAGCTCGTGTCGCTGGCCGACGCCGGCTACCGCGCGGTCGCGGTCGACCTGCGGGGCTACGGCGGCAGCGACAAGCCGCCGCGCGGCTACGACCTGCCGACGCTGGCGGCCGACGCGACGGGGCTGATCAGGGCGCTCGGCGAGACAGGCGCGATCGTGGTGGGTCACGACTGGGGCGGGCTGCTGGCCTGGACGATGGCCGTGCTCGACGCCAAGTGCGTACGCCGCCTCGTCGTCGTCTCGGCCCCCCACCCGCTGCGGCTGCGCAGCGCGCTGGTCACCGACCCGTTCGGGCAGCTCAAGGCGAGCGGGCGGCGCATCGGCTTCCAGCTTCCGCTGCTGCCCGAGCGCCGGCTCACCCGGCACGACGCGGCGCTGGTGGGGCGGCTGCTCGACGCGTGGTCGCGGCCGGGCTGGCCGGAGCCGGCGGAGTCGCGTACGTACCGGGAGGCGTTCCGCATCCCCGCCGTCGCCCACTGCGCGCTGGAATACCACCGCTGGTTCGGCCGTTCGCAGCTGCGCCCCGACGGCCGGCGCTACGCGCGCACGATGCGCACCGAGATCGAGGCCCCCACGCTGCAGTTGCACGGCGCGCTCGACACGAGCGTGCTGCCGCGCACGGCGCAGGGTTCGAGCCGCTACGTGGCGGCCCCCTACCGGTGGCGGCTGCTGGAGGGCGCCGGCCACTTCCCCCACGAGGAGATCCCCGACGTGTTCGACACCGAGGTGCTCGGCTGGCTCAACGACCCGGAGCCCGACCGATGAGAGACCGCGATCCCGAAGGCAGGCCGCGCAACGCCAGGCCGCGCGACCCGTACGGCCGGCCGCTCCCCTACGGCTCGCCCGGCATGCCGCGCGTCCCCGACGACTACGCCCCCACCACCGAGCAGGCGCTCGCCGACGGCCGCCGCTTCCTTGAGGAGGGCCTGCCGTTCAACGCGCACGAGGTGTTCGAGGGCCGGTGGAAGTGCGCGCCCGACGACGAGCGCGAGCTGTGGCAGGGCCTGGCGCAGATCTGCGTCGGCCTGACGCACCTGCAGCGGGGCAACGGGCGCGGCGCGGTGACGTTGTTCAGCAGGGGCGCGGCCAAGGCGCAGTCGTACGGCGGCGCGTACGACGCGGTCGGCAAGGCCGCCTCAGGCCTGACCCAGGACAGCGACCCCGCCGAGGCCGTCGCGCTGATCCTGGCCAGCCTGCCCCGCTAGTCGCACTTGCGGGTGCTGGCGGGCGCGGTGTCGTTGCGGCCGGCCGCCGCGTCGGGGGCGACCTCTTCGGCCGTGAGCACGTAGCCGGTCTGCTCCTCGTTGATCGCGGCGGCGAAGATCACGCCGTAGACCTTGCCTTCGGGGGTGAGCAGCGGGCCGCCCGAGTTGCCGGGCAGCACCTGGCCGCGGATGACGTAGACCTTCCGCCTGACTGTGGTGTCGCGGTAGATGTCGGGGCCCTCGGCCTCCAGCTGGCCGCCGATGCGGGCGGGCTCGGCGGTGAAGCCCTTGCCCTTGGGGAAGCCGGCGACGATGGCGCTGTCGCCGCGCGAGCCGTCGCCGTCGAAGGCGAGCTGCGGCAGGTCGAGCCCGGGGACGTGGAGGATGGCGATGTCGCGGCGCGGGTTGTAGCGGACGACGGTGGCGGCGTGGCGGTTGTCGGCGGCGTCGATGACCTCCAGGCCGCGCGTGACGCCGGCCACGACGTGGGCGTTGGTCATGATGCGGCCGGGCGCGTAGACGAAGCCGGTGCCCTCGATGTGCTTGTTGCAGCTCTCGGCGTTGCCCTGCACCTTGACGATCGCGCGGCGGGCCCGCCGCAGCTCGGCGCCCTGCAGCACGCTCTGGTCGGGCGGCTGCACGTCGATGAGCTGCCCGGCGCCGATCGCGTCGAAGACCGGCGGGAACTCCGAGCGGTCGATGAACTTCTTGAACGGCTGCTGCCAGTTGCGCGCGGCCTGCGGGATGGCTTCGTCGACGGTGGTCAGCAGCGCGGAGTTCTTGACCTGGTCGACGAGCGGGGCGAAGGACGTGGAGACGATCAGCGAGCCGATCAGCCAGGCGATGACCAGCACCGACAGCGCGCTGGCGAACGTGCCGCCGACCGCGTCGGCCACCTTGGCGGGCTCCCACGTGACGTGGCTGCGGACGACCGCGCCCAAGGTCGAGGAGGCGAACTGCCCGATCGTCGCCGCCAGGAACACGATCACGATCGCCAGCAGCGCCTGCGGCGTGTCGCCGTCGACGAGGGACTTCGAGATGGGCGGGGCGATGAACACCCCCAGCACGGCGCCGCCCACGAACCCCACGAAACTCATCGCACCGATGATGAAACCCTGCCGGTAACCCGAGACGCCGAAGGCGATCACGAGGCCGATCAGAATGAGGTCAAGCAGATCACCGCGCACGCTTCAAAGGTAACCAGCGATAGGGTCAAGTGTGCACGTCTTCGATCAGGACGGCGTCACCCTGCTGACTATCTTGAGCTTCATGCCGCCGGACGAGACAGCAGTGCGCGACCTCATCCAGGCAGCTCTGCGCGACAGCGATCCCGACGGGGCCCTGCGCTGGCACGTGATCTCGTTGCTGCGCGAGCGGGGCGACCTGGAGTCGTTCATCGAGGCACGCCGGCTGTGCGCCGCCGACAGCGTGAGCGAGCGGCTGCTGGGCGTCGACATCATGGGCATGTTGCGGCCCTTCGTCGACCGTACGCTGCCGGTGCTGCGTTATCTCGCGGCCAGCGAGGACGACGCGATGGTGCTCTACTCGGTGCTCATCGCCTTCGGCCACCTGGCCGACCCGCGCTCGCTCCCGTCGGTGATCGACCTCGCGGCGCACGACGACCCCAGGGTGCGGTACGGCGCCGCGTACGCGTTGCAGCACGTGCTCGGCGACCCGCCCGACCGGGCGGGGCTGGAGACGCTGCGCGCGCTCGCGGCCGACGACGACGCCGACGTGGCCGGCTGGGCCGCCCTCGGCGTGGCGCTCAGATCGGGCGCCTGAACGCGCGCTGAGCCTGACCCGCTCAGGTCGGGCGCCTAACGGGCGCTGAGCCTGACCACCTCGGGCGGCAGCTCCTCCACCCGCGTCGCGTCCCACGGGAGCTCCAGCCCGCCCTCGCGCAGCACGGTGTCGAGCACCATCGCGGTGAACCCCCACACCAGCATCCCCCGCACCCGGAACGCGGGCCCCGCCGTGTCGCCACGGGGATGGCGGAGCATGACGCGGTTGGCCGGATCGACCAGCTCGGCGATCGGCACCCGCTCAACAGAGTCGACCTCGTCGGGCGAGGCCGCGTGGACCGCCGACGGCTCACGCCACCAGGCGATGACCGGCGTGACGCGGTTGTCGCTGTAGGGCAGGTAGAGCTCTGGCATCGTGCAGATGACGTGCACTCCGCGCGGGTCGGCGCCGGTCTCCTCCTCGGCCTCGCGCAGCGCGGCCTCGATCGGCCCCGCGTCCTCGGGATCGACGCCGCCGCCCGGGAAGGCGGGCTGGCCCGCGTGTCTGCGCCCGCGGGTGCTGCGCTGGATGAGCAGCACGTCAGGACCGTTGGGCCCGTCGCCGAACAGCATGAGCACCGCGGCGGCCCGCCCGCGCCCGTCGACCGGCCGGAGGGGAAGGGGGACGCTGATCAGCTGCGCTTGTGTCGCCAGTTTCTCCAGCCATTCGGGCACTCGGGTCACGCATCCTCCAACACGCCGCGGGGTCGTTCACTTCCCTTCTCAGGAGAAGGGGCCTGGCCTGACGAGCTTGTCCGCCTGGGCGGGGTCGGTGGGGCCGGTGCCGTAGGAGGGGCAGAGCGCGGCGAGCGGGCACACCCCGCAGGCCGGCCGGCGGGCGTGGCAGATGCGGCGGCCGTGCCAGATCACCCGGTGGGAGAAGATCGTCCACTCGCGCCTGGGCAGCAGCCCGCCCACGACGTGCTCGATCTTGACCGGGTCGGTCTCCTCGGTCCAGCCGAAGCGGCGTACGAGGCGCTGGAAGTGGGTGTCGACGGTCAGGCCGGGCACGTCGAAGGCGTTGCCGAGCACCACGTTGGCCGTCTTGCGGCCCACGCCGGGCAGCGTGACCAGGTCTTTCAGCGTGCCGGGCACCTCGCCGCCGTAACGCTCGCAGACGCCCTGCGCCATGCCGATGATGCTGTTGGTCTTGGCGCGGAAGAAGCCCGTGGAGCGGATGATCTCCTCCATCTCCGACGGGTCCGCGGCGGCGTAGTCCTCCACCGTCGGATATTTGGCGAAGAGGGTGGGGGTCACCATGTTGACCCGCTTGTCCGTGCACTGCGCGGACAGGATGGTCGCGACGAGCAACTCCAGGGGGTTGGTGAAGTCGAGCTCGCAGTGGGCGTCGGGGTAGGTCTCCGCGAGGATGCGGTTCATCTTGCGCGCCCGCCGCACCAGGGCAAGCTGGGTCTCCGGTTTGCGCCCCGCTTTCGTCGCCATGCCGCAACTGTAGAAGCTCCCGCGAACGGTTGAACCCATGACCGGTTTTCCGCGTACAACCAGCAGGCGCGAGAAGGGGGTCCTGGGATGAGGGAGCAGGGAGCGAGGCTGGCGGAGTTCGTCGGGCAGGGCGGGCCGCTGCGCGGGCAGGCGCTGCACCGGTTCGCGGTCGGCACGGTGGCGGCCGTGGCGAAGCTGCACGCCCGGGGCGCGACCGGGCTGCGGCTCGGCAAGGAGAGCGTGGCGCTCGGCCCCGGCGGTCAGGTGCTCATCGGCTGGCGTACGTCCGGGCCGCCCGCCCACGCCGACGACGTCCGCGCGTGGGCCGACCTGGTCGTCTTCGCCGCCACCGGCTCGGAGGACGGCGACACGACCGTGCTCCCGCCCGCCCTGCGGATCGCGGTCGCGCAGTGCCGCAGACCCGACCCCGCGAGCCGTCCCACCTCGGGAGACGTGCTCAGGGTGCTGCTCAGCAGGTCCGTCGCGGCGGCGGTGGCGTCGGTGGACGACCTCTTGCACAAGGCGGGTTGAGCTTCAAAGGTGGTGCCGGTCACGATACGGGAACGGACGTCATGTACCTTTCCCTCCTGGTCCCTCCCGGACTCGACATGTCCGGGCAAGACCCGACCACTCCGGCGTTCCCCTAACCTGTGTACGCACGCCTGGAGTGGGGTGAGTCACAATGGCAGCAGAGGAGGCAGAGTGAACACCGAAGATGTGCTGGGCAAGGCCCCCCTGTTCGCCGCGCTCGACCGCGAGAGCGCCGCGGCGCTTCGCACGAGCATCACCGAAGTCCAGCTGTCCAAGGGACAGACGCTCTTCCACGAGAACGAGACCGGCGACCGGCTCTACGTCGTGCTGGAAGGCAAGATCAAGCTCTCCCGCACCTCGCCCGACGGGCGGGAAAACCTGCTCAGCGTGCTCGGGCCGAGCGAGATGTTCGGCGAGCTGTCGCTGTTCGACCCGCGGCCCCGCACGGCCACGGCTACGGCGCTGACCGAGGTCCGCCTGGCCGGGCTCGGCCACGACGACCTGCGGCCCTGGCTGACCGGCCGCCCCGAGGTGGCGCTCCACCTGCTGCGCGCGCTCGCGCAGCGGCTGCGCCGCACCAACGACGTGCTGGCCGACCTGGTGTTCACCGACGTGCCCGGGCGGGTGGCCAAGCAACTGCTCGACCTCGCCGAGCGGTTCGGCACCAAGACCGACGACGGCCTGCGGGTGCACCACGACCTCACCCAGGAGGAGCTGGCGCAGCTCGTCGGCGCCTCCCGCGAGACGGTCAACAAGGCACTCGCCGACTTCGCCGGGCGCGGCTGGCTGCGCATCGAGGCCAAGGCCGTGGTCATCCTCGACATGGACCGCCTCTACAACCGGTCGAGGTAGTCGAGCTGGGCGGCCACCGACATCTCGGCGGCCGGCCAGAGCGAGCGGTCGACGTCGGCGTACACGATCTTGACGATCTGGCGCGGCGTGCGCGCGCCCTGTTCGCGGGCCGCCCTGATCTGGTCGAGGCGCTGTCTGCGGTGGGCGATGTAGCCGTCGAGCGCGGCGATCGGGTCGGGCAGCACGGGGCCGTGGCCCGGCAGCAGCGCCCGCGCCTCCATGCTTTCGGCGGCGGCCCTCAGCTTGTCGAGGCTGCGCAAATAGTCGGCCAGCCCACCGTCGCGGGCGATGATCGTGGTGCCCCTGCCGAGCACGGTGTCGCCGGTCAGCATCGCGCGGTCGGCGGGCAGCCAGAAGCACAGCGAGTCGAACGAGTGGCCCGGGGTGCCGTAGACGCGGATCTCCAGGTCCCCGACGCTCACCACGTCGCCGTCGGCGAGCCCCTCGTCGCCGAGACGGTGGCGGGGGTCGAGGGCGCGGACGGGCGCGTTCACCATCCCGGCGAACCTCTTCGCGCCGCCGCTGTGGTCGAAGTGGCCGTGCGAGAGCAGGATCGCGGTGACCCGCCGCTCGCCCAGATGGTCGCGTACGCGGCTCAGATGCCCCTCATCGTCCGGCCCAGGATCGACAACGACCACGTCATCACCCGCGCCGATCACCCACGTGTTGGTGCCGTCGAGCGTCATCGCCGACGGGTTGGGCGCGAGCAGGTTCTCGGCGTGCTCGGTGCGTGAGCCGTCGGGCGTGCCGATCGGGATGTGCAGGCCGCTCACGACACCACCAGCCGCATCTCGCCGTCGATCTCGACGGCCTTCGGCATGACGGTCACGATGTCGCGCGGCGTGGCCAGCACCTCCGCGACGTCCGCGCAGCCGGCCAGCTCGCTCAGCGTCCGGTACGTCGGCGGCATCAGGAAGATCTCCCCCCGGTGCGCGAGGTCGAGCGCCTCGGCCGGCTGCCGCCAGACGACCTGGTCGGCCTCGCCGCCCACGTCGCGGGTGCGCTGGCCCTCGGGCAGCACCGCGACGAAGAAGCGCGTGTCGAACCGCCTGGTCTCGACCTCGGGCGTGATCCAGTGCGCCCATGCCTTGAGCAGGTCGGTCCGCAGCACCAGCCCCCGCCTGGCCAGGAACTCGGCGAACCCGAGCGCGTGGTCGATCAGCGCGAGCCGGTCGGCCTCCCAGTCGTCGCCCGTCGTGTCGGCCACCACGTCATGAGGTCCTGGACCGGCCAGCAGCACGCCCGACTCCTCGAACGTCTCGCGTACCGCCGCGCACACCAGCCCGCGCGCCACCGCCTCGTCGGCGTGCAGGACGGCGGCCCACTCGGCGGGCGAAGGACCGGCCCAGGCGACGTCGTGGTCGGTGTCGCGGACGTCGACGGAGCCGCCGGGGAAGACGTACGCGCCGGCGGCGAAGGCCATGGTGGCCTTGCGCCGCAGCAGGTAGACCTCGGGCCCCGGGCGCAGGAGCACCACCGTGGCGGCGTCCCGCGCCTGGACCGGCTTGACCCGCCCGGCCAGGACGTCCCGGGCCCGGGCGGCGAGCTCGGCTGGAAGCAGCAATCCGGTCACATGACCTCCTCTAGAACTTCACTCGGTCATGGTGACATATGCCCATTCAGCCGACTTCGGCGATCAGCTCCACCTCCACCGGCGCGTCCAGCGGCAGCGCCGCCACGCCCACAGCGCTGCGCGCGTGCTTGCCGGCCTCGCCGAACACCTCCGCGAGCAGGTCGCTGGCGCCGTTGGCCACCTGCGGCTGCTGCACGAAGTCGGGCGCGCTCGCCACGAACACCACGACCTTCACGATCCGCCGCACCCGCGACAGCTCGCCCAGCTCGGCCTTGAGCGCGGCCAGCGCGTTGAGCACGCAGACGCGGGCCTGCGCCTTGCCCTCGTCCACGCCGAGGTCCACGCCGAGCTTGCCGGTCTGGTGCAGCTTGCCCTCCAGCATCGGCACCTGACCCGAGGTGTAGACCAGGTCGCCGGTGCGCGTGGTGGGGATGTAGGAGCCGGCCGGCGTGGCGGGCGCCGGCAGCGTGTAGCCGAGCTCCTCGATCTTCTGCTCCGGCGTCACTGCTTCTCCCGCTTGAAGTAGGCGACGAGCTGCTCGGGCGTCTGGCCCTGCACGATCTGGACGAGCTCCCAGCCGTCGGCGCCGAAGTTGTCGAGAATCATCTTGGTGTTGTGGATCAGCACGGGTGCTGTCAGGTACTCCCACTTCTTCATGACGGCAGCTTATTGTGAGCAATCTCAAACGGTGGTCGTCGGCTTTCGACAAGTGACCGTTCGGTAGCCTCGAATCGTGGACTCTCCGGACACGGATTGGGCCGACGTACGTCTCCATGTCGTCACCGGCAAGGGCGGCACCGGCAAGACGACCGTCGCCGCCGCCCTCGCGCTCGCGCTGGCCGCCGGCGGCCGCAAGGTGCTGCTCGTGGAGGTCGAGGGCAGGCAGGGCATCGCGCAGGTCTTCGACCTGCCCCCGCTGCCGTACGAGGAGCGCAAGATCGCCGTCGCCCCCTCGGGGGGCGACGTCTACGCGCTGGCCATCGACCCGGAAGAGGCCATGCTCGAGTACATGGAGATGTTCTACGGCATGCGCAGGGCCGGCCGGGCGCTGACCAAGATGGGCATCGTCGACTTCGCCACCACCGTGGCCCCCGGCTTCCGCGACGTGCTCGTCACGGGCAAGACCAGCGAGGCCGTACGCAGACGCGGCAGGAACGGCCGCCGCATCTACGACGCCGTCGTCATGGACGCGCCGCCCACGGGCCGCATCACGCGCTTCCTGAACGTCACCCAGGAGGTCGCCGGCCTGGCCAAGGTCGGCCCCATCAAAAACCACTCCGACCTCGTCAGCGGCGTCGTGAAGTCCCCCGAGACGGCCGTGCACTTCGTCACGCTGCTGGAGGAGATGCCGGTCCAGGAGACCCTCGACGGCATCTCCGAGCTGCGCGCCGCCGGGCTGCCCGCGGGCGGCGTCTTCATCAACATGGTGCGCGAGTCCCAGCTGCCCCAGACCGCCCTTGACACGGCTGTCAAGGGCCGCTTCGACCCCGATGAGCTGGTGCTCGGCCTCAAGGCCGCGGGGGTCGCCGACGGCGCCCAGGCCGCCGAGCTGGCCAAGGCGCTCGGCGACGAGGTCGTCGAGCACGCCCACCGCACCGAGCTGGAGCGCGCCGAACGCGAGACGCTGGCCGGTGCCGGGCTGACCGGCTACGAGCTGCCGCTGCTCGCCGACGGCGTCGATCTGGCCGGCCTGTACGAGCTGGCAGAGAGCATGCGCACCCAGGGAGCAGCGTGAAGAAGCCGCCGGCACTCGACGTCGACGCGATCCTCGACGATCGGGGCACCAGGATCATCGTCTGCTGCGGCGCCGGCGGCGTGGGCAAGACCACGACCGCCGCGGCGCTCGGCCTGCGGGCCGCCGAGCGCGGCCGGTGCGTGGTCGTGCTGACCGTCGACCCGGCCAGGCGGCTCGCGCAGTCGATGGGATTGACCGAGCTGGACAACACCCCGCGCCTGGTCAGCTCGCCCGAGGGCGGCGGCCAGCTCTACGCGATGATGCTCGACATGAAGCGGACGTTCGACGAGATCATCGAGGCGCACGCCGATCCGGAGCGGGCCCGCCAGATCCTGTCGAACCCCTTCTACCAGTCGCTGTCCTCCAGCTTCTCCGGCACGCAGGAGTACATGGCGATGGAGAAGCTCGGGCAGCTGCGCCGCTCCGACGAGTGGGACCTGATCATCGTCGACACGCCGCCGTCCCGCTCGGCGCTCGACTTCCTCGACGCGCCCGAACGGCTCGGCCGCTTCCTCGACGGCCGGTTCATCCGGCTGCTGACCGCGCCCGCCAAGGCCGGAGGACGCAGCGCGTTCCGGCTGCTCAACGCCGGGTTCGGGCTGATGGCGGGAGCGATGACCAAGCTCCTGGGCGCGCAGGTGATCAAGGACCTGCAGACGTTCGTGTCCGCGCTCGACGCCGTCTTCGGCGGGTTCAGGCAGCGGGCCGAGATGACGTACCGGCTGCTGCAGGCGCCCGGCACGGCCTTCCTCGTGGTGGCCGCGCCCGAGCGGGACGCGATGCGCGAGGCCTCCTACTTCGTGGAGCGCCTCGCCGAGGAGCGCATGCCCCTGGCCGGCCTGGTGGTCAACCGGGTGCATGTCTCGCCCGCTTCCGGGCTCTCCGCCGCCCGCAGCGCCGCCGCCGCGGAGGACTTGGAGTCGAGGGGCGAGCACGAGCTCACCGCGGCCGTGCTGCGGCTGCACGCCGGGCGAATGCAGCTCGCCGCCCGCGAGAACCGCGAGCAGGAGCATTTCGTCTCGGCCCACCCCACGGTGCCCGTGGTGCAGGTCCGCGCCATGTCCGAGGACGTCCACGACTTGACGGGTCTGCGTCAGATCGGGACCCTGCTGGCCACCGCATAGAAGTACGGCCGGCGGCGGCGCCGGCCGTACGCGGTCGCCTGGCTGGGGTCAGCCGGCGATCAGCTCATTGGTGCGTTCGTACTCTTCCTTGGCGGACTCGAGCAGCTCTCGCCACGAGTCCACGTCGGGCCGCCGTCGAAGCAGCGCGCGACGTTCCCGTTCGGTCATACCGCCCCAGACCCCGAACTCGATGCGGTTGTCCAGCGCATCGGCGAGGCACTCGGTGCGGACCGGGCAACCCCGGCAGATCAGCTTCGCTCTGTTCTGCGCGGCGCCCTGCACGAACAGGGCATCCGGATCCGCACCCTTACAGGCGGCACGGGAGGTCCAATCCGTGATCCACATTTTTCGACCCCACTCCCCTTAGGTGGTCAGTCGTCATTTGGGGCCGACGGGCGCGGGCGCCGAGCCTCCGTATTCAGTTGCCGCAGGGAGAACGTACGCAACCAGACGTTCGGGCCGACAGACCCCAGAGGACCAATTTCTCGCGGCCATCTTGACCGGGAATGACTAGTCACCCCCGTCAGTCAAGGCGAAATGGAGTCGTGCTACCGATTCGGTCTGTCTTTCGACGTACTCTTGTAGGCGTGCAAGCCCAGGGCAAACGTCGTTCCAACCCCATCCTCAGTGTCCTGCGACTCCTCATCGCGGGCTCGGCCGCCGGGGTGCTCGCCGCCGCCGTGGCTTTGCCGGCGGTGGGCGGAGCGGGCATGTCGACCAAGACCGCCGTCGAGGGGCTCAACCTCAAGCCCGAGGACCTCGACGAGCCTCCCCTGCCGGAACGCACCGAACTCTTCGACGCTGACGGCAAGAAGATCGCGCAGTTCTACTTCGAGAACCGGCAGTCCGTCAGCCTCGACGAGGTCGCCCCGATCATGCGGACCGCTCTGATCGCGATCGAGGACTTCCGTTTCTACCAGCACGGGCCAATCGATGTGGAAGGAACGGCAAGAGCGCTGCTGAAGAATGTGACCAGCGGCGGCGTCACGCAGGGTGGTTCGTCCATCACCCAGCAGTACGTCAAGCAGGTGCTGGTCAACAAGGCCGAGACGCCGGAGGAGCAGGCGGCGGCCATCGCGCCCACGATCTCGCGCAAGCTGTCGGAGCTGCGCTACGCCATGGCGATCGAGGAGAAGTACTCCAAGGACCAGATCCTGGAGAAATACCTCAACATCGCCTACTTCGGCGCCGGCGCCCACGGCGTCCAGGCCGCCGCCAAGCGCTTCTTCGACAAGCCGGCCTCCAAGCTCAACCTGGTCGAGGCCGCCACGCTCGCCGGCGCCGTCCAGAACCCCGCGCGCACCGACCCCAACGTCGGCCCCGAGTCGCGGCAGCGCCTGCTGGAGCGGCGCAACACCGTGCTCGATCGGATGGCCCAGCTCAAGAAGATCACCCCGCAGGAGGCGGCGGCGGCCAAGGCGAAGAAGCTGGGCTTCAAGGACATCAAGGCGCCTGGTGGCTGCGAGGCCAGCAGATATCCGTACTTCTGCCTCTACGTCCAATACGAGATCCTCAACAACGAGGACTTCGGCAAGAACCGCGACGAGCGCAGGAAGCTGCTCCAGCGCGGCGGCCTGCGGATCAAGACCACGCTCGACACCAAGATGCAGGCGGCCGCCGAGAAGGCGATCAAGAGGTACGTCAGCTCCAAGGACAAGCCCGTCGCCTCGCAGGCGATGGTCGTCCCCGGCACCGGCGAGATCAAGGCCATGGCCGCCTCGCGCAAGTTCGGCCGCAGCAAGAAGAAGAACGAGATGAGCTACAACATCGTGGCCGACGCCGCGCACGGCGGCGGCCGCGGGTTCCAGCAGGGCTCGACGGCCAAGGTCTACACGCTGGCCACCGCCCTGGAGGAGGGGCTCAAGTACGGCGACGGCTTCCCCTCGCCGGCCGGCTACAAGGCCAGCGGCTACAGCGCGTTCAAGAACTGCAAGGGCCAGAACGTCGGCGACCCGTCCCACACCGTGCGCAACTCCAGCGAGGGCGGCGGCGGCTTCAAGACGCTCGAGACCGGCACCTGGGGCTCGGTCAACACGTTCTTCATCAAACTGCAGGAGAAGGTCGGCCTCTGCGACGTCGTCAAGATGGCGAAGAAGCTCGGCGTCGAGCGGGCCGACGGGCAGAAGCTGTCGGAGGTCGAGACGTTCACGCTCGGCGTCAACGAGGTCGACCCCGTCACCATCGCCAACTCCTACGCCGTCTTCGCCGCCCGCGGCAAATACTGCAAGCCGCTCGCCATCACCGAGATCAAGGACAGGAACGGCAAGGCCAAGCAGTACAAGCCGAAGTGCTCCCAGGTCCTTGAGGAGGAGGTCGCCGACGCGGTCAGCGGCATCCTGTCCGGGGTGTTCACCAAGGGCACGATGACCGACGTCGGCGGCATCGGGCGCGACGCGGCGGGCAAGACCGGCACCACCGACAACTACATGTCGGCCTGGTTCTCCGGCTACACCCCCAACCTCGCCTCCGCCGTCAGCCTGGGCGACCCGCGCGGCACCTCCGCGCACAAGCTGATCGGCATCACCATCGGCGGGCGCTACTACCCCTACGTGTACGGCTCGTCGATCTCCGGGCGCATCTGGAAGGACTCCATGCTGGAGGCGCTCAAGGGGGTCGAGCCCACCGAGTTCAAGTCGGTCGACCGGTCGCGGTTCGGCGGGTGCACCGACAACTGCGCGCCCAAGCCGAAGAAAAAGAAGAAGGGCGACGGGGGGAACCCGTTCGACATCTTCGACCGCGACGGCGGCGACCGGTTCGGTGACCGGTTCGGCGACGGGCCCGATCGCGGGCGCGGCGGTGGTGACGACCGGCGGGGCGGCCCCTTCGGCCGCGGCGGCGACACCGGCTCCCTCATCACCCCCAACCGCTGAGACGCTCTGAGGCCTCCGCCCGGGAGGGAGGAGGCCTCAGCTGCTCCAGGATGCCACCTGGCGGCCCGCCGCGGCGCAGAGAGGCGCTGGGGGCCGGGTACGCCGCGTTACTTGGCGGCGAGGCGGGCGCGTACCTGCGCGGCCACCCTGCCGCCCTCGGCGCGGCCGGCCACCTTCGGGTTGACCGCCTTCATGACCTGCCCCATGGCCTGCGGCCCCGAGGCGCCCGTCTCGGCGATGGCCTCGTCGACCAGCGCGCCCAGCTCCTCGTCGGACAGCTGCGCGGGAAGGTATCCCTCCAGCACCGCCTGCTCGGCCAGCTCGGCCTCGGCCTGCTCCTTGCGCCCGGCGTTGCCGAACGCCTCGGCGGCCTCGCGCCGCTTCTTCGCCTCCCGGGTCAGGACCTTGATGACCTCGTCGTCGGTCAGCTCTCTGGCCTCCTTGCCCGCGACCTCCTCGACGTTGATCGCGGCCAGGGCCATGCGGACCGTACGGAGACGTACCTCGTCCTTGCTCTTCAGCGAGGCCGTCAGATCGGCCTTCAGCTTGTCCTTCAAAGCGCTCATGCGCTTTATCTTGCCGCCTGCGCGGACCACCCCGACGCCATCCGGACTTCCCGTGCCGGATCTCGGGCATCATGAAGAGGTGAGGAAAGCCGCCGCAGTGCCCCTGTCCCTGCTCGGTCTCGGCCTTGCCGGGCTGGGCTACGCGTCCGTCGTCGAGCGCAACTGGTTCCGGTTGCGCCGCTTCGACGTGCCGGTGCTGGAGCGGGGGCGGCGTCCCGTACGCGTGCTCCACCTGTCCGACCTGCACCTGACGCCGCGCCGCACCATGCTCATCAACTGGGTGCGCTCGCTCGGCGCCCTGGAGCCCGACCTCGTGGTCAACACCGGCGACTCCATCGCCCACCCCGAGGCCGTCCCCGCGCTCCTGCACGCGCTCGAGCCGCTGCTGTCGCGTCCCGGCCTGTTCGTGTACGGCTCCAACGACCTCTACGCCCCCCAGCCGAAGAACCCGGCCCGCTACCTGTGGCGCACCTCCAAGAACGACCGCCGCCAGCACACCCCCAACCTGCCCTGGGAGGAGCTGGGGGCCGGCATGGCGGCCGAGGGCTGGCTCGACATGAACAACACCACCGCCCGCATCAAGGTGGGCGACCTCGACGTGGCCGTGGCCGGCATCCACGACAGCCACATCAACCGCGATCGCTACGACGTCGTGGCCGGCCCCGCCCCCGCCGACGCCGACCTCCGCCTCGGCGTCATGCACTCGCCCGAGCCGCGCAACATGACCCGCTTCGCCGCCGACGGCTACCAGCTCCTGCTGGCCGGCCACACCCATGGCGGCCAGCTCTGCGTCCCGTTCTACGGCGCTCTGGTCACCAACTGCGGCATCGACCGCGCCCGCGTCAAGGGCCTCAGCCGCCACGACTCGGCCTGGCTCCACGTCTCGGCCGGCCTCGGCACCTCGCCGTACGCCCCGGCCCGCTTCGCCTGCTTCCCCGAGGCGACCCTGCTGACGCTGGTGCCCCGGAGATAAAGGCGGTCACAAGCACCTTGGAAGTCCGCTAGACTTTCTGAAGCACGCGCAAGACGGGCGTGCGACCGGGGTGTAGCGCAGCTT
Source organism: Nonomuraea sp. NPDC049419 (assembly GCF_040676995.1). Taxonomy (NCBI): domain Bacteria; kingdom Bacillati; phylum Actinomycetota; class Actinomycetes; order Streptosporangiales; family Streptosporangiaceae; genus Nonomuraea; species Nonomuraea sp. NPDC049419. The sequence continues at coordinate 248,962 of NZ_JBFAQB010000009.1, read as the reverse complement.
GGCAGCGCGCTTCGTTCGGGACGAAGAGGTCGTGGGTTCAAATCCCGCCACCCCGACCCAGTTAGAGGGCCGCTTTCGATCATCGGAAGCGGCCTTTCTCGTTCTCCGGGTGACGAACCGCGTGGCTACGATCCCCCGTGCTCGTTGACTCCGCGTCAGGCTGTGCGTGGGACACCAAATCGATACGGAACGGTCCAAGATCGGCTCATGATCCTCCATAGGATCTTTCGCGATAAGTCTCACCACTCAGGAGGCGTCCCCGTGCGTAGCCGATCTCTGCTGACCGCCGCCCTGTTAGCCGCGTCCGTCGTCGCCGTCGCGCAGCCCGCGTACGCCGCCGCGCCCGCCGTACAGATCACGAAGATCTACTATGACTCGCCCGGGTCGCCGGACAACGGTGGGAACAGCAGCCTCAACGGCGAGTACGTGCAGGTCAGGAACATGACGAAGAAGGCCGTCAACCTGCGTGGCTGGACCGTGCGCGATGCGACGCGGCGGCAGGATCACATCTACACGTTCGGGACGTTCGCCCTGAAGCCCGGCAAGACGGTCACTCTGCGCACCGGGAAGGGCAGGGACACCGGCACCACCCGCTACTGGGGCAGGAGCGGGGGGACGCTGGCGTACATCTGGAATCAGAGCAAGGACACCGCCTACCTGCGGAACGCGGCGGGGAAGCTGATCGACTCCTGCTCGTACAACTCCTCGCGGGGGGACTACAAGATCTGCTGAGCCCGTAAGGAGCTCAGACCCGGGTCCGGCCCCCGTTCCCGCTGGTCAGAAAAGGGCCAAGGGGTGGAGGTCCTGGTACGCCACCAGCGGGCGCCCGCGCCACGTAGTTCAGGGTGCGATGTGAAAACGGCAGGGTGGCACGGTAGTGACTTCAGGCCACCTGCACCATCGAGGCGTGTGGAACCATACGGCTGTGCCAGACGATGCCATCCACGGGGGTTTCAACCAGTTCGCCGCTCATCTCGTGGCCACCGCCGCCGCTCCGCTCGACCCCGCGTCGGCGGACGGTCCGCAGGTGCTGTACTGGCCTGGGCGCAGGCTGCTGGTGCAGCGTGGGGACACCGAGCTGGCCGTCCGCGACCTGGACGGGGAGGGGATGGAGGTCCGCTTCCCCGCGCCCTGGCCCCGCCGGTACGGCTCGGTGGCGGTCTCTCCCACCGGTGATCTCGCCGTGTTCGCCGGCGTGCACGCGCTGCGAGCCGTGGATTCGACCGGCACGGTGCGGTGGGAGATCCGGCACGGTTGTTGGTCCGCCGCCGTGTGCACCAAGGCCCATGCCTCGTTCTCCGAGTACGCCGACGACTACCACCACGGCCACGCTGACAGCGGCTCGGCGGCCTTCTCCTCAGACGGCAAGCTCCTCTGGGCCCACATCCGCAACCACGAGGGACGCGACGTCAACGAGGAATGGCTGATCCTCGACCCCGCCGACGGCACGGTGCTGACCCGCGCCGAGACGATGACCGTGGGATCGGGCTCCATCCACTTCCCCCATCCGGACCCGGCGTACATGGGGCTGACGGTCGGCGGAGGCGAGGAGAACTCGCCCGTGCTGTGGGGGCACTGGGACGGCGCGAACCTCACCGTCCAGCGGTTCGTCGAGGAGGTCCTCCTAGCCGTGAGCCCGTCCGGGGAGCACTTCCTGACCACGGACCCGGGGCAGTGGACCCTCTATCTGCACCGGGCGAAGGATGGCCTCGAACTACGGCATCTGGACTCCGACGAAGCCGTGCCCCTTCCCCTGGGCTCGGACGACGACCGCGTTCGGTGGGACTACGAGGCGGCGGCGTTCCCCTATGACGACACTGCCGTGGTCGGCACCGAGGGCTACGCGGAGGACCCCCGCCACTGGCTCGTCGACCCACGTACGATGGCCCTGCGCGGCCAGGTCGCCTACCCCTTCGCCGTCTCGGGCGCTCCCCGATCAGCGGGGCAGGCCGCCTGGTACACGGTCTCCAAGGACCGAACCATCCTCCACCTGTGGAACCTGCCGCACCGGGATTGCTGAGTCAATGGGCTCCACCCCAAGACCCTGGCACTCGGCGACCGCGCCGCCTTCAGCCCACGATGAAAGGCTCACTACTGGCGCGTACGGAAGACCGTGAGGAGGATCATCAGGACATAGACCGCCACCACGAGCAGGGCCGAGCCCATCACCAGGAGGATCGGCGGGAAGAAGAAGGAGCCCACGGCGCAGATCGCGCCCAGGAGCATCAGGGCCAGGCCGCCCGCGCGCTGTGAGCGCTGCCAGGCCAGGGCCAGGGCGCCGTTGGGGCCGTCCGGCATGCGGGACGGGCTGATCTTGGGCAGGACGTTGCCCAGGCCGATCAGCATGATCCCGATCGCCACCCCCATCGCCTGCTCCAGCGGGAACTCGTGGCCGGCCGCCCTGGACAGCAGGCCGGTCTGGAGGGTGACCAGCAGCAGGGGCAGGACGACGAAGAGCACGTTCATCGATCGCGTCTGGGAGCGCGGCGAGGCGACGAGCCGGGGGTCGACGTAGTGACGCATGCGGCCGCCGATGACCGTCGAGACGGTCATGATCGCGCCGACCACGACCAGCACGCCGGGCAGGGCGAAGGCCATGACGACGCGCGGCACGGTGACGCCGGAGCGGGTCTCGGTGGCCTCGCGGGTGACGATGGTCTCCGGGAGGGAGTCCCACAGCGTCCAGGCGATGGCGACCATGACGATGAAGCCCACGGCGGAGACCACGATGCCCGCCCACGGCAGGCGTGCCGCGGTGGGATCCGCGGGCTCTTGGTTCTGGACGCGGGTCCGGTCCATGCGGCCTCCTCCGATCGACGTGACATTTCAGAACGTAGATCAACTGCACCGGCCGCGGCATCCCTCGTGCGGCACGGACAGGTCATGTTGAACGGCCGGGCGGCCATGACCGAAGTCATGGGCGACCATTTGTCGCCGTTATTACTTTTTCATTCTTTCGCGACGCATCAAAATAGCCTTTTTTCTCGACTTTTTCTCCGGGCCGCTGACACGCTCCGTGTTCGCGCCCGTTTAAACCATCGACCATAACGCCGCCTGCGGCATATGGCCAGACGCCGGAAAGAAATGCCAGAGAACTTTCACGGAGCGTGACTTTCCAGATCCTTATCGCGTCCCGCTCCAGCCCAGCCGACAAGCTCCCGGCAGGTCCATACGACCGCCATTCCTCACTCTGGGTGATTGGACAAGTCTTCCGGCCTGCTTATCGTTTTGAGCTGTACCCGGAACATCGGTGCGGGAGGCGCTGGGATGAAACTGCAGTACTTCGAATACTGTTTCGCCGACCGGCTCTTCTATGAGGAGCCGGCCAAGTGGGAGACCGCGCAGAAAGGCTACCGGCAGGCGGAGAGCCCGGCGCCCGACGGCTGGCGTACCGGCCGTAAAGGCCCTTGGTACAACTACATGTGCGAATCGTCGGACCTTCCCGCGCAGGGCTGGAAGATTCACGTCTCGGCCACCCGGGAAACCGCGCAGCAGGTGCTCGACATCACCGCCGATTACTGTTTCGAGCGGAAGATCCCGTTCAAATTCCTGACCAGTGAGGCGGCGTTCATCGGCCGCAACCTCAAGTACGCCGAACGCGGCGGCAGCGGGAAGTTCATCACCGTCTACCCGGCCGACGACGTCCAGCTGGAGAAGATTCTGGACGACCTGGACCCGAAGCTGCAGGGGCTCGGCGGGCCGTACATCCTGAGTGACCTGCGCTGGAAGGACGGGCCGCTCTACCTGCGCTACGGCGGGTTCGTCGAGCGGTTCACCCGTAACGACCTGGGTGAGCCCGCCATGGCCATCGAGACGCCCGACGGCGAGCTGGTGGTCGACAAGCGCGACCCGGTCTTCCACGTGCCCGACTGGGTCGAGCCCCCGCCATTCCTGCAGCCGTTCCTCGAGGACCGGAAGAACAGCGAACCGCCGGCCGACTTTCCGTACGAGATCGAATCAGCCCTGCATTTCTCGAATGGCGGCGGAATCTACAGCGCGGTCGAGAAGGCCACCGGCAGGAAAGTGGTGCTCAAGGAGGCGCGGCCTGGCGCCGGGCTCGACCAGGTGGGCCGCGACGCGGTGAGCCGGCTCAAGCGGGAGTACGAATTCCTCAAGCAGCTCGCCGACGTGGACGCGGTCGTCGACTGCTACGACTACTTCGAGCTCTGGGAGCACCACTTCCTGGTGCAGGAGCTGGTGGACGGCGTCACGCTGAACAAGCGCATGGTGGCGAAGACCCCGCTGATCAGGGCGAACGTCACCGACGAGGAGCTGCGCGAGTTCACCGAATGGGCGGTGGACATGGCGGACCAGCTCGAAGAGGTGGTGGCGACGCTGCACGAGCGCGGCATCGCCTTCGGTGACCTGCACCCGAACAACATCATGGTCACCGAGGACGGCCGGGTACGGCTGGTCGACTTCGAGCTGGCCACCTACGTGGACCAGGAGCAGCGCATCGGCATGGGCGCGCCCGGCTTCGTACCGCCGGACACGCGCGAGGCACTGTCCGCCGACCTGTATGCGCTCGGCTGCCTCAAGATCGCGCCCTTCATCCCGCTGACCGTCCTGTTCACCCTCGACACCACGCGGGCCCGCGCGCTGGTCGAGTTCGTCGAGAGCCGGTTCCCCACGCCTGCCGGCTGGGGCGAGCGCGTGCTCGAACTGCTCGACCTCGGCCCGTCCGACTGGGCGGGCACCGAGGAGCAGATGGCGCGCACCAGCGTCCTCATCGGCGGCTACGACGGCACCGAGCGCGACTGGCCGGCCATCGAGGCCTCGATCGCCCGGGCCGTGTGGGGCAGCGCCACCCCGGACCGCGCGGACCGGCTCTTCCCCGGTGACGTCGAGCAGTTCAAGCTGGACGGCTACGGCTTCGCCTACGGCGCCGCCGGCGTCCTGTACGCGCTGGCGAAGTCCGGCCACGGCCGGAACGAGGAGCACGAGCAGTGGCTGCTCGACCGGGTACGCGACCACAAGGGCCTGCACCGCCTCGGCTTCTACGACGGCCTGCACGGCATCGCGTACGCGTTCGAGGAGATCGGCCGCAGGGACGCCGCGCTGGAGGTCCTCGACCTGATCTCCAAGGCGGGCCGGGTCACGCTCGCCGACGAGTTGCTCACCGGGCTCAGCGGGGTGGCGCTCAACCAGCTCTACTTCGCCACCAAGCTGGACGATCAGGGCCTGCGGGACGCGGCGCTGAAGAACGCCCAGGAGATCGCGGACAGGCTGCTCAACCAGCCGCCCCTGGCCCTGGGCGAGGACGGCAGGCACCGCAGGGCTGGACTGCTGCACGGCGCCTCCGGCCAGGCCCTGCTGTTCGTCCGGCTCTTCGAGGACACCGGTGACTCGGCCTTCCTCGACCTCGCCGAGCGCGCCATCGGCTACGAGCTGGACTGCTGCACGCACTTCGAGGACAACGACGTCCTGTACGTCAACGAGGGCTGGCGCACCATGCCCTACATCGGCACGGGCTCGACCGGCATCGGGCTGGCGCTGAGCGAGCTGCTGCGGCACCGGCGTACCGACGAGCTGTCGACGGCCATGGACCGGTTGCAGCGCGCCGCGCACGCGGAGTTCCACATCTGCCCGATGGTGTTCTACGGTACGGCCGGCCAGATGGGCTTCCTCCAGCACATCCGCCGGCTCTACGAGGGCACCGGCCATCTCGACGAGCTGATCGCGACCAAGCGCGACCGCCTGCGCCTGTACATGGTGGGGCTCAAGGGCGAGATCGCCTTTCCCGGTGACCAGCTCATGCGGCTGTCCATGGACTTCGGCACCGGAAGCGCGGGCATCCTGCACGCCCTGGCCACCCTGCGCGACCCGGACCTGCCCCTGCTTCCCTTCCTCCATCCCTTCTCGAGCCGCGAGAGCGGCTGAGAGACAAGACCGGCCCCAACCGGCGGGAGGCCACAAGGCCCTCCGATCCGCCCCCCATATCACGAGAAAGGAAAACCCACCATGTCGTTCATCCTCGACCTGCAGAGCCGCACCGTCGCGGCCGACCGGGCCAACGGCGACTACGAGCCGCTGGGCCCGAGCAGCCTCAGCCCGTCGCTGTGCGTCAGCGGCTGGACCCTCGTCGGCTGCTGATTCTCACCCCCGAAAGGAGAAAGCCGATATGTCGTACATCCTGAACCTCCAGGGCATCCGCGCCGAGCAGAGCGCCGACCGCGGCATGGCCCAGCCGAGCTCGGCGAGCCTGTCCTTGTGCTTCAGCAACGCCAGCTGGGCCTTCTGCTGAGCCTGCGCCGACCGCTTAAGGAGACATCGCCATGGGTTACGTGCTCAACCTCCAGGAGATGACGCGGAACGGCGCCCCCGCCGACGACGACGCCGCGCTCTCGATCAGCACCAACAGCTGGTTCGCCTGCCAGAGCAGCGCCAGCCAGATCTTCTGCATCACCACCTGATTCCGGCAGACCACGCGCAGAAACGGAGAAACCCATCATGAGCTTCGTTCTCGACCTCCAGGTGAAGAGCGTCAGCGAGGGCAAGGCCGCCGACGGCCCCGAGCCGCAGAGCCTCAGCTTCTTCAGCCCCGTCACCTGCTTCAGCACCACGAGCGTCGTCCTCTGCTAGTCCCCCTCCCCGAAGAACGAACGAAAGGAAACGATCATGGGTTACGTCCTCAACCTCCAGGGCCGCGCCGCGGGCGGCGACGGCGCAGAGCCGGCCTCGACGGTCTTCAGCTCCGTCAGCGCCACCTTCGTGTGCGCCGCGAGCGCGCTCAGCTACTCGGCGTGCGCCACCCTCAGCACCATCAGCGCCGCCGTCTGCATGTGACAACCGCATGACCCGGCCGGGGTGCCCGCACCGCACCCCGGCCGTCCCCTTTCCCGACCACGGAGGCACCACGCATGACCTGGACAGACGCGGACCGCCTTCTCGCGCGTACGGTGCGGTCCGGCTGGGCCTGGAACGCCGCGCTCCTCACCGTGAACCTCTGCCGCTCCGCCGGGGCCATCGCCCTGCCCGCCCTGGTCGCCGCAGCCATCGACGAACGGCTCACCGGCTCAGCTGACACCGCGCTCCTGCGGCTGACGGCCCTGGTGGGCCTGCTGCTCCTGACGGAGGTGGCGAACCAGCTCATCGCCACCTGGTGCGTGAACTCGCTCGTCCTCGACCTTCGCCGCCGGTTCCTCCAGCACGTGCTGCGGCTCGGGGTCAGGGACCGCGGCAGGTTCGCCGGCGGTGACCTGACCAGCAGGCTGCTGACGAACGTCACGGAGGCGGCGTCCGTCGTGCCGCTGTTCACCGTGTGGGCGTCCTCGCTGCTGGTGTCGGGAGGTGCGCTGGTCGCGCTGTGCCTGATCGACCTGCGGCTGGCGGTCGCCTTCTTCGTCGGCGCTCCCCTGGCGACGCTGATGATCCGCGCGTTCGTCGGCCGGATCTCGCCGCTGCTGACCACGTACCTGGCCATCCAGGGGCGGATCTCGGGACGGCTGGTCGAGGTGCTGACCGGCATCCGCACCGTGCGCGCGGCCGGCACCGAACGCCAGGAGATCGACCGCGTCCTGTCCGAGCTGCCCGGCCTGCACGAGGCCGGGCGCGACTCATGGGAGCTCCAGGGCCGGCTCAACCTGCGCGCCGCCCTGCTCATGCCGCTGATCCAGGTCGCGGTCCTCGGCACCGCCGGGTACGCGCTGGTGGGCGGCGACATCACGCCTGGCCAGCTCACGGCCGCGGCCGGGTACGCGGGGATGGCGCTCGGCCTGCTGAGCCAGGCCAACATGTTCATGGCGCTGGCCCAGGCACGGGCGGGCGCCCGCCGGGTGCAGGAGGTGCTGTCCGTCCCCGTGACCGGGCACGGCGACCGTACGCCGCCCGCCGGGCCAGGCGAGCTGGTCTTCGAGAACGTCACGGTCGCCGGCCCGGACGGGCCGGTGCTCGACGGGATCGACCTGCGGGTGCCGGGAGGTGGCACGGTCGCGGTGGTGGGCGCGTCCGGCTCCGGCAAGTCCACGCTCGCGTCCGTCGCGGGCCGGCTGATCGACCCGGACGAGGGCCGCGTGCTCCTGGACGGCGTGCCGCTGCGCGAGCTGTCCGCCGGCGCGCTGGCCTCCGCCGTCGGCTGGGCGTTCGAGCGGCCTTCCTACCTGGCCGGTACGTTCGCCGAGGCCATCCGCTTCGGCGCCGCCCCCGACAGGACCCGCGAGGCCGCCATGGCCGCGCAGGCGGACCTGTTCATCAGCCGCCTGCCCGACGGCTACCTCACCCCGTGCGCGAGCACCCCGCTGTCGGGCGGCGAGCAGCAGCGGCTCGGCCTGGCCCGCGGACTGGCGCACCAGGGCCGGCTGCTCATCATGGACGACGCCCTGTCCAGCGTGGACAGCGTCACCGAGCTGCGCATCTGCCAGGCCGTCGCCGCGCGTACGGACCTCACCAGGCTCCTCGTCACCCACAAGCTCTCGGTGGCCGCGCGCGCCGACCTGGTGGCCTGGCTCGACCAGGGGAGGATCCGCGCGCTCGCACCCCACGAGGAGCTGTGGCGCGTCGCCGACTACCGCCGGCTGTTCCAGCCCGGCCCCGAAGACCACCATCGCGAGGAACGGGAGCTGAGCCGTGCCTGACGAGAACGTCGTGAGCTGGCGGCTGATCCGCCGCTCGCTGCTGCGCCGCCGCCGGTCGCTGATCGTCCTGGCCGGCTGGTCGGTGCTGGAGGCCGTGCCGGCCATGACCACCGGCGTGCTGATGGCCAAGGCCATCGACGAGGGGTTCCTGCGGGGCTCGGTGACCACGGGGCTGTGGTGGCTGAGCGGCATGCTCCTCGCGTACGCGATCGGCGCCGTGGCCTCGCGTTTCACCTCCCCCGTCGTCGGGGCGATCGTCGAGCCGCTCCGCGACGACCTGCTGCGGGCCGTGGTCACCGGCGTCGTGCGCGGGGACGGCGTGGACGACGCGGCGGTCTCGCGGGCCACGAGCCAGGTCGAGTCCGTACGCAAGGCCGTCTCGTCGCTGCTCAACGGGTTGCGGCGGTTCGTGTTCACCGTCGTCGCGGCCGTCGCGGGGCTGAGCGCGCTCGCCCCCGAGATCGTCTGGCTGACCCTGCCGCCGGTGCTCGTGGCGGCGCTGCTGTTCGCCGGGCTGCTGCGGCAGCTCGTCAACCGCCAGCGCGCGGCGATCGCCACGAACGAGCGCGTCGCAGGCGAGGTGGGCGGCGCGCTGGCCGGGCACCGCGACATCGCGGCGTTCGGCCGCCAGGACGCCGTCGTCGGCGCCGTCACCACCGCGATGGCCGGCGAGCGGAGCGCCCAGCAGCGCCTGGCGCACGCCACCGCGACCCGCAGCGTGATCACCACGCTCGGCGGGCAGCTGCCGCTGCTGTGCCTGTTGTTCGCCGCGCCGTGGCTGGTGAGCAACGGGACGACCGTGGGCGTGCTGGTCGGCGCGGCGACCTACCTGAGCACGCACCTGGAGCCCGCCATGCGGATGCTCACCGAGGTCATCGGCGGCGCGGGCCTGCAGCTGGCGGTCACGGTCCGCAGGCTCGCCGAGGCCGGCGCGGCCCGCAGGGAGCTCTCGGGCGACCCGGCGGCGGTGCTGCACGGCACGGACATCACGGTCGAGAACCTCACCTTCTCCTACGGCACGCAGGTCGAGCCGGTCCTGCGCGACCTGTCCTTCACCGTCGAAGAGCACGGCCACCTGGCCATCGTCGGCCCCAGCGGGATCGGCAAGTCGACGCTGGCCATGCTGCTGGCCGGCCTCGCCGTGCCGGACGGCGGCCGGATCAGGGTCGGCGGGACGGCGCCCGACCGGCTGCCGTCCGACCGGCGCAGGGAGCACATCGTGCTGGTGCCGCAGGAGTCGTACGTCTTCTCCGGAACCGTCGAGGAGAACCTGCGCTACCTCGCCCCCGATGCGAGCGAGGAGGAGCTCGATCACGCCGTACGCGAGGTCGGCGCGGACGACCTGGTGACGGGTCTCGGCGGGCCGGCGGCGCCGGTGGACCCGGCCCGCCTGTCGGCAGGGGAGAAGCAGCTGATCGGCCTGGCCAGGGCCTACGTGAGCCGGGCCCGCGTGGTCATACTCGACGAGGCGAGCTGCCACCTCGACCCGGTCGCCGAGGCCCGCGCCGAGCTGGCCTTCCGCGCCCGTCCCGGCACGCTCATCGTGATCGCGCACCGGGCGTCGTCCGCGCTGCGCGCCGACCGGATCCTGTTGCTCGACGGCACCCGCGCCTGCTTCGGCGACCACCGGGAGCTGCTGGGCTCCTCACACCTCTACGCCGAGCTGGTCGGCGGCTGACCGGCCTGCTGGGGCAGGTTCTGCTGGGGCAGATTCTGCTGGGGCGGGTTCTGCGACACCCAGACCGCGAGCTGGGTGCGGTCGCGCAGCCCCAGCTTGCGCAGGCAGTTGGAGATGTGGTTCTTGGTGGTGCCCTCGGTGATGTAGAGGCGGCGCGCGATCTCCCTGTTGGAGGCGCCCGAGCCGACCAGCATGGCGATCTCGTACTCGCGGTCGGACAGGCCGCAGGGCGGCTCGGCCGGCGGCACCGGCTCGGGCTCGGGCTCGGGGTCCGGCTGGTGCGCGCCGTCGCGGAAGGCCGCCACCAGGCGTTCCGTCGCGGTGCCGCCGAGCACGGTCTCGCCGCGCGCCACCCGCCTGATCGCCGTCACCAGCTCGTCAGGCGGGATGTCCTTCAGCAGGTAGCCCTTGGCGCCCGCGCGCAGCCCGCCGAAGATGTAGTCGTCGTCGTCGAACGTCGTCAGGATCACCGAGGCGATCCGCGGAAAGTCCGTACGCAACCGCTCGACCAGCTCGACACCGTCCATCACGGGCATGCGGGCGTCCACGAGCGCCACATGGGGCTGCTCGGCCGGCGGGGTGTTCGCCAGCAGCGCGAGGGTGTCGGCGCCGTTGCCGATGGAGCCGGCGATCTCGATGCCCGGCTCGATCTCCAGCAGCTTGCGCAGGCCCTCACGCATCAAGATCTGGTCGTCGACCAGCATGACCCGGATCACGTCGTCGTTCTCCCCATATCCGTGGCTCGTGCCGGCACCGTGGCCTCAAGGGTGAAGCCCTCCCCCGGATCGCTGTGCACGTCCAAAGACCCGTCGATCGACTCCAGGCGTTCGCGCAGACCGCGCAGCCCGAACCCGTTCGTGACCGCCTCCCCCTCGGCGCCCGCGCCGTCGTCGGAGACCGTCACCCGCACCCGCTCGGGGGTGGCGTCCACGGTGACCGTGATGTGGCGGGCCTTGGAGTGACGCAGGGCGTTGGTCAGACCTTCCTGGACGATCCGGTAGCAGACGAGCTCGCCGTTCTCGTCCACGTCGGGCCAGGCGCCCGTGGCGGTGAAGGTCACGTCGGTGTCGGCGGAGCCGTACGACTGCGCGAGCGCGCGCAGGGCGGCGATGCCCGTACGGCCCTCCATGCGCAGCGGTTTGAGCGCGCGCACCCAGCGGCGGGTGTCGGTCAGGGCCTCCAGGGTCAGTTCCTTGGCCTGCCGCACCTCCTCCCAGGCGGCCTCCGGGCGCGCGGTGCGGTAGCGCTGGGCGTTGGCCAGGCCCACGTTGATGACCGTGAGGTAGTGGCCGACGGAGTCGTGCATGTCCCTGGCCATCCTGGCGCGCTCCTGGGCGATGGCCAGGTCGCGGGTCTGGGCGGCATAGCGGCGCAGCTCGGAGTGGGCCTCTTCGAGGTCGGCCAGGAGCTGCCTGGTGACCTCGGCGCGGCGCTGCGACTCGATCATCGCGATCACCACGACCATGATGACCAGGCACAGGAGCAGCACGCTCGCCCCGTTGAGCACGGCCGCCAGCGTCGCCTGCCCGGGATTGACGGCGCCGACCCCGAAGTGGAACAGGCCCGCCGTCGTCGCGTACGCGATGCTGCCCCGCAGCCCGAACACGACCAGCGCGTTGCCCACCGCCACGCTGACGATCAGCAGCGCCGCGATGCCGCCGGCCAGCATGAGCAGCAGGCTCGTGGCGAGGAACGCCACCGTCACCGCCTTGCGCAGCGGCGGCGGCTGCGTCCGCCACGGCAGGAACGGCCAGAGCACGCAGCTCGGCGCCAGCGCACCGGCACTGATCAGCACGAACACCTGCGTCAACGGCCAGTCGGCCGGGCCGAGCCGGCCTAACTCCGCTAGTCCGGCCAGGAACACCAGAGCGCTGATGAGCGCGGATCCCCAGAAGAAGACACCGAACACGAGAGGAGGACGGTCGTCGGTGAACCCCACCCAACGGCTCATGTCTCGAATGGACCCCGCGCCCGGCACACCGCGAGCATAACCGTCCACTTGCCGCAGCACAGCGTGGTGATGGTCATGCTTCGCCACTGCCCGGCCATGACTCGGGTCATGGTCATCTGACTCCCGGCCATGACCCGTATGTGCCCCGGGCAGGATACTGAGCCCTGACCGTCCAGATCTACGATGTACGCCTTGGGCAGCGGGGAGCTCGCCGAAGACCAGCGTTGAAACAGGTGGTCGAGGTGCCGGTAAATCACACATTCGAAGCATTGGCCCACGTACGACGACGCGAAGTGTTACGCATTCTTCGGAAACATGATCGCCTTTCGGCCGGCCAGATCGCCGAACGCCTGGCGATACCCAGGCCGACGTTGTCCGGCCATCTCAACATCTTGAAAGGCGCCGACCTCATCATCGGGGAAAGGGAGGGCACCACCATCTGGTACCGCCTCAACCTGACCGTGATGGAGGAGGCGCTCGGGCTGGCCCTGTCGCTCCTGAGCCGGCAGCCGATCGAGGAGGGCCAGTTGTCCTCCGTCTTCGCGGCGTCGCCCTCGGCGGCCGTCTACGCGGCCTCACCGTCGCGCATTTACGCGGCGTCACCGTCGAAGTCCTAGTAAGGAGGTCGCCGGGCGGGCGGGAGGCCGCGGTCAAGGTCGTACGTCCCGAGCCGGCCGACGATCCCGACGTCCGGCGCCGCTTCGCCACCGAGATCACCGTGGCGCGCCGCGTCGGCGGCTTCCACGCCGCCGAGGTCGTGGCCGCTCGCGGAGCTGATCGGCGCCTGCCTGGCGAAGGACCCCGCCGACCGCCACACCGACGCCCTCGCGAGCTAGCCCGCCAGGGCCGTCCCGTAGTTCTCGATCCCCAGGTACGGGTTCAGGTGGGGATGCCGGCTGCCCACGGACACGTCACGCCAGAACCGCTGCAGCGGGTTCGCCGTGGCGAAGCCGCCGGTGCCGTGCAGGTCCATCACCCGCTCGACCGCCGCCCTGCAGTCCCTGCCGGCCTCCGCCAGCTCCATGCGCAGGCGCGGGATCTCGGCCTCGGGCAGGTCGTCGTCGTCCGCCGCGCGGGCCACGGCGAGCATGGTGCGCCGCGCGCGCTGGGCGAGGTGGGCCGCCTCCGCCAGCCAGTGCCGCGCCCCGGGCGAGTCGCCCATCCTGGCGTACGCGGTCATGAACGGCTTGCGGTCGGAGGCGAACATGGCGCCGGTCAGGTCGAGGGCTCCCCAGGTGGCGCCGACCACGGGCGCGAGCACCGTCGTGCCGTACAGCAGCAGGTCGCGGCCCCCGAACGGGTCCGCAGCCCGTACGTGCGCGTCCGGCACCACGACGCCTGAGGCGACGAGCGTGTGGCTGCCCGTCCCGCGCATGCCGGCCATGTGCCAGGTGCGCTCGACGACCAGGTCGGCCGTCGGGACGACGGCGAAGGAGAACCGGCCGTCCACCATGAGGCCGAGCCCGGCCCAGGTGGCGTCCTCGCAGCCTGAGACGTACGACCAGCGGCCGTCGATCCGCACGCCGTCGGCCGTGCGCTCGCCACGGGCGCGCGGCACCCCGGAGCCGCAGAAGAGCGCGTCCGGGTCGGCGAAGCACGAGCGCAGCGCCTCGTCGGGCAGGCACCGCGTGGTGAGGTTCTTGGAGGTGACGCAGGTCCCCGCGATCCAGGCGCTCGACGGGCAGGCGCGGCCCAGCTCGCTCAGGCGCAGGGCGATGGCCTCCGTGCCCGCCCAGGCGCCGCCGTACGCGCGGGGCGTGCGCAGCGCGAACGCGCCGTCGGCGCGCAGCGCGTCGAGGCTCTCCCTGGTGGGCCGGTCACCCTGCTCGGTCTTCTCGGCGTGGAGCCGCAGGATCTCGGTGGTTTCATCGGACACGTCGTCGATCCCACCCTTTGACCGACCGGAACGCCATACGCGGGACGTACCGGTCCATACGTGTTCCGCTCTTACCATCGAGACCATGGACCTGCTCAGCGAGGTGATCCGCACCGTACGCGTCGGCAGCGCGGCCGGCCGCGTGATCAGGTCGTCGGGCTCCCCCGGGCTCCGGTTCCCGGCGTTCTCCGGCAGCGGGATCCACATCGTGCTGCGCGGCACCTGCTGGCTGATCACCGAGGACGCCGAGCCGGTCGCGCTGGAACCGGGCGACGTCGTCCTCACCTCCTCCGGCGCCGGGCACGGCCTGAGCAGGACGCCGCTGGCGCTGCGCGACCTGCCGCCCGTCGAGATGGGCCCGATCCCGCCGGCGCCCGGCCCGTTCGACTTCGAGTTCCTGTGCAGCTCCTACCGGCTCGCGCACGGCGCCGCGCCGCGCTACCTGCGCGCGCTGCCCGACCTCATCGCGATCTCGCCCGACTACGACGCGCACCCCGAGCTCCGGGTGCTGGTCGATCTCCTCGGCTCGGACGTGTCGGGCAGGCAGATGGGCACCGGCGCGACGCTGCCGGCGCTGCTGGACCTGATCCTGGTCCACGTGCTGCGCCAGTGGCACGAACGGCACGGCGACGGCTGGCCGGGCACCGAGGACCCGGGCGTCGCCGCCGCGCTGCGCGCGATGCACGACCACCCCGAACGTCCGTGGACGGTCGATCGCCTCAGCACGGCGGCGGGCATGTCGCGTACGGCGTTCGCCCGGCGCTTCGCCGCCGTGATGGGGCAGCCGCCGATGAGGTACCTGATCGGCCTGCGGCTGGACCGGGGCGCGCGGCTGCTGCGCGAGACGGACGCGCCGCTGGCCGCGATCGCCAGGCAGGTCGGCTACGCCACCGAGTTCGCCTTCTCCGGCGCCTTCCGCCGCGAATACGGCATCTCACCGAGCCACTTCCGCCGCGCCCCCTACTTGGCGGCGGACGGCGACGGTGACGGCGTGGGCGAGGCCGTGCCGGACGGCGTCGGGGAGGGGGACGTGGACGCCGTGGCCGTGGGCGGCGCGGTGCCGGCGGAGGGCGGCTGGTCGTTCCCGACCGACAGGTACGCCAGCACGCCGATCGCCACGAACACCACCGACAGGACGGCGGCGGCGCCGTAACCGATCCGGCGTCCGAGCCGCCTGCGCTGCTCCCGCAGGAGGGCTTCCTCGCGTCGCATGGCGGCCCGCCTGCGCTTCGCCTTTCTCTCTGACATGGGCTGCTCCCGAGGTACGGTTTCGGGCGTCACGATAAAAGGCGGCGCGTAATGCGGATCTAAGCGTCCACGTGAATTTTCCGCGGGCCTCACAAGGGCGTTCACGGCACCGCACCTCGGCGCGGCGCCCGCGCTCACGGCCAGGCGTCAGAGTCCGAGCAGCTTGGCGGGCTCGGCGATGATCTGCTGGATGACCAGCCCGGCCGCGCCGAGCACGGCGGCGTCGGAGCCGGTGGCCGAGACCACGAGGTCGGGCGGTGCCCCGCGCATCTGCGCGAGCCGCGTGCCCAGACCGTCGGAGACCGGCGCCGCCAGCCAGGGGAACAGCGGCGCGAAGATCCCGCCCAGCACGATCGTGCCGGGGTCGAGCAGGTGCACGGCCGAGGTGAGCGCGACGCCGAGCGCGTGCCCGGCCCGCCGGCACGCCTCCAGGGCCGCCTGGTCGCCGGACTCCAGGCGGGTCACCAGCTCGCGGACCGAGCCGAGGTCGCCGAGGAGGGCGTCCTGGCCGGCGTACACCTCCAGGCAGCCCCGTCCGCCGCAGCGGCAGCCGGGCCCGTCGGGCACGACCACGACGTGGCCCAGCTCGCCGGCCAGCCCGTACGTGCCCTTGAACACGCCGCCCTGCACCACGAGGCCGGCGCCGATGCCGATCTCGCCGGAGACGTAGAGGAAGTCGCTCTCCCGCGGCCCGAACCACAGCTCGCCGAGCGCCGCCAGGTTGGCCTCGTTGTCGATCTCGAACGGCATGTCCACGAGGTCCGACACGCGGACGTGGCGCCAGCCGAGGTGCGGGGCGCTGCGCAGCATGCCGCCCTCGACCAGGCCGGGGACGGCGAGCGCGGCGCCGATGACGCGCAGCCCTGCGGCGGCCGCCTCGGCGGTGGTCTCCTTGGCCAGGGCGCGCAGGCCCTCCAGGATGGCGGCGGGGTCGGAGTTGCGGTTGTCGGCGGGGATGATGCGCCGCAGCCGGACCGTACGGGTGAGGTCGACGACGCAGGCGGCGAGATAGTCGATGTTGATCTCCAGCCCGAGCGCGGCCACCCGGTGCCCGCTGAGGCTGACCGCCACGCCGGGACGCCCCCGCTCGCCCGCCCGCACGGCGCCGCTCTCGGTCACCGCGCCCGCCTCAAGGAGGTCGGCGACCAGGCTGGATACGGTGGTCTTCGTGAGCCCGGTCCGCTCAGCGAGCGAGGCCCGGGTGTGAGGTCCTGATCGGTGAATGGTCGCCAGCACTACGGCCAGGTTACGGGCGCGCATGGAATCATGCCTGACCCCTCTTGACGACATGGCATCCACCTCCTCAGGATAAGTACAGATTATGGACTAAAAGTTACAGGGGCCCGAAAATGACCGCATCCTTCACGCCGACTCCCGACGACCGCTTCACCTTCGGCCTGTGGACCGTGGGCTGGCAGGCCCGCGACCCGTTCGGCGACGCCTCCCGGCCGGCGCTCGACCCGGTGGAGAGCGTCCACCGGCTCCACGAGCTCGGCGCGTACGGCGTCACGTTCCACGACGACGACCTGCTCGCCGTCGAGTCCGACCGCGACAAGGCCGTCGCCGCCTTCAGGAAGGCCATCGACGAGACCGGCATGAAGGTCCCGATGGCGACCACGAACCTCTTCACCCACCCGGTCTTCAAGGACGGCGCCTTCACCAGCAACGACCGCGACGTCCGCCGCTACGCGCTGCGCAAGGTCATGCGCAACCTCGACCTCGCCGCCTCGCTGGGCGCGAAGACGTACGTGTGCTGGGGCGGGCGCGAAGGCGCCGAGTCCGACGCCGCCAAGGACGTCAAGGCCGCCATGGACCGCTACAAGGAGGGCCTGGACCTCCTCTGCCAGTACGTCATCGACAAGGGCTACGACATCCGCTTCGCCCTGGAGCCGAAGCCGAACGAGCCGCGCGGCGACATCCTCCTGCCCACGATCGGCCACGCGCTGGCGCTGATCAACGAGCTGGAGCACCCCGAGATGGTGGGCCTCAACCCGGAGGTCGGCCACGAGCAGATGGCCGGGCTCAACTTCGTGCACGGCATCAGCCAGGCGCTGTGGCACGGCAAGCTCTTCCACATCGACCTCAACGGCCAGCACGGCCCCAAGTACGACCAGGACCTCATCTTCGGCCACGGTGACCTGAAGAGCGCGTTCTTCCTGGTCGACCTGCTGGAGAACGGCGGCTACGACGGCCCCCGCCACTTCGACTACAAGCCGCTGCGCACCGAGGACCCGCAGGACGTGTGGGACTCGGCGGCGGCGAACATGCGCACGTACCTGATCCTCAAGGAGAAGTCGCGCGCCTTCCGCGCCGACCCCGAGGTCCAGGAGGCGATCAGGGCCTCGCGCGTCGACGAGCTGGCCAAGCCCACGCTCGCCGAGGGCGAGACCTGGCAGGACCTCGCCAAGGACGACTTCGACGTGGAGGAGGCGGCCGCCCGCGGCTTCCACTTCACCCGGCTCAACCAGCTCGCGCTCGAGCACCTCCTGGGGGTACGCGGATGAGCGGACCGATCAGCGTCCAGCTCTACACGGTCAGGCAGGCGCTGGCCGCCGATCGCGACGGCACGCTGCGCCGGGTCGCCGAGGCCGGCTACCGGGCCGTCGAGCCGTACGACCCGCTGAACGACCCGAAGGGCTTCCGTGCGGTGGCCGACGACCTGGGGCTGAGCGTGTCGGGCACGCACGCGGGCGCGGTGCTCCAGCGTGAGCCCGCCGAGGTGTTCGAGGCGGTCGCCACCATCGGCACGGACAAGGTGATCGTGCCGGCGGGCATCGCGCCCGAGGAGTTCACCACCCGCGACGGCATCGCCAGGGCCGCCGACCTGCTCAACGACCTGGCCGTGCAGGCCGCGCGGCACGGCATGCGGATCGGCTACCACAACCACTGGTGGGAGCTGGAGCCGAAGGTGGACGGCCGGCACGCCATCGAGGTGCTGGCCGACCTGCTGGCGCCCGAGGTGTTCCTGGAGATCGACACCTACTGGGCGGCCGTGGGCGGCGCCGACGTGCCCGCGCTGCTCGGCCGCCTGGCGGACCGGGTGATCGCGCTGCACGTCAAGGACGGCCCGGTGGTCAAGGGCGAGCCGCACACGGCGGTGGGCGCGGGCGCCATGCCGGTGCCCGAGATCCTCGCCGCCGCCCCCGACGCAAGGCGTGTGGTCGAGCTCGACGAGTGCGCGACCGACGTCTTCGCCGCCCTGGCGGAGAGCCACACGTACCTCACCTCCTTGGAGGGGCATTGAGCAACGGCCCGGTCGGCGTCGCGCTCGTCGGCGCCGGTGTGATCAGCGGCCAGTACCTACGCAACCTCACCTCCTTCCCCGACGTGCGCGTGCTCGCCGTCGCGGACATCGACACCGGCAGGGCCGCCGAGGTGGCCCGCGAGTACGGCGTCGAGGTGTCCGGCACCCTCGCCGACGCCCTGGCGATCCCCGAGGTGGAGATCGTCGTCAACCTCACGGTCCCGTCCGCGCACGCGGCCGTCGCGCTGGAGAGCCTGCGCGCCGGCAAGCACGTGTACGGCGAGAAGCCGATGGCGATGACCACCGACGAGGCCGCCAAGGTCATGGCCGAGGCGGCCGACCGGGGGCTGCGGGTCGGCGGCGCCCCCGACACGTTCCTGGGGGCGGGCCTGCAGTCGGCCCTGCACGCGATCTCCTCGGGGCTGATCGGCAAGCCCGTCGCGGTCACCGCGGCCACGCAGAGCCTCGGGCCGGAGTCCTGGCACCCCAGCCCGGAGTTCTTCTACCAGCCGGGCGGCGGACCGCTGTTCGACCTCGGGCCCTACTACCTGACCGCGCTGGTCTCGCTGCTCGGTCCCGTCGTCCGGGTGGCGGCGGGCACGCGCAGGGCCCGCGACCAGCGCGAGGTGGGCTCGGGGCCCAAGGCGGGCAAGCTGTTCCCGGTGGACGTGCCCACCCACGTCAACGCCCTGCTGGACTTCCCCGGCACGGCGACGGCGTCGGCCACGTTCAGCTTCGACTCGGCGATCAACCGGCGGATGATCGAGGTGATCGGCTCCGAGGGCGCGCTCTCGCTGCCCGATCCCAACACGTTCGAGGGCCCGCTGCTGGTCCGCGGGCTGCGCGACGCCGACTGGCGGGAGCTGCCGATCACCGGCACGACCGCGGGGCGCGGCATCGGCGTGCTCGACATGGCGAGGTCGCTGCGCGCCGGCACGCCGCACCGCGCGTCGGGCGAGCTGACCTACCACGTGCTCGAACTCATGGCGGCCATCACGGAGTCGGGTGAGCGGGCGGAGTTCCGCGACATCGGCTCCGCTCCGGACGCCCCCGAGCCGCTGCCGGACGACTGGGACCCGCACGCCGCAACCTTGTGAGAGGAATCCCCTTGAGGAGACCGGGCACGATTACGATGTGTAATCGTTCGGTCACAGCAACCTCAAGGGGATCCCCATGCGTGTCCTGATCCAGCTCCGGCCCGCCCCCGACGTCGTCGCCTCGGTGATGGACGCCGGCGTCCGCAGCGTGGCGGCCGACGTCGCCGGCGACCTGCCAGGAGTCCTCATCGACCCGGCGTACGAGCCGGTCGCCGTCCCCCGCCCGCTCTCGCTCTCGCCCCACCAGCGCATGCAGTTCTCGCTCGCGCCCGAAGACGCCTCTGTGCTGGTCAGGGGCGAGATCTCCGACGGCGAGCTGGCCACCCGCGCGGCGCTGCTGTCCTCCTCCGTACGCGAGGTCGCCGGCGTCTTCGCCGACCCCTACATCCAGCCCAGCCCCACCTGCGGCGGCGACGGCCCGGTCGGCGACTGGGCGGAGGTCAGGCGGCTGCTGCACGTCCAGGACCTGTGGTCGGCGGGCCACGACGGCGCCGGTGTGACGGTCGCGGTCGTGGACGGCGGCGTCAACACCGGCCACGTCGCCGCCCGCATCGGCCACGACGTGACGCTCGACGCGCAGCGCAGCTGGAGCCCGCCCGGCGTGCCCGCGCGGCCGGGCCGCCACCCGGTGGGCCACGGCTCGATGTGCGCGTTCGACGTGCTGCTCGCCGCGCCCAAGGCGACCCTGATCGACATCCCCGTCCTGCTCAGCAGGCGCGAGGGCGGCACGCTCGCCGACGGGCTGCTGTCGGACGCCGTCGCCGCCTACGCCCACCTCGACCGCGTGCTGCGGGCCATGCCGGCCGAGTCCAGGTCGCTGGTGGTCAGCAACAGCTGGGGGCTGTTCTCCCCCGACATGGACTTCCCGCCGGGACACCCGGGCAACTACTCCGACAACCCGGCACACCCGTTCAACCTGATCGTGGGCAGCCTGGAGGCGGCGGGGGCCGACATCCTGTTCTCGGCGGGCAACTGCGGGCGCGAGTGCCCAGACGGGCGCTGCGGCTACCCCGACCGGCCCATCACCGGCGCCAACTCGCACCCGTCCGTGCTGTCGGTCGGCGGCGTGGACACGCGGGGCGAGCGGGTCGGCTACTCCTCCCAGGGTCCTGGCCGGCTGTCGGAGCGCAAGCCCGACCTGTGCGCCTACACGCACTTCGCCGGGTCGGAGGCGGTCGGCCCGGCCGACACCGGCACCTCGGCGGCCTGCCCCGTCGCGGCCGGCGTGGTGGCCGCCGTCAGGACCGGGCGCCCGGCGGCCGAGCTGACGCCCGCCCAGCTCCGTACGCTGCTGCACCGCACCGCCGACGACCGCAGCACGGTCGGCTTCGACCACGACTACGGCTTCGGCGTCATCGACCCGCCCGCCGTGCTCGCCGCGCTCGCCCGCCACAACCGCACGCGCGCGGCCTGACATGGCCATCATCCAGATCCGCCTGCCGCCCGACGCCACCCTCGACGACGCGCTGCGGCTGCTCGGCCTGTCCGACGACGACGCCGACGCCGGCTTCGGGCTCGTGGCGGTCGCCCCCGGCCGCCACGTGCTGCGGGTCACCGAGGAGGCGGCCAGGCGGGTCAGTCACGAGCTGGCCGAGGTCTTCTCCGACCCCCGCATCGAGCCGCACGACCCCGGCTGATCGCGTAACGCGTTGGCTTCACCCGCGCCGACCCGCGACAATGCTGCGATGGCTGACAGTAAGGAGACCGACTGGGTCTCCAGGTTCGCGGACGAGGTGATCTCCGAGGCGGAGCGGCGCGCCCCGGGCCGGCCCATCGTCTGCGCCTCGGGGCTGAGCCCGTCCGGCCCGATCCACCTGGGCAACCTGCGCGAGATCATGACGCCCCACCTGGTCGCCGACGAGATCAGGCGGCGCGGCCACGCGTGCGTCCACCTGCTGTCGTGGGACGACTACGACCGCTTCCGCAGGGTGCCCGCGGGCATCGACCCGTCGTGGGCCGAGCACATCGGCAAACCGCTGACCTCGGTGCCCGCGCCGCCCGGCAGCCCCCACTCCTCCTGGGCCGAGCACTTCAAGGCTCCGCTGAGCGAGGCGCTGGCCGAGCTGGGCGTCGAGGTGCACGCCATCAGCCAGACCGAGCAGTACACGTCGGGGGCCTACCGCGAGCAGATCCTGCTGGCCGTGCGCGAGCGGGCCAGGATCGACGGCGTGCTCTCCCGCTACCGCACCAAGGAGGGCGAGCCGCCGCGCGGCGGCGACTACTTCCCGTACAAGCCCTACTGCGACCTGTGCGGGCGCGACCTCACCACGGTCACCAACTACGACGACGAGACCACTGAGCTGGCCTACACCTGCGAGTGCGGCTTCGGCGAGACCGTGCGGCTGGCCGAGCACGACCGGGGCAAGCTGGTGTGGAAGGTCGACTGGCCGATGCGGTGGGCGTACGAGGGGGTCGTGTTCGAGCCCTCGGGGGTCGACCACCACTCGCCGGGGTCGGCGTGGGTCGTGGGCGGGCAGCTCGTCCGCGAGGTGTTCGGCGGGCAGCAGCCCATCGGCCCCATGTACGCCTTCGTCGGCATCTCCGGCATGGCCAAGATGAGCAGCTCGAAGGGTGACGTGCCGACGCCGTCCGACGCGCTGCGCATCATGGAGGCGCCGGTCCTGCGCTGGCTGTACGCCCGCCGCAAGCCCGCCCAGTCCTTCAAGATCGCCTTCGATCACGAGATCCAGCGGCTCTACGACGAGTGGGACGCGCTGGGCCGCAAGGTCGCGGGCGGGCAGGCGCAGCCCGCTGAGCTGGCGGCGTACGACAGGGCCGTGTCCACCGCGGCGGGGCCGCTGCCCGCCACGCTCCACCCGGTCGCCTATCGCACGCTGGCCTCGGTGCTCGACATCACCACCGGCCACGCCGAGCAGACCCTGCGCATCCTGGGCGACCTCGACGGCGTCGAGACGCTGGACGCGGCGCGGCCCAGGCTCGATCGGGCGCAGCGCTGGGTGGACGAGCACCTGCCCGCCGACCAGCGCACGCGCGTGCGCGAGTCGCCCGACCAGGAGCTGCTCGACTCGCTCGGCGCCGACGACCGCGAGGCGCTGCGGCTGCTGGCCGACGGCCTCGACGACTGGACGCTCGACGGCCTGACCGACCTGGTCTACGGCGTGCCGAAGCTCCAGGCGGGCCTGCCGGCCGACGCGAAGGCGACGCCCGAGCTCAAGGCGGCCCAGCGGGCCTTCTTCGCGCTGCTCTACAAGCTGCTGGTCGGCCGCGACACCGGTCCCAGGCTGCCCACGCTGCTGATGGCGGTGGGCGCCGACCGGGTGCGCAAGCTGGTGGGCGCTTGAAGGGCGTCGTCGTGATCACCGGGGTCTCGGCCGCGGGCAAGTCCACCGTGGCCCAGGCCCTGGCCGAGCGGCTGCCGCGCGCCGCGCACGTACGCGGCGACGTGTTCCGCCGGATGGTGGTCGGCGGGCGCGCCGAGATGACGCCGGAGGCCGGCGACGAAGCGGTGCGCCAACTCCGGCTGCGTTATCGTCTGGCGGCTTCCACAGCCGATATGTATTTCGACGCCGGATTCACGGCAATTGTTCAGGATGTGATTATCGGCGGGGATTTGCAGCGATTCACGGAAATGATCCGTTCGCGCCCGCTGTATGTGTTCGTATTGGCGCCCGATCCGGCCGCCGTCGCGCGCCGCGAGGCCGCCCGCGCCAAGTCCGGATACGGCGGTGGCTGGACGATCGCCCAGCTGGACGCCGCCCTCCGGGAGGAGACCCCGCGCATCGGCCTATGGCTGGACACCTCCCATCAAACGGCCGAGGAGACCGTTGATGAGATCATTTTGCGGGCCGAAGAAGGACAAATAACCGGCCCGCCGGAATAACCGCTATCCATGCAAGGCATTGGCAAGTGAATTGCATGTGTTCGGGGCAACCTTGGGTCCATGAACAAGCAGCCTTTCGCCGCGAGCGTCAGTGTCATCGTCCCCGCGATGAACGAGGCCGAGAACCTTCCTCACGTCTTCGCCACGCTGCCCGACTGGATCGACGAGGTGATCCTGATCGACGGCAACTCGACCGACGACACCGTCGCCGTCGCGCGCAGGCTGCGCCCCGGGCTCCGGGTCGTCGTCCAAACCCGGCGCGGCAAGGGCAACGCGCTCATCGAGGGCTTCCAGGCCGCCCGCGGCGACATCATCGTCATGATCGACGCCGACGGCTCCACCGACGGCAGGGAGATCCGCTCCTTCGTCGCCACCCTCATCAACGGCGCCGACTTCGCCAAGGGCTCCAGGTACGCCCCTGGTGGCGGCTCGGACGATCTCAGCCCGATCCGCTCGCTCGGCAACAGGTTCCTCACCGGCATCACCAACCTGCTCTACGGCACCCGCTACACCGACCTCTGCTACGGCTACAACGCCTTCTGGCGGCGCCACCTGGAGGTGCTCGACCTCGACTGCGACGGCTTCGAGATCGAGACCCTGATGAACGTCCGCGCCGCCCAGGCCGGCCTGGTCATCCGCGAGGTCCCGAGCCGCGAGCGCTCCCGCATCCACGGCACCAGCAACCTGCACGCCGTCCGCGACGGCTGGCGGGTGCTGCGGACCATCTGGCGCGAGCGCTCGCGCGGCTCCGCCGTCACCGCGCACACCCAGGTGGCGCTGGCCAAATGAGGAGTGACATCCTCGGACGATGCGCTACATAGTCATCGGAGCAGGAGCGGTCGGGGGCACCATCGGCGCCCGCCTGTTCCAAGGCGGGCACGAGGTCGTCCTCATCGCGCGCGGAGCCCACTACGAGGCTCTCAAGCGTGACGGCCTGCGCCTGCTCACCCCCGGCAACACCGAGACCCTGCCCGTGCCCGCCGCCGACGGTCCCGTGCCGGCCCGCGACGGCGACGTGCTGATCGTGGCCACCAAGTCGCAGGACACCGTCGCGGCGCTGGCTCCGTGGTCGTCCGACCTGCCCGTGGTCTGCGCCCAGAACGGCGTCGCCAACGAGCGCATGGCGCTGCGGCGCTTCGAGCGGGTCTACGGCATGTGCGTGTGGCTGCCGGCCCAGATCCCCGCGCCGGGGACCATCGCGGCGCACGCCTACCCCTACTCGGGGATGCTGCACGTCGGGCGCTATCCCCAGGGTGTGGACGAGCTCGGCGAGCAGATCGTCACCGACCTCGGCAAGCACGGCCTGGTGGCGCACGCGTCCGACGACGTCATGCGCTGGAAATACCTCAAGCTGCTCGGCAACCTGGGCAACGCCGTCGAGGCGCTGGTCGGCCACGCGCCCGGCATGGCCGAGCTGGCCGAGCTGGCGCGGGCCGAGGCGCGTACGGTGCTCGACCGGGCCGGCATCGCCTACCACACGCCCGAGGACGAGGCCGCGGTCCGCGGCCACAAGGTGGACGCCAAGCCCATCGAGGGCGTCGAGCGCGGCGGCGGGTCGTCCTGGCAGAGCCTGGCCAGGGGCAGCGGCTCGATCGAGGCCGACTACCTCAACGGCGAGATCGTGCTGATCGGCCGCGAGCACGGCGTGCCCGCGCCGGTCAACGAGACGCTGCGACGGGAGGCCAACCGGGTCGCGCGCGAGCGGCTGGCCCCCAGCTCGATGACGCCGGAGCAGGTGCGCACGCTCATCGACGCGCGTTCCGCATCCTGATGCCGCTGAACTCCAGGGTGCTGGCCGTCACCTCGTTCCAGAACGGCCAGAGGTTGTCCAGCACCCTGAGCTGGATGCCCGCCTCCTCGTGCAGCTCGAACAGGTCGCCCACCTGCTCGGGCGGGCCGAGCGGCGTCACGGGGACCGTCGAGACCATGGCGTGCGGCGGGTCGCCGATGGGCTCGAAGGTGCCGGCGGGCAGCCGGTAGGCGTAGAGGCGGACGTCCATGATCGCCTTGAGCCAGGCGTACTCGACGGCGTGCACGCGCGTCCCGCAGCCGGCGCCGAGGATGCGCAGCGCGTCGTGCTCGCTGGTGCGCGGTCCCGTCCAGGCCATCGCCCGCGGGCAGGCGCGCGGGAACCAGTAGTCGGGGCAGCGGTCGTGGCCGACCGCCCACACGTAGGGCTCGCTCTGCCGGCTCGTCGGCGCGACATGCGGCTCGAACCTGTCGATCGCCGGGTCTTCCGAGAAGTGCAGGACCTCCCCTGCCGCTGGTCTCATGAACGTCATCTTCGCGCATATCCCGCCGATCTCCGGGCAGTGGAGAGCCTCTCTTTCCGACAAGGGGTGAGTTGGATGATCGTGTTGGGACTGCTCCTGATCCTGCTCGCCGGTGCCGCCTTCGCCCTGGTGCTCTTCGAGCAGAGCTCCAGGTACATCCTGTTCGGCTACACCTTCGAGCTCGGCCACGTCGAGATGTTCCTCGCGGGGGCCGCCGCCGCGGCGCTCCTGCTGGTGGGGCTGTGGCTGATGGGCTCGGGTTCGCGCAGGACGGCCCGGCAGCGGCGCCGGCTGCGCAGCGCCAGGGCCGAGGCCTCCGACCGGGTGGCCCGGCTGGAGGACGAGAAGCGCGACCTGGAACGGCGGCTCGAGCGCGAGCACGCCACGACCAAGGGCGACCACCTGGTCGCCGGCCGTGCCGAGGAACGCCGCTAGTCAGGCGTCTGGTCAGGCGTCTGGTCAGGCGTCGGCGTGCGGGCGCGAGGGCAGCAGCCTGCCCTCGCGCCACAGCGCGACCCCGGTGACCACGGCCCCCAGCCCCTCCCACAGCCCGACGCCGATGAACTCGCCCGGCGCGGCCCCCGTCACCACGAGCGTGGTGAACACCGTGAACGTGACCAGCCGGAACGGCACCGTCCACCGGAAGAACGGCACGTAGTCCGCGCAAGCGGCGAAGACGTAGTAGGCGCCCATGTTGACCGCGGCCATCGACGAGGCGGCCAGATAGACCAGCGTGTAGTCGCCGGCCGCCCGCGCCTCCGGCACCTCGAAACCGAGCATCGTGAGCATCGTGCCGGGCGAGAGCAGCCCGAGCAGGCCCAGCGCGAAGGCCAGAACGCCGAAGACGCCGATGGTCCAGCCGGAGAAAGATCGCGGAAGACGCACGGAAATCCTCTCAAAGGGGGGTGTAATCTGCGAGGCGGTCTCATCATGCACCCGGAGGTCGCATGCCCCCCACGCGTGGCCGCCCCATCACCGTCAAGCTGCTCGTCCTCCTGCTCGTCCCCCTGCTGTCCCTGGTGGGGCTGTGGGCGTTCGCGGCCGGCCTGACCGGCGGCGACGGCCTGCGCCTGCTGGCCGCCAAGGACATGTCGGACAACCTCACCGGCCCGTCCGTGCAGGTCAACGTGGCGCTGCAGAACGAGCGGCTGCTGTCCGTCGGGCTCATGATGAACGGGCGCGGCTCCGACGAGCTGGTCGAGCAGCGCCGCGCCACCGACCAGGCGATCACGCGTTTCCAGACGTCGGCCGCCCGCGTCAGCAACCTGCCGCCCGAGATGCTCAACCAGCTCAGCGCGCTCAACGTCAGGCTCGCCCAGATCATCGACATCCGCCGCCAGGTGGACGCCTCCGTCGTCGAGCCCATCGACGTCATCGACGGCTACAGCGAGATCGCCGACGCCTCCTTCCGCCTGTACGACAGCATGATCCTGGTTCCCGACATGGCGCTGTACCAGCAGGCCAAGGCGCTGATCACGATGGGCGAGGCCACCGAGGTGCTCTCCCGCGAGCGGGCGGTGATCGCGGCCGTGCTGGCCAGGGGCCGGGTGGACGGGCGCGAGCGGGAGGCGTTCACCGGCATGGTGGCCACCAGGCGGCTGCTCTACGCGCAGGCGATGTCGTACCTGGACGGGGGGTTGCGGGCGTCGTACGAGCGGCTGGCGGCCTCGCCGGTCTACAAGGAGTGGCTGGAGGCCGAGGACGCCGTCAAGGACCAGTCGCCGAAGGACGGCCTGCCCGCGGCGGCGGCCACCTGGCCCATCGACGGCGAGAACCTGTGGGCCGCGGTCCAGCACAACCAGACCACGTCCACCAAGACGCTGGCCGATCGGGTGACGCCGGACGCGGTCGGCATGCTCATCAAGATCGGCGTGGCGGCCGGCGCCGGCCTCCTCGCGGTCATCGCCTCGATCCTGCTCTCCCTGCGCTTCCGCAAGCGGCTGGTCCGCGAGCTGGCCGCGCTGCGCGACGCCGCCACCGAGCTGGCCGAGGTACGCCTGGCCGGGCTGGTCAAGCGGCTGCGGACGAACACCGAGCCGCCCACGGCCGAGGAGGTCGCGCCCCTCCAGGTGGAGGCGGACACCACGGAGGTCCGCGACATCGTGCAGGCGTTCAACGACGTGCAGGCCACCGCCGTGGAGGCCGCCGTGGACCAGGCCAGGCTGCGCCACGGCGTCAGCCAGGTCTTCGTCAACCTGGCCCGCCGCAACCAGTCGCTGCTGCACCGCCAGCTCCTGCAGCTCGACAGCATGGAGCGGGCCGAGGAGGCGCCGGAGACGCTGTCCGACCTGTTCAAGCTCGACCACCTCACCACCCGCATGCGGCGCCACGCCGAGAGCCTGATCATCCTGTCCGACCAGACGCCAGGCCGCGGCTGGCGCAACCCGGTGTCGGTGCACGACGTGCTGCGCGCCGCCGTCGCCGAGGTCGAGGAGTACGAGCGGGTCGAGGTACTGCAGCCGCCGCCCGTCGCGCTCATAGGCTCCGTGGTCACCGACGTGGCCCACCTGATGGCCGAGCTGATCGAGAACGCCACCCTCTTCTCACCGCCCAGGACCCGCGTGGACGTGCGCAGCGCGCTCAGCCCGCACGGCATGGTCGTGGAGGTGGAGGACCGGGGGCTCGGGCTGCCCAGGGCCGAGCTCGACGAGCTCAACGACCGGCTGACCAACACCCCCGAGTTCGACCTCGCGCAGAGCGACCGGCTCGGCCTGTTCGTGGTCTCCCGGCTGGCGGCCAGGCACGGCATCAAGGTCCGGCTGGTGTCCTCGCCGTACGGCGGCCTGACCGCCACGGTGGCGCTGCCGTCGTCGCTCCTCGCGGACCAGCCGGCCATGGCCGGCCGCTGACCTTCAGAGGGAGCGGCCCTTTCAGACGGAGCGGCCCTTTCAAGAGAGCGGCCCGGCGTCATAAGCGGCGTCAGAGGCGGTGGAACGGCTCGCTGAAGTGGGCCGTGGCGAGGATCGCCTGCTCGGCCCTGAGCCCGGCGAGCACGTCGGCGCGGGTGCGCGCGGCCGTCTCCTGGTCCTCGTCGTAGAGGTAGCGGATCGCGGGATCGGCCAGCTGCACCGGATGCAGGACCAGGTCGCCGGTCATGGCCAGCTCTCCCGCGCGGGCGATCTGGTGCCCGGGGGTGTGGCCGGGCGTGGCGTGCACGTGGACGCCGGGCGCGACCTCTACGTCGCCCTCGACGACGTGGAGCTGGTCCTTGAGCGGGGTGACGACCTCGTCGAGCATGCGGCCCGCGGCGGCGTCCAGCTCGGCCCTCTGGAGCACGTGGCGCGCGTTCTCGAACACCGGCCTGCCCTCGGCGACCGTGCCGGAGGCGTGGTCGCTGTGCAGGTGGGTGAGGATGACCGTGCCGATCTCGGCGGGCGTGACGCCCGCGGCGGCCAGCTCGCCGGCCAGTGTGCCGGGGACCGGCGCCCAGCTCGCGGCCGGGGAGTCCGCGGCGCCGATGCCGGTGTCGACCAGGGTCAGCCGGTCGGCGGCGTCGCGGAGCAGATAGCAGTGGAAGTGCAGGACCCAGGGTTCGTCGGGGAGCCCGGAGCCGGGAAACAGCTCGGCCGGCGGGCGGCGGATCGACGGCCCCATGGGCCCGACGGCGTCGCAGAGGGGTGTGACCTCGACGCCGGAGCCGGTGATGATCGGTTGGTGCGGCATCCGCCCAGACTAGGCGGCGACGGGCTGCCGGGGAACGTACTCGTTCTCGATGTCGGCGGCGTAGACGGCGCGGCGGCAGTTGGCGCAGCGGTAGATGATCGGGCCCTCGTCGAGCTCGTGGTGGCACCGCGGGCAGCGGCTGACGGTCTTCATGGTGCTCCCCCAAGGAGTTTCTTCGTATGTGCCTATGGAACCCTCATCGAGTTGCAGGGATCCTGCATGCCACTTGACACGATGACGCTGCGCCGATGGGGGCTCTGTGCCGTTCGATACACCGGCTGCGGTCATTTTCCTCGCGGGCCGGTGCTACGAAGAACATTGTCACTCGCCAGAGACTTCCACGCGGGCGAAGACACGAGAACAGCCCCGGAATAGCCCAACAGGGCTAGGCGTTGTATGAACCAGATCGTGTGGTATGTTCCCACCAAGCGTTGAGCTTCAGCTCCGCTTGGATCTCTCTCGACTCGGGCCTCGCCCGTTCTCTTCCGGTTTCCACTGGACGACGGCGGCCCGCTCTTTCACCACCGCCGATCGTGACGCACGATCTGGCGCATCTCCCTCAAAGGGGCCCACCATGTCTGTGCACACCATTCCCGAGCAGCGTTCGTCCGCTCAGGTCCGCCTTGTGAGCGGCCTGCTGGACGTACGCGACAAATCCGCTTTCATCAGGGCGGCTCACCTGCCGGGACCCGGCGACGTCCGCGTCCCGCCCGAGAAACTCCGCCAGTACGACCTGCGCCCCGGCGACCACGTCACCGCGCGCTTCGCCGGCAACAGGCTGGTCGGCGTCGAGTCGGTCAACGGCCTGTCCGACTGGCACGACAGGCCCGCCTTCGGCGCCCTCACCCCCCTCCACCCCACCGAACGGCTGAGCATCGAGACCGAGTCGCTCAGCACCCGCGTCATCGACCTGTTCGCCCCCATCGGCAAGGGACAGCGCGGCCTCATCGTGGCCCCGCCCAAGGCCGGCAAGACGATGGTCATGCAGGCCCTGGCCGCCGGGATCGCCCGCAACCACCCCGAGGTGCACCTGATGGTGCTGCTGGTGGGCGAGCGGCCCGAGGAGGTCACCGACATGCGCGCCCACATCGACGGCGAGGTCTACGCCTCCACCTTCGACCACCCCGACCGCGACCACACGGCGCTCGCCGAGCTGGTCATCGAGCGGGCCAAGCGGCTCGTCGAGGCGGGCCAGGACGTGGTGGTGCTGCTCGACTCGCTGACCAGGCTCGGGCGGGCGTACAACAACGTGGCGCCCAACGGCGGCCGCGTGCTGACGGGCGGCATCGACGCCCGCGCGCTCTACCCGCCGAAGCGCTTCTTCGGCGCCGCGCGCAACGTCGAGGGCGGCGGCTCGCTCACCATCATCGCCACCGCGCTCGTGGACACCGGCTCCCGCATGGACAACAGCCTGTACGAGGAGTTCAAGGGCACCGGCAACATGGAGCTGCACCTGACCCGCGAGCTGGCCGAGCGGCGGCTGTTCCCCGCCGTCGACCTCGACGCCTCGGGCACCCGCCGCGAGGAGATCCTCCTGCACGACCAGGAGCGGCAGATCGTCTGGCGGCTGCGCCGCTCGCTGTCGGCGATGGAGCGGACCCGCAAGATGGAGGTGCTGGTGGAGCGGCTGCGCTCGACGCCCTCCAACGCCGCCTTCCTCCTGGAAGCCGCCGCCGCCTGAGCGTGCACCAGAATGGCCGCATGCTCGCCGACATCGTCGAACACCTCATCTGCCCCGTCTGCCGAGCCGACCTCCGGCTGGACGGCGCCGCCCTGCGCTGCGCGGCCGGGCACTCCTTCGACGTGGCGCGCCAGGGATACGTCAGCCTGCTGGTCGGATCGCGGCCGCCGGGCACCGCCGACAGCGCCGCGATGGTGGCGGCCAGGGCCGAATTCCTGGACAAAGGACATTACGCACCGCTCGCCGACGCGCTCGCCGGCGCCGTGCGGAGCCGAATCGTTCCAGCAGAACATGAGTCCTCCACCGAAACGAATGACGGCGCGGAGTTGAGGGCGTACCGTGGGGCGGGAGTGGAGGCCGGTGACGGCACGGGACCAGCGGGTTCCGGGCAGGAGCCGGACATCGTCGACGACCGTGGCGTGGTGGGCAGGATCTCGCCTGTGGTGGTCGACGCAGGCACGGGCACCGGGCACTATCTGGCGGCCGTGCTCAATGCGATGAACGATGGCATCGGGATGGCGTTCGATGTGTCGAAGCACGCTGTACGCCGGGCGGCGCGGGTGCATCCCAGGGCAGGGGCGTTCGTGGCCGACGTGTGGCGCCCGCTTCCGATCAGGAGCGGGGTGGCCGATGTGGTGATCGACGTGTTCGCGCCCAGGAACGGGCCCGAATTCCGGCGCATCCTGCGTCCCGGCGGCGCGGCGGTGGTCGTCACTCCGGCGCCGCATCACCTGAGTCCGCTGGTCGAGCAGCTGGGGCTGCTCTCGGTGGACGAGGAGAAGGAGCGCAGGGTGGCACGCAGCCTCGAGGGTTTCGTGGAGATCGACCGGCGCTCGATCGAGTTCGAGATGGAGCTGGGGCATGGTGACATCGCCCAGGTCGTCGGCATGGGTCCCAACGCGTGGCATAACGAGCCGGACACGCTCGATGCGCGAATTGCCGCATTTGTGGGCAGAAATGTCGCCGCAGGAAAGCAGCGCGTAGTAACCCGTGCAGCGTTTCAGCTGTCTATCTTCGAACCGGCGCCCCGATCAAGATCTGTTTCTTGACGGGCATGTGTGACTGGTGTTACTGATGGGGCATTTAGTCCGAAATTCCCCCACATTCTCGGAGAATTTCCCCGGCACAGGCGCAATACTGGACGACATCCCACGCCCCGGGGCGCGGGACACCAATGGGAGGGGGCGCACCGGATGAAGGCGGAGGAACGCTGGCAGGCCAGGTTCCGGGCGTCGCGCATGACGCTGCCGTCCTGGGCGCGCCAGGCCCCGAACCGCTCCATCTACCGCTCCAACGCGACCGGCAAGTGGGAGGTCTACGCCTGGGACCGCGTCGCCGGCACCACCCGCCAGGTCACCGACCAGCCCAAGGGCACCGCGTACGCGGCCATCGACCCGACCGGGCAGTGGATCTACTGGTTCGCCGACACCGACGGTGACGAGCTCGGCGGATGGTGGCGCCAGCCGTTCACCGGCGGCCAGGGCGAGCCGGTCGCGACCGATTTGGAGCCGGGCCAGCCCAGCGGCATCGCGCTGTCCACCACCGGCGCCGCCGCCATCAGCCTGGCCAGCGGCGACAGGTTCCGCGTGCACCTCGTACGCCCAGGCGCGCCCACCGAGACCCTCTACGAGCACACCGAGGCCGCCTGGGTGGCCGCCATGTCCCTCGACGGCTCCCTCATCGCCATCAACCACGGCGAGTACGGCGACTTCCGCCACCCCGCGCTGCGCGTCGTACGCCAGGACGGCCGCGTGGTCGGCGAGCTGCACGACGGTCCGGGCAAGGGCGTGGTCGGCCTGAGCTTCGCCCCCGTCGTCGGCGACCGCCGCCTGCTGGCCCTGCACGAGCGCCGCCGCCGCAACGAGCCCCTCGTCTGGGACCCGGTGACCGGCGAGCAGCGGGAGATCTGGCTGCGCGACTCGGGCGAGCTGTCGGCCGAGTGGTACGACGACGGCCGCGGCCTGCTCATCCTGCGCGACGACCGCGCCCGCACCTACCTGCACCGCTACGACCTCAGAGGCGGCGGGCTGACCCTCATCGAGACGCCGCACGGCGTGATCGAGGAGGCCGCGCCGAGGCCCGGCGGCCACGTCGAATACTCCTGGTCCAGCGCCTCGCGCCCGCCGGTCATCCGCTCGACCAGCGGCCAGGTCGTGCTCAACGCCGGCGGACCGCCCGCGCCGCCGAGCGTGCCCGTCGAGGACATCGACGTCGAGGGCGAGGGCGGGCGCATCCACGCGCTGGTGTCCAGGCCGGAGACCGGCACTGCCCCCTACCCCGCGGTGTTCCTGCTGCACAGCGGGCCGACCTCGCACGACCGCGACGAGTTCGCGCCCGAGGTCGCGGCCTGGGTGGACGCCGGGTTCGCGGTGGTGCGGGTCAACTACCGCGGCTCCACCGGCTACGGCTCCGACTGGCGCGACGCGCTGCACGGCGACGTCGGTCACATCGAGCTGGCCGACGTGGCGGCCGTGCGCGAGTGGGTGGTCGATCACGGCATCGTGGACGGCACGCGTACGGTGCTGGCCGGCACGTCCTGGGGCGGCTACCTCGCGCTGCTCGGCCTCGGCACCCAGCCCGGCCTGTGGGCGTGCGGCATCGCCGCGGTGCCGATCGCCTGCCACCAGACGTCGTACGAGGACGAGGCCGAGAGCCTGCGCGCCTACCATCGCGCGCTGCTGGGCGGCTCGCCCGACGAGCAGCCCGAGCGGTACGCGGCCAGCTCTCCGATCACGTACGTCGACCAGATCAAGGCCCCGCTGCTGATCCTGGCCGGCGAGAACGACACGCGCTGCCCGCTGCGCCAGATCGAGAAGTACGTGGCGAGGCTGGCCGAGCACGGCCGCGAGCACGAGGTCTACACCTACGACGCCATCCGCGGCTCGCTGGTCGTCTCCGAGCGCATCGCCCAGACGGCCCTGCAGCTCGACTTCGCGCGCAAGCACGTCGGGTGCCCCTGACGAGAGGGCTTGACCTCCGGTCAGGGAACGTGCCAGCATCACGGCACCCTGTTACCCGGCTGGAAGAGCGTACGTGAGCAGCAAGAACCCGGGCCCGCCATGATCGGGCAGGCGCTAGCGGGCGCGCAGCACCACGATCGCGAGGTCGTCGGCGCTCGGCTCGGAGGCGAACTCGGCCGCGCCCCTGCGGATGCGCTCGGCCACCGCCCTGGCCGACAGGCCCGCGCACTCGGCCAGCATCTTGGCCAGGCCGCCGTCGTCGTCGAGCAGCCGCCCGCCGGAGCGGCGCTCGGTCACCCCGTCGGTCACGGCCAGCAGCACGTCACCGGGGTCGAGCCGCACGGTGTCGGCCTCGAACATGACCTCGTGGAAGACCCCGAGCAGCGACTGCGGGGTGGTGACCGCCTCGACCTTGCCGCTCGGCTTGAGCCGCAGCGCCTCGGGATGGCCGGCCGAGACCAGGCGCACCTCCAGGCCGCCGTCGGCCACCGGCGTGATGTCGCCGTGCAGCAGCGTGAGGAACCGCGCCCGCTCGCCCTCCTCCAGGATCGCCTGGTTGAGCCGGCCGAGCACGGCGGCCACGCCGTAACCCTCTCTCGCCAGCAGCCGCAGCGTGTGGCGGGCCAGGCCGGTGACGGCGGCGGCCTCTGGGCCCGTGCCGCACACGTCACCGATCGCGAAGCGCCAGGAGTCGTCGCCGGCCTTGAACAGGTCGTAGAAGTCGCCGCCGACCTCGTTGGCCTCGCCGGCGGGCTCGTAGATGACGCCGTAGTCGAGGCCGGGCACCTCGGGCTCGTTGGGCGGCAGCAGGCTGCGCTGCAGCGCCCGGTTGGCGGCGGCCTGCTGGGCGTAGAGGCGGGCGTTGTCCATGGCCAGCGCAGCGCGCCTGCCGATGTCGTCGGCGAACTGGATGACCTCGTCGGGGAAGCGGTCGGGGCGGCCGAGGCACATCATGCCGAGGCTGCGGCCGCGGGCCATCAGCGGCACCGCCAGCACCTGCCACTCGGCGAGGTGGATGGTGGAGGTGACCCTGGTGTCGGCGGCGGCGACGTCCATCTCCGTGAGCTGCTCGCGCAGGCCGTCGATGCGCGCCTCGTCGGCGTGCCACAGATAGACCAGCCGCGGCGGCGCGTTGTTGTCGGAGGTGTAGACGGCGCACCAGTTGGCCAGCCGCGGCACCACGACCTGGGCGATGATGGCCGGCACCATGTCGGGGTCGAGCGTGCCGGCGAGCAGGTCGCTGGCGTCGGCGAGGAAGCCCAGCCAGTGGGGCCCTCTGCTGCTCTCCTCCATCCACTCGGCGGCCATGCTGTCCGTGGAGCCGGGTAGCGTGAGCCTAGCCCAGTGGACACGGGAATCGCCCGCAAAGGTGACTCCCCACTCCTCGACGTGCACGGAAGGAGCCTTCGGATCAGCTTGGGAGAGGTTTCGCTGCCGCAGCTCGACCTGGACCGCGTCCCCGAAATGCTTCCAAATCACCTCAAACGGCTCGTCAGCGGCCTGCGCGGTAAGATCTCCGGCGACCTGCTCGGCGGTGTGGAGCATGCCGCCAGTGGCCCACGCGGTCATCACCTCGCGCGTGAACCTCATCGCAGCCGTCACAGCGGCCTCGCCGGGCGCGAACGTCGCAGCGAGCACCGCATGGGGAGAAGCAGTCATCCTCACGTGCCTACCACACTTCCCGCTGACTTGGGGTAAATCCAAGGACAGGACTACGAGCTACTCATCGTGACAGACTTGAATCACTCGCCGGAGCCAGCCGCGAGTGAAGGAGGCCCCATGACCACGGCCAAGGCCGAGCCAAGCCCGGAGGAGAGGACGTACACCGAGTCGGATCTCGTGCCCATCCTGGAGACTCTGTTCTCCTGGCGTGACGGCGACTTCCGGCGTCGGGTTCCTCATGCTCCTCCCGGCATCCTGAGCGAGGTGCGGCTGCTGCTCAACGAAGTGGCCGACCGTCGCGAACACCTGGCCAACGAGCTGACCCGCGTACGTAAAGAAGTGGTCAAGGAAGGCCGCTTCGGCGAGCGGCTGACGCCGGGGCCCGGCGTCGGCGCATGGGCGGAGAGCGTCGAGTCGGTCAACCAGCTCATCGACGCCCTGGTGAGCCCGGTGAGCGGCGCGGCCGACGTCATCGACGCGGTCGCCAAGGGTGACCTGTCGCGCCGCATCGACCTCGACAGGTCGGCGCGCGGCGAGGTGCGCCGGCTGGGCAAGGCCATCAACGGCATGGTCGACCAGCTCGCCCTGTTCAACTCCGAGGTCACCCGCGTGGCGCGCGAGGCCGGCACCGAGGGCCGCCTGGGCGGCAGCGCCAACCTGCGCGGCATGTCGGGCAGCTGGCGCGACCTGACGGAAGCGGTCAACACGATGTCCTCGCGCGTGGCGGCGCAGGTGCGCGACATCGCCGTGGTGACCACCGCCGTGGCCAAGGGCGACCTGAGCCGCAAGGTGACGGTCGACGCCGTGGGCGAGATGTTCGAGCTGAAGAACACCGTCAACACGATGGTCGACCAGCTCTCCGGCTTCGCGGAAGAGGTCACCCGAGTCGCCCGCGAGGTCGGCACCGAGGGCCAGCTCGGCGGCCAGGCGCAGGTGACCGGCGTGTCCGGCGTCTGGAAAGACCTCACCGACAACGTCAACTTCATGGCCAACAACCTCACCTCGCAGGTGCGCAGCATCGCGACGGTGGCGACGGCCGTGGCCCAGGGCAACCTGTCGAAGAAGATCACCGTCGACGCCCAGGGCGAGATCCTGCAGCTCAAGGACACCCTCAACACGATGGTGGACCAGCTGTCGTCATTCGCCGACGAGGTCACCCGAGTCGCCCGTGAAGTGGGCACCGAGGGCAAGCTGGGCGGCCGGGCCGAGGTCAAGGGCGTGTCGGGCGTCTGGAAGGACCTCACCGACAACGTCAACTCCATGGCGGCCAACCTGACGTACCAGGTGCGCAACATCGCGCAGGTCACCACCGCGGTCGCCAACGGCGACCTCACCCGCAAGATCGACGTCGACGCGCAGGGCGAGATCCTCGAGCTCAAGTCGACCATGAACACGATGGTCGAGCAGCTGTCGTCGTTCGCATCCGAGGTGACCCGAGTCGCCCGCGAGGTCGGCACGGAAGGACAGCTGGGCGGGCAGGCACAGGTAAGAGGTGTGTCGGGGGTCTGGAAGGACCTCACCGACAACGTCAACTCCATGGCCAACAACCTCACCTCCCAAGTACGCCAGATCGCCGCGGTGTCCTCGGCGGTGGCCCAGGGCAACCTGTCGAAGAAGATCACCGTCGACGCCCAGGGCGAGATGCTCCAGCTCAAGGACACCCTCAACACGATGGTGGACCAGCTGTCGTCGTTCGCCGACGAGGTGACCCGTGTCGCCCGTGAAGTGGGCACGGAAGGCCAGCTCGGCGGCCAGGCGCGGGTGAAGGGCGTGTCGGGCGTCTGGAAGGACCTCACCGACAACGTCAACTCGATGGCCAACAACCTGACCTACCAGGTGCGCAACATCGCCGAGGTGACCACCGCGGTCGCCAACGGCGACCTGACCCGCCGCATCGACGTCAACGCCCAGGGCGAGATCCTCGCCCTCAAGACCACCGTCAACCGCATGGTCGACCAGCTGTCGTCGTTCGCCTCCGAGGTCACCCGCGTCGCCCGCGAGGTCGGTACGGAAGGCCAGCTCGGCGGCCAGGCCCGCGTCGAGGGCGTCGAGGGCACGTGGAAGCGGCTCACCGAGAGCGTCAACGAGCTGGCGGGCAGCCTCACCACCCAGATCCGCGCCATCGCCACCGTGACCAGCGCCGTCGCCCGCGGCGACCTGACCCGCTCCATCGCCATCGAGGCGCAGGGCGAGCTGGCCGAGCTCAAGGACAACATCAACTCCATGGTGGGCAGCCTGCGCGAGACCACGCAGGCCAACCAGGAGCAAGACTGGCTCAAGTCGAACCTGGCCCGCATCTCCCGGCTCATGCAGGGCCACCGCGACCTGCTCGAAGTGGCCAAGCTGACGATGAGCGAGCTGACCCCGCTGGTCTCGGCCCGCTACGGCGCCTTCTACAGCATCGACCCCGAGGGCGACCACGAGCTGATCCTCATCGGCGGCTACGGCGTACGCCCCGACCGGGGGCCGCGCCGGCGCTTCGCCATCGGCGAGGGCATCGTCGGGCAGGCCGCGGCCGAGGGCCGGCACATCGTGCTCGACGACGTGCCGCCGGAGTTCATCACCATCGACAGCGGGCTCAGCCGCTCCACGCCCGCGCAGATCGTGGTGCTGCCGATCCTGTTCGAGAACCGCGTGCTCGGCGTGCTCGAGCTGGCCTCGTTCACGCCGTTCGGCGAGGTGCACCTCGACTTCCTGACGCAGCTCGTCGAGACCATCGGCGTCACGATGAACACGATCATCGCCAACTCCCGCACCGAAGACCTGCTCACCGAGTCGCAGCGGCTCACCCGCGAGCTGCAGGAACGCTCCGACGAGCTGCAGCGCCAGCAGGAGGAGCTGCGCAGGTCCAACGCCGAGCTGGAGGACAAGGCCGCGCTGCTGGCCAAGCAGAACCGCGCCATCGAGATCCAGAACTTCCAGATCGAGCAGGCCCGCCGCACGCTGGAGGAGCGCGCCGAGCAGCTCGCGGTGTCCTCGCGCTACAAGTCCGAGTTCCTCGCGAACATGTCCCACGAACTGCGCACGCCGCTCAACAGCCTGCTGGTGCTGGCCAAGCTGCTCACCGAGAACGCCGAGGGCAACCTCACCTCCCAGCAGGTCGAGTTCGCCCGCACGATCCACAGCGCGGGCTCGGCGCTGCTGCAGCTCATCAACGACATGCTCGACCTGTCGAAGGTCGAGGCCGGCCGGATGGACATCCACCCGATCCAGGTCTCGCTGCCGAAGATGGTCGACCTGCTGGAGGCCGCGTTCGCGCCGCTGGCCCAGGACAAGGGGCTGGCCTTCCACGTGGAGGTCGAGCCCGACGTGCCGCAGGAGCTGCGCGCCGACGAGCAGCGGCTGCAGCAGGTGCTGCGCAACCTGCTGTCCAACGCGGTCAAGTTCACCCCGCGCGGCGAGGTCAAGCTGCGCGTCTCCACGCCGCCGCCTGGCATGCAGTTCGACGACGACACGCTGCACGACGCCGACGACCTGCTCGCGTTCCAGGTCATCGACACCGGCATCGGCATCGCGCCCGACAAGCGCGACGTCATCTTCGAGGCGTTCCGGCAGGCCGACGGCACCACCAGCCGCAAATACGGCGGCACCGGCCTGGGCCTGGCCATCTGCCGTGACATCGCGCGGCTGCTCGGCGGCGAGATCCACGTCGACAGCGAGCTGGGCAAGGGCAGCACGTTCACGCTCTACCTGCCCGCCTCCTACACCGGCCCGCTGGCCGCCACCGACGGCGGCTCCGCCTCGCGGCGCCAGCTCATGACGCCGCCGTCGGAGGAGGTGCCCACCGCCGCCGCCACGCCCGAGCCGCCGCTGCCGCTCGACCTGCCGATGCCCGAGCTGGTCGAGCCGCCCGTGGAGACGCCCAGCCAGTGGCAGGGCGACGACCCGCTCAGCGGTGCGAAGATCCTCATCGTCGACGACGACATCCGCAACGTCTTCGCGCTGACCAGCGTGCTGGAACGACACGGCTCCACGGTGGTCTACGCTGAAAACGGACGGGAAGGCATCGAACAGCTCGAACGGAACGAGGACGTCGCGCTCGTGCTGATGGACATCATGATGCCGGAGATGGACGGCTGGGCCACGACCTCGGCCATCCGCCGCATGCCGCAGTTCGCCGACCTGCCGATCATCGCGCTGACCGCCAAGGTCATGCGCGGCGACCGGGAGAAGTCCATCGCGTCCGGCGCGTCCGACTACGTGCCCAAGCCCGTCGACGTCGACCGCCTGCTCGAACGCCTGCGCGGCTGGCTCAGCCGAGGGCGTGGCAGCACCTCAGACACGTCCGCAGCACCATCCGAAGGGTCGTGATCGATGCCGGAGCGTGCCAAGATCCTCCTCGTCGATGACCGCGAGGAGAACCTGATCGCCCTCGAAGCCATCCTCAGCTCGCTCGACCTGGTGCCGGTGCGCGCCAGATCGGGCGAGGAGGCGCTGAAAGCGCTGCTCAACACCGAGTTCGCGCTGATCCTGCTGGACGTGCGGATGCCCGGCATGGACGGTTTCGAGACGGCCGCCCACATCAAGCGGCGTGAGCGTACCCGGAACATCCCGATCATCTTCCTCACCGTCGTCGACAGCGCGCCCGACTACGCCTTCCGCGGCTACGCGGCGGGCGCCGTCGACTACCTCACCAAGCCGTTCGACCCGTGGGTGCTGCGGGCGAAGGTGTCGGTGTTCACCGAGCTGTACAACATGAACAAGCGGCTCGCCGAGCAGGCCGCGCTGCTGCGCGACCGCCTCAGCGGCGAGCTGCCTCCGGGCGCCGGCGATCAGGCGTCGGTGCTGCCCGAGCTGTCGCGGCGGCTGACGGCCGTCGAGGACGAGTTGGCGAGGGTGCGCGAGCTGGCCCGCAAGTCGCAGGATCCCGCGCTGGCCGTGCCGCTGGCCGATCTCGCCGAGCGCGTGACCCGCCTGCGCGCCGGCTTCGACGCCCTGTCCTGATCTCTCACCGCCGCGGCGGTGAGGATCACTGGCGGGCGCGTTCCAAAGCGTCCCAGAAGCCGCGCCGCAGCGCGTGGCGTACCTCGTCGTGCAGCAGGAAGTCGATCGGCAGCGACGAGCCCTGGAGCAGGCGGGCCTCAAGGTCGGACGGCATGCGGGGCTTGCGGGCGAGCACCGCCTCAAGCCAGAGGGCGGGCGCGTCGCGGGCGACGGACTCGCCGAAGTCGTGGCCCTCCCTGTGGGCGGCCTTGACGGCGTCGGCCAGCGTGGTCGCGCCTGCCGTGGCGGCGGGAGCGACCGGCGCGGGCTGGGGGCCGGTGTAGGGGCCGAGCTGCGCGGGCTGGTAGGAGCCGCTCGACTGCCCGGCCTGCTGCTGGTAGCTCGTGCTCGGCTGGCCGGCCTGGCTGGGCTGCTGGTATGACGTGCTCGACTGGCTGGGCTGCTGGTATGACGTGCTCGACTGGCTGGGCTGCTGGTATGACGTGCTCGACTGGCTCTGCTGCTGGTATGACGTGCTCGACTGGCTCTGCTGCTGATAGCTCGTGCTCGGCTGGGCGGGGAACTGGCCGGTGCCGTTGCCACCCGACTGCGGCTGCGCCTGGATGGGCCCGGTGGCGGGCGCGGGCGCGGGCGGCTGCTCGGGCTGGTAGTTCGCGTACGTCGGCAGCACCGGCGGCGACTGCTGCTGCCCGCGCCCTGACGAGGACCCGCCGGAGGAGGCGGCCTGGCCGCTCGACGAGGACCCGGCCGCGTGACTGCCGGTGGACTGCGGCGTCTGGGGCGTCTGCGCGCTCGGCATGGGCGGCAGCGAGGACGCCGGCAGCGACGGCGGCGAGGGCTGGGCCGGCGGCAGCGAGTGGGTGGCCTGGCCGTTGCTGAGCGGCTGGTGGTGGCCGTTGGACGCCTCGGTGACGCCGGTGACCAGCGTGACGTAGGGGCGCAGGTGGACCGCCCCCAGCTCGACCAGGTCGTCGCACTCCTGGCGCAGCGACCGCGAGACGGCCCAGCCGCCCTCGGCCGCGATGTGGATGACGCTGACCCTGATGCCGAGGTCCTGCGCGTCGCACACCACCTGCGCCAGGTCCTCGTCGCCGCTGACCACGACCGCGTCGCAGATGGCGTTGTTGCGG
This sequence comes from Nonomuraea sp. NPDC049419, assembly GCF_040676995.1. Taxonomy (NCBI): domain Bacteria; kingdom Bacillati; phylum Actinomycetota; class Actinomycetes; order Streptosporangiales; family Streptosporangiaceae; genus Nonomuraea; species Nonomuraea sp. NPDC049419. The sequence goes on along the minus strand of NZ_JBFAQB010000009.1, from coordinate 207,141 downwards.
GCGAGCGTCATGAGGTCGCGGTGCACCTGGGCGTCGACGCCCTCGCGGCGGCCCGGCCTGATGCGCGAGAGCCGCAGCTTGAGGCCGGGGATGTCGGCCAGCACGTCGTGCTCGGGGGTGCGGCGGCCCTCGACCGTCGCTTCGTACCAGTAGCAGCGCAGCAGCGGCAGGCCGGTGCGCTCGCGCGAGAGGCTGGTCATCAGCTGGAGCAGCCCCGGGTAGTCCCAGGCGACCGCTTCGCGATGACGCGTGCCGTGCACGGCCATCGCGCCATCAGCCAGCAGATAGCCAGCGTCCACGAACAGCGCGCAGCGATCCACTGACCCCGCCCCTTTCCTGGTGGTCCGACCTTGCTGGCTCTGCACCGTCAGAGACCGGACTCGGCGGCCCTCTCTCAGGGTAATGAAAGCAGGTGATCGCGCGAGGCTTAATCCCGACGATTCGACTAGCGCTCGCCGTCATGCCAGACCAATCAGGCGCACCGTACCAGTTTGTCCCGTTCGTGGTCACGGCCGCGCCCTCACGCTCAGCGCGGCCACCCCGAACAGGACCACGTCCTTGTCGGTCACGATCGTCAGCCCGGGATCGACGCCGAGCTCGGCGCTGACCGTGTCGACGTCCACCCCGAAGGTCAGCTCCGCCACGCCGCCGGAAGAGCCGTCGAAGACGTTCGCGCGGTCGCGGCCGCCGCCCACAGGGGCCAGCGGGCCTGAGCCGAGCGAGACCTTGTCACCCTGGAGGTCGGCGTCGCCCTCCCAGGCGACCAGCTCCGCCCTCGCGGGCGCGGCGGCGGGCGTGAGGCCGCCCAGCGGGAGGCGTACGCGGCGGGCCGCGCCGCCGACCACGGTAGCCGTGTCGAGCACCATGGCCTGGCTGTACGGCTCGTCCGGGTCGGTCACGACGAGCACCAGGCTCCAACCGGCGTGGCGGGCGGCGCCCTCGCGCATGGGGGCGTCGGCGGCCCACCACGTGCCGCTCCTGCGGGCGCCCGCCACGAAGTCGCTGACGTCGGCGAACGCCTGATAGACCGGGCCAGGGGGCAGCTCGCGGACCGCCACGTCTGCCGGCCTGACCGTCACATAGTGCCGCCGGCCCGGCGGGCGCAGCTTGATCGGCCCCGCCTCCTCACCGGCCGCCGACCAGTAGAGCCCCGCCCACACGATCTCGCCGCCCTTCGGCAACGTCAGCGCCGCGCCGCTCGACGACCCGGTCTCCGGCCGGTCGTCCAGGTCGAGCGCGCTCATCGGCCACAGGTCGTTGTCACGCTGGGTGCCGGCCCTCCTGCGGGCCTCGGCGCAGCTCATGGCGTTACGCGGGCAGCTCAGCAGCGTGTTGCCGATCGCCCTCACACTCACCCGCCCGTCGGTGGCGAACCTGGCCGGCGCTCCCGTCGCCCGTACGCCATGCTCGGCTCTGGCGCGCACCCGGAGCCCCCCGGCCGCGACGAGCACAGAAGGCCCCTTGCTCTGAGGCGCCTCTCCTGCCACCGCCACGCGCAGGAACACCGCCGTGCCCTGACCGGCCGCCAGCGACTTCCTGACACACCTCGCCCCGCTCGCGGCCGGCCGGCAACTCCACCCGTCCACCATCCGCACCGGCCCCGCGACGGCGAAGCCCGGGCCGCCCTTCGCGGCGGGGATGAGGGTCACGCCCGCCGGCAGGCGGACGTCGGCGGTCAGGGTGGCGCTCGGGGAGCCGCCGTGGTTGCGGAGGCGGAGGGCGATCATGCCGGGCTCGGCGCGGACGAGGGCGCCCAGCGGCTCGATCGTGGCGCGCAGCCGTGCGGGGCCCGGTTTCGGCTCGGGGTCGGCCGGTGGTGGCACCCGGGCGGGGGCCTCGCTGGGCGTGGGGGCGCGTACCGGGACGGGGGTCTCGGGAGGCGCCTCGACCTGCACCGGATCGGGCGTGGCGGGCGACTGCGCGACCGGCGTGAACGCGGGCGGCTCGGCCCGTAGCGGGCGCCCGTCGGACACCAGCAGCAGCCCGGCCGCCGTGGCCACCAGCACCGCCGTGCCGCCCGCCAGCATGGCCTGCTGCTGCCTGGGCGCCCGGCGCAGCCGCCGCACCACGCCCAGCAGGCCCCCGGCGCCGCCGCCCGCCATCACCTTGGCCAGCGCCGCCGCGTAGCCGCCGAACATCGGCCCGGCGATCAGCGGGCCCACCATGACGCGCAGGCCCCTGTTGACGTCGGTCAGCTCGAGCAGCACCCCATGACACTCCTCGCACGCCTTGACGTGGTCGTCCACCGTCTTGGAGTCGCGCCGCGCCAGCCCGCCGCGTACGTAGGCGCCCATCTTGCCCAGCACGGGACGGCACTCGCGCTGCGGCGGCGCGCCCAGATGCATCTGCAGGTACGCCTGCCGCAGCCCTTCCCTCGCGCGGTACGCCAGCGCCGCCACGCCGTTGGCCGACAACCCCAGCAGCGGCGCCACCTCCACCGGCCTGGCCCGCTCGACCTCGGTGTGCCACAGCACGGCCCGCCACCGCTCGGGCAGCGACAGGTACGCCCTGGCGATCAGCGACTTCTCCAGCCCCACCAGGGCGGGGTCGACGAAGGGCACACCCGGGTCGTACTGCTCGATGTCGCCCGTACTCACCTGGCGGCTCTCGACGCGCGACCGGTCGTGGACCGTGCGGCGCACGACGGTGAGCAGGTAGGTGCGGAAGCCCGAGTCGGGCCCGCCGCCCCTGCCGACCAGGTCGAGGATCTTCGTGAACGCCTCCGCCACGACGTCCTCGGCCTCGGCGCTCCTGACGAGCTGCCGGGCCAGGGCGCGCGCCGCCGCCACGTGACGCTCGTAGAGCTGCCCGTAAGCAGCGGCATTGCCCTCTCTGACCGCCTGAAGCAGCTCTGCGTCGCCCTGCGGCGATTCAGTACCCATAGTGACCTCACGATTACGCGGGGTTGCCCGCGCAATCATTCCGCACTCCCCCCAATGACTAAACCGGGTATGCGCCTTTACTCCAGCACCCGTAGGGACCGCAGGCTCGCGCCCGCGCGGGGCGAAAGCCGTGGGAGGGGGACGGGACCCCCGCGTGCGGAGCTGGGCGAGCGGGCTGGGCGAGCGGGGCTGGGCGAGCGGGGCTGGGCGAGCGGGGCTGGGCCCTGGCTGGGGTGGAGCCTAAGCTTGGGCGCATGACGGATCGCGACACCCTCCTGGCCGAGATCAAGAAGAAGGCCATCGTCCACGGCAAGGTCATCCTGTCCTCAGGCAAGGAGGCCGACTTCTATCTCGACCTGCGGCGCATCACGCTCGACGGTGTGGCGGCGCCGCTCGTCGGGCGGGTGATGCTCGACCTGACCGCCGACCTCGGCTACGACGCCGTCGGCGGGCTCACCATGGGGGCCGACCCGGTGGCGGTCGCGATGCTGCACGCGGCGGCGGCTCGGGGGCGGACGCTCGACGCGTTCGTGGTGCGCAAGGCGCAGAAGGCCCATGGCATGCAGCGGCGGATCGAGGGGCCTGAGGTCAAGGGGCGGCGGGTGCTGGTCGTCGAGGACACCTCCACCACGGGGTCGTCCCCGCTGGCCGCTGTGGAGGCGTTGCGTGAGGCGGGCGCCGAGGTGGTGGCCGTCGCGACGATCGTCGACCGCGGGGCCACCGAGCGCATCACGGCAGAAGGGCTCGAATACCGCACGGGTTACACACTGGCGGACCTCGGCCTCTAGTTCAGTTTGGCGTCCTGTGCGCCAGCCGGCCTCGGCCTCTAGCTCGGCTTGGGCGTCCTGTGCCTGGCCGGCGCAGGATTCCGGCCCGGCTCGCGTCCCCACCGAGCGGCACCGCCTCAGCCGTGTGGCCGGTCAGTCGGGGGATGTGACGGTGAAGGCTTCGCGTTCGCCTTCGGTGCCCTGTTCGCGGGGCTCGCCGTTCTCCGTCACGCGGACGGTGCCGGCGTCGGTCAGGACCACGTCCAGCTCCGGCTCGAAGTAGCTGACCTCCTCACCGCGGCTCATGTCGCGGTAGTGGAGGACGTCGCCGCCCGGTACGCGGACCGTGACCAGGGGGCAGGTCTCGGCGAGGCATTCGATGCGTACGGTGGGCACCCGCGCGGTGCTCGGCGGGGCGGCGTCAGAGGTCGCATCAGGCGTGGCCGGAGTGGTGACGGTGGCGGGGGCGCGCTCGCGCGAGCGCTCGGGGGCGGCCTCGCCGATCGAGCCGACCGAGCCGAGCAGTGCCCGCCCGCCGACGAACAGGAGTGCCACCACCGCTGACGCGCCCAGGACGAGGAGCGCTAATCGGGCGAGGCCCATCGGTTCAGACCTGTGGCGTCCCACAGGGGGCAGCGTACCTGGAGATGATCCGCCCCGCCCGGCTCATGGGCGGCCGGGCGGCGGGCGGTCAGAATTGGCCGTCGAAGCCCGTCGGCACGCGGTGGTGCTTGCCGCTGGGCTCGGGGAGCTGCTTGCCCGCCCTGCGGTGCTTGATGGCCTCGACGAAGATCGGGATCAGCGAGATGAGCACGATGAGGAAGACGCCGGGCAGGATGTACTTGTCGATCTGCTTGGGGTCGACCTGGCCGCCGAGGAAGTAGCCGAGGAAGAGCAGGCCCTCGACCCAGACGAGGCCGCCGATGACGTTCCAGAGGAAGAAACGCTTGGGGGTCATGCCGAGCACGCCGGCGACGGGATTCATGAACGTGCGGACGATCGGCACGAACCTCGCCAGAATGACCGCCTTGGCGGGACCGAACTTCTCGAAGAACTCCTCCGCCCTGACCACGTGGTCGCGCTTGAACAGCCGCGAATCGGGTTTGTCGAACATCTTGCGGCCGAATCGCGCACCGAGGAAATGCCCGAGCTGGGCGCCGGCGATGGCGCAGAGGGGTGTGCCGATCACGAGGAGGGGGAAAGAGAGCGGTTCGATGCCCATCCCTTTCGCGACCTCGGCCGCACTGAAAATCCCCGCCGCCACCAGCAGCGAGTCGCCAGGCAGGAAGAACCCGAGCAGGAGCCCTGTTTCGGCGAAGATGATGGCGAGCACTCCGATAGTGGCAAAAGCCCCCAAAAGGGTCAGCCACCATGTCGGGTCAAGGAGATTCAAGAGCGAGTCCACGGGGGGAGAGCCTACCTGTAGCCGGGATGCGTCAGATGACCATCAAGCGCGCGTTGTCTCTACCACAGCGGGTAGTGAGCCGGGATACTGGGCCCTGGCGCGAAGCCGTAACTTCTCAGGGAGATGAATCATGCCTATTGCGACTCCAGAGGTCTACGCTGAGATGCTCGACCGGGCCAAGGCCGGCGGATTCGCCTACCCGGCGATCAACGTGACCTCCTCCCAGACGCTGAACGCCGCACTGCGCGGCTTCGCCGAGGCCGAGAGCGACGGCATCGTGCAGGTCTCCACAGGCGGTGCGGAGTTCCTCTCGGGCGCCACGGTCAAGGACATGGTCACGGGCGCGACGGCGCTCGCCGAGTACGCGCGGGTGGTGGCCGCGAAATACCCCGTCACGGTGGCGCTGCACACCGACCACTGCCCGAAGGACAAGCTCGACGGCTTCATGCGGCCGCTGATCGACATCTCGCTGGAGCGGGTCTCCAAGGGTCTCGACCCGCTCTTCCAGTCGCACATGTGGGACGGCTCCGCCGTTCCGCTGGACGAGAACCTGGAGATCGCCAAGGAGCTCCTGGAGAAGTGCGCCAGGGCGCGGATCATCATGGAGATGGAGATCGGCGTCGTCGGCGGCGAGGAGGACGGCGTCGTCGGCGAGATCAACGAGAAGCTCTACACGACGGCCGAGGACGCGCTGGCCACCGCCGAGGCCGTGGGCGTGGGCGACAAGGGCCGCTACATGCTGGCCGCCACGTTCGGCAACGTGCACGGGGTGTACAAGCCGGGTCACGTCAAGCTGCGGCCGAGCGTGCTCAAGGAGATCCAGGAGGCGGTGGGCGCGAAGTACGGCCAGGACAAGCCGTTCGACCTGGTCTTCCACGGCGGCTCCGGCTCGCTGCTCGAGGAGATCCAGGAGGCCATCTCCTACGGCGTGGTGAAGATGAACGTCGACACCGACACCCAGTACGCCTTCACCCGCCCGATCGCCGACCACATGTTCCGCAACTACGACGGCGTGCTCAAGGTCGACGGTGACGTCGGCAACAAGAAGACCTACGACCCCCGCTCGTACGGCAAGGCCGCCGAGGCCGGCATGGCCGCCCGCGTGGTCGAGGCGTGCCAGAGCCTGAAGAGCGCTGGGACGAAGATCTCCTAGTCATTTGGGCGGCGCGGCGGGTATGACTTGTCCTATGGATAACCTTCTCGCCGGGCCGCCCCCGACTCAGCTGCCGGACCTCCCCGAGGCCAGGCAGGCACTGGAATCCGGTGCCAAGGCCGCCGACGTGGCCGCGCGTTTTCCCGCCTATCCGGCGGCCTGGGCTGCTCTCGCGGAGGAATACTTCGCCCAGGGCCACGCCGTGACCTCCTACGCCTTCGCCCGTACGGGCTACCACCGCGGGCTCGACGCGCTGCGCCGCAGCGGCTGGAAGGGACATGGGCCCATCCCCTGGGAGCATGAGCCCAACAGGGGTTTCCTGCGCTGCCTCTACGCGTTGTCCCGCGCCGCGCAGGCGATCGGTGAGAAGGACGAGGCCGAGCGGTGCCTGCAGTTCCTCAAGGACAGCACGGCGACCGGCTACGACGCGCTGACCAAGGGCTGACTCTTGGGACGAATAGGCACGTTCGGGTAGTCTCTCTACGCAAGAGCCCCTGTCGCGCTTGCGTCAGGGGTTTTCGTTTTGTGCTCGGGAGACTGAACCATGCCGGCTGCCGTTCTCGTGGGTGCCCAGTGGGGCGATGAGGGCAAGGGCAAGGCCACCGACCTGCTCGGTGGCGACGTCGACTACGTCGTCCGCTATCAGGGGGGCAACAACGCGGGCCACACCGTGGTCATCGGTGATCAGAAGTACGCGCTGCACCTGCTCCCCACGGGGATCCTGTCGCCGGAGGTGGTGCCGGTGATCGGCAACGGCGTGGTGATCGACCCGGGAGTGCTGCTCAGCGAGATCGACGGGCTGGCCGAGCGGGGCATCTCCGCCGAGCGGCTGCTGATCTCGGCGAGCGCGCACCTGATCATGCCGCACCACAAGGCCCTCGACAAGGTGACCGAACGCTACCTGGGCAAGGCCAGGATCGGCACCACCGGGCGCGGCATCGGGCCCGCGTACGGAGACAAGATCGCGCGGATGGGCGTGCGCGTCCAGGACCTGCTCGACCCGGGCATCCTGGCGAAGAAGATCGAGGTCGCGCTGACCGAGAAGAACCAGGTGCTGACCAAGGTCTACAACCGCCGCGGCATCGACCCGGCGGCGGTGCTCGACGAGTACCTCGCCTACGCCGAGCGGCTCAAGCCGCACATCGCCGACACCTCGCTGGTGCTGTCGAAGGCGCTGGACGAGGACAAGTTCGTGCTGCTTGAGGGCGGCCAGGGCACGCTGCTGGACATCGACCACGGCACGTACCCGTTCGTCACCTCCTCCTCGCCGACCTCGGGCGGTGCGTGCGCGGGCGCGGGCATCCCGCCGAACCGGCTCACGAAGATCATCGGCATTCTCAAGGCGTACACCACGCGCGTCGGCTCCGGTCCCTTCCCGACCGAGCTGACCGACGAGGTCGGCGAGTGGCTGCGCAAGACCGGCGGCGAGTACGGCGTCACCACCGGCCGCAACCGGCGCTGCGGCTGGTTCGACGCGGTGATCGCCCGCTACGCGACCAGGATCAACGGCATCACCGACTACTTCCTCACCAAGCTCGACGTGCTGTCGGGCCTGGAGCGGATCCCGGTGTGCGTGGCGTACGAGGTGGACGGCGTGCGCCACGACGAGATCCCGATGACGCAGACCGACTTCCACCACGCGAAGCCGATCTACGAGGAGTTCCCCGGCTGGCAGGAGGACATCTCCAGCGCCAAGTCGTTCGAGGACCTGCCGCCGAACGCGCAGGCGTACGTGCGCACGCTGGAGGAGATGAGCGGCGCCCCGATCTCGGCCATCGGCGTGGGCCCTGGCCGCGACCAGACGATCGTGGTGCGCCCGCTGGTGTGACCCGCGCTACGCGGTGAGGACGGCCGCCGTCACGGGGGTGTGCAGGCTCCACCCGAGCGTGGAGTAGAGCGCCTGCCCCTGGGCGGTGGCCACCAGGACGCCCGTGGTGGCGCCCATCGAGGCCGCCGTGGTCGCGACCGTCTTCATGACGACGGTGCCGAGGCCGCGGCGGCGGTGTCCCGCGGCGGTCTCCACCTGGTCCACGACGGCCGTGCGGCCGGCGATGGCGAACTGGCCGCGCGCCGCGACCTCGCCTGCGGCGGTCAGCAGCCGGGCGACGGTGACGCCGGCCCGGGTGGTGACGGCCAGCGTGTAGCCGGGTGGCGCGGGCACGGGGTCGCGGGTGAGGCGGGCGGTCATCATGAACTCCCGGTCCTGGACGGCCCAGGGGGCCGGGAGCAGCGGTCCGACGGCCTCGGCGGGGGCGCAGAGCTTGAGCCAGGTGCCGGGCGTGCGGATGGTGGCCGTCAGGCGGCGGAGGATCTCGGGGGTCGGCGCGGCCACGATGTGGCGGGCCACGTGACCGGGCAGTCCGACGTCCACGCGCAGGCCCCAGGGCTCGCGTACGGGCCTGGGGGCTTTGCGGGAGATGACCCACCCATCAACCCATGCCCGAACTGTCGGGAAATGGGCTGCTTTGAGAACCTCCGTCATGAAGAACAGCCTATTGTCTGACCCGATCCGCCCGACCGGGCGTATCAGGATGAAAAGGACACGGCGTGGCACTGCCTGAGAGGGCCCCCGGCCAGGTAGGGTCCCGGTTGTGCGCGTTGAGATACATGGTCACCGGGGGGCTCGCGGCCTCTGGCCCGAGAACACCCTGCCCGGGATGAGCCGCACGATGGAGCTGGGCGTCCACGCGCTGGAGCTCGACGTCGCGCTCACCGCCGACCGCCGGCTCGTGCTCACGCACGACCTCACGGTCTCGGCCGTCACCAGCGCCGACCGGCGTCCGGCCCACCCCGGCGATCCCCTCTATCCCTACGTCGGCAAGCCCATCAACTCCCTCACGCTGGCGCAGCTGCGCACGCTCGACGTGGGCGTACGCCTGCCGCGCCACCCCAACGACCCGTTCGCCCTGACGCAGGTCCCCATGCCCGAGACCCGCATGCCGACGCTCGGCGCGGTGCTGGGGCTGATCAACGCCTACGAGGCCGACGGCGTCCGCGTGCACGTCGAGCTGAAGTCCGACCCCACGCGGCCGCACCTGACGTCCGACCCGCGGCTGTTCACCGAGATGGTGCTCGAAGAGCTCGACAGGCACCGCAGGCTCGACAACGCGGCCGTGCTCAGCTTCGACTGGCGGATCATCAGGCACGCCGCCGAGCTGGCGCCGGGCACCCGGCGCTTCGCGCTCATCGAGCTCGACACCCTCCACTGGAACGAGGGCGTCGGCGACGACGTGCCGGCGGCGGCGCGCGACGCGGGCGCCACCACGCTCTCGCCCGAGCACATCATGGTCGACGAGACCCTGATGGCCCAGGCGCGGGCCGCCGGGCTCGACGTCGCGGTGTGGACCGTCAACGACCCGGCCCTGGCGGCCAGGATGCTCGATCTGGGCGCGGCCGGCATCGTGACCGACTACCCCGACCGGATGCGGGACCTGTGGCGGGAGCGGGGCCTTGAGCTGCCCGATCCGGTCGGGCCGCTCAAGCCGGTGGGCGTCTAGCTAGAGCCAGCCGTTGCGGCGGAAGCCCCGGTGCAGCAGCACGCAGGCCGTCGCCATGACGGCCAGCACCGCCGGATAGCCCCACACCGTGTGGGTCTCGGGCATGAAGTCGAAGTTCATGCCGTAGATGCCGGCGATCATCGTGGGCACGGCCAGGATCGCCACCCAGGACGAGATCTTCCGCATGTCCTCGTTGGCGAGGGCGTTAGAGCGTGCCAGCGCGGCCTGCAGGATCGAGCTGCACAGCTCGTTCGACGAATCCACCTGCTCGCACACCCGCGACAGGTGGTCGCCGACGTCGCGGAAGTATTCGCGCATCTCCGACGGGACGACGCGGCGCTGCGGCAGCGCCGACAGCGGCGCCTGCAGCGGCGTGACCGCCCGCTTCATCTCCAGCATCTCGCGCTTGAGCTGGTAGATCCGGTTGATGTCGCGGGAGCTGACGTCGGCGAAGACGGTGGCCTCGACCTCCTCTAGCTCCAGCTGCATCAGGTCGGCCACCTGCAGGTACTGGTCGACCACGTGGTCGGCGATGGCGTGCAGGACGCCCGCCGGGCCGCGGTTCATCAGCTCGGGCCGGTCCTCCAGGCGCTCGCGGACGCAGCTGAGCGGGCAGTGCCGGCCGTGGCGGACGGTCACCACGAAGTCCGCGCCGAGGAACACCATGATCTCGCCGGTGGCGATGATCTCGCTGTTGTCGGTCAGCTCGCCGTGGTCGAGGTAGGCGATGGTCTTGAGCACCATGAACAGCGAGTCGCCGTAGCGCTCGACCTTGGGACGCTGGTGGGCCTTGACGGCGTCCTCGACGGCGAGGGGGTGCAGGCCGAAGACCCCGGCCAGCCACTCGACCTCCGGGGCGGCGGGCTCGTGCAGGCCGACCCAGACGAAGGCGTTGGCGCCGCCCTCGGAGGCGGTGTTGTGCCCGCGTACGAGGTCGAGCGCCTCGTTGATGCCGGTGGCGGGCACCTTCTTGCCCTGGACGTAGGCGCCGAACTCGACGACGGAGTCGCCGGGCGGCACGCGTACGTGGGAGGCGGGCTTCACGTGCTGGTGCGGAGCACGCGAGGGTACGGAGGAGTGTCGGTTGATGCGACGGAAAAGGGTGGACGAGCGCATGGCAGTCCCTTTCCGCCCGACCAGGCACGCTCCACGCGCGACGAAGTCACCTCAATCAAACACAGATGCGTGGAGGCACGATCAGGCTGCCGAATTGGAGTGGTCGGGGGTATGCACGGTGTACGTGTGCGAGCACGTACTGCTGGGATCACCAGGATTCATCCCGGACCACCTCCAATCACGCGAGACGCCGCAAAGCCGCCCTAACCTACCACAGGCGGGAAGAACCTCTTCGACGATACTCGTCCCCAGGCCCCTGCCTAGGGCGAACTCCACAAAGTTTCTTGCCTGTTCCGGCATTCGGTGTCATCGCGCTGTCATCACCGCCGTCATCGCCACCGGCGACCCGCGTCAGGCGGTGGGCCTGCGACAATGGAGCCCGTGCGCGTTCTAGTCATTGGATCCGGAGGGCGTGAGCACGCCCTGTGCCGTTCACTCAAGCTCGATCCGCAGGTCAGCGAGCTGCACTGTGCGCCAGGCAACCCTGGCATCGAGGAGGTCGCCACCGTCCATCCCGTCGATCCGCTCGACCCCGAGCAGGTGGCCGAGCTGGCCAGGCGGCTGCGGGTCGATCTCGTGGTGATCGGGCCGGAGGCGCCGCTCGTGGCCGGGGTGAGCGACGCCGTACGCGAGGCCGGCTTCGCCTGCTTCGGCCCCTCGCGCGACGCGGCCATGATCGAGGGCTCCAAGGCGTTCGCCAAGGAGATCATGACCGCCGCCGACGTGCCGACCGCGCGCTCGCGCACCTGCACGACCGAGGCCGAGGCGGCGGCGGCGCTCGACGAGTTCGGCGCCCCCTACGTCGTCAAGGACGACGGGCTCGCGGCGGGCAAGGGCGTCGTCGTCACCGACGACCGCGCCGCGGCGCTCGCCCACGCGCTGGCCTGCGAGCGGGTCGTCATCGAGGAATACCTCGACGGGCCCGAGGTGTCGCTGTTCGCGCTGTGCGACGGCAGCACGGCGGTGCCGCTGCAACTCGCCCAGGACTTCAAGCGCGCCTACGACGGCGACGAGGGCCCCAACACCGGCGGCATGGGCGCCTACACGCCGCTGCCGTGGGCTCCCGACGGGCTGACCGAGCAGGTCATGCGCGAGGTCGTGCACCCGACGATCGCCGAGCTGACCCGGCGCGGGCTGCCCTACCAGGGCGTGCTCTACGTCGGTCTCGCGCTCACCGCGAAGGGGCCGAAAGTGGTCGAGTTCAACGCCCGTTTCGGCGACCCCGAGACGCAGGTGCTGCTCGACCGGCTGGAGACGCCGCTCGGCGGGCTGCTCATGGCGGCCGCCACCGGTGAGCTGGGGCTCGACCCCGTCTTCAAGGACGGCTCGGCCGTGTGCGTGGTGATCGCCTCCGAGGGCTACCCCGAGTCGCCGGTCAAGGGCGACCCGATCACCGGGCTCCAGTCCACCGACCGGGCCTACGTGCTGCACGCCGGCACGGCCCGGAAGGACGGCGCCGTCGTGTCGGCCGGTGGGCGGGTGCTCAGCGTCGTCGGTCACGGGCCCGACCAGGAGAGCGCGCGGCGGGCGGCGTACGAGCTGGCCGACCGCATCGAGCTGCGCGGCTCCCACCACCGCACGGACATCGCACCCGTCCGCTGACCGCAGGACGACGACACGAGGCGGCCGCTCCGGCGGGAGGGCGGGGGCACTCCGCCCCCGCCGGAAGGCGCACGCCACCCCTCACCCGGTGGCCGGCCGCCCGGTGGCAGACTTGACCCCGTGAAACACGTGCACTCTGGCAAGGTCCGCGATCTCTATGAGACCGCCGACGGCCTGCTGGTGATGGTCGCCTCCGACCGGATCTCGGCCTTCGACCACGTCCTTGAGCCCGACATCCCCGACAAGGGGGCCATACTCACGCAGATGTCGCTGTGGTGGTTCGACCAGCTCAAGGACGTCGTGCCCAACCACGTCGTCAAGCGCGGCGACGACGCGCGCAGCGTGGTGTGCAGGCCGCTGCGCATGGTGCAGGTCGAGTGCGTGGCCAGGGGCTATCTGACGGGCGGCGGCCTGGCCGAATACCGTGCCGGCGGCACGGTGTCCGGGGTGCCGCTGACCGCCGGGCTGCAGGACGGCTCGCGGCTGCCCGAGCCGATCTTCACGCCGTCCACCAAGGCGCCGCAGGGCCGGCACGACGAGCCGATCTCGTACGAGCGGGTCGTGGAAGAAGTCGGTGCGGAGACCGCGGAGGAGCTGCGCCGCATCACGCTGGCCGTCTACGCGCGCGGCGCGGAGATCGCGGCCGAGCGGGGCATCATCGTGGCCGACACGAAGATCGAGCTGGGCTGGGACTCCGACGGCGTGCTCACGCTCGGGGACGAGGTGCTGACGCCCGACTCCTCGCGCTTCTGGCCGGCCGACGAATGGCAGCCGGGCCGCAGCCAGCCGTCTTTTGATAAGCAATTCGTACGGGATTGGCTGCTATCGCCCGAATCCGGATGGGACAAATCCACCGGAAACCCCCCACCGCGCCTTCCCGACCACATCGTCGAGCGCACCCGGCAGCGATACCTAGAAGCGTATGAGCGCATCACGGGGGCTTCCTTTAGCGGATGATTCGGCTGGGCCATGTGGTGTGAGCGACTACTGTTGGCCCGATCGAGCCTCACCGCCAGAATTCAAGGAGCCGCACGAATGGTCCGTTACCGCGTGCGCGGTGGCAACGCACTGCGTGGAACCGCGTTCATCCAGGGCGCGAAGAACGCCGTGCTCCCCATGATCGGTGCGGCTCTGCTGGCCGCCAAGGGCCGCACCGTCCTGCGCAACGTGCCGATCATCGAGGACGTCCGCCGCGCGGTCGAGCTGGCCGAGGCGATCGGCGCGTACGTCGAGCTGCACGAGTCGGAGCGCACGCTGGTCATCGACGCCTCCAAGGTCAGCAGCCCCGTCCTGCCCGCCGAGATCGCCAGGCGCTTTCGCGGGTCGGTGCTGTTCACCCCCGCCCTGCTGCACCGCCTCGGCGAGGCCGTGGTCGAGGGCGTGGGCGGCTGCAACCTCGGCAGCCGCAACCTCGACTTCCACTACCTCGGCTACAAGCGCCTGGGCGCGATCGTCGACGAGGGCGAGACCGTCATCCACGTCAAGGCGGCCGGGCTGACCGGCGCCACCCTTTATCTCGACACGCCCTCCCACACCGGCACGGAAAACCTCATCATGGCCGCGTGCCTGGCCAAGGGCACCACGGTCATCGAGAACGCCGCCCTTGAGCCCGAGGTGCTCGACGTCATCGACATGCTGAGCAAGATGGGCGCCCGCATCAGCGGCGGCGGCACCGGGTTCATCACCGTCGAGGGCGTCGACGAGCTGCACGCCGTCGAGCACACCGTGATGCCCGACCGGCTCGACGCCGGCGTCTTCGCCATGGCGGCGGCGCTCACCCAGGGCGAGGTCAGCCTCGTCGGCACCGGCCTCGACCTCGGCGTGGTGCGCTACAAGCTGGAGCAGATGGGCGTCGAGTTCCACCGGCAGGGCGCCGTGCTCCACGTACGCTGCGACGGCCCGCTACGGCCGATCAACATCATCACCGACACCTACCCCGGCTTCGCCACCGACCTGCAGTCGCCGATGATGACCGTCGCGGCCCTGGCCGACGGCACCAGCTACATCCACGAGCGGATCTTCGACGGCCGGTTCGCGCTGGCCGGCGAGCTGAACAAGATGGGCGCCAACGTCGAGGTGGAGGGCAGCAGGGCCATCGTCCGTGGCCGCACCCCGCTCACCGGCGCGCAGGTGACCGCCCACGATCTGCGCTCGGGCATCGCGCTCGTGCTCGCCGGCCTGGCCGCCGAAGGCGAGACGGTGATCGACTCGGGTTACCTCATCGACCGCGGCCACGCGCATCTCGCGGCGCGAATGCGGGCTCTCGGAGCGGACATTACACGAGAGATTTCTGAACGCTAAAAATCGCCAGAAAAGTGGCGATGAGCTGCATAAACACGTAGTCGGGCGGTCAACCAGAACGGCTTTCCGGAAAAGTCGGGCGTGACATTACGGCCCCCGCGAGCGATCGTTCCAAAAGAGAGCACTGCAACGGACGGCAGGATGGGACGAACATTGGTCGAGAGGGCCGAAGAAACTCCCCGAGTGTCACGCCCGGGCGCTATGACACCGGACCTCACCATCGGCGTGGTCGGACCCCACGACCTGGTCGAGCGAGTCATGCTGATGGGTCACGCCGCGGCGCCGCTGCCGTGTCGCCTGGTCGCCGCGGCCTACCGCGACGAGCAGGAGGCGCCCGACAAGGTGACGCGGCTCGGTCCCGGTGTCGACGCGTGCCTGTTCGCCAGCCCGGTCCCCTATGACCTGGCCAGGCGTTCAGGCGTGCTGACGATGCCCGCGACGTACGTGCAACTCGGCGGAGCGGCACTGGTGGCGGCGCTGGCCAAGGCCGCGCTCGACACCCGCATCGACCCGAAAAGGGTCAGCATCGACGTGGTCAGCAGGGCCGATGTCGAGGAGGCGTACACCGACCTCGGCATCCCCGCGGCGGACGTGCACAGCCGCGACGAGCCGGGAGCCACCGGCACGATCGCGGCCTATCACGAACGCCTGGCCCGGCAGGGCGCTACCACGGGAGCGCTCACATGCCTGCCCGCGGTGGCCGAACGGCTGCACTCGGCAGGCGTACCGGTCATCAGGATCAGGCCGACCTCGGCGGCGGTCCGTACGGCGCTGCACACCGCGGCGCTGCTCGGGGCGCACCACCGGCTGGAGGAGTCACAGCTGACCGTCGTGCTGGTGGAGGTGCCGACGCTGCGCGAGCCCGTGCGGCGCGCGGCCCCCCGCTACTGGCGCGACGAGCTGCGGCTGTCGCTGCACCGGCTGCTGGTCCAGGAGGCGAACAGGATCAACGCCACCGTCTGGCCCATCGACGATCACAGCTACCTGGTGACCGCCACCAGGGGCTCGATCGCGGCGGCGACGGACGGGTTCAGGGTGTTGCCCTTCGCCGCCAGGATCAGGGAGGAGCTGGGGCTGGCGGTCGAGGTCGGTGTGGGCATGGGTCGCACGACGCACGACGCCGAGTCGCATGCACGCGCCGCGTTGGCGCGGACGCAGGCGGGCAAGCAGGCACAGGGCTTCGCGGTGGACCGCGAGGGGCGGGCGCTGATCCCGGCTCCGCGGATGCCACCGACCGGGGCCACCGCACTGAAACCGAAAGGAGTGGAAGTACTGGCCCGGCTGGCGGCCAAGCTCGAAGGCGGCGACACGGTGGTCGACGCCGAAGGAGCGGGCAAGATGCTCGGGGTCACGCCGCGTACGGCACGGCGGTTGCTGCGCACGTTGGTTGACGAGGGACTCGCGTGGCCGCTTCCGCCCAACCGCACGCCGCAGCCGGGGCGTCCGCGCCAGCTCTACCGGCTGATCGTGGAGAAGCTCGGGCCCCGCTGAGCTGGGGTGACAGGGCCGGCCCGCCGCACGTTTCGCGGCGGGCCCGGCTCGCTCGTTGACCGAAGCGTGTCCGCTCCGGGAACATTGCGGGCGCACTCTTGTGAACTCATTGGTTGACCCGTGTAGATGCGGGTATGTTCTCCGTCGCCCCCGATCGACGGGATTCGGACGGGGGCACCAAATCCTTTCGGCACCCGCCGTCCGTGGTGACGATCCCCCTGCTGAGCGTGAGGTTCGACGAGCCTCGTGGATATTTTCGGGCTTGGTTAGGGAATGGGCTGGTGTGTCCGCCCGCACGAACGGTGCCAGGCGGGGCTGTGCGGGGCTGTGAGCGCCTTTCACCCGCAGGTCGGCCTCCTTCCCCATGACCCGCGGCACCGGCCCTGTGAGCGCGTCCGCGCGACGAGTCCAAGGACTGATATTCGCGGGTGTTCTGTCGGTCTTGCGCTGTACAGTCATGAGCCATGAGTGCCAACGCTCCTGACAGCCGCTCCCCCCTTCTCATCTGGAGCGCTCTGGCGATCGTCTACGTCGTGTGGGGCTCGACGTACCTCGGCATCAGGATCGCCATCGAGACGATGCCGCCGCTGCTGCACGGCGCCTCCCGGTTCGTCACCGCCTCGCTCCTGCTGGCCGCGTTCCTGCTGATCAAGAAGGGCAGGGCCGCGTTCAGGATGACGCCGCGCCAGTTCGGCGGCGCCGCGCTCGTCGGGCTGCTGCTGCTGACCGGCGGCAACGGCATGGTGGCCGTGGCCGAGCAGCACATCTCCAGCGGCCTGGCCGCGCTGCTGGTGGCCTCGGTGCCGCTGTGGCTGGTCGTGTTCCGGATCATGGCCCGCGACCGGCCCGCGCTGCTGACGGTCGGGGGCGTGCTCGTCGGGTTCGGGGGCGTGGCCGCGCTGTCGCTCAACGGCGGCGGCGAGTCGGCCGGCACCACCGGCATCGTGGTGATCCTGCTCGCCTCGCTGTCGTGGTCGATCGGCTCGTTCCTGTCCGCCCGCATCCCCATGCCGCCCAACGTGTGGACGGCCAGCGCGGTCGAGATGCTGGCCGGCGGCGCCGGGCTGGCGATCGTCAGCACCTCGATCGGCGAGCACGTCGACCTCGCCGCGATCTCCGGGCGGTCATGGGCGGCGCTGGCCTACCTGGTGCTGGTGGGCTCGCTCGTCGGGTTCACCGCGTACACGTGGCTGCTCGGCAACGCGCCCATCTCGCTCGTCTCGACGTACGCCTACGTCAACCCGGTCGTCGCGGTCATCCTGGGCGTGCTGGTGGTCAACGAGCACGTGACGGTGCAGATCGTGCTCGGCGGCGTGGTGATCCTCATCGGCGTCGCCCTGGTGGTCTCGACAGAGCGACGCGCGAAGAGGACACCGGCACCGGACCCGGCCGACGAGGTCACGGCGCCGCAGAACGCCTGATCAGCCGCGGAAGCGCGCGGCGGCGGCGAGGAAGGCGTCGTTCGCCTCGGGCGAGCCGATCGACACCCGCACGCCCTCGGGCTGGAACGGCCGCACCGCCACCCCGTCCTTCGCGCACTCGGCGGCGAAGTCGAGCGTGCGCTCGCCGAGCCGCAGCCAGACGAAGTTGGCCTCGGAAGGCGGCACCGTCCAGCCCTGCCCGATGAGCGTCTCGCGGACGCGGGTGCGCTCCTTGACCACGCGCTCGACCCGGTCGAGCAGCTCGTCCTCGGCGGCCAGCGAGGCGATCGCGGCCACCTGGGCGAGGCTGTTGACGGCGAACGGGATGATCGTCTTGCGCACGGCGGTGGCCACGGGCTCCTGCGCGATCATGTAGCCGACGCGCAGCCCGGCCAGCCCGTACGCCTTGGAGAACGTGCGCAGCACGGCCACGTTCGGCCGGTCGCGGTAGAGGGTCAGGCCGTCGGGCACGTCCTCGTCGCGGACGTACTCGCGGTAGGCCTCGTCGAGCACGACCAGCACGTCCTCGGGCACCCGGTCGAGGAACGACTCAAGCGCGGCCCTGCGGACGGCGGTGCCCGTCGGGTTGTTCGGGTTGCACACGAACACCATGCGGGTGCGGTCGGTGACGGCCTCGGCCATGGCGTCGAGGTCGTGGTCCTCGCCCGCCAGCGGCACGCGTACGGACGTCGCCCCGGCGAGGTCGGCGAGCAGCGGGTACGCCTCGAACGACCGCCACGCGTAGACCACCTCGGCGCCCGGCTCGCTCACCGTCTCGAACAGCTGCTGCGCCACGGTGACGGACCCTGGCCCCAGCGCGACGTGGGCCTCCGGCACGCCGAACCGCTCCGCGACGGCCTCGGTCAGCTTGACCGCGCCCGCGTCGGGGTAGCGATGGATGTTCCTGGCCCCCTCGGCGATGGCCTCGACCACGGAGGGCAGCGGGTCGTACGGGGACTCGTTGGACGACAGCTTGTACGACCGCCCGTCGGGCGCGGCGACCGCCTTGCCCGGCGTGTAGGGGGCCATGGTGTCGAGAATCTGGCGGAAACGAGGCATGGCATCACCTTAAGAGCAGCGGCCGGGTGGGACATCACCCGGCCGTCATGAAGGGGACCTATTCCTTGAGGCTGCGCAGCATGGGCGGGTGGAGCAGCTCGGCGGGCCCGCGACGGTAGAGCTTGGCGGGCCGCCCGCCGTCGCGGGTCGTGGTGGCGCCGGTCTCGACCAGGAAGCCCTCGGCCTTGGTGACCTTGCGGTGGAAGTTGCGCGGGTCGAGGCTGCGGCCCCAGACGATCTCGTAGACCCGCCGCAGGTCGGCGACCGTGAACTCGGGCGGGCAGAACGCCGCGCCGAGCGAGGTGTACTCCAGCTTGCCGCGCGCCCGCTCGACGCCGTCGAGCATGATGCGCCGGTGGTCGAAGGCCATCACGGTGAGCGAGCCGACCGGCTGCCAGCTCATGTGGGCCTTCTCCGAGGCCGGCAGGTCGGGGGCGAGGCCGAGGTAGGCGACGCTGAGCACGCGCTGGCGCGGGTCGCGGTCGGGGTAGCCGTAGGTCTGGAGCTGCTCCAGGTGAACGGGCGCGCCCGGCAGACCGGCCCGCTCGGCGAGGATGCGGGCGGCGGCGGCCGGCAGGTCCTCGTCGAGCTGGATGAAGCCGCCGGGCAGCGACCAGCGGCGCAGGAACGGCGGGTTGTCGCGGCGCCAGACGAGCGCGCTGAGAGCCTGGTTGCGCACGGTGAGCACGACCAGGTCGACGCTGACCGGGATGCTCGGGACCATGCCCGGCACGTTACACGCGTCCTGTGGAGGCGGCGAACCGTGCAGACCCTGCTGACGATGCTAGGTGACGATGCGGACGTGCAGCGGCTCGGTCGTGCTCTGCCCCGAGGGGAGCTTCACCCCGATGCGCACCCATTCGCCGGCGGGCACCTTGGTCCAGTCGAACGGCACCCACGCCGCCTGCATGCCCTCGGGCAGCTCCTCCTCGATCGGGTCGGTGTCGAGCCAGCCGACGCTCGCGATGTCCATCTCCTCGGTGCCGCCCGACCACTGGACGGTGACGGTGCCGAGGTCGAAGTGGTAGCCGCGGACCTCCACGCCGTCCTGGGCGTCGCGGGGCCGCCGGATGGCGTCCACGGCGATCGGGCGCTGCCAGTCCTTGACGATCTCCTCCTCGACCGACGGGCTGCCGCACGTCATGAAGTCGCTCCACATGTAGGAGACGATCTTCTGGACGTACCGGCCGGCCATCGTGACCGCCTGGTCGAGGCGCTCCTTGTCGGTCTTGCCGCGGGTGCCCGTGGGGGCGCAGGGCTTGTCGCCCGACGGCTCGAAGACCTCCACGTTGGCCCAGAGCTGTACGTGGTAGCCGGAGTCCATCATCTCCTCGCGGGCCTCCGACATGGCGCGGTAGTAGTCGCGGGTGGAGCCGTGGTAGGCCGTCTCGTACGTCGACTCGCCCACCACAGGCCGCAGCCGCTCGTCCACCTCGTCGCCGCGCTCGTCGGGCCAGAACAGGCCGACCTTGCCGGTGCCCCGGCTGTCCTGCGGCGCGATGATGCCGACCCCCGTGCGCACCAGCGCCTTGAAGCCCTCGGCCACCTGCTGCGGCGTCTGCCCGAACGCGACCCGCTTGCGCGCGTCGAGGTAGGGGCTGATGAGGATCGGCTTGCCCGACAGCTCCTGCTGCACGATGCGGTGCTGGTCGGAGTAGACCTCCAGCGTCGGGTTGTCGGCCAGCGTGGCCGACATCTGCACCTCGAACGGCTGGTAGACGCCGCCGAGCGACTCCCTGTCGGCGAAGCGGGCGCCGTAATCCTGCACGATGCGCCTGGTCAGCGTGGTGAGCGTGCCGAGGTGCCGCTTCTCCGCCCTGATCGGCGTCTTGTGGTCGCGCGGGGCCAGCGGCAGCGCGGGGAAGACCCGCATGCCGAACTGGTCGCCCAGGTCGAGCAGCTCCTTCAGGCTGTCGCTGGGCGAGCCGGCCACCAGGATCATGTCGTACGACTGCGCCTTGCTGCTGAAGTCGCAGGTCGCGTCGTCGGAGCCGTCGGCCTGGGTGATGAGCCGGTAGTAGACCCGCTTGCCGACCTCGATGGCGTGCTCCATCTCGGGGCAGCGGTAGAGGCCGGAGCCGAACGCCTCGTCGGTGCGGTAGACGTACATGCGGCCGATGCGGTTGCCGGGGTTGGCCTGCTTCAGGTCGCGCTCGGCGGCGTCGTGGCAGCTCAGGCCGTCCTCGACGCACGGCTTGTAGAGCGAGTCGATCGTGCCGTCCTTGGCACGCACCTGGCCTGAGGCGGTGACCGTCCGGAACTGCAGGCCGTAGCCGATCCTGATGATCGTGTCGCCGCCGACGCGGTGGATCTCCTGGAGCTGCTTGCGCCAGGTGCAGGGGTTCGACTTGGGGGTGATCCAGTAGCCGGTCACCGCGTAGGGGGCGATCTCGCCGGTGTCGAACGTTCCACAGGGGTCGGTGAACTCGCTCACCTTCGGCGTCGGCAGCGTGGCCGACGGCTTGGGCGCCGGCGACGTCGCGGCCGTCGGCTCGGAGTCGCCAGGACGCACCACGATGACGACGGCGGCGATCACGGCCAGGACGGCTGCGCCCACGACCAGTAAGAGCCAGCGCACGTTCAGGAACCTACCCGCCCTTGTCGATGACAGCTGTGAGTTACGGCTTGACCCCGGCCCAGGACTCAAGCTGTGACACGAACCGCTTGGCGGAGTTGGGCCAGTGGTGGTTGGCGCGGGCCGCCGCGTAGCCGCGCGCTCCCTGCGCCCGCCGCTCGCGTACGTCGTCCCGCAGCGTGAGCACGGCCTGCGCGACCGCCTTCGGGTCCTCCCACGGCACGACGACGCCGCTGTCGTACCGCTCGACCAGCTCGACCGCGCGCGGCGACGGCGTGGTGATGACGGGGATGCCGTGCGCCATGTACTCGACGATCTTCGTCGGCATCGAGTGCCGGTAGTTGGGCTCGTCGTGCAGCAGCGACAGGCCGGCCAGCGCGCCGTCGAGCCGCTTGAGCGCCTCGTCGTTGGGCATGAAGTCGCGCCACTCCAGCAGGCCGTCGGTGACGGCCTGGTTGAGCAGCGGGCGGCTCTGCGGGTCTGCGTACCCGATGAGCTCCACCGCCACCCGGTACGGCTGCAGCAGCTTGGCCACCTCGATCGCTTCCAGCACGCCGCGGGCCCGCGACAGCCACCCGAGGTAGACCACCCGGTCGTCGCCTGGCGGCGTCACCGAGTCGGGCACCCAGGTCTCGTTGGGCACGATGAGGTGGGCGTGCTTGAAGCGGCCCGCGTACGCGGTCTCGGCCAGCAGGAGGTGCATGTGCCGCTCGGCCGTGCCCTCCAGCATGCGCGCCAGGAAGCGCACGGGCGGGCGCAGCGGCGCGGGCAGCCACGGCTTCAGCGACAGCGTGGCCGGGGTGTCCTCGTGGACGTCCCACACGATCGGCGGCCTGTTGCGGATGCCCCAGACGGCGAACAGCAGCTCGGGGTCGTGGATGAGGACGAGGTCGACCTTGTCGCGCATCTTCTTGAACAGCCGGCGCGCGGCCAGCACGGCCGCCACCCGCTTGCGCTGGGCGGCCCTCGGCAGGTCGACGCCGTTCACCCAGGGTCGCGGGACGACTCCGTGCGCGGTGTACGAGGCGGCGTACGTGACCTCATGACCGGCATCCACAAGGGCACGGATCTGCCGATGCAGAATTCTCGCGTCCTCGGGGTTATGCACCACCGTCATGACGAGCACGTGCACTGCGCGCAGCCCTCCGTCGCTACAGCCGCTCGACGCGTTCACCCTCGGCGAGCACGCCTCGGGTGTCCAGCACGAGCTTGGCCTTCGCCTCGACCATGTCGAGGTCGAACGCGGCGTGCTGCTGCAGCAGCAGCGTCACGTCCGCGTTGGTCACGGCCTCCGCCAGATCCTCCTCGCGCGGCACCGCGGTGCCGTCTACCGACCACTCCTTGACGTAGGGGTCCGCGAACGAGAGGTCGGCGCCCAGTTCCAGCAGCGCACGCGCCACGGGAAGGGCCGGGGTCTCGCGTTCGTCGGCGATGTCCGGTTTGTAGGTGACGCCGAGCAGGACGACCTTGGCGCCGTTCACGGCCCTCTTGTGCCGGTTCAGCAGCCGCTGTACGCGGGCGACCACGTACGAGGGCATCCGCTCGTTGATCTCTTGCGCGAGCTCGACGAACCTGAAGGGGTAGCCCAGCTTGCGCACGGTGTACGACAGGTAGGACGGGTCGACCGGGATGCAGTGGCCGCCCACGCCGGGACCCGGCAGGAACTTGTGGAAGCCGAACGGCTTGGTGCCGGCGGCCTCGATGGCCTCCCACAGGTCGATGCCCAGCTCGTCACAGAAGATCGCCATCTCGTTGACGAGGGCGATGTTGACGTGCCGGTAGGTGTTCTCGAGCAGCTTGGCCATCTCGGCCTCGCGGGTGCCGCTGACGGGCACGATCCGCTCGATGAACCGGCCGTAGAACGCCGTGGCCCGGTCGCGGCAGGTCGGGGTGAAGCCGCCGACGACCTTGGGCGTGTTGCGCAGGCCGAACTTGGAGTTGCCCGGGTCGATGCGCTCGGGCGAGAAGGCGAGGTGGAAGTCCTCGCCCGCGATCAGCCCCGAGGCTTCGAGCAGCGGCCTGGCCACCTCGTCGGTGGTGCCGGGCCAGGTGGTGGACTCCAGCACGACCAGCGTGCCCTTGCTGAGGTTGCGGGCGACGGCCTTGGTGGCGCCCTCCACGGCCGACAGGTCGGGCCGGTGGTCCTCGTCGAGCGGGGTGGGCACGCAGATGACGATCGTGTTGCTTCTGGCCAGCACGGTCTCGTCGAGCGTGGCGCTGAACCCTTGGGACAGCATGTGCTCGAGGTCGGCGTCGGTCAGGTCGTCGATGTAGGAGCGCCCGGCGTTGAGCGCGTCGACCTTGGCGGGGTCGACGTCCAGGCCGACGACTCGCAGACCGGCGGCCACCGCCTCCTTGGCGAGCGGCATGCCGACGTAGCCCAGGCCGATGACAGCCAAGTCTATTTCTGTCACAGCTGTGCCTTAGAGAGCCGGAAACAACACTTCATGGTGGCAAAGGTTATCTCAAGTCCACCTAGCTCACGCCTAATGCGAGCGAACCAGTCACAAGAGACAGGCATCTGAACGGTCATCGATCGGCAAGGGAACGGTATAGAGCTTGATAAGTCTCGGCAACGCGGCTCCATGTCCGCTTCGCCGCGACCTCCGCCCGGCCCGCCTCGCCCATCTCGGCGCGCTTGGCGGGGTCGTCCCTGAGCCCGCCGATCGCCTTGGCCAGCGCTTCTGGATCGCCTGCCGGCACGAGCATCCCGGCCCCGTCGGAGCCGACCAGCTCCGACAGCGCGGGAAGGTCGCTCAGCACGACCGGCTTGCCGAGCGCCATCGCCTCGACGGGTTTCAATGGCGTAACAAGTCGGCACACCCGCAGGTCCTCACGCGGGCAGGCGAAGATGTCGATCGCGTCCTGGGCCTGCAGGGCCTCGTCGGGGCCCACCCGGCCGGGCAGGATCGCGTCCTTGAGGCCCAGCTCCTCGACCAGCGCGAGCAGGTTCTCGCGCTCGGTGCCGTCGCCGACGATGAGCACGCGTACGGGAGAGCCGCCGTCGCGCAGCAGCGCCGCCGCCTTGAGAAGTGTGGCAAATCCCTCATAAGCCACGATGCTCGACACCGAGCCGACGACGATCTCGCCTTCCTCGATGCCGTACGCGCGACGGAACGCGGCCCCGTCGTAGTGGGCGGTCAGCAGCGAGTCGTCCACGGCGTTGGGCGCGAGGTGGATCTTGTCCCTCGGCACGCCGCGCTCGACGATCTCCGCGGCCATCGTCTCGGCCAGCGTGACGACCGCGTCGGCCGCGCGCATGAGGAACGCCTCACGCTCGCGCTGGAGCACGTGACGCTGGCTGCCGATCCTGATCGGGTCGCGGGAGGCCCACGTCTCCTCGAGGAAGCCGCGGACCTCGTAGACGAACGGCGTGCCCGTGCGGTCGCGCACGGCGTGGGCGATCGAGCCGTTGCGGTGGTCGGTGGCGGCGTGCAGGAGCTGCGGGCGCAGCTCGGTGACGAGCTTGGTGACGCGGTCGGCTCCCCTGATGATGCGGCCCTGCGTCTCGAACGGCATCTCGCCGTGGGGCTCGGGCAGCAGCCGGTGGTAGGGGATGCCGTCGATCTCGTCGTACGGAGCCGCGTCGGCGTGCCCCTGCAGCATCGGCCAGCCCCAGCTCGTGACCACGTGCGGGTCGATGCCCGCGGCCTTCTGGGCGCTGACGATGCGGTGGGTGCGCACGGTGTAGCCGGCCTGCGTGTACGGCAGCGCGTTCGTGACGACGTGCAGGACCCGGTTCTGGACCCGCTCCAGGATGGCCACCTTGGGCGCGGGCGGGATGGGGTCGGGGCTGATCGCGGCCAGCTCGCCCCGGTAATAGGCGGCCCTGCGCTTGACGAAGGGGTATTTGGTGTGGGCCTCCAGGACGGCGGCGGCGTCGCTGACCCGCCCTGCGTCCCAGTGGGTCTTCGCCTCGTTCCACGGGCCCTTGACCACGCGCATGCCGAACTTGCGCACCATGCGGCGGGCCCGGCGGGCGGCCGGCCAGGCGACGCTGCCCACGACGGGTCGCAGCCGGGGCGGGAGCGTGTCGGCGGCGGCCTGGGCCACGCGGACCGGGTCGGACTTGACCTTCGTCCACACCACGCGGGAAACGATGACCGGGTGGTTGACGAAACCTTTGAGAAGCCCACCGACGCCGGCACGGGCGGACTTCGCGGAGACCCGGTCGGAGGTACGGGAGGAGTCTTGACGACTGGCGTCGGATGCCACGGTGGGACCGTACCATAGGCAACGTTTTTTCCCTTCCGCTATGAAAGGCGAGGTCATGAGGGAGAACCCCCTGGTCCTGCACGTATTGGGCGCTCGTCCCAATTTCGTGAAAGCGGCCCCGGTGGTGCGGGCACTCGGCGAGCTCGGCGTGCGGCAGGGCATCATCCACACCGGTCAGCACTACGACGCGCTGATGTCGGACGTCTTCTTCGCCGACCTCGGATTGCCCGAGCCGGTGGCCAATCTCGGCGTCGGCTCCGGCAGCCACGCCAAGCAGACGGCCGCGCTGCTCGTGGGCCTGGAGGAGGTCGTGCAGGAGCACGATCCCGACCTGGTCGTGGTCTACGGCGACGTGAACTCGACGCTGGCCGCCATCCTGGTCTGCGCCAAGCTGGGCGTGCGGACCGCGCACGTCGAGGCGGGGCTGCGCTCGTACGACAGGGGCATGCCTGAAGAGGTCAACAGGGTCGTCACCGACGCGCTGGCCGACCTGCTGTTCGCGACCTCGCCCGAGGCGCTGGCGTACCTCGCGGCCGAGGGGATCCCGGCCGGCAAGGTGCACCTGGTCGGCAACCCGATGATCGACAGCCTGTTCTCCGCGCTGCCGTCGCTCGACCCGGCCCCGATCGTGGCCAGGCTCGGCCTGCCCGAGCGCTACGCGGTGGCCACCCTGCACCGCCCGGCCAACGTGGACACCGCCGAAGCGGCCAAGGAGCTGGTGGACGCGGTGCTGGAGGTGTCGCGGCAGGTCCCGGTCGTGGTGCCGGTGCACCCGCGCGGCAAGGCGCGGCTGGCCGACGCGGGCCTCGTGGGCGGCGAGTCCGTCAAGGTCATCGACCCTCTTGGGTATGTGGACTTCCTCTCACTCGTCCGCGGCGCCGCGCTCGTCGTCACCGACTCGGGCGGCGTGCAGGAGGAGACGACCATGCTGGGCGTCCCGTGCCTGACGGTCCGGCCCAACACCGAGCGGCCGATCACGGTCACGCACGGCACGAACCGCCTGGTCACGCCCGCGCTGCTGCCGGCCGCGGCGGAGAAGGCGCTGGCCGACGGCGCCGCCACGCCGGCCGGTGAGCTGCCGGTGCTGTGGGACGGCAAGGCGGGGCCGCGCATCGCGACGGTGATCGCGGCGTGGCTGAAGGGGGACAACCTCGCTCCCGCATCTCAGGGCAAACGCCCCGAATAGCGGCCATACCCCCCGTAGTATGAATCACCTCCGCTGAGCGATAGGCGTACCACCATGGCCGAAACCCCCGAACAGCCCGCTTTCCAACGGCTCGGGCCCGTCAACTGGCTGCCCGAGGAGCGCAAGCTCATCGAGCGCTACGAGGCCGAGGTCAAGGAGCTGCGCAGGCGGCTGGAGATCGCCGAGGCGAAGGCCGCGTACGCGTCGTGGAAGCTGGAGGCGACCCAGGCCAAGCGCACGTTCAAGCTGGGTGAGGCCCTGGGGTCGAAGAAGCCGGCGAAGATCGTCGAGGCCGTGCGGTCGAAGGAGCGCGCGCCCAAGCCGCCGATGCCGGTGACCGAGGCCGTCGAGCTGGCCGGCAACCGGCCGCCCACGGTCGAGGTGCCGCCGGTTAAGTGGCCGAAGGGCCCGGTCAACCGGCCCGACCTGAAGGTCGCGGTGATCCTCGACGACTTCTCCAGGATGGCCTTCCGCTACGAGTGGGACCAGATCGAGTTCGGGCTCAAGGACTGGCCGGAGATCTTCGCCGAGAAGCGGCCCGACCTGCTGTTCTGCGAGTCGGCCTGGCACGGCAACCAGGGCCGCTGGCGCTACCAGATGACCGGCACGAACGCCCCCAAGGAGCCGCTGCGCGACCTGGTCGCCTGGTGCAGGCAGGAGGGCATCCCGACGGTCTTCTGGAACAAGGAGGACCCGCCGAACTTCGACTTCTTCATCGACACGGCCAAGCTCTTCGACTACGTGTTCACCTGCGACGGCGACATGCTGCCGAAGTATCGCGAGGTCCTGGGCCACGACCGGGTCGACGTGCTGCAGTTCGCCGCCCAGCCGCGCGTGCACAACCCGATCCAGCAGAACAAGGGCCGCCTGCACGACGTGGTCTTCGCCGGGATGTACTTCCGCGACAAGCACCCCGAGCGCCGCGAGCAGATGGAGACCGTGCTCGACCCGGTCAGGGAGCTCGGCCTGCACATCTTCGCCCGCAACGGCGAGGTGGACGAGAAGTACGCCTGGCCGGAGAAGTACCGGCCGCACATCGTGGGCGAGCTGCCCTACGACCAGATGCTGGCCGCGTACCGGATGTACAAGGTCTTCCTCAACGTCAACTCCGTGCTCGACTCGCCCACCATGTGCGCGCGGCGGGTCTTCGAGCTGTCGGCCTGCGCCACGCCCGTCGTCTCCGGGTGGTCACGGGCCATCGAGGAGACGTTCGGCGACCTGATCCCCATCGCGCGGGAGCCGGTGGAGTCGTACAACCAGGTGCTGCACCTGATCAACAGCCCTGAGCTGCGGGCCAGGATGGGGCACCTCGCGATGCGCGAGGTGTTCGACAAGCACCTGTTCTCCCACCGCGTGGACCAGATCCTGCAGAACCTCGGCCACCAGGTGACGCTGCGCTCGCGCTCGATCACCGTCGTGCTGCCCACCAACCGGGCCGCGCAGATCGAGCACGCCATCTCCTCGGTCGCCAAGCAGCGGCACCGGCCGCTCCAGCTCGTCATGGTGCTGCACGGCCTGGACATCGACCCCGTCGTGGTGGCCGACAAGGCACGCATGGCCGGCGTCACCGACGTCGTCGTGCTGCCCGCCGACGCCTCGATGACCCTCGGCGCCTGCCTCAACCTGGGCATCGCCGCCGCCGAGGGCGAGCTGATCGCCAAGATGGACGACGACAACCTGTACGGCGAGCACTACCTGTCGGACCTGGTCAGGGCCTTCGACTACTCCGACGCCGAGCTGGCGGGCAAGGGCGCGCACTACGCGTACTTCGAGGGCTCCAACACGACCATGCTGCGGCTGCCCGGCCTTGAGCACCGCTATTCGTGGCTGGTGCAGGGCGGCTCGTTCCTCGGCAAGGCCGACCTGTTCCGCTCGTATCCGTTCGCGGACATCACCAGGGGCGAGGACACCCATCTCGTACGCCGCCTCAAGGAGGACGGCGTCAAGATCTACTCGGCCGACCGGTTCAACTTCGTCTACTGGCGCAGCGCCGACACCAGGATGCACACCTGGCAGGCCGACCACATCAAGCTGACCAGGAACGCGCAGTTCTCCTTCGTCGGCCGTCCCGACGACCACGTGCTCATCTGAGATCTCCCGGCGCCGGCCGGGAGATCCACATGTGCGTTCTCAGCGGCTCGCCCTCGCGAGGTTCTGGTCGGCGAGGTTGGCGAGCTCGTACAGGCCCTTGGGCTTGACCTGCTGGCCGACCACGAGCATGGACATGATCGTGGTGCCGCGCCTGATCATCACCGAGCCGATCTGCGCGTTCTGCTTGCCGCCCGCCGCCGTCGTCAGGTAGGCCCGCGACTGGTCGCCCTTGGCGGGCATGTCGAGCGTGCGCGTCTTGTACGTGACCGGCGTGCCCCCGACGTCGGCCGTGTAGGAGGCGCACTTCTCGGGCAGCGCGGCGGGGAAGTCGGGCTTCGGCAGCGACACCACGGCCTGGCTGATCGAGCCGCGCTCGGCGGAGAAGGCGATCACCGCGGCGGGCGACTTGGCGACGTCGGTCTTGGCCGCGTCGAGCTGGGCCGCTCCCGCGCACTCGGGGTGCTGCAGCTTGGCCTGGCGGACCGCCTCCAGACCCTGCTGGGTGGACTTGAGCGAGCCGAACGCGCCGGTCTCAGGGCCGTACGCGACGCTCATGCCCTTGGGTACGGGCAGCAGCGCAGCGCGCAACCTGTCGGTCTCGGCCGCCGACGGCGCGGACGGCGCCGAGGCGGCCGGGGCCGCCGGCTTGTCCTCGGTGGCGGAACATCCGGCCAGGACGAGAGTGCCCAGAAATATGCCGGAAACTGCTTGACGCATGGGTTCTCCATTTCACTCCAGCGGCATTGTGGAAACGTTAGAGGAAGTGACGGCTGAGCGGCCGTGCAACGTCGCTATTCGCGGTTATGGCGGCTTCGGGAGCGATTTACCGTTCGCCCGGCCCAGCGGGCTCTACCTCGGCTTATGTGCCGCAAAACGACATCAGCCGTATTGGGATGGGCAAAATGTTCGCCGATGTTCTGCGCGTCTCTGTGCGGCTTTTCTCCGGCCTGCTGATGATCGCGGCATGAGCCTGACCCCGCGCGATCTCGGTATGGATGTGCCCATTTCCCGCCGCGACTTCTTCGACGGGATCGCCGTCTCCTGCGTGGCCGGCGCCTCCGCCGTCTCCACCGCCGCGCCCATCACCGGGCCTGCCAGAACCGCCTCAGAGCCCGCGAGAGCGCCCGCCGCCCTCACTGTGCTCGGGGACACCGGTGAGGCGCTCAGCGTGCCGCACGCGCTGCGGGACGGGCGGTTCTGGGAGCATGCGGGCGCCCCCGCGCCGACGGGGGAGCGCTACGGGCTGGTCGTCGTCGGGGCAGGGCGCAGCGGGCTGAGCGCCGCCGCCGAGTGGTCGCGGCGGCGCCCGCACGACCGCGTGCTCGTGCTCGACAACCACCCCGAGGGCGGGGCAGGGCGGGAGCGGCTGCGCAGGGGCGCCGTGTTCGACGCCGTGATGTGCGACAAGGAGAGCTTCGGCGCCGACACGCTCGTCACGCTCGCCTCCCCCGGCTGGATCGACCGGCTGCCCATCGCCGAGCAGGCGCGCGCGGACCTGCGCACCCTGTACGACGCCCCGCCCGACTGGCTGCCGGGGCTGTCCAGCGATGCCAAGGAGGAGCGGCTGGCCGGGCTGACGTACTCGGCGTTCCTGCGCGAGGTGTGCGGGGCGCACCCCGACGCCGAACGCTTCCTGCGGACCATGTCCGCGCCCGAGTGGGGCTACGACACCCGGGCGTTCGGCGCGATCGACGCCTGGGGGACCGGCTACCCGGGCTTCGCCGGGCTGGGGCTCGACCGGTCGCGGCCGTCCCGGTACAACTCGGCGACCGTACGCGCGGAGTGGCACGGGCCCGCCCCCCGGCCCGCCCCCGAGCCTGCCCCGCCCGGGGCGCGGCACGTGCGGTGGTCGAGCCCGGTCGTGTCCGTGCGCGACGGGGCCGGCGCGGCGACCGTCGGCTACTTCGACGGGCACCAGGTGCGCACGGTCGAGGCCGGGGCCGTCGTCCTGGCCTGCTGGAGCGCGGCCGTGCCCTACCTCGTGCCCGGCCTGCCCGAGGAGCGGCGGCGGGCGCTGAGCCGGGCCGTACGCGTGCCTCTGCTGCGGGCCGAGGTGCGGCTGAGCGACCCGGCGGCGTGGCGGCGGCTCGGCGTGCGCCGGGTGCGGTGGACCGGCGCGTACTGGTGCGCCGCCGAGTTCGCGGCGCCCGACCTGGTGCGGCTGCTGGCCACGCCGTGCCGGTCGGAGCTGGGGCCCGACGCGGGCTCGGCGGCCGGGCGGCGCGAGCTGTTCAGGACGCCGTACGAGGTGCTGGAGCACACCGTACGCGACCAGCTCGCCCGGCTACTCGGCCCGGCCGGCTTCGACCCGGGGCGCGGCGTCGCGGCGATCACCGTGGACCGCAGGGGGCACGCGCTGCCCCCCGAATACTGCCGCCCCTGGCACCCGTTCCACCCGGACGGCCCGTCACCCGCCGACGCGGCGCGCGGGCGCTTCGGCCGGATCGCGATCGCGGGATCGGACGCGGGCGACGGAGCCGCCGTGCGCGCCGTCGAGGAGCTGCCATGAAGACGATGTGGCTGAGGATCTTCCTGACCGGTTTCGTGCTGTGGCTGGCGACCGTGATCGTCACCGGCTGGACGGGCAACTCGAACCTGGTGCCGACGGTGGTGCTGTTCGGCAGCTTTCTGGTGCCGGTGACGTTCGTGGTGTGGGCGTACGGGCGGGGGCGCTCGCCGGTCGTCACCGTGGAGCTGCTGTTCCAGGCGTTCGTGATCGGCGGCGTGCTGGGCGTGCTCGGCGCCTCGCTGCTGGAGAGCTGGCTGATCCGGCCTTCGCTGCTCATGTACGTCCTGGTCGGCCTCATCGAGGAGGCCGTCAAGCTGGCGGCGCTGGTGTTCGTCACCCGGCGCGTCGCCAGGCGCTCGATCAAGGACGGCGTGGTGCTGGGCGCGACCGTGGGCTTCGGCTTCGCCGCGTTCGAGAGCGCCGGCTACGCCTTCAACGCGCTGTTCACCTCGGAGGGCCTGTCGCTGAGCCAGCTCGTCGAGACCGAGGTGCTGCGCGGCATCCTCACTCCGGTGGGCCACGGCCTGTGGACGGCGATCGCGGGCGGCGTGCTGTTCGCCGCGCGGGGCCGGTTGTCAGTGCCCGTCGTGCTGACCTACCTAGGGGTCTCGCTGCTGCACGCGCTGTGGGACTCGATGAGCGCGATCGCCATCGCGATCACGCTGGTGCTGACGGGCCGTCCGTGGCAGTTCGAGCTGCTGCGCATCGGCCGGGTGCCGCACGTGTCCGCGTGGCAGGTGCACGTGTACACGCTGCTCAACTGGGTGGGACTCATCGTGATCTCGCTGGTGGCGCTCGGGTGGCTGTGGGGTGTGATGTCCGCAGGACGCCGCGAGAGGGAGACCTTGTCCCAATAATCACGGTAATGAACGTCTTCCCCCCACTGCGCCGGAAGCATAATCGGTGCTAGTCTCCTGTGCGATCTTCCGGAGGTGTATTTACACAAGGTGTGGAAATGCCCCCGACTCGAGGTTGGGACATGGGCTCGCGAAACCGGTCAATTCGGTTCAAGATCTTCTTATTGCTGCTGCTACCCCTCCTGTCTCTGAGCGCGCTCTGGGGTTTCGTCCTCAACCTCACCATGGGCGACGCCCAGTCACTGCTCCGCGCGAACACCCTTTACGACACCATCGGCGTCGCATCCACCGACCTGGGAATACAGCTGCAGGCCGAGCGCGTGCGCTCCGCCGAGACGGTGACAACGCGTCAGCTCACCGAGGTGCTCGGCGCCCAGCGCGCCCGCACCGACCGGTCCGTCGCCGAGTTCAGGCAGGCCGTCGCCGACGCGGGCGGCGCGGCCGACGGCGTCCTCCGCCGGCCGCTCGACACCCTCGACAGGTCGCTCGGCAACCTCGGCGCCATCAGGGCGAACATCGACAACGGCAGCGCCTCACGGCTGTCCGGGCTCAACGCCTACAACCGCATGCTCGACGCGCTCTTCGCCGTCTACGACAACCTGGTCACCGTCCCCGACCTGCCGCTCTACCAGCAGGCGGCGTCGCTGCAGGCCATGGGCATGGCCAGGGAGTACATCTCCAGGGAGCACGCGCTCATCGTCGGCGCGCTCGACGGGCAGCGGCTCACCGAAGACGAGACCACCGCCTTCACCGAGTACGCCGCCTCCAGGAAGTTCCTGCACGCCCGCGGCCTCGCCGGGCTCGACGTGGCGCTGCGCCGGCCGTACGAGCAGGTCTTCGCCACCGAGCCCTACCTCAGCTTCGCCACGCTCGAAGACCGCGTGGTCAAGACCGGCGCGCCGCCCACCGACGCCTCCTCCTGGCACGAGACCGTCGACAAGCTGGCCTCCCGCCTCGACGACCTCAACACCGCCTCCACCGCCACCCTCGCCGCCCGCGCCTCCGACGCGGCCACCTCCACGATCGTCAGGATCTCCCTCGCCGGCGGCCTCGGGTTGATCGCCGTGCTCGCGTCGATCATCATCTCTGTACGCTTCGGTCGTCGCCTCGCAGGAGAGCTGGCCGGGCTGCGCGCCGCCGCGGTCGAGCTGGCACAGCAGCGGCTGCCCGCCATCGTGGCGCGGCTGCGCAAGGGTGAGGACGTCGACGTGCGGAAGGAGGCCAAGGCGATCAAGGTGAGCGGTTCCGCTGAGATCACCGACGTGGCCAGGGCCTTCGGTTCCGTGCAGCGCACCGCCGTCACGGCGGCGGTCGGCCAGGCCGCGCTGCGGCGCGGGGTCGGCCAGGTCTTCCTCAACCTCGCCCGCCGCAAGCAGGGCCTGCTGCACCGCCAGCTCGCGCTGCTCGACGGCATGCAGCGGCGTACGCACGACCCCGACAAGCTCGAAGAGCTGTTCCGGCTCGACCACCTGACCACCCGCATGCGCCGGCACGCCGAGAGCCTCATCGTGCTCTCGGGCGCCGCGCCGGGACGGGCCTGGCGCAAGCCGGTGCCGGTCATCGACATCGTCAGGGCCGCGGTCGCCGAGGTCGAGGACTACACCCGCGTCTCCGTCGAGACCATGCCCGCGGGCGCCGTCGAGGGCACCGTCGCCGCCGACCTCACCCACCTCGTCGCCGAGCTGGTCGAGAACGCCACCATCTACTCGCCGCCCGACACCACCGTCCAGGTGCGCGGCGACCTCGTCAGCAACGGCTACGCCATCGAGGTCGAGGACCGCGGCCTGGGCCTGACGGCCACCGAGTACGAGCGCATCAACGCGCTGCTGTCCAGGCCGCCCGAGTTCGACCTGGCCGACAGCGACAGGCTCGGCCTGTTCGTGGTGGCCAGGCTGGCCGAGCGGCACGGGATCAACGTGCTGCTGCGCCGCTCGCCCTTCGGCGGCACCACCGCGATCGTGCTGGTGCCGCGGTCGGTCGTCACCGAGCAGACCGCGCAGGAGGCGGCGGGCGGTGACGGCAAGGCCGAGCTGCCCAGCCGTACGAGGAAGAAGGCGCTGGCCGTCGTGACCTCCGGCACCCACGCCGGGCTGCCACGACGGGTGCGCCAGGCCAACCTGGCCCCGCAACTGAAGGAACCACCGCCGGAGCAGGAGCGGCAGGAAGAACGCTCTCCCGACGAGGTACGCGACCTGTTCTCCGCCTTCCAGCGGGGGACCCAACGCGCCCGAGAAGAAGCTCCTGAGGAGGGGCCCATGACCAAGGGGGATGCATGACTGCGCCGACCACCAACACCGGTGAGCTCAACTGGCTGCTCGACGACCTGGCCACCAGGGTCGCCGCGGTACGCCAGGCGGTGATCCTGTCGACCGACGGCCTGGCCGTGGGCTATTCCAAGGGCCTGACACGCGAGGACGCCGAGCACCTGTCGGCCGTGGCCGCCGGGTTCCAGAGCCTGGCCAGGGGCACCGGCCGGCACTTCGGCGGCGGCGACGTGCGCCAGACCATCGTGGAGATGGAGTCGGCGTTCCTGTTCGTCACCGCGGCCGGCCAGGGCACCTGCCTGGCCGTCATCGCCGAGGCGAACGTGGACGTCGGCCAGATCGCCTACGAGATGGCGATGCTGGTCAAGCGGGTGGGCCAGCACATCACCACCAACCCGCGCGCTGGAGCGTCATGAGCGACAGCCCGCAGTGGTTCGATGAGGAGGCGGGCCCTGTCGTCCGCCCCTATGCTCTGATTCGCGGCAGGACGCGGTCGTCGGGCGACGCGTTCGACCTCGTGGCCACCGTACGCGCCGTCGCCGACCCCGAAGGGGAGCCCGGCGACGACCTCGGCCCCGAACAGCAGCAGATCCTGCGGGCGGCGCGCAACCCGATCTCGGTGGCCGACCTGGCCGTCGAGCTCGACCTGCCCGTCGGTGTCATCCGGGTCCTGCTGGGTGACATGCGTGACCACGGCCTCATCTCGGTGACGTCGCCCTCCGCAGGAGGGTCGCGGTCGAATGAGCGCATTCTCAAGGAAGTGATCAATGGACTCCGTGCTCTCTGAGGACCCCGTCGCGCTCAAGATCCTGATCGCGGGCGGGTTCGGCGTCGGCAAGACCACCCTGGTCGGGTCGATCAGCGAGATCAAGCCGCTGCGCACGGAAGAGGTGCTCTCCGACCGCGGGATCGGCATCGACGACCTCGACGGCGTCGAGGGCAAGAACACCACCACCGTGGCGATGGACTTCGGCCGCATCACGATCCGCGAAGGGCTCGTCGTCTACCTGTTCGGCACGCCGGGGCAGGAGCGGTTCTGGTTCATGTGGGACGAGCTGTCCTACGGCGCGCTGGGCGCGGTCGTGATCGCCGACACCAGGCGGCTGACCGACTGCTTCCCGTCCGTCGACTACTTCGAGCAGCGCGGCACGCCCTTCGTGGTGGCCGTCAACTGCTTCGAGGGCGCCGAGCAGCACAGCGTGGACGACGTGCGCATCGCGCTCGACCTCGACGACGACGTCCCCGTCATGCTCTGCGACGTGCGGCGGCGGACCTCGGCCAAGGAGGTCATGATCACGCTGGTCGAGCACTCCCTGCGGACGCTCACCTCGGCGAACTAGCCGCCCTGGGCCCTTCTGCTAAAGGGCCCGCAAGCCGTTGATCACCTCGCGGAGCAGGCTCTCCGACGGGGTGGCGGCCTTGTCGCGCGGCGGGCGCACGGTCACCAGGTTGTGCTCCAGCAGGTCGCCGAGCAGCACCCGGACGACGCCGACGGGCAGCCCGAGATCCGACGCGACCTCGGCGACCGGCTTGTTGTGCCCTGACACGACGTTCAGCAGCCGGCGGTGCTGAGCGCTCAGCTCGGCCCTGGCCGGGGCGGGCACTCCCGTCAGCACGACGGTCGCCAGCAAGTCGACCTCGGCGGAGGCGGGCCTGGTGCGTCCGCGCGCGACCGCGTACGGCCGCACGACGGGCCCCGCCTCCTCGTCAACCCACTCGTGCTCGCGGCTCACGATCGAGATCCCCCATCCTGCTCGCTTTCCTGCCGGCCGCGCTGCCAGCCCGACTGGAGCGAGGAGAGCAGCGCCCTCGCCTCCTCCGGCGAGCGCTCCTCGACGGCCGGCGCCGGGCCCTGAGCCGGTCCCTGCGCCTGTCCCTGGGTGGTGCCGGGCTCAGGAGCCTGGCGCAGCCGCTGCGGCAGCGCCGTGGCCCGCTCACGGCGCGGCAGCTGCCGCGGCGGCGGGTCGTCCTGAGGCGGCGCCTGCTTCGGCAGCATCGCGCCGCCGTTGCGCTTGCTCGTACGGACCCTGCGCGGCAGCTCGCCAGGCCCCGTGGTGTCCGTCCTGATCACCGACACCGGGACCGGCTCGAACTCGGGCTGCTGCGGCTGCGTCATCGGCTCGACCAGCGTGGCCGGCACGAGCACGATGGCCGTGGTGCCCCCGTACGGTGACTGCTTGAGCGTCACCTTCACCCCGTGCCTGGCGGCCAGCATGCCGACCACGGCGAAGCCGAGCCGCTCGGTCTGCGCGGGGTCGAACTCCGGCGGGCTGGCCAGGCGGGCGTTGATGGCCCTGCGGGTGGCCTCGTCCATGCCGAGCCCGCGGTCCTCGATCTCGACGGCGAAGCCCCTGCCGACCATCTCGCCGTGCACCGAGACCTCGTTGTTCGGCGAGGAGAACGTGGTGGCGTTCTCGATCAGCTCGGCGAACAGGTGCATCAGGTCCGCCACGGCCGCGCCCGACAGGCCGCACTCGGGCATCGGGTAGACGCGGACCCGCGTGTACTCCTCGACCTGGGCGGCGGCGCCGCTGAGCACGTCCTCCATCGGGATGACGCCGCGCCACCTGCGGCCGGCCGCGCCGCCCGACAGCAGCACCAGGCCCTCGGCGTGGCGGCGCATGCGGGTGGTGAGGTGGTCGAGCCTGAACAGCCGCTCCAGCGCCTCCGGCTCCTCCGTCTGGCGCTGCATGTCGTCCAGCAGCCTGAGCTGGCGCTGAAGCAGCGACTGGCTGCGGCGGGCGAGGTTGCGCAGCGCCTCGGCGACGCCCTCGCGCATCCTGGCCTGCTCGACCGCGGCGTCCACCGCGGTGCTCTGCACGCTGTCGAACGCCGCCGCGAGGTCCCTGACCTCGCTGGTCGCCTTCTCGCTGACCGTGATCGGCGGCGCCTCGGTCGCGATGTCCACCTTGTCGCCCTTGCGAAGCTTGGTGACCACGTCAGGCAGCCTGATCTCCGCCAGGTCCAGCGCCGTACGCCGCAGCGCGCCCAGCTCCCGGGTGAGCCGGCGGCCGACCTTCACCGAGATGACGATCGAGAACACCACCGCGATCAGGCCCAGCGCGCCCGCGACCGCGGCCCTGGTCACGACCGCCGCACCGGCCGGCTCCATCCTGGCCAGCAGCTTGTCGCCGGTGCTCGAGATCGCCTCGCGGTATTCCCTCTGCACCTGCTCGGAGATGCCCCGCCACAGGTCGAGGTCCATGGGCTGGCCGTTGATGTACGCCTCCAGGAGGTTCTCCATGGTGACGTAGCGGGAGCTGTAGTACAGCTTCTCGAACGGGGCGCGCAGCTCGGTGTCGAGGTTGGCCAGGGCCTTCGGGAACTCGTACGTCCTGGCGCCGTCGATGCCCGCCAGGATGTGCACGTCCATCATGCCCGCCTTGCCCTTCGAGGCGATGACCAGGGCGTTCTCCCTGGACAGCAGCTCGCGGGCCTGGTCGGCGGCGATCAGGCCCTGGGCCTGCAGGGCGAGCTGCAGGTCGGTGCTGACCGTGAGACGGGAGTACAGCAGGTGGATCTCGTCGGAGATCCTGGCGTACTCGGTGACCAGGGTGCTCGGGGTGAGCCGGCGCTCGTCCAGCTTGCGGCGGATGTCCGGCAGCCGGTCGATCGTCTCGAAGACGGTGCCGAGCTGGGTCTTCATGTCCTGCGTCAGCGCCGACTGCGTGTCCTCCGACATGGCGGCCTGGCGCAGGGTCTTGCCGGCTTCGTCCACCTTGGCGCGGGCCTGGGCGATGGCGTCCTCGTCGCCGCCCGTGCCGGCGAGGCGCTCGGCCGAGGCGAGCCGTTCCGTCTGGAGGTCGGAGACCAGCCGGTCGGCGTTGTTGATCACGCCCGTCCAGATCGTCTCGACCTTGAGCAGATTGAGCGCCTCTCCCGACGTGGTGCTCGCGGCGAAGCCCCAGAGCGCGACCAGGGAGACCAAAGGGATGACGAGCAGCGTCGAGATCTTGAATCTGATGGATCTGCCCGATGCCATGACACCTGCTCCCGGATAGAAGATCGCGGGAGAGAATAGCATCGAAACAGATGGTTTTAAGATCGACTAGCGATAAATCTGTGATATGTCGGGAAATTTATGGCCTTGCCGCTGGAGCCGCGCTGCCACGCCAGCCGCACCAGCCAGCCCGCCAGCACCGCGAGCAGCGCCACCTCCGCGCCCAGCAGCAGCCGCTCCACCAGACCGATCATCACCCGCTCGCCCGGCAGCGCCACGTACGTGATCGCCAGCAGCCCGAATCCCCCGGCCAGCGACACCCACTCCACGGCCCGCGCCACGGGCTTCCAGGCGGCGTCCTTGCTCAGTCTGGGCACCAGCAGCGCGCCCGCCGCCGGGAGGCTCACGAAGGCCGCCACGGACACGTAGCGGTGGATCTGCGCCGCCAGGTCGAGGTCCTCGCCGATGGGTGTGGTCGGGATGACCGCGGCCACCATCAGGGCTCCCGACCACACCATCAGCAACCGCTCGGGCCACCCCCGCACGGGCGCCCCCGACGCCCGCAGGCCCAGCAGCAGCGCCAGCGACCCGATGCCCAGCACCGCCATCGCGATCTCCGTGACGCCCCCGCGGTCGGACACGGCGTACTCGCTGATGGTGACGTTCAAGGGGTCGAGCTGCGGATCGGGGACGAGCTGCCCCACCACCACGGCCACCACCGAGAACAGGATCGATGCACAGGCGATCCAGGGCGCCAGCCTCTTCGCTGCTGCGGTCATGCCGAAACTCTCCCGCGAAGGGGTGCGGACCCACATCCGGCTACACCCCCGACCCACCCCTGACCTGACCCCGAGACCCCGCCCCTGCCGCCTTCGGCCGACCCCGTAGGGCCCCGACCCTCCACCCTGCGAAGACGCCCTCAGAGGGCAGGAGCACCCGACCTCGCCTGGTGAGGCAACCAGGTCACTTCATCCCACAATCCCCCTAGGGGACCCAAGCCGACCACTCAAACTTTCCCGCCGTGGGGGGTGCTGTCCTTTGAGACGCAGGGTGGGGACTCGTCTTCGGCCCCCTCGCCCGCCGCCCGGGGCACCGTCCCTTGAGGGCCAGGGAAGGGGGCTCGCCTTCGGCACCCTCGCCCCCCGTGGGGGTGCTGTCCTTTGAGGGGTACTGGGGTGCGGGGGCCTTGTGCCGCGTTGAGCCCCTCCTCCAAAAGGACAGCACCCCCGGCGGCGGGGAAGGGCCGATGCCGGGGGTGCTGGGGGCGAGTCCCCTAATCGAGGATGTGGGTGGTGGCGCGGTGGTAGCGGGCGCGGAGGGAGGGGAGCGGGTCCCCCGTGTACGTCTCCGCGTCCCCGGAGCGCCAGTCCGGCGACGTGGTGACCAGCGTGGCCGCCTGGTACGCGGCGCCGTCGGCGACGTACTCGGCGGGCGGTGGCACGCTGATCGGGAGCCCGAAGACGGTGGGGGCGATGCGGCGGACGGCTTCTGATCGGGCCGCGCCGCCGATGAGCAGCACCCGTTCGGCCTGCATCGACAGCGCGTCGAGCGCGTCGGCGAGCCCGCACAGCATGCCCTCGATGGCGGCCCGCGCGAGGTGGGCGGGGGTGGAGGTGGCGAGCGTGAGCCCGTGGACGGATCCGGTGGCGGTGGGCCGGTTGGGCGTGCGCTCACCCTCCAGGTACGGCACCAGCGTCAGCCCGTCGGCCCCGGGAGGCGCCTGGAGGGCGAGCGCGCTGAGCTCGTCGAGCCCGACGCCGGCGATGCGGGCGGCGGCGTCCATGACCCGGGCGGCGTTGAGCGTGCAGACCAGCGGCAGGAACCGCCCGGTGGCGTCGGCGAACCCGGCGACGAGCCCCGCGGGGTCGGCGCTGGGCGTCTCGGCGACCGCGAACACGGTGCCGGAGGTGCCGAGCGAGACGACGACGTCACCGGACCGCGCGCCGACGCCGAGCGCCGCCGCCATGTTGTCGCCGGTGCCGGGCCCGACCAGGATCGGCCCGTCGTTGGCGGGCTCGACGGGCCCGAGCACGCGCGGCAGCAGCGGCACGGTGCCGAGCGCCGTCTTGAGCAGGTCCGTACGGTAAGAGCCGGACGCGGGCGACCAGTAGCCGGTGCCGGAGGCGTCACCCCGGTCGGTGACGAGCCGGTCGAGCGGAGGGGTGGGCGCGTCGGCCCAGGCCGCGACGGAGAACGGCCCGCTTTCGAGCGCCCCGAGCAGCCGCCAGGTGAGCCAGTCGTGCGGCAGGCACACGGCGGCGGTGCGGGCCACGTTGGCGGGCTCGTTCTCGGCGAGCCAGCGCAGCTTGGTGACGGTGAACGAGGCCACCGGCACGGATCCGACGGCGTCGGCCCACGCCTGCGGCCCGCCCTGCTCGGTGATCAGGTCGGTGGCGGCCTGCGCGGAGCGGGTGTCGTTCCACAGCAGGGCCTCGCGTACGACCTCGCCGGACTCGTCGAGGCAGACCATGCCGTGCTGCTGACCGCCCACGCTGATGGCGGCCACGCCGTCCAGCCCGCCGGCCTCCTCGATGGCCTGCAACAGTGCCGTCCACCAGTGGGACGGGTGTACTTCCGTGCCGGTGGGGTGGGGTGCGCGGCCCTGCCGCACCAGCTCACCGGTCTCCGCGTCTCGAATGACGACCTTGCAACTCTGCGTGGAGGAATCGACCCCTGCGACCAGCGTCACCCACGAACTCCTAACAAGTGCTCCAGCGCAAGCTGGTTGAGATGCGTGAAATGGTATCCGCGGGCGGCGGCCGCCTCGGGATCGAAGTCGTCGTCCGCGAGATCGGCCAGCGTCTCGCCGCGGTTGAGCGTGGGCAGGCCGAGCTCGTCGACACGAGATGCGCGCATCGCCTCCCGCACCTCCGGATCAGCCCTGAAGTTTCGCGCTTTATCCCGAAGTATGAGGTATGTCCGCATATTAGCGGCGGCCGAGGCCCAGACGTCAGCGTGGTCCTCCGTACGCAGCGGCTTGTAGTCGAAGTGCCGTGGACCGTCGTAGCCGCCGTGTTCGAGCAGGTCGACCAGGAAGAACGCGCTCATCACGTCGCCGTGCCCGAAGATCAGGTCCTGGTCGAAGCGGGGCCCGTGCTGCCCGTTGAGGTCGATGTGGAACAGCTTGCCCTGCCACAGCGCCTGGGCGACGCCGTGGACGAAGTTGAGGCCGGCCATCTGCTCGTGGCCCACCTCCGGGTTGAGCCCCACCATCTCCGGGTGCTCCAGCTGGGAGATGAACCCCAGCGCGTGCCCGATGGTGGGGAGCAGGATGTCGCCCCTGGGCTCGTTGGGCTTGGGCTCGATCGCGAAGCGCAGGTCGTAGCCGCGCTCGCGGACGTAGCCGCACAGCAGGTCGAGGGCCTCCTTGTAGCGCCCGAGCGCCGCGCGCACGTCTTTCGCGGCGTCGGACTCGGCGCCTTCGCGTCCGCCCCAGCACACGTACGTGGTGGCGCCGAGCGAGGCGGCCAGGTCGATGTTCCTGGTGACCTTGCGCAGGGCGTAACGCCGTACGTCGCGGTCGTTGCTGGTGAAGGCGCCGTCGCGGAAGACGGGGTGGGTGAACAGGTTGGTGGTGGCCATGGGCACTTTCATGCCGGTTTCGGCAAGCGCTTTCCGGAAGGCCGCGATCGCCCGTTCGCGATCGGGATCGACGGCGAGCAGGTCGTCGTCGTGGAAGGTGACGCCGTAGGCCCCCAGCTCGGCCAGGCGATGCACGCTCTCGACGGGATCGAGGGGCGCCCGTACGGCGTCCCCGAACGGATCGCGCGCCTGCCAGCCGACCGTCCACAGACCGAACGTGAATCGATCGTCAGGGGTTGGCTCGTACATGGTTCGATGCTCCCCCGGTGATCAGTTGTGCACAACCATGCCGGGCACAATCGCACGATCTCGGGCCCGCCACCGGACGCCCCGCCGCCCCAGAGACCCCGCCCCAGAGACCCTCAGAGCCCTTCAGAGACCGGAGGGATCGCGCCCCACGCTGATCTCCTCGGCGATCTTGCGGATCTCCGTCACCTCGAGGCCAGGAGCCTTGGGCAGGTGGCGCAGCAAAGCGTCCATCACCACGGGGACAGGCTGGCCGGCGAACCGGCCGGCGATCCCATGAACCGCCCTGAACAGCGCCTCTTCGGTGTCGTGCATCGGCCTCTCCTCGGTCGGGTACCCGGCAACGCTACGGCCTCCGTCCGACACTTCGCGCCCTAAGACTCCAGCGTGTTCCTGACCGTGGCGCAAATCTCGTCCAGCCGGCGCACCTGCTCGGGCGTCAGCGCGTCGAACAGGCTGCGGCGCACCTCCTCGACGTGTCCTGGCGCGGCGGCGGCCAGCACGGCGTACCCCTCGCCGGTGAGCACGGCGAAGCTGCTGCGGCGGTCGGACGGGCACGGCTCGCGGCGCACCCATCCGCGCTCCTCCAGCCGCCGTACGGCGTGCGACAGGCGGCTCTGCGAGCTCTGGGCCCTGGCCGCCAGCTCGCTCATGCGCATCGCCCGCCCAGGCGCCTCGGAGAGCGCCACGAGGATCACGTAGTAGGCGTGCGGCATGCCCGCGTCGCGCTGGAGCTGCCGGTCGAGCGCCTCGTTGACGAGCTGGGTCGCGGCCAGGAAGTTGCGCCAGGCGCGTTGCTCGTCCTCATCCAGCCATCGGGTCACGCTCCCAAGTTAGTTGAACTCTCATATACTTGATGATCGGGACTCCGTCGAAAGGGGCGAACCCATGCCGGTCCAGCGGCTCAACCACGCCGTCCTCTACGTGCGCGACGTGGAGGAAAGCGTCGCCTTCTACCGCGAGGCCCTCGGTTTCGACGTCGTCATGAGCATGCGCGGCGCCGCGTTCCTCCAGGCGCCCGGCTCGTCCAACGACCACGACCTGGGCCTGTTCCAGATCGGCGCGGACGCCGCCCCCTCGCCCGCCGGGCGCACCTCCGTCGGCCTCTACCACCTGGCCTGGGAGGTCGACACGCTGGAGGAGCTCGAACGTGTCAAGGCCAAGCTCGCCGAGCTGGGCGCGCTGGTCGGCGCGTCCGACCACAGCACCACCAAGGCGCTCTACGCGCGCGACCCCGACGGGCTCGAGTTCGAGGTGTCGTGGCTGGTGCCCGCCGCGCTGCTCACCGAGGAGACGCTGGCCGGGCGCACCCGGGTCCGCCCCCTCGACCTGGACGCCGACAAGCAGCGGTACGGCGCCCAGACCAGGGGCGGCGTGGGCGTGTCCATCCCCGCCTGACGTACCGTGGGGGTATAAGCCCTCTGGTCCCACGGAGAACCGGCCATGCCAAGCGATCCTGACCATGTGGTCGACGCCATCGACGGCGTCGTCGAGGAGTGGGAGACGCTGAGCGCCGACGCGATGCGCTGGGCGCCGCCCGAGAGCAAGAGCCCCGACCTCATGACCGAGGTGAGCGAGATCTTCGGGCCGCTCGTCAACGCCTTCACCACCGCGCTGCGCCCGCTCGGCGACGCCTTCGAGCGCGTGCTAACGTCACTGGAGGAACAGGCCGACCGCCTCTCGGGCCCCGACCACCGCGACGACTGATCCCTCAGCCGGTGCGGCGGCGTCGGGCTCTGCGGGGGGTAGGACGTGGCGGTCCCGGCGAGGCGAGCAGCGCGTGCACGCCGTACGCCACCGCCTTGCGATAGCGGACCACCACACAGACTGCCGGCGCCACGTCCGGCAGCCCGGCTCAGGCGTGGGCGTGCCGCATCGCCCGCAGCGGGGCGCTGAGCTTGGCCAGCTCGGCCAGCATGGCGTCGGCCCCCGCCTCCATCTCGGGGCTGGGCCGCAGCGCGCCGTCCTCGGTGAGGTGCTGCGGCACGAACGGGATGATCACGCCTTCCAGCACCGGCACCATCTTCATGGTGCTGACGACGTGGCGCAGGCCGGCGACGGCGCGGGTGCCGCCGGAGACGCCGCCGTAGCTGACGAAGCCGACCGGCTTGTGGTGCCACTCGTGGTGGAGGTAGTCAAGGGCGTTCTTGA
Organism: Nonomuraea sp. NPDC049419; assembly: GCF_040676995.1. Taxonomy (NCBI): domain Bacteria; kingdom Bacillati; phylum Actinomycetota; class Actinomycetes; order Streptosporangiales; family Streptosporangiaceae; genus Nonomuraea; species Nonomuraea sp. NPDC049419. Next base: position 162,831 of record NZ_JBFAQB010000009.1, on the reverse strand, counting down.
TCGTGGCGGGGAAGCTGTGGTTGTACTCCGGGGTCACGAAGACGTACGCGTCGGCCCGCTCCACGGTGGCGCTCCACTCCTTGGTGTGGGCGTTGACGTATTGGCGCAGGCTGGGGTGGTGGGGCTCGTCCATGAACGGCAGTCCCACCTCCGCCAGGTCGACCAGCTCCACGTCGAACAGGCCCGAGCCGGCGGCTTTGTCGCGGAACCAGTCGGCGACGGGACGACCGGCCCGGCCTGGGCGGGTGCTGCCGACGATGACCTGCAGGACAGGGTTGACTTCCATGATGACTCCTGGTGAGGCGATAGATGACTGCTCAACATTATTGAGCAACTACATATTTCTTAGCAAACGGTACACTGGACCCATGAGTCCCTCGTCGGTGTGCACGCGCTTCCACATCGCCCTGGAGTTGATCGGCGCCCGCTGGTCGGGCGCGGTGATCCACATGATCTTCAAGGGCGCCCACCGGTACGCCGATCTCAAGGCGGCCATCCCCGGCATCAACGACACGATGCTGGCCAGGCGGCTGCGCGAGCTGGAGTCCGCCGGGCTGATCGAGCGCCGGGTGCTGCCCACCTCCCCCGTACGCGTCGAATACCACCTGACGGAAATGGGCCGGGAGTTGCGCCCGGTCGTGGACGAGCTGATGACGTGGGCGCACAAGTGGATCCCGCTGCCGGAGGACGAGGCCGCGTCCGCCTGAGGCGAGATCCTGTTACGTTTGCCGACCGTGAGCGGACTGGGCACCCTGATGCGGCACGTGCACGAGCTGATGGACGGCGCCATCGCGGAGATCTACGCCGACCACGGCCTGCCCGACTACCGCCCGCGCTTCTCCCCCGTCGTCCGCACGCTGGTCGCCGACGGCCCGATGACCATCGGCGCGCTGTCGAAGGCGATCGGCGTCAGCCACTCGGCGGCCAGCCAGACCGTGGTGCAGATGCGGCGGGCCGGGTTCGTCACGCTGGCGAAGGGCTCCGACGCCCGCCGCCGCATCGTCCACCTCACCGACAAGGCCCGCACCGCGCTGCCGCTGATCGAGGCCGAGTGGGCGGCGACCACGCGCGCCATGGCCGAGCTCGACGCCGAGCTGCCGGCCCCGCTCGCCCAGGTCATGACGGCCACGTTGCACGCTCTCGAACGCAGGCCCTTCCGCGAGCGGATCGGTGACCTAGAATCACTCACATGACCTGGCGACATTGATCCATAACCCGAGACCTGCGCGGGGCGCGCGGGCCGCCGAGCCGACGAGCGCTCGGAGTCCCCGTTCGATCCCCTGGAAGGTCTCATGCTCGTCGCATCGTTGTACGCGTACGCGTTCCTCAGCGAATTCATCCTGCTCTATCCGGTATACGCGCTGCTGTTCACCGATACCGGTCTCTCCGTGGCCCAGGTCTCCAGCCTGTTCGCCATCTGGTCCCTGACGGGCCTGGTGCTGGAGATCCCGTCCGGCGCCTGGGCCGACGCCGTCTCGCGCCGCTTGCTGCTCGTCCTCGGCCCGCTGCTGACCGGGGTCGGTTTCGCCCTGTGGGTGGCGTTCCCGTCCTACTGGGCGTTCGCGGTGGGCTTCGTGCTCTGGGGCGCGGGCGAGACGCTGATCTCCGGCTCCTACGAAGCCCTCGCGTACGAGGAGCTCGAACGGCGTGGCCAGGCCGGCCGCTACGCCACCGTCATCGGCCGGGCCACCGCGGCGAGCATGATCGCCACCGCCGCCGCCATGGCGGTGGCCGTGCCCGTGTTCGCGGCGGGCGGGCATCCCGCCGTGGCGGTGGCCAGTGTGCTGACCTGCCTCCTGTGCTCGGCCACGGCGCTGACGCTGCCCGAGCACCGCGTACGCCGGGTCGCGCCGTCGTACCTCGCGGTACTGCGCGAGGGCATCGCCCAGACCAGGGCCGACCGGCGGGTCACGCACGCGGTGCTCCTGGTCGCCTTCGTGGCGGCGCTGTGGGGCGGCCTGGAGGAGTACATCCCTTACCTCGCGCTCGAAACAGAAGTGCCCGAGGCGGCGGTGCCGCTGCTGGTGCTGCTCGTCACGCTGGGCATCACCGCGGGCGGCCTGCTGGCCGGGCCCGCCGAGCGGCTGCCGCACCGGGCGTACGGGCTGCTGCTGGGCCTCGCCGCGCTCGCCCTGGCGGCGGGGGCGCTCAGCGGGCACGTGGCCGGGTTCGTACTGATCGCGCTGGCGTTCGGGGCGTTCCAGCTCGCCGGGGTGCTCGCCGACGTACGGCTGCAGCAGCGCATCACCGGGCCCGCGCGGGCCACGGTGACCTCGGTGGCCGGGCTCGGCACGAACGTGGTGACGCTGGGGGTCTACGGCGCGTACGGTGCGCTGTCGCCGTACGCGCTCAATGGGACGACGTTCGCGCTGCTGGCCCTGCCGTACGTGCTGATCGCCCTGGTCACCGCCCGCGCCCGTCAGTAGCGTGACGGGATGCGCTTGGGCAGCGGCGGCGGCGCCGGAGCCGGCTCCTCGACGAGGACCGGTTCCGGCCGCTCCGAGCCGCGCCAGCGCGCGGGGAAGATCGACGCGGCCAGCAGCACCGCCCCCGCGGGCAGCGACCAGGGGTCGATGAGGTCGAGGTACGCCTGCGCGTAGTCGGCTCGCACCTGCCCGGCCCACGGCGTACGGGCGAAGATCGCCGTACCGGCGAACGCCAGGCCGGGCACCAGCGACGCGAGCGGCGAGATCCGCGACCCGCAGAGCGCGCCCACCAGCACCATGGCGGCGACGAGCGCGCCCGTGGCGAGCCAGTGAGGATCTTGACCAGCGGAGTAGAGAAAGCCCGCCGCGATCAGCGGCGTGGCCGGCAGTCCTGCGCCGGCGCCGAGCACGTGACGAACACCATTACGCACAGAGAACACCTCCAGCCACGGCACCCTATCCAGCCAGCAGGTCCTTCACCTTTAAGGCGGAAATTCCGCCTCTGAAACCTATGACCGAAAAGGCGTCATAACACCGAAATAGTGTCCGTTTGGTATCTGAGCATCGGCCGCCGCAGCCGTTAACTTGACAGCACCCCCACCCGAGGAGTGCACATGTTGAGTAAGCGCTGCGCGCTGACGGGCGGCATCATCCTCGCCGTCTGCCTGGCCACCCCCATCAGCCCAGCATTAGCTGACCCGGCACCTCAATCCGCCTCCCCCTCCGCACCCCCCGAGATGATCGACGCTCTGGAGCGCGACCTCGGCCTGTCGGAAGCACAGGTCGTCACCCGCCTCAAGAACGAGGAGCGGGCCGCCGTCACCGAGAAGAACCTGTCCAGCGACCTGGGCGGCACGTTCGGCGGCGCCTGGCTGAACGACGACGCGAGCAAGCTGAACGTCGCCACCACCGACCCCGCCGCCGCCCCCGCCATCGAGGCGCAGGGCGCGCAGCCGGTCGTGGTCAAGCGCTCGCTCGCGCAGCTCAACGGCATCATGCAGCAGCTCGACCAGGCCCCGGAGAAGGCCAAGGCCGGCGCGGCACTCTGGTACGTCGACGTCAAGACCAACACCGTCTCCGTCCAGGCGCCGACCGTCGAGGCCGCCGAGGCACTCGCCGACGCCGCGGGCGTCGACCGGAGCGCCGTCACCGTGTCCGCGACGGCCGAGCAGCCCAAGCCGTTCATCAACATCATCGGCGGCGCCGCCTACTACATCGGCTCCAGCCGCTGCAGCGTCGGCTTCGCCGTCACCCGCGGCAGCACGCCGGGCTTCGTCACCGCAGGTCACTGCGGCCGGGCCGGCTCCCGTACGACGCAGCCCACCGGCACCTTCCAGGGCTCGTCGTTCCCGGGCAACGACTACGCCTGGGTCGCCGCCCCGAACAACACCGTCACCCCCTACGTGCGCGGCTCCGGCGGCGCCAACGTGACCGTGCGCGGCTCCACGCAGGCGGCCGTGGGCTCGTCCATCTGCCGCTCCGGCTCCACCACCGGCTGGCGCTGCGGCACCATCCAGCAGCACAACGCCAGCGTCCGCTACTCGCAGGGCACCGTCAGCGGCCTGACCAGGACGAGCGCGTGCGCCGAGCCCGGTGACTCCGGCGGCTCGTTCATCTCGGGCAACCAGGCGCAGGGCATGACCTCCGGCGGGTCGGGCAACTGCAGCTTCGGCGGCACGACGTACCACCAGCCAGTCAACGAGGCGCTGAGCGTGTACGGCCTCACGCTCCGCACCGGCTGATCCCTCGTTGCAAGACCCGCGCGGCGCGCCCTTCCCCCGGCGCGCCGCTTCGGCGTTCAGCCGATGCGGTAGCCGACCCCGCGGACCGTCTCGATGATCGGCGGCTCGCCGAGTTTGCGGCGCAGCCGGCCCACGGTGACGATCACGGTGTTGGTGAAGCTGTCGGCGTTCTCGTCCCAGACCTGTTCGAGCAGCAGCTCGGCGCTCAGGAAGCCGGGGCTGGCCCGCAGCAGGGCCTCCAGCACGGCGAACTCCTTCACCGACAGCTCCAGCCGCCGCCCGTCCCGCACGGCGGTCCTGCGTACCGGGTCGAGCGCGATGCCCGCCACCCGCAGCGTTCGGGGGCGCGCGTCGGGGCGGCGGCGGGCCAGCGCCTGGATGCGGAGGATCAGCTCGGGGAAGTGGAAGGGCTTGGCGAGGTAGTCGTCGGCGCCCAGCGCGAGGCCGCTGACCCGCTCGTCGGGCTCGCCGGCCGCGGTCAGCATCAGCACCATCGGCCGTTCCGACCGCTCGGTGACCATCTGGCACAGGACGTCGCCGTGCAGTCCTGGCAGGTCCCGGTCGAGGACCACGACGTGGTACGCGTTGACGTCCAGCTTGGCGGCCGCGGCGAGCCCGTCGTACGCGACGTCCACCGCCATCCCCTGGTCGCGCAGCCCTTCCGCGACGACCTCGGCGAGCGCGTCGTCGTCCTCGACCACCAGGACCCTCATGCCGGCAGCGTCACCGTCGCGCGCAGGCCGCCGGAGGGGCGGGCGAGCAGGTCGAGCCGGCCTCCGTGGGCCTCGGCGACGGCGGCCACGATCGACAGGCCCAGGCCCGACGAGCCGGTGCGGTCGCTGCCGAGGCGTTCGAAGGGGCGCGCCAACCTGTCCACCTCCCGCTGGTCGAGGACGGGGCCACCGGTCTCGACGACCAGCGTTCGCCCGGTGCCGGTGATCTCGATGAAGCCGCCGTCCTCGTTGTGGCGTACCGCGTTGTCCACCAGGTTGTCCACCAGCCTGGCCAGCAGTTCGGGGTCGCCCGTCGTTGTCGTCCGCACGTCGGTCGTCACCGTCAGGTCCTTCACGTCCCTTTCCGCGAGCGCGGCCCGTACGAGAGCGGCGAGGTCGACCTGGGCGACGTTCCTCAGCGCCCCGTGCTGGGCCCTGGCCAGCGCCAGGAAGCCGTTCACCAGGTGATCGACGCGGTCGAGCTGCCTTCTGAGGCGGGCGGCGAGCGCCACCGTCGAGGGGCCGGGGTCGGGCTTGGCCACCGCGACGTCGAGCGAGGCCCGCATGGTCGCGAGCGGTGTGCGCAGCTCGTGGGAGGCGTTGGCGACGAAGCGCCGCTGCGCGGTGAACGCCGCCTCCAGCCGTTCGAGCAGGCCGTCGATGGTGTCGGCCAGGTCCTTGACCTCGTCGGCCGGGCCCGTGACGGCCAGCCGCCGTTCCAGGGTGTCGGAGGAGATGCGGCGGGTGGTGGCCGTGATGTCCCGCAACGGGCGCAGCACCCTTTTGGCCAGCATCCGGCCCACCAGTACTGAGACGACCGCCATCACCGCCAGGGCCAGCACCGAGCCGATCAGCAACTGCTGGGCCTGCTCGTCGTACGCCGCCGCCAGCCGCTCCTCCAGCTCCCTGATGCGCTGGTCCGCGCTCTGCCCTGGCACGCCTCCCGCCGGGACGGTGACCTCCATGCCGCCGGACAGGAAGAAGGACAGGGCCAGCAGCGCGGCGCCGGACAGGAGGAACACGGTGGCGTACAACATCGTGAACCGTGCGCCGACGGTCCCACTGCGCTGCCCGATCATCCTGCCAGCATGCCCTGCGGAACCTAACAGCAGCGTGACAGCACCGGTTCTGCTCGGGTTACGCGCCGCTTCGTAGAACCAACGCCATGATCCCCCTCCTCCGTCCTGGACGCCTGATCGCCCTCGTCCTCGCGGCCGCCGCCATCATCGTGCCCGGCCTGTCGCCCGCGTCCTGCTCCGGCTTCTGCCCCGACCCGATCGTCGCCGCGGACGGCACCGCCGTCAGCGACCGCTTCTGGTTCTTCCACCGGGAGCTGGGCCGCGAGGGCACCATCACCGTCCGGCTCGCCGCGATGACCGGGACGATCACCTATCCGCCACCGCGTCACGACCGGATCGTGTCCGGGCTGGTGCCGTGGGCCAAGACCGGGATCATCGTCAAGGACGGGCTGCGCCAGGGCTCCTCGTACGCCGCGCTCATGATGACCGGACGGCACGGCATCCGCTTCCAGCACGACTACCTGCACGACGCCGCCGTCCCCGGCACCGCGCGCTGGCTGCGCCTGGCCCGCTCCGGCGACGTGATCACCGGCTACACCTCCGCCGACGGCGCCCGCTGGGACCGTGCCGCCTCGGCCACCCTCAAGGGGCTGCCGGAGACCGTACGGGTGGGGCTGTTCGCCGCCTCGCCCGGAGACCTCACCCTGCGCGAGACCGGGCTCGGCGGGACGATCGAGGAGGTCCGCTTCACGCAGGCCGTCGGCGTCTTCGACCACGTCACCGTCGAAGGCTCCGCCGGCGGCTGGGGCAGCGATTCCGTCGGTTCCATGAACGAGACCGACTGGGAGAAGCACCACAACGCGTCCGGGGTCGTGGAGAAGGACGGCACGGTCACGATCAGCGGCACCGGCGACATCGGCCCGCTTCCCGAGGAGGGCGCCCGTGCCATCGAGAGCTCCCTGGTGGGGCTGCCCGTCGCCCTTCTCATCCTGACTGTGATGGGCGCCCGCTCCGCCACTGCCAGGGTGAGCGTCGTCGGGGCCGCCACGTTCGTCACCGGTCTGCTGGCGGTCGGGACCGTCATCCTGGCTCAGTCGCCGGTTTCTCCCCCTACCGCTGCTCGGGTGATCGTCGGCTGTGCGCTGGCGCTCGCGTTGTGCACCGTCATCGCGTGCAGGCTGGGGCGCTTTCGTCTTGCGGGCGTGCTCGCCGCGGTGTTCCTGATCCCGCTTCCCGCCGTTCTGACGGCGTTCCCGCTGCTTCCTGACGTGGTCGCCGACTGGCTGCTGCGGGTCACGCCGGCCGCCGGATTCGCCATCAAGCAGACCCTGGTCGAGTATCCGCAGGTGACGGCCCACTATGCGCCTTCGACGGGTTACTACCCGCTGCCGGGCTGGGCCGGAATGGCCGTCCTGGGTGCGTACGCACTGATCGTCATGCTGAGGCGCGATGAGTATTCGTCTCCGGACAGGTCTGCATGACCGAGAGAAAGGACCTCCCGGCATGCAACGACCCGTACTCGGCAGCCTCCTCCTGTCCAGCACCGACCCGGAACGTCTCCGCACCTGGTACGCCACCGCCCTCGACCCGTCGGACAGCACCGAGGTCAACGGTTACCGGGTGCTGAAATTCGGCGATTTTTACCTCTTTATCGACACTCGTCAGGACATCGCCGACAAGAACCCCGAGCCAGGCCGGGTCATCCTGAACTTCGACGTCCCCGACGCCCGCGCGGTCGCCGCCCGCATGGAGCAGGCCGGCACCCAGTGGCTCGCCGACCTGGAGGACCGCGACGGCAGCCTCTTCGCCACCGCCATCGACCCGGACGGCAACTACGTCCAGATCATCGAATTGAGCGAGGAACACCGCCAGGCGTCCTCGTAAGCTTCGATCATGGATTGGCTGACCTGGCACGACCAGTACGACGTCCCCGGCTCCTACCTGGCGCAGCGCCTACACGTCGTCCAAGAGCGCATCCGCCTCGCTCTGGACGGCTCCCCGCCCGGCCCGCTGCGGCTCATCAGCCTCTGCGCGGGCCAGGGCCGCGACGTGCTGGAGGTGCTCGCCGAGCACCCGCGCCGCGACGACGTCAGAGCCCGCCTGGTCGAACTGGACCCGCACAACACCGCCATCGCCTCGGAGGCGATCGCATCGCACGGACTCGACCAGGTCGAGGTGCTGACGGCCGACGCCGCGCTCACCGACCACTACCAGGACCTGACACCCGCCGAGATCGTCCTCGTCTGCGGCGTGTTCGGCAACATCACGGACGAGGACATAGAACGCACCATCGACACCTGCCCCCAGCTGTGCGCCACCGACGGCGTGGTCATCTGGACCCGCCACCGCCAGGCTCCCGACCGGGTGCCGCTGATCTGCCGCTGGTTCGAGGAACGCGGCTTCGAACGCGAGTGGCTGTCACCCCCGGAGGCCGGCTTCGGCGTCGGCGTCCACCGCTTCAAAGCCGACCCCCGCCCCCTCGTGGCGGGGCGCAGCATGTTCACCTTCACCGGCTACGACAAGCTCACCGATGACTTCCGGACGGAAGCGCCGTCTTAAGCACGAGCGACACGAAGGTCGCTCGGCAGCCGCGACCCCCGGGAGTCCCGATCATGCGGAAACTGATAGCGACGGTCTTCAACTACTCCCTCGACGGCCTGCTCGCCGACGAGGACACCGACTTCTGGAAGTTCTGCTTCGGCCTGCCGGAGAACAGCCGGCCCGACGACCAGGCCCACCTCGAGTTCCTGCGCGGCGCCTACGCCCACGTCATGGGGCGCACCACGTACGAGGGCACGTCCGAGGCCATGATGGCCTCCCCCGACCACCCCTTCTCCGACCTCCTGACCAGCGGCCGCAAGGTCGTCTTCTCCCGGACGATGCAGACGGCCGACTGGGCCAACACGACCATCGCCGCCGGCGACACCACAGAGGAGATCGACAAGCTGCGGCAGGGCGGCGACGGCTACATCATCGTCTGGGGCGGCGTCCGCCTCTGGCACTCCCTCATGCAGCAGGACCTGCTCGACGAGCTGCACGTCAGCATGTTCCCGTACGTCGCCGGCGAGGGCACCCGCCTCTTCAACGGCGTCCCGAAGTCGTACGAGCTGGAGCTGATCTCCAGCACCCCGTCCAGGAGCGGCATCGTCCACCTGCACTACCGCCGCCCCCGCTGACTCAGGAACCCACTGATTCACGGGGTGCTCCGAAGGGGTTGTCGACGACGTAACGCCACCCCCCGTCGGGCCCCCTCCTGGCGACGTCCGTGGCGGTCCCCTCGATGTGCACAGGGCGACCGTCACGGCCGGTGCCGTCGATGACCCAGTCGACGATCAGCAACGCGACGTCCCCCGTGGCGTAGACGTGCCGCGGCCGAACCGTGATCGGCACCCCGAGCCGCTGGAACCGCGCATTGGCGTCGTACGCCTCCTGCCCGGTCAAGGGCACCCCCGGCTCCGGCACGAACACCGCCCCACTCTCGTAGATTTGAGCCACCTTCTCCGGATCTCCGCTGTTGAACAGCTCGGCGAAAACGAGGGGCACGTCCTCGGGACGTTCGGCAAGCATCACCATGTCCTTTCCGTAGACGCGGCAACGCTAGGAGGCGCCCTCGTGACTCACCAAACCGTCAGTCACCCGGCCCGGCCGGGCCTGCCCGACGACCCGCGGGCCCACGTCACGGCCCCCACCCCGTCCTGCCCCGTGGAGATCACCCTCGCGGCCCTGCACGGCCGCTGGACGACCCTGGTGATCCGCGAGTTCTTGGGAGGCGACCACACCTTCACCGAACTACGCGGAGCCCTACCCGACCTCTCGGACAAGGTCCTCTCCGACCGCTTGGCACACCTGACGAACGCCGGCATCCTCACCCGCCACCGCGAGCCCGGCTGGCCACCCCGAGTCCACTACACCCTCACCCCCCACGGCCGCAGCCTCGGCCCCGTCCTGCAAGCCCTCTGGGACTGGGGCTCAGCCGCGCCGACGAGAGGTCTCGGCGACGCCCAGGGCGACTAGGAAGTCACCGGCACGGGCGGCACGACCTGGACGATGCGCGCGCTCCCAGCGGGCGCCCTCGTCTCATGCATCGTGATCACATCCCCCGGCGCAAGCCAGGGTCGCTTTTGGCCGGCGCACCCTTCAATCGCGGCGGCGTTCCGTCTGGGCTCGCCTGCGGAACTCAGCGAGCCACCCGGCCACCTGCTCGTCGCTGTGGAAGTAGTCCTCATCTGGGCCGGAACGCATGTCGATGCCGCAGAGCTGCATCAACGCGTCCCACACCGGCTCATCGTCCCCCTCGACCATGTCGGCGGCCACGAACTGCGCCGCCCACCGATCCACTTCTTCCCGAGTCATGTCTCCCCGGAGCAGCCCTTCGAAGTGGGCTTCGACCTCGGCACGCATGGGTAACGCCACCATGGCACGCATGCTTGCACGCCCTCACAAACAGAATCACCCGGTTTTCACGCGACGAATGCATACTCCCCGCCGACCTCGCCGACCTGCTGGACCGCCTCTTGAGCGGCGAGCACCCCCCAAGCCGATGGCCATACCGTGGGACAAGCCGAGGCCCTACCAGTACGGGAAGAGATGCTCTGTCGAGCCGATCAACGCAGTGCGCGCGTAGGCCGCAGGCGAGAAGTGAACACCGGTGGCACGCTCCGAAAGGGCCAGCGCCGCGGAGGTGGGATCATCTGTTGCGTCGCCGCCGACATGCAACCCGAGGTCCGTGACGTCCCCCTCAAGGCAGTCTGACTCGCCACCGCTGTACAGGCTAAAGGTCGTGATCAGGTTCCCGTCCCTGTGGAATGTGAAGTCGGCCCCCTCGATCGTCACGTTGACAGCAGCGGCCACCGAGCCCTTGGAGAGAACCCCGGCCCGGTGGTAGACGACAGCGCCCCACCCGTACTCGATCAGTACCGTCCCACCCTCGGCCCGGTACGCCGCAACACCGAACCCCTCGCCCTCCAGAGGACTACCCGGCACCACGCCGATCCGGCGCAGAGCCTCATCAGGAGACACGCGCTGCACGAAACAGGCACAGAGCCACGTTTCGCCCACGTCGTCCGTGAACTCCTGGTAGAGCCACTCATAAGTGCCCGCAGCCGCCTTACCCATGACCATCGCACCTCTCCCGACGATGAACGACGGACGCGATCCTGGCAGCCCGGCCCGACAAATCCCGCGTAGCGACGCCCGGATGTCAGGGGGCAGGGCACCACCAACACGTCTCTACCGGGTGAGAGCATCGGGAACAGGCGAGCCCGGCGCCCCCCAAGAACCGGGCAGCCTGCACATCAACAAAAACCTCCGCATTAATCGACGAGGTACGGCATTCCCGCCGCGGGACACCATCTCAGTCGCGAACAGTGATAGACATCTCCCTGATTCCCGCATCCGAAATGGCCATGAACCAAGGGCCGTCACCCCGCTCCTTGATCTTGCGCTCCATTTCATCCCATCGGCGAACCAGGAGTCGCATGGTCTCCCAGTTCGACAGATCCTTCTTGCCCGCGAGCCAGAAAATTCGGAGTCCATGCTCTGCCAAGAGCATGACTTTGGCGTGTTTCGTCCTGATGCGCTTATCTCTAGTTATCACGACAAGATCTTTAGCTGCGACGACGGGCATCCAGACCGGATCTAATGTACCGAACGGCACTTCCGGCAACAGTGGGTGTCCTGCGTGAATGACATCTCTTCGCAGGAGCACGAGCGGTTTTCCGATGCCGAGCGACGTCTCGTCGACAAAGAACCGCAAGTTGTTCAGGTCGATGGGGGGCATGGCGTCCTGAGTACGGATGTTAGGCGCTGCGGCGCAGTTCGAACAAGACGGCAGCGCGCACTTGCTCAGGTGACAGCTCGTACAGTTCGGCAACCATTTCTTCCGAGTCACCTGCCCGTACTTGCTCAGCAATCACTTCAGTTGGCACCGCCCGATCGTCAACAACGGGCTCCCCGAAGGCGCGGAGTGGGTCGATCACAATCTCCCGGAACTCGGGGTCAGGATAGATACTCACCGCGTCGCCTCTTTTGTTGAATCGCACCGCATTCATATATGTCTCAGCCGGCGGAGTGAGCATGAACTGTCCATTACGCAGAACAACAAGCTGCAGCGCCTCATCCAGATTCACTTCATCCTGGACCCGCTTCACCAGTTCCCTACCCACCGACGTGATCAGGTTCGCCGAGTGTGCTAGAGGATACGGCGATCCAGTCTCCGCTCGAAGAACCTCAATGGCCGGGCGCATATTGATCAGCGGCACGCCTGCGCTGCGAAACTCCGACAACAACCGTGTCTCGACGAACTCACCCCAGGTTGCATAATCCTCGCCGGTATGCTCCTCTCGCACCACTGGAGGATAAGGCTTCCCATTGCGGACGTATCCGTCGATCCAACGCCTAGCGGTGCCGGATGGCAGCCCAAGGAGACGATCGACCTGAGCCATGGTGTAGGTCGGCCGTTCGAGAAGATCGAACACAGCACTCACCTGCGTATCATCCCATCTATTCAAGATCCAGCAACCGGATGGACCGATCATCTTGGGAAGTGCATCACAAGATCGGGGGACATACTCGGTATTTCATTTATATCTCTACCATTTCTGTTACCTTTCGAAGCGTCTACGGCGATCCGTCACCTTGCCCGGTGCGCCAGGGTGAGGAACGAACCCGGCTCACCGATTACCCGGCCAGGCACTCAAGGCGCGCCGGATCCTCTCCCACGCCCCTCAAGGTGGCGGTGCGGCAGGACACGGTCACACAGGATGTGGCAACCCTGGTCGAAGCGCGACAACGGCGGCAACCAAGATTGAGCCGCTGTCACGCGAAGAGGCTCGTCACATCCTCGACGTGACGCGCACCAGAAGGGGCGGCGTGCTGGTCGATGGCGCTTGCGCTGAGCACCCGCCAAGGCGAGGCTCTCGGGCTTCGCTGGTCGTACATCGACACAGACACCGGCGAGATCGCTCAGCTCGAAGCGCACCGCGAGGTATAGGACGCAGAGCGGGAGAAGATCGGCATCGATGGCAGGACCATGACCTGATGTTCGCGCCAAGCTCGGCTCGACCACCGAGCGCTACGCCCACGTATCCACACCGCTGATGCGCGACGCAGGCGAACGCCTCGCCTCCGCTCTCTGGCGAAACCCGTAGCCGTTGCAAGTAGGGCTGCAACTATGACGTCCCCGGAGATCAAAGAGGCCCTCTTCCCGTATTCGGGAAGAGGGCCTCTCAGCTGCGGAGGATCGGGGATTTGAACCCCGGATGGGCGGTAAACCCAAACCGCATTAGCAGCTACGAGCCTGATCGTCCTGATCGGTTCAACGTGGACCAATAGGCGCGGCTGGTCTGCCTGGAACGGTATGAAGCGGCGGTGAACTGCAACCCAAACTGCAACCGGAGTCGGCTCCCCACCTGCACGGACGGGAGCCGCCAGCCATCGTCCCTCTCGAAAACCGCCGTCAGACGACCGACTGTCGACGAGGGTCGGTGTAGTCGACGTGCTTCTCTTCCATGAGCGCCTCGAAGGCTTCAAGACCGGCGTCCATGATGAGGTCGCGTTCTGCGGGCGTGATCGGCAAGAGCCAGAGGATGCGGGCGTGACCGCCCTCCCATGCGCAGACCTCGAAATCAGGGCCGAAGGGGTACAGCAGGCTGATCACATACCGGTCACACGCCGAGTCGGCGAACCAGGGCCGGCCGATCGGAACGACATGGCCATGATCGAGGCGATAGTGAGGAGGGCCCGCGTGGTAGTAGGCGTTCATGGTCACCGATTCCAGATGCTGCCAGTCATCAGTCCGCGCGGTGAGGACGAACTCCAAGCCGTGCCCATCGGCCGAGGTGACCGTTGAGCATCCCGAACTCACGTAAGCCCAGCCGTTGAACCGTGGTCCCGGCCCGACCCGAAAGATCCGGAAGTCCGGGATCCGCTCCCCGATAGGGCCGGCGACCCCCGGTACGCAATCGATCTGGTGTCCCTGAAAGAAGTCCTCCAGGTGGCTGCGCAGGGCGTCATGGGATCCGACCACGTTAATCCTTCCGTCACGGGCGTCAGGCTCATGCACGCCGTAACCCTAATTGTCGCGTCCACCTCGTCTCCTACGTAATAGGGCAGGAATCACGCCCGCACCGTCAGCACACGAGCAGGCACCCCCGCCGCAGCGACTTCCGGCGGGCGGCCAAGTGGGACGCAAGCACCGAGAAGATCCGCTCTCCCGGCTTGCACTTTCACCATCTTCGACACATCGGCAACACGATCGCCGCCAGCTCCGCCGCAAGCCTCACGGGTCTCATGCAACGGATGGGACACGATGCCCGTCCGCGCCGCCCTCACCTACCAGCACAGCCCCGCAGAAGCCGACCGTAAGAGCGCCGATTCCATGAACGACAAGCTCAACCGGAGCAACCAGGACGACGAAGATGGCTCTTGCTAATGGCACGGTGTGGCACGGCCTTGCGACACGCAGCTGGCACGGAAGCGAACCTGGCTCCCCTACGGGTGATCCACCCGTAGGGGAGTCGAACTGCCGGCGGTTTTACAGCGCGTGACCGTTGCGGCTGAGATATGGCCTTCAACCTGCGGCATGACCGTGTCTCACCACGATGCGAGCCATGATCATTGCACGTATATTGCACAGGAAGTGCATCGTACCGACCTTGTCATGATCGCTTGCCTCTGCTTATGTGTTCGGCGTGAGTCGTGATTCCGATGTAGGCGGGCGTCGCGAACCTGCTCCGGCGAAGGTTAGCCCGGCGGGTGGAAGGATGAATCACATCCCACTGCTCCTTGTCCTAGGCACGGTCCCTCTTCTGCTTGCCAACTGGTTCATCGCTGCGGTGATCCTTGGACACGACTGCACCTTTTTATACGAGGGCGGCAACATTACTGAATGTGCTGGCGGGCTATCAGAGGAAGAGATGACCGCCACATCGGGACTGATCGCGCTGGTGCTACTTGTTATCCAGATAGGGCTGATCGTCCTAGTGCGCCGGCGCACCCGCGGATCGTAGCGAGGCCGCATGATCGGCGACGCGCTGGACGAGCCACCGTTCTAGTTCATGTTGCACACGGTGTGATCAGCCTGTTGCCCGATGGGCCAGGGCTGAGGAACGAAGCCCTGGACCTTCGATCGCCCCCAACCATGTCCGGCGACCAGCCATGCCGTGGCGATCGTTGGGCTGCATCTGTACGGTGGCGCGGCAACCCCGGTCGGTGCGTTCGGCAAGTACGGTGAGGTTGGCGTGCGGTGGCCGGCCCGGTGTCCCGCCGCCGTCCGGGACCGGCCCCCAGGCCGCACGCCCGGACGGCGGGCGGGCGGAGGGCCGGGGGTACGGCGGCGCGCCGCGCCGCCGCTTGATGTGGCCAAGACCAAGAGAAACGGTGCTCGGTGGTCGGTCGCCCTCGCTCTCGGCATCCGCCAGGGCGAGGCCCTTGGGCTCCGCTGGTCGTACATCGATCTGAACACGGGGGAGATCAGAGCGTGGTTTCAGATCCAGCGGTCGGAGTGGCAGCACGGCTGCAAGGATCCACACGCCCGTGGAGAGAAGTGGCACCGTAAGGCGTGCAAGAAGAACTGCAAAGAGCACCAGCATGATCGCGACTGCAAGCCGGACTGCAAGAAGCGCTCCCACCGCTGCTACAGGCGCCCATGCCTCAAGGACTGTACGAGCCACGCGGACAAGTGCCCGAAGCGCACCGGCGGCGGGCTGATCTTTCGCCAGCGCAAGGGTAAGAGCAAGCTCACCCTCCAATGCCCGCCAGCACTCCTGGCTCTCCTACGAACCCACAAGAAGCTCCAAGCCGCCGAACGACTCAAGGCTGGGGATAGGTGGACCGATCATGATCTGGTCTTCACAACGCAGCTCGGCGGCCCGATCGAGCGTACTGAGGACTGGAAGCAGTGGAAATCCATCCTCAAGCAGGCCGGCGTCCGGGACGCCCGGGTCCACGACGCGCGGCACACCGCGGCGACCCTGTTGATAGAGCAGGGCGTCCACATCCGCGTCGTCCAGGAGATCCTCGGCCACACCCGGGTCACCACCACCGAGCGCTACACCCACGTGGCAACCCTCCAGATGAAGGACGCCAGTGAGCGCATGGGCGCCGTCCTATGGGGATCACCCTGAGGGCAACTGCAACCCAAACTGCAACCCTGACGCCCACAGAGATCAAAAAGGCCCTCTCCCAAGATCTGGGAGAGGGCCTTTCACCTGCGGAGGATGAGGGATTTGAACCCTCGATGGCCGGTAAGACCAAACCGCATTAGCAGTGCGGCGCCATAGACCTGACTAGGCGAATCCTCCTGGGAGCCAGTGCGGCTCAGCACAGCGTACCGGCCTTCTGGCGAGGCGGCAAAGCGATTGGTCCGTGGGCCGCCTCGGCGAGTTATCAACAGGCTGTGGGTAACTGCCTGTGGATGAAGCCCGCCCAGAGTTGGGGCGGGCTTCAGGGGCTGTGGATAACTGAGTTTTCCACAGGAGGTCCCAGTCGTTCCGGGTCCGTCGGTGTGCCGTCGGCCTCCGTCCGGGGTCCGGCGGTGTGCCGTCGGCCTCCGTCCGGGGTCCGGCGGTGGTGCCGGCAACCCCGCCGTACGAGGGTCAGGCGGCCGGGTTGGCCTCGCCCTCGATCTCGATCTTGACCTTCTTGCCCACCAGCACGCCACCGGTCTCCAGCGCCTGGTTCCAGGTCAGGCCGAAGTCCTCGCGGTCGAACTCCGTGGCGATCGAGAAGCCCCACACGGCCTGGCCCCACGGGTTGGTGCCGGCGCCGCCGTACTCGACCGTGAGCTCGACCTCGCGCGTCACGTCGCGGATGGTGAGGTCGCCGACGACGGTGAACTCGTCGCCCGAGTGGCCGGTCACGCGCGTGCTCTTGAACGTGATGGTCGGGAACTTCTCCGCCGACAGGAAGTCGTCGCTGCGCAGGTGACCGTCACGGTCGGGCATGCCCGTGTCGATGCTCGCGGTCTCGATGGTGAGCTCGGCGGACGATTCGAGCGGGTTCTCGGCGATCGTGACCGAGCCGCTGAACGTGCCGAAGTGGCCGCGGACCTTGCTGACCATCATGTGCTTGACGACGAAGCCGACGTTCGTGTGCGCTACGTCAATGGTGTACGTCCCGGCGGCGGGGATGGTCAGGGACTCCCAGGTACGGGTGGACATCGGGGTTCTCCTTGAAAGGACGGTTGTTACGTGGATGTCTGCGGCAACAACTTTCTACCCGAGGAATATTCCTCCCGTCAACTATCGTCGGCTAAGGTATGAGGGTGATGAACGTGGACGACCCCCGGGTGACGGCGATAGGACTCCTGCATGAGGTACACGCGGGCTTGATGGACCGGCTCGCGCCGGCACTCAACGCCGCGGGGTTGTCGGACGTCGATTTCGAAGCCCTCATCCGCTTGGCACGTTCCCCTGGCCGCCGCCTGCGCATGAGCGATCTGGCCGCCCAGACGGGACTGTCCACCAGCGGGGTGACCAGAGTCGTCGACCGGCTCGAACGCGAGGGCCTGGTCCGCAGGGAGGCCTGCCCCACCGACCGCAGGGCCTCCTACGCCGCCCTCACCGGCGAGGGCCACGACCGGCTGGAGCTCGTGCTGCCCAAGCACGTGCAGGACATCGAAGACCTGTTCACCGGCCAGCTCGACAAGGACGAGCTGGAGGGGTTCCTGGCGAGCCTGCGCAAGATCCGGCAG
Source organism: Nonomuraea sp. NPDC049419 (assembly GCF_040676995.1). Classification (NCBI taxonomy): domain Bacteria; kingdom Bacillati; phylum Actinomycetota; class Actinomycetes; order Streptosporangiales; family Streptosporangiaceae; genus Nonomuraea; species Nonomuraea sp. NPDC049419. Next base: position 145,239 of record NZ_JBFAQB010000009.1, on the reverse strand, counting down.
GTGGTCCGCCCCTGCGCCACCGCCGGCGCCGCCGACCCTAGCCTGCCAGCGCGTTCCTGAGCTTGGCCATCGCCCGCGAGACCGTGCTTTTGACCGTCCCCACGCTGATCCCGAGCGTCTTGGCGATCTCGGGCTCGGTCATGTCCTCGTAGTAGCGCAGCACGATCGCGGCGCGCATGCGTTCGGGCAGCTCGCGCAGCGCCTGTTCGAGCGCCTCGTGCACCTCGCCGACCGGCTCATGGTGGTGGTGCACGACCTCCGGCAGGTCGTCGGACGGGTACTCCTCCACCTTGCGCCGCCGCCACTGCGAGATGTTGATGTTGACCATGGCCCGCCGTACGTATCCGTCCAGCGCCCCGCGGTCCTCGATGCGGTGCCAGGCCAGGTACGTCTTGGTGAGCGCGCTCTGCAACAGGTCCTCCGCGTCGAGCGGGTGCCCGGTGAGCTGATGCGCCTGGCGCAGCAGCGCGGGACCGCGCGCCCTGACGTACTCGCGGAACTCGTCTTCCCAGCCGGTGGTCTGCATCGTGGCCAGAATCGCAGCCTGATGCCCATTTGTGCCCGAACCGCAATTCAGGTTTCGGCCCACCGCAGACAAAGGTAGGTCAAGGTTGGTGGCGGTTTGTACGACGCCGTAGGTGAAGGCACTTCCCCAGGGATGCGTATTTTGCTCTCATCCCCGTCGCCACGGCGTGATCAGCCTCTGAGTCGTGTGACCCTAGTACCGGAGGCGAGGGAGGGCGGATGGGCTATCCGAGCGTTGAGCGCCGCAGGGTGCTCGCCGCAGCGGCGCTCGGCCGCGAGGGGGGCGTTCCCGGCCCCGACGCGGGCACCGGTGAGCCGCTGCGGGCCGTGGCCGGCGAGGTGCTCGACATCAGCCCGCACCTGATCACCATCGAGACCCCAGGCGGCGCCGAGGAGCGCCTCGTGATCGCGCCCTGGGCCACCGCGTGGCACGGCGCCGAGGTGGCGCCCGCCGACCTGCCCGTGGGCTGCATGGTGCTCATGCGGGCCATGCGCGAGGGCCGGGTGGTCGATCGCATCTGGGCCGACACCACCCGCATCACCGGAACGATCCTGTCCATTCAGGGCCGCCGTGACCTGACCGTCGAGCTCGACTGCGGCCCGCACCGCGGGCACCGTACGGTCGTCATCCCCTACCGCGCCTCAGGCCGGCTCCAGGTGCGCCATCCGCTGTTCGAGCCCGGCTACCTGTTCGACGCGATCGGCATCCGGCAGGACGGCGCCGGTCTCGCGCTGCTGCCCGCCACCTCGCAGCCGCCCTACCCGGCGCGGGCGGTGCCGCCGCCGACGTACGCGGGCGCCCAGTCCCGCATCGCGGGCACGGCCACCTGGTCCGACACGTTCGACGAGGAAGAGCGCGGCGCGGCCTACCCCATGCTGGAACGCGCCGACACGGGCTGCGCGCAGGCGGGGGTGTCGTGCGCGGGCCTGCCGTACCTCGCGCTCGGCTCGCTGCTGCAGGTGCGTAACGTGTGCACGAGCCGCTCGGCCAACGTGCCCGTGGTGGCGTGCGGGTGCGTGGCGGGGCGGTTCTGTGACCGGTGCGTCGAGTGTGACACCTCCCCGCGCGGGCGGATCGCGGAGTTATCACCCTCCTCGTACGTCGAACTCGGCGGCGACCTCATCAAAGGGTGCTTCAATGCGCAGATCGGATTGGGGTGACGTTCGTGCTTGAATCACAGCTCCCGCTCCTGATCGTCATGCTCGCCCTCGGCACGGTGGCGAAGGTGGGCACGGTGACCTCAGGGGGTGAGCCGGGTTCGCTGTCGAGGCTCGGGCCCGCGGTGCTGGTGCCGGGGCGCATGCAGGCTCCCGCGTTGCTGGTGTGCGCGGCGGCCGAGCTGGCGCTGGCCGCGGGGCTGCTGGTGACGACGCATCCGTTGTTCCGGTGGGGCACGGTGGCGTTCTTCGCGCTGTCCACGTACGTGCTGCTGGAGCTGCGCAGGCGGCGGCCCGACGCGGGCTGCGGCTGCTTCGGCGAGGTGAGCTCGGCCCCCGTCGGGCTGCGCTCGATCGGCCGGACGGTGGTGCTGACCGGCATGGCGGTGCTGTCGGTGTGGGCGCCGGTGCCCGGCTGGGTGTCGGTGTTCCATCTGTCGTGGTACGCCGCCGCCGGCGTGGCCCTGCTCGTGCTCCTGTCGCCCGAGGTGGAGGAGCTGATCGACCGCGTACGCTTCCGCGCCCCCTGCGAGCAGCGCCGCGGCCCGGCAGAGTCGGTCACCCTGTCGCGGCTCAGGTCGAGCGGCGTCTGGCGGGCGAACCGGGCGGAGCTGGTGTCGGCGCAGCCGTACGACAGCTGGCGGGAGCTGTGCTGGCGCTTCTTCGCCTTCCGCAACAACGACGGCGACGACGTGGTCTTCGCGGTCTATCTCAGCGGGCGGCGCCCCGCGGTGCGGATGGCCGTGGTCAGCGCGCAGGACAGCGAGCCTCTCGCGGAATATACGCCAGTATCGGCATGACGCTAGACAGCGTTAGATTTCGCTCGACAGGCATGGCGATATAGCTCTATTGGGCTGTCTAGCTTCCCCACTAGACAGCCCAATAGAGGTCTAGGGGCGTCGCTCAGATGGGCTGAGCACGCAGGAACTTGCCGAAATGCGGCACCGTGAACGCGATCTGGCCGCGCTCGGCGCTGTAGATGAGCCCTTTCTTGATGAGGCTGTCGCGGGCCGGCGAGAGGCTGGACGGCTTGCGCCCGAGCGCGTCGGCCACCTCGGCGGTGGCCACCGGCTCGTCGCCGATCTGCGCCATGGCGTGCATGTAGTCGCGCTCGGCCGGGGTGGCACGCTCGTAGCGGCTGCCGAAGAAGCCGACCGCGAGCTCTTCCTCCGCCTCGGGCGCGGAGACCTTGACGTCTTCGAGGGTGATCGGGCTGCGCGGCGCGAGGTCCCAGGCGACCTTCCCGTAGGCCTGCACGAAGTAGGGATAACCGTCGGCGGCCTCGTAGAGGGCGTCGAGCGCCTCCTGGGTGAACTCCACCTCCTCCTCGCGGGCCGGCAGGATCAGCGCCAGGTCGGCCGCCTCGCGGTCGAGCTTGTCGATGCGCGCGTAGCGGAAGAGCCGCTCGGAATAGCTCTTGCTCGCCGACAGCACGCTGGGCAGGTGCGGCAGCCCGGCGCCCACCACGATCAGCGGCCCGCCCGACTGTGACAGCTCGTGGCAGGCCGCGCAGAGCGCGGAGACGTCGGCGGGCTGCACGTCCTGCATCTCGTCGATGAACAGCGCGATGCCCACCCCCAGGTCGGTGGCCACGCTCGCCGCGTCGACGAAAAGCTCGGTGAGGTCGATCTCAAGGTCGCCCGAGTCGGCGCGCCCGCGGCTGGCGGGCACCTCGATGCCGGGCGACCAGTGGGAGGTGCCCTTGGCCGCGGACGGATCGCGCATCGCGAACGCCTTGAGCACGCCGAGGAACTCCTCGATGCGCTCGGGCGCGCGGTGGCGCGGAGCCAGCTCGCGGATGGCCATGTGGAGGGCGGCGGCCACCGGCCGCCTGATCGACTGGTCGGGCCGGGCCTCGATCTTGCCCGTGCCCCACAGCCGCTGCATGGCCATGGACTTGAACGTGTTGAGCAGGACGGTCTTGCCCACGCCCCGCAGGCCGGTCACGACCATGCTGCGCTCGGGACGGCCGCGGGCCACCCGCTCCAGCACGACCTCGAACTGCTGGAGCTCGCGATCGCGCCCGGCGAGCTCCGGCGGGCGCTGCCCGGCGCCGGGAGCATAGGGGTTTCGCACAGGGTCCACGCTCTCGGACTTTATTGCCGGATATAGCGGCCGTCTTAGATTTGGGAAGAAAGTGCTACGGCGTGTCCGAGCAGGGGCGGGCGCGAGCACCGTCATCGGACACACCCCCTCTCACCAGGCCGAACCTCTGTTCGATTGCGGTACCTAGAACTGTAGCGCGGACTCGAACACCTATGCGATGGTTTCGAGTAAAGATCTTGGGAACACCAGGAGCCCCCGGTCATCCCGGCGCCGTTCCGGGCGCGTCGCGCTCCGGTGAGAAGTCCGGTGAGAAGTCCGGCGAGAAGTCCAGTGAGAAGTTGGCAGCCGTCCCGCCCTGGCAATAGCGTTCGTGGCCATGCGGACCTTCGCGAACGTACAGGAACTCAAGGCGGCCGTCGGCGAGACGTTCGGCCCCACCGAGTGGCGCACCATCACCCAGGAGCAGGTCAACACCTTCGCCGACGCCACCGACGACCACCAGTGGATCCACGTCGACGTGGAGCGGGCCAAGGAGGGGCCGTTCGGCGGCACGATCGCCCACGGCTACCTGACGCTGTCGCTGCTGCCGTCGTTCATGTTCTCGCTGGTCAAGGTCGAGGGCATCGCGATGGGCGTCAACTTCGGGCTCAACAAGGTGCGCTTCCCCAGGCCGGTGCCGGTGGGCGCGCGGGTGCGCGCGGTCGGCGAGCTGACCGACGTCAAGGGCACCCCGGCCGGCTACCTGTCCACCCTGAAGATGACGATCGAGATCGAGGGCGAGAAGCGGCCGGCCTGCGTCGCCGAGACCCTCAGCCTGTACGTCCCCGCCGAGTGACCGCTCAGAGCAGTCCCGCGACGATCGCGGCCAGCGCGGCCAGTCCGATGAGCCCGAGGTAGGCCAGCACGAGCCGGGTGTCCCTGAGGAAGCACTTGCTCCTGGACAGCCCCGCTCGCCTGGCCCGCCAATAACCGGCGAACCCGAGCGCCGCGAACCCCAGCACCGCCCACGGCCCGAGCAGCCAGGCGAGCAGCGCGACCGTCGCGTACACGCACAGGCGCAGCGGATCGTACGGCTGCGCCCCTCCGCTCTGCCGGGTCACCGCGCCACCGCCGAGAGCCGCTGGCGCGACAGCTGCGGCCACGCCTGCACCGCGCAGAACGGCGCGCACTGGTCCTGTTCGGCGCGCGTCCCCACGTGCACGCAGCACTGCGTGAGCCGTTCCTCGATCATGGTCGACAGGTCCATGAACGGCTTGACCGTGATCCGCACCACCCGCTCGCCCAGCATCCTGCGCAGCTTCTTCCGCCTGCCGGGCAACGCCGACGAGGCCAGCGTGAGCAGGGTGGAGACGCCGAGGTCGCAGTTCTCGCAGATGGTCCGCCACACGTCGCCGATCTGCGGATGCGACAGCGACGACTGCTCCGACAGCAGCCCGAGCAGCGACTCCTGGACGGCCATGCGCAGCTCGCGCGGGATCTCGGTGTCGGCGATGCGGTTGGAGACCAGGCCGAGGTTCGCCTTGAGCCGGTCGTGGCCGATCAGCGCCGTCAGCGAACGCCACTGCTTCGCGTCGTCGCGGATCAGGTAGCCGACCGAGCAGCAGTGGGGGTGCGAGCAGGGCAGCGCGGTCAGGTCGCGCCAGGTCACGAGGCCGTCGGTCTGCGGGCCGAGGCGCTTGAGCACGCCGGTGTGGGTGAGGCGGTCGTTCGGGTCGATGACACCCGACCTGCCGGAGCCGAACTGGGGTTGCAGCGAGACGCCCCCGACGTACGGGGTGTCCAGGGCCAGGCGTACGACGTCGCCGATCTCCCCGTCGTTCACCCCGAGCGCGGCGGTCATGACGAGCGTGGTGAAGATCTCGCGCTCCGACAGCCGGCGTACGGCGTCCGCCTTGATCCTCGTCAGGTCGCCGCCGCGGTGGTGCCTGGACGCCTCGGCCGACGTGCCGTCGTACTGGAGGTAGACCTCCACCCGCTCCCTGTGCTCGGTGAGCAGGTCGAGCAGGGAGTCGTCCTTGGCGATGAGCACGCCGTTGGTGTTGATGAGGATGCGGGTGACCGGGCGGGCGGTCAGCTCGGCGAGCAGGGTCTTGAGCTCGGGGTGCAGCGTTGGCTCGCCGCCGCTAAGCATGAGGACGTCGAGCTTGCCGTTCTCGCGCTGGAGCCGCTGGTCGACGTTGGCCAGCACGTCCGCGACCGGGACGACGCCGCTCAGGTCGGGTGAGCTGTCGGCGAAGCAGGTGGGGCAGCGCAGGTTGCAGGTCTCGGCGATGTCCTCGAGGAGGATGCAGGTGTGCTGGGTCTGCATCTCGGGGAGGCCGTGGAGGTAGGCGGAGGGGATGGGCCTGAAATTTCCCGACATGTCGGGCACGTGCTGCTTGGTGGGGGCGGTCCATTCCTCCAGGTACGCGAGGATCTCCGGGTCCTCGTCGTACAGCGTGCTGATCAACCCGTGCTCGCGGCAGCCGCGTTCGAGCCAGACCCGGCCGTCCCGCTCGGCCAGGTAGCCGCTCAGCCGCTCGACCTCCTCCAGGTCGCGGCCATGGCATTTCGGGCAGAACGCGTTCACGTACCGCAGGATCCGGTCGCCCCGCAGCCCCATCCCAGCACTCATGTCATGACCTTCCGCTCGAAAAGGGCATCGTAGTAACCGCGCCGCCACCCGTACGCGAGCCGCACCCCGAGCAGCACCAGCCCCGGCAGGAGGAACCACTGAGGTCTGGTGAGGTCGAGCCACACCGTCTCGTTCGCCCTGGTGAACTCGACGAGGAAGCGGAAGGCCGCGTAACCCGCCAGGTAGAGCGTGAACAGCTCCCCCGGCTGCGTCATCCGCTTACGCGCCCAGCGCAACGCCACGAACGCGGCGAGCTGGAAGATGATCTCGTAGATGAACGACGGGTGCATGGCCTCGCCGGTCAGGCATCCCGGGCATTCCGGGGTGGTGGGCGGCGCGTGCACGCCCCACGGCAGGTCCGTGGGGCGTCCCGGCGCCTCGGTCAGATGGCAGCCGATGCGGCCCACCGCCATGCCGAGCGCCACCGCGGGGGCGAACAGGTCGCCCGTGCGCTCCTTGTAACCGATGATCCGCTTGGCGATCAGCACGCCGACGTACGCGCCGGTCAGGCCGCCCAGGATGCTGCGGGAGCCGTACAGCCAGAGATCCTTGACGTCCAGCGTCTCCATCCAGCCCGCCAGCCGCATCCCGATCGCCCCGCCGACCAGGGCGCCGGCCACCGCGACCAGCGACTGCTCGTTCAGCGCGCCCCTGCCCCGCGCCTCCCTGACGAACACGACCGCGGCCACCAGCACGCCGAGGCCGACGAAGATCTCGTGGTACGGCATGTCAGGTGTACAGGCCCGGGTTGAGTCCCGTGCAGAAGCCCGCCGACAGGATCGACCACAGCGCCCACCCGATCATCAGCCCCAAGCCTGTGCCTCTCGCCCACGGCTTGCGGACGAAGCACAGCCCGATGCCCGCCACCAGGCCCACCGCGGCCAACACCACTGTGCCGGCGATGACGTAGGGGTTGGAGCTGCCCTGGGCGCTGATGGCGGCGAAGAAGACGAAGAAGCCTATGAGGGCGTTGAGGACGCTGTAGACGGCCAGGCCGGCGAAGAAGAAGGCGACCACGACGCCGGTGGTGTTGGTGCTGGTGGGTGGGGGTGGCGGGGGGCCGAACATGGGTGGCGGGTACTGACTACCCGGCGGCGGCCCCCCGTAGGGGCCTTGGGGCTGGCCTGGGTGCGACGGCTGACCTCCGTGCGGCGGCTGACCTCCGTGCGGCGGGTGGTTCGTGTACGGCGGCTGGTTCGTGTACGGCTGGTTCCCATAGGGCGGTTGGCCGTGCGGTGGTTGGCCTTGATGGGCCGCTGGGGTTCCGTAGGGTGCCTGCCCGGGGAAGCCGCCCTCATGCAAGGGACCGCTTTGCGGGGGCGGTTGCTGGGAGGGCAGGGGGTATGGGGTGTCGGGCGCCACGAACATCGGCCGCCCAGCCCCCGAAACGACCCCTTGACCGGGCGCGCCTTGATGGGACGTGCCTGGGCCGGTCGGCGGCTTCGTACCAGATGCCTCTTCGGCGGGAACCGCCATCGGCTGAGGGACACCTGACGGCGGCGGAATGGCAATGGGCTTACCGGTGGGCGGCGGCATCATCACCGGCCGGCCGCTGGGAGGCGGCGGCACCGGCTGCCCACCGGACGGCTCGGCGCTGGGCGGCACGCCGACCGACTCCCCGGTCGGAGGCGGCAGGAACTGCGGCTCCCCGACCTGCGCAACCTCCTCCTCAGACGTCGCGTCCTGCTCCGGCGTCGCCTCCTGCTCAGGGGCAGCGGTCACCTGATCAGGCGTCGCGTCCTCCTGTCCCGGCTTCGGCTGCTCGGGCTCCTCAGCAGCCCCCGGCGGCGGTGTCGTGGTCATCGGCTCGGTCCACCCCCTTGGTCGTCATGATCGATCCCATCACGACGGCGACGAGCGCGTACCGCATCGAGAGGGACGCCGACGACGACCCGGACAGCAACGACAAAACGCTCACCCCGCACACCCTATGGCCCAGCACCCCACCTACCCCCTCACGCGCCCTCCGAGTAATAGATCGCGGCCTGCACCCGGCTCTTCAGCCCCAGCTTGTTGAGCACACGGCTCACGTGCGTCTTGGTCGTGGCCTCCGCCATGTCGAGCTCCCTGGCGATCTCGGCATTGGACATCCCCTTGGCGATGCAGGCCAGCACCTCACGTTCGCGAGGCGTCAGGGCGTCGAGACCGGCGGCGCTCTCGGCCCGGCGTACCGGCGCCTGCTCGGCGAACGCCGAGATCAGCTTCCGCGTGACGCCGGGCGAGATGAGCCCGTCGCCGCGAGCCACCACGCGCACGGCCTCGACCAGGGAATCGGCGTCGGTGTTCTTCAACAGGAACCCGGCCGCCCCGGCCCGCAACGCCCCGAACACGTACTCGTCCACGTCGAACGTCGTGAGGATCAGCACGTCACAGACCCCCGCCAGCTCGCGGGTGGCGGAGATGCCGTCGAGGCGCGGCATCCGTACGTCCATCAACACGACGTCCGGCCGCAACTCCCGAGCCATGGCCACGGCCTCGACCCCGTCGGCGGCCTCGCCCACGACCTCGATGTCCTCGGCCCCGCCGAGGATCAGCACGATGCCGACCCGCACCGCCGCATGATCATCAGCGACCAGCACCCGAATAGCCACCATCAACCTCCGCCGAGACCCGAAGCCAACCCTTACCGACCAAGAGCCGGCACGTCGTCCGTACCGGCCTCCGCGGGCAGCACCGCCACCACCCGCCACACCCCGTCGTCCCCCGCCGCCGCCGGACCTGCCTCGAAGGTGCCGCCCACCAGCACCGCCCGCTCCTGCATGCCGACCAGCCCCGCCCCGGCCCCCGGCAGCCCCTCGACCCCCCTCGGCCGCCTTCCGCCGACCCGGTTCTCCACCCGCACGGAAACCCTTTCGTCCTCGTAGGCGATCCGCACCAGCACGGGCGACTCCCCATGCTTCATCGCGTTGGTGAGCGCCTCCTGCAGAATCCGGTAACCGGCCAGGTCGACCGCCGCAGGCAGCTCCCGAACGCCCCCCTCGACCTGCATGTCCACGTCCATCCCTGCCCGCCGGACCCTCTCCACCAGGCTCTCCGCGTCGGCCAGCCGGGGCCGCGTGGCCTCGCCCTCCCCGTCGTCACCCTCCCGCCGCAGCAGCCCGATCATGGCCCGCATCTCGGCCATGCCCTTGACGCTGTTCTCGCGTACGGACTCCATGATCGTTCGCACCGTCGTGGCGTCGAGGTCCTTCCTGGACAGCGCGGCCGTGGACTGGATGGCGATGGCGCTGAAGTGGTTGGCGATCACGTCGTGGAGTTCGCGGGCCATGCGCGTACGCTCGGCCGAGATGGCCGCCTGCCGGTCGAGCTCGGCGAGATGCGCGACCTGCTCGGCCCGCGCCCGCTCCGCCGCCGCCCTGTCTCTCTGCTCCCGCAGCACCAGCGCCGTCGTGACCGGCGTGATGAGCACCAGCCCCGCCTGAATCCCCATGACGGTCAACTGCCGCCAGTCGGCCATGAGGAACCAGGCCACCGCCCCCGCCACGATCGTCAGCACCGCGGTGGCGCCCAGCAGCACGCGGGCGAGGCGAGCGGGGCCGTAGAGCGCGGCGGCGTACAGGTTGTCGGTGAACAGCAGCACCGTCCCCAGGGACGGCCCCACGAACCCGTCGAACACGATCCCGGCCACCCCGAGCCCCAGCGAGACGAGCGGCGCCCGCCGCCGCACCACGATCCCGGCACAGACCAGCGTCAACGGCCCCACCAGCACCCACGAGGGCACCCCGCGGGGCAGGTAGGCGTTCCCCGCGATCAGCAGCACACCGACCACGAAGGCCACCCCGGCCGCCAATACCGCTCGCAACATGCCCCCATCCCACCACCTCCCACCCCCCGCGACCTCCTGCGAAGGTCCGCCTGTGGATACACCCTTCGATGTATCCACAGCCCCGCCCCATCAGCTCCGCTGTCCACATCCGGCCATACCGATCGCGCAAGTCACGCCAACCCCACGCGTCGTTGGAACGTCCCAATCGCTATCCCCAGCCGATCGGGAAAGGGCTTCGATGTCGCAGCCATACGGTCAGAACCCCTACGGCCACCAGCCTCCGTCACAGCCGTACCCGCCCCAGCCGCCCGGCTACGGCTACGGCAACCCGCCAGGCCCGCCGCCGCGCCGCAGGAAGTCCAGCGCCCCGACCGTGCTCATCATCCTCGGCGTCGTGGCCGTCATCTTCTTCGGTGGCTGCGCCGCCATCATCGCCGCCCTCGGCAGCGCCGGCAGCCCTTCATCCACAAGCGCCGCCATCGACCAGGCCGATGCGGACGAAGACGAGCCGAAGGCCACGCAGAAGACCTCACGGCCGAAGAAGGCCGGAGCGCCGAAGATCGGCAGCACCGTCCGAGACGGCAAGTTCGCCTTCACGGTCACCAAAACCGAGCGACGTGCCCGAGTCGGCAGCGAGTTCCTCGGCGCCGAAGCACAGGGCGTGTTCCTGCTCGTCCACATCACCGTCGAGAACATCGGCGACGAGGCCCAGGCCTTCACCTCCAGCGCCCAGAAGCTGTACGCCAACGGCAAGGAGTACGAAGCCGACTCCAGCGCCTCCATCTACCTGGAGGGCTCGAAGAGCTTCTACGAGAAGATCAACCCCGGCAATTCCGTACGCGGCGTCGTCCTGTTCGACATCCCCGAAAACCTGACCCCGGAGACCATCGACCTACACGACTCGATCTTCTCCGACGGCGTGCGGGTCTCCCTGTCCTGAGCCGCCGAAGAACGTCTCCCGCCCCTACCCGGAGGGGGCGGGAGGCCGGCCCGGAGGCAACCGACCGCAGTGGCGACGGCGGCTCGTCCGCTGACACAGGACGCCGACCACCCGACCGTGACCACCCTGCAAGGCCCTGGCTCCTCAGGTGAGTGCCGCGAGCCCCGGAGCACCGATCATACGGCTAAAAGCACCGTGCGACTCTGGTAGAGTCTTCTTGTCGCTGAGACCGAGCAGGTCAAGGCGCACAAGCCAAGCGGCCGTAGCTCAATGGATAGAGCATCTGACTACGGATCAGAAGGTTAGGGGTTCGAGTCCTCTCGGCCGCGCTTCAGGTAGAAGGCCCTTCGGGATGATCCCGGAGGGCCTTTTTCGTGGCCGTACAGCAGCGCAATGCAGCAACACAGCCGCTCGCAGACGCGTCGCGCCGCAGCTTGTACCCTCCGAGCCACCGGCCGCTCTGCTCAGACGCCGCCGAAGTCCTCCTGTAGACGGCGAATCCCAGCCCGCAGGAAAGACTCGCGCAAGCCGCTCGTCCCTGGTCGCCGGCAGCTCTCGTCCGCCAGGCGAAGCGGGACGTCGTCCGATCGCCATGGGGTGATCGAGGTCTGTCGCGGTCGGGGCGATCGAAGAGCCAGGGTTCGTTCCTCACGCCGGCTTACGGGGAAGCGCAGTCGACCGCGCGCCGCAGTCCGGATGCCCAGCGGCAAGGATCAGGCCGCGTAATCACGCGTCGCTCCGGTGGTGGCGCTCCGTCTCGCGCGACAGATCCGGTTGCCGCATGATTCTGTGAACCTACTGCAGCACCGAGGGTTGCCCGGGATGACGGTGGTGCTGGAGTTCCCAGGGGTCGTGGGCGCTGAAGATCGACACCTGGTCGCCGTGGCGGCGGAGGAGTTCGCGTAGCCGAGCCTGAGTGCCGAGTCTGAGATCGTGGTGAACTTCTGAGCTGGTTTGCACTAGATCCAGGAGCGGGTGAGGCTGGGGGGTGTCACCGAGTTCCCGGTGGTAGTAGTAGGCGTCACCGCAGTGCAGGAGCCAGCGGTCGCCGTTCTGGACCGCCACTCCGGCGTGGCCGGCGGTGTGGCCGCCGAGCGGGATCAGGCGGATCTGCGGCGGAAGGCCCTGGGCCTGCAGGGAGGCGAAGCCGAACCAGTCCTCGCCGGGGCCGGTGGGATAGGTCACCCAGTTCGGGTGGTGTGCCCAGTGGGCCGGGCGGTAGCGGAAGCTGGGCGCCTGACTGGTCGCGGCTTCAAGCTCGGCCGCCAGAACGTGAACCTGGGCGGTGGGGAAGTCGGGCAGGCCACCGCAGTGGTCCACATCGAGGTGCGTCACGATGATGTGGCGTACGTCGCCGGGGTCATACCCCAGCCCGGCTATCTGGCGTATGGCGGTTTCCTGCTCGTCCAGCAGGGGCTGGGCCATCTCGACCCAGTCGGCGCCGAGGGTATGGCTGGGGTCGCGTACATCGTCCAGGCCGAGACCGGTTTCGATGAGGACCAGTCCTTCGGAGTCGGTCTCGACCAGCAGGCAGTGGTTGACGGCGTGCGCGGGGGCCGGGCCCGGATAGGTGGCTTCGATCTGCCGTACGGACCCGCAGTTGAGGTGATGGATCTGCATGGCGGCTAGCCTGCTAGTTGAAGCGCGGTTCAAGTCAAGGAGGCAAGGTGGGCGAGCAACTGCTGGACATCGCAGAGGTGGCCGAGCGCTCCGGGCTGGCGGCGTCGGCGCTGCGGTTCTACGAGAAGCGGGGCCTCGTCGCCCCGGCGGGCCGGAACGGGTTGCGCCGGACCTACCACTCCGAGGTCCTCGATCACCTCGCCTTCATCACCTGCGCACGCGGCGCCGGGTTCACCATCGCCGAGATCGCCAGATTCCTGCGGGCAACCCCCGGCGACCTGGAGCTACGCACCCGCATGATCGGCAAGGCCGAGGAACTGGAGAAAGACATCGCCCGCCTGATCCGCATGCGCGACGGCCTCCGCCATGCCTCGACCTGTACGCACGAGCCGCTCGTGGAATGCCCCGACTTCAAGCGCACCTTCCAACCCGGCGCCCCCTCCCGCCCCTTGGGACCAGTCCCTGTAGATCAGGCTTGATCCCGATGCGCCCTGTTCTTGCGGTGAAGGCTCCCTGCCATACGGCCAGGGATTCCTGGGAGCGGGTCTTCGTGCTTATCAGGACAATTCTGGGATCTTGCCTGCCAACACCTCTGCTGACAAGCGTCCACTTCCTCGGCCCTCGATGGTCATCTGACTACCCTTACGATCCACGTCGGACCAGCGTAGGTGTTGGCGCGGCCAACATTTCCGGCTTTCATGAACAGAGGCGGCCGCGGTCCCCGTACCTGGTTCGATCCGATCATGACATCCAACCGACGAAGGGCCGTGTCGGCGGCGGTCCTGGGCATGGTTGCAGTGGCTGTTCCCGTGGCCACTCCGGTGGCCTTACCGGCGGCGGCGACGGCCGTGCCGACAACGTGTGTGCCGCCGGCACGCGGCAGTGCGACCTATGACGACTTCGTGCTCACGTACAAGACCGAGTGCGCCTCGAAGGACAACTACGACCGGACTTTTCCGGACGTGACGGTGTCCGCGCTGGTCGACGGGCGCAACGAGCTGTCGGTCACGACGTCGACGGCGCTGGCCGGCGCGATCGCGTCGGTCAAGGTGAACGAGAAGGAGTTCATCTCCAGCGGCGGCCACGGCGCGGCCTTCCAGTACGCCTTCCACGCCTGGAAGGACGGCCAGGAGGCGAGCGAGTGCTACAACCCCACGCAGGCCGGCGCCCGCAGGGACGACGACGGCAAGCCGCCGCCCTACCACGGGCCCAGCACGAGCGCGCTCTACACCATGGCCAAGTCGGGCGCCTCCATTCGTACGGAGCAGCGGCCGGCGATGTTCATGACCCTGAAGGACACGCAGCCGGGCTGGGGCGGCTGCCGCCCCGCCGACCGCCAGCCGGCGCGTGTGCCGTACACGATGGGCCTGTCGCCGTACTGGCTGAAGACCAAGATCGAGATGGCTCCCGACCACGACGCGGAGGGGCTGGAGAACGTCTTCCGCGCCGCCGCCACGATCACCTCGGAGGACGAGCCGTACGACCACTTCAGCAGCGCCTTCGTCGCCTACCTGCAGCCGGACTTCACCAAGGTCTTCTCCTACAGCCCCCGGCTGGGGCGGTTGTCGGAGCAGCCGGCGCAGTCGCACACGAGCAAGGACCCCATGGTCCGCTGCACAGCTGACGGGGACTACTGCCTCGGCATGTACGTCAAGCCCGACGTCCAGGGCGACGAGGCGTACTACTACACGATGTCGCGCCCGCCCATGGACTACAACGGCCACTTCGCCGAGAACACCATCCAGGTGACGAGCCCCAGCGGCGCCATGGACGAGGGGAACGAGCGCAACTACGAGACCTACGTGGTCGTCGGCAACAAGAGCCGCGTCGAGAGCACCATGACGCAGCTCCACGAAGCGTTCCAATAGGTCACGGGAGACCCTTGCCCGGCGGCCGCTCCATGCCGGACAAGGGTCGCCCGGCGGTCTTACGGGCAGGTCGGCTCGCCGCTCCGCGCGGGGACGTTCACCCCGCTCCACGCCGCCCTGACCAAGGTGAACTCGGCGCAGCCGGTGAACAGCGCGCAGCGTCGCCACGCGCGCCTTGGCGTGCGTCCACGGGACCGTCTTCTGTTCTGCGACCACGGCCGTCGCGTGCACCTGCGTACGCGGGATGGCGGAGTTGGGGGATGGCTGGTGCAGCGTGTTCAGGTCCGTGAGGTCGGCGCCGTCGCCCTCCCACCGCCAGCGTCCGTCCACACGATGCACGGGGAAGAGTCCGTACGCGGGGCCCGCTCCGCCGCGTCCTGCCTGTAGCAGGAAGGAGCGCTACTCGGCGGGGAGTTCCACGGCGAGTTGCGTCTCCATTTCAGCCGGGTCGGCGGCTCCCAGCAGCGGCTCAAGGGTCCGGTTGTGGCTCGCAGATCCGAACACAGCGCCGACACCAGGTGTGGCGGCCAGTCGGGCGAGTCGGGCCCGTATGTCCGACCAGTCGTGATCCGTCACGGGCGGCACGATAGAGGCGCGGGAATGTCGGTGGCGTTCGGTTGGCTTGAATCCCTGACCGAGCTGCGGTGTCCAGGACCGGAGACCACGCTTCTCCTGCTGCATCTCAACGGGACCGGGGGCGACGTGGCCATGGGCGAACTCTACGGTCAAGTGAGCGCCGGCCGCCCGGGTCGTCCCGGGCGGCGGGTCGGCGATCATCCACGTCAGCGAGCCGCGAGGTCGCCGTGGGCCTCGATGGACAGGTCCTGCCAGTCGGACCAGGTCTTGAGGCGGGCGGCGTACGCCTGCTCGATCATCGGCTGGAACCCCTTCCCGAACAGCACCCGCACCGGCGGGTTGTCGGAGTCCACGAGCTTGAGCAGGGCCTGCGCCGCGGCGGCCGGGTCGCCTGCGGGCATCTTGCCGGCCATCGCCCCGAGCCGCTGCCGGAGGCCGTCGTAGGCGGGGTCGGGCTTGGCCATGTGGCCGTTGGCGAGGGGGTCGGGGTTGTTGCCGTCGCGGGTGGCGAACCCGGCGGGCTCGATGATGGTCAGCTTGACGCCGAACTCGGCGACCTCGCCGGCGAGCGCCTCGTTCAGGCCCTCGAGGGCCCACTTGGAGGCGTGGTACGCGCCCCCGAGCGGCATGGCGATGATCCCCGCGGCGGAGGACAGCTGGATGATGTGCCCGGAGCGCTGCGCCCGCAAGTACGGGAGCGCGGCCTGCACCACCCACACCGCGCCGAACAGGTTGGTCTCCATCTGGTCGCGCAGTTCCTGCTCGGTGAGCTCTTCGACGGCGCCGACCTGGGCGTACCCGGCGTTGTTGACGATGATGTCGAGGCGGCCGAAGTGCTCGTGGGCACGCTGCACGGCGTCGAAGACGCCGGCCCTGTCGGTGACGTCCATCTCCAGGGGCAGCACGGCGTCGCCGTAGGTGTCGACCAGCGCCTTCAGGCTCTCGGTGCTGCGGGCGGTGGCGGCGACCTTGTCGCCGCGCTCCAGGGCGGCCTGGACGAAGTTGCGGCCCAGGCCGCGGGACGAGCCGGTGACGAACCAGACCTTCTGCATGATGTGCTCCTTGTGGTGTGCCGCTATCAGCCGTTCCAACCTCCAAGACGAGGCAGCCCCCTGAAGCTGTGAGACCCGGCGCGTGTGAGCTGCGACACATGCTCCTTTTGTCCGGAATGGTGATATCAATGGTCGGCGTGACCCGCGTCGAGGAGTTCCAGGAACTGAGGCCGCTGCTTTTCGCGATCTCCTACCGCATCCTGGGCAGCGTGAGCGAGGCCGAGGACGCCGTCCAAGAAGCCTGGCTGCGTTACGAGGGCTCCGCGACCCGGCCCGAGTCGCCCAAGGCGTTCCTGTCGGCGACGGTGACGCGGATCTCGATCGACGTGCTGCGCTCCGCCCGCGTACGGCGTGAGGCTTATGTCGGGCCCTGGTTCCCCGAACCGCTGCTGGCCGACCCCTACCAGGACCCCGAGCGGTCGGCGGAGCTGTCCGACTCGTTGTCGATGGCGGCGTTGATCCTGCTGGAGCGGCTCAGCCCGCTCGAACGCGCGGTCTTCGTCCTCCGCGAGGTGTTCGCCTTCAGCTACCGGGACATCGCCGCCGCCGTGGACCGGTCGGAGGCGGCCTGCCGCCAGCTCGCCGTGCAGGCGCGCCGCCACATGGAGGCGGGCCGGCCCCGCTTCGAGGCCGACCGCCGGGCCCGCGACCAGCTCGCCGGCCGCTTCTTCCACGCGATGCGCGAGGGGGACGTCGCGGGGCTGCAGGAACTGCTGGCCGCCGACGTGCAGCTGGTCAACGACGGAGCCGGCAAGATCGGCAGCACGATCCCGCTGTTCGGCGACACGAAGGTCGCCAAGGTGCTGGCCGTCATGGTCCCGCCGTTCGCCCAGATCGGCGCGGTGCTGGAGCCGACCGAGGTGAACGGCCAGCCGGGCGCGATCATCCGCGACCGCGACGGCCGCATCTTCAACGTCTGGACGCTCGACATCAAGGACGGACGCATCCACACCATCCGCTCGATCGTCAACCCGGACAAGCTCACCCACCTCGGCCCCATCGCCGACGCGCTCGCCGTCATCGACGAGAAGAAGCAGGTCCGCCGCAACCGTTAAGCCGGGTAGCGCAGGCGCAGCTCGTCCATGGCGAGATCCCAGAAGGACCGGTAGCGCGTGGCACCAGGTTTCCAGGGCGCGAGATACCAGGCCTCCCACTCACCTTCGGCGGTCCTGACGTGGGGATTCAGCAGCGCCACGCCGTCGTCCCAGTAACCGGCCAGAAAGGTGCCGGGCACGTACTCCCCTCGATAATGACTGGAGTCCTGCTCGGGTCCGTAGACGAAATAGAGCTCGTCGGGAACGCTCGCGGCCGCCGACCAGGTCTCGGCCCTCGACGGATCGACGTCACGGAGCCACCCGGCCTCTTGTACGGACAGCAGGAGGCAGTCATCGTCGCTGCCCCAGCCGTTGGCGACCAGCAGAAACTGCCGGTAGCTCGGCGGCAACCCCACCCCGATCCGCTCTTCAACCTCCCGCACCTCCGCCTCGGTGGCCGGCGGATGCAGCTCACCCAGCGGGTCACGAGTGCGGCGCTCGCCGATGCGTTCGGACCATGCGTACAGGATGTCCATCGCCATGAAAGATCCTTCAGTCGTCCCAGCCCTGGGGAGGGCCGAGCGGGGCCTCGTCGCTGTCCACGAGTGTGCAGGATGCGACGGGGCCGTTCGATAGGTTCGCCCAGATACCGGCCACCTTGGCATCGTCCGAGACGCTGAACTCCAGCACCGCCGTCTGTCCCGGCTTGACCGCGGCCGGATCGATGCGGAACCCCGGCTCAGTGGACGGCCAGATCAGGAACGGCCTGCCGTCGGCCGGGTGCTGCGCCTCCTGCCGGGACAGGAAGCTCGTGCTGCGCGGCTGTGGCGAGCAACGCTTCCCGCTGGGGATGTAGTCGACCACGGCGTTCACGCCCATGCCCCGAGCGTGGCCTCCAGGGGCTCGGGATCCTTGGCCTGGTCGATGGTGATGGTGAGGGTGCCGTCGGCGTTCTTCGACACGGCGTACGCGGGCGTCCCGCCGCTGAGCACCACCGGGACGCCCACGGCCGCCGCCACACCCAGGGCCAGCGCGGGGAACAGGAGGGCGGGGCAAGCGGCGCGGGGTGCGGGCCGGCCTGCTGATCTCGGACACCTCGAACGCCTCGGCATCCCCATCACGTATCCGTGCGCGTAGTGACATGTCCACACACAAGCACTGTCCCCCCGCTCGGCACCGTTCCCGACGGTCGCTGGAAAGCGCTTCGCGTTGACCTCGGGGAGGGGACGCCCCTAGCATCATGTGGGAACGTTGCCACATCCGAAAGGCGCCCATGTCCTCCGTACGTGTTCTTGATCAGGGGTGGGAGCTTCGGGGGTTTCTCGGGGATGACTGGCAGTTGCATCGGGCGCAGTTGCATGCCCGGGAGGGGCACACCGGGGGCTGGGTGCCGGCGAAGGTGCCGGGGAGTGTGCTTGCTGATCTGGTCGCGGCCGGGGAGGCGGTGAGTCCGTACGTCGGACGGCAGAGCATGTTGTCCGAGTGGGTTTCGCAGCGGACCTGGGTGTATCGGACGCGGCTGGTCGCGCCCGGACTCGCGGCCGGGGAGCGGGCCTTTCTCGAGTTCGACGGGATCGACTATGCGGCGGCCGTTCACCTCGACGGGGAGCGGGTCGCGGTGCATGAGGGGACGTTCGTGCCGCTCGTGGTCGAGGTCACGGGGCGGCTGGGGGGAGAGCATGCGCTGGCCGTCGTGGTCGAGCCGGCGCCGGTCAGTGAGCCGCAGGTCGGGTACACGGCCAAGGTGAAGGTGCACAAGGGGCGCATGGGGTATGGGTGGGATTTCTGCCCGCGGCTTGTGCATCAGGGGTTGTGGCAGCCCGTGCGGCTGCGGACCACCAAGGCGCTGCGGCTGGTTGATGTGTGGGCGCGGACGAGCATTGAGGGAAATATCGGGAAGGTCGCCGTTCAGCTCGACACGGATGCGTCCGATCAAGAGGGCTGGGCTGAACTGACTCTTCGGACGGCTCAAGGCGAGATCGTGGCGGAGGCCGGCGTTCCGCCTCACGGCAGTACCACCCTCACCCTGGACAATCCCCGCCGATGGCATCTCAACGGGCACGGCGAGCCCCACCTCTACACCCTCACCACGATCCTGCGCGACGCGAAAGGCGAGGTCAGCGATCGGCGTGACACCCGGATCGGGTTCAGGGACGTGCGGTTCACCCGTGATCCCGGGGCACCGGCGGACGCGCTCCCGTACCGGCTGACCGTGGACGGCCGGCCCACCGACATCAAGGGGTGGAACTGGGTGCCGGCCGACGCGCTCTACGGCGCCGTCGACCAGGACAAACTCCGCCACCTCCTCACGCTCGCCCGCGACGCCGGCGTCACCATGCTGCGCGTCTGGGGCGGCGGGCTCATCGAGAGCGAGGCGTTCTACGACCTGTGCGACGAGTACGGCATCCTCGTCTGGCAGGAGTTCGCCCAGTCCAGCTCGGGCATGGAGAGCCTGCCCAGCGACGACCCCGCGTTCGTGGCCAGGATGACGGCCGAGGCGGAGCGGATCGTCCCGGCGCGGCGCAACCATCCGAGCCTCGCGATCTGGTGCGGCGGCAACGAGCTGCAGCGGGCCGACGGCGTGCCGCTGAAGGACGCGGACTCGCCGGTGCCGGCGGCGCTGCACGGCGTGGTGGCCCGGCTGGACCCCGACCGGCACTGGCTGCCGACGTCCCCGACGGGGCCGGTGTTCGGGAACACGCTGGAGAGCGTACGCACCGGGCCCGAGCACCACGACGTGCACGGCCCGTGGGAGCACCAGGGCCTGGACGACCACTACCGCCTCTATGACGAGGGCAGGGCGCTGCTGCTGAGCGAGTTCGGGGTGGAGGGGATGAGCAACCTGCGGGCGATCGAGTCGGTGGTGCCGGCCTCGGAGCGCCGCCTGCCGACCACCCGCAACCCCGTCTGGGACCATCTCGGCCGCTGGTGGAACAACGAGCCCCTGGTACGCGCCGCGTTCGGCGACGCCATCGAGGACCTGGGAACGTTGTCACGGGCGAGCCAGTTCCTCCAGGCCGACGGACTCCGGTACGCGGTCGAGGCCAACAGGCGCCGCCCCGAGAGCTGCGGGGTGCTGCCGTGGCAGCTCAACGAGTCGTTCCCGAACGGCTGGTGCACGGCGTCCGTGGACTACTTCGGCGAGCCGAAGGCGGCCTACCACTACGTGCGCCGGGCGTACCGGCATGAGCACGTGTGCGCGGCGCTGCCCGCGCCGCGCATCGACGAGCTGCGCGCGGTCGTCTGGGCCTGGTGGGAGGGCGGTCCCGCCGAGGTCGAGGCGCGCGTGCTGGGCCTCGACGGCGGCGTGCGGGCCGAGCGGCGCTGGACGGCCGCCACCCCCGGCGAGGTCGGCACGATCACGTGCGCGCCGGGGCCGGGGACGTTCGTGCTCGACCTGTCCGTACGCGGCGAGGGCCGTACCATCACCAACCGGCGTACCATCACCAACCGGTACGTCCTGACCGCAGGCTCCGGCTTCGCCGACCTGCTCACGCTGCCCGAGGCCCGCGTCACCACCGAGCTGGAGGCCGGCGACACGACCTGGACGCTGCGGCTGCGCCACGAGGCGGGCCCGGTGGTGCCGTTCGTCCGCCTGCTCGACGCCCGCCCGGCAGCGGCGCCCGGCTGGGCCCGCTGGGACGACAACGCGTTCGACCTGCTGCCCGGCGAGGAACGCGTGCTCCACGCCACCTGGGACGGCGTGCCGCCGCAGGATCGCCGGATCCGCCTGGACGCGTGGAACCTCCCGCCGACGACCCTGACCGACGCCGGCGCGTGACTCCTCCGCAACGCCGGGAAGCACCCTCCGCCGGCGATCGGGGAGACGTGCGGGCGACGCTCGCTGACAACGTCATCCGAGGCTGACCCCATGTATTAATGTGACGACCGTGAGTAACGGAGACTCCGTCGCCGCGGCCTTGTTCGCACGCGTCCTGCGCCGTATCGGCCGGCGCGGCGCGTCGCTGGCGTTCGTGGGCCTGCTGTGCCTGGCCATCGCCGCGTCGCTCGCGTTCAGGCAGGGCGGCGAGCGGGCCGCCGCCGGTCAGGCGATGCTCACCACGATCGCCCCGATACCGGTGTGGGCGCTGGCCTGGTGCCTGACGGGCGTGCTGTGCCTGGTGCAGATGTTCCTGCGCTCCGACAGGGTCGCGTTCGCGGTGGCCACCGCGCTGCTCCTGCTGTACGGCCTGGTACACCTGATCTCCACGTTCACCGGCGACAATCCGCGCGGCTGGGTGGCCGGGGCGGTGTGGCTGGCATTCGGCGGCTGGATCGCGCTGATCGCCACCTGGCCGGAGGCGGCCGCGGTGCACCGGCTGACGTCGGGGTGCCGGGGCGGGCCGGCCATCGTGGTGGCGGACGGGGGCGGCGTCATCCAGTCGTGGAACCCGCAGGCGGCGGCGCTGTTCGGGTGGAGCACGGAGGAGGCGGTGGGCCGGCCGCTGACGATCCTGATCCCGCCCCGGCTGCGCGAGCGGCACCTGGCGGGGCTGACCAGGGTGCGGTCGTCGGGCGAATCGGCGCTGTCCGGGCGGATCATCCGGCTGATGGGGCTGCGCCGCGACGGCAGCGAGATCCCCATCGCGTTGACGGTGAACACCTGGCGGGGCGACGACGGCGTCGGCTACACCGGTGTGATCAGGCTCGTGGGAGGAGCCGGCGATGTCGAGTCTGACTGAGGTCCTCATTCAGGTCGCGGTCGGGGTCGTCCCGCTGGGCGTGGCGTACCTCGCCTTCCGATCGGCCACGGACGCCAACAGGAAGACCCACGAGGCGGCACTGCTGCAGGTGGAGCGGCAAGCGGAGCTGGAGCGTTCCAAGGTGGACGCCGAGGCGTACACCAGGGCGAAGACCATCTACGAGGACGCGCTGAGCCAGCTGGAGCGGCAGCTCGCCCGCATGCAGGGCCAGGCGGAGCAGGTGAGCGCCGACCTGACTACTGAGCAGGACATGTCCACGGCGATGCGCGACCAGATCCGCAGGTTGCAGGCGCAGATCCGGGCGCTCGAACGTACGGTGATCGCGTTGCGCGCCCAGTTGCTCGCGGCGGGCCTGGCTCCCGCGCCCGCCTCGGAGACGACCGGCCCCTACCAGCTCCAGCACCGGCTGGCCGACTGATCCGGTGGACATAGGGCGTCCCCTTCTGTCACCATTTCTTTCATGATCATGCGAAAGGAGGGCGCCTCCGCCCTCGCCCGGTGAGCGACATCCTGCAGCGGGAAGCTGCTTCGCTCCGTGACCGATGGCTGGGCCGCGCGCTCTCGACGCGGCCCGCGGACCGCAGGGCCGCGGAAGCCGCCGTCTCCGATCTCTACCGGTTCATCGGTCTGTCCCCACCCCGTTTCCACTGGGTGACCTCGCCTGCCGCCGCGTTCGCGACCGTGCCCGCCGGGCTGCCGCCCGGGCAGAGCGTCGAGCGGGTGGACGCGTGGCCGCTGCCGGCCAGGTTCGCGGCGCTGCGCCACCGCGTGTACGGGGCGGTGCACGCCCGCGTACGCCCGGCGCGACGCCCGGTCGACGTGCTGCTGCGCCGCGAGGTGCACCAGCCACTGCTCAACACGGCCGGCCGCTGCCTGCTGCCGCCCGTCGAGCTCGCGCACAACGAGGCGTCGCGGCACCAGACCTGGTACCGCACGATGTGCGTCTCCTGGATCGCCCACTGCGACGCGCTGCGCCGGATCGCCGGCGTGGAGCTGCCCGCCGAGCTGGCCCGCCAGGTGGATCTGTGGACGGCCGTGGCCACGACGTGCCACTGGTGGTGGCCGTCCGAGCACGTGTGCGTGATGTCGGAACGCCCCGCCGAGCTGCACACGGAGACGTGGACGGCGACCGGCGAGCAGCGCCCGCACCACGCGGACGGCCCATCGGCACGGTACGCCGACGGCTGGGCCACCTACGCCTGGCACGGCACCAGGATCCCGTCCTGGGTGATCCACGACCCCACCCCCGAGCGCATCTCCGCCGAGCCCAACGTCGAGGTCAGGCGCTGCGCGATCGAACGCCTCGGCTGGCCCGCCTACATCGCGCGGGCCGAGCTGCGGCTGGTCGCCGCCGCCCCCGACCCCGGCAACGCGGGCGCGGAGCTGCGCCTCTACGACATGCGCCGGGACACGCGGGTGCTGCTCGCGGTCAACGGCTCGGTCGAGCGCGACGGCCGCCGCAGGCAGTACGGCCTCACCGTGCCCGGCCATTTCGACGATCCGCTCGCCGCCGCCGGCTGGACGTACGGGCTGTCCGGCGAGCAGTACGCCCAACTCCTACGCAGAACCTGAGGTGATGCTCATGACAGTGACGCTGGCCACGCTGGCCCGGCAGACCGGCCTGACCGTGCTCGACCACCTGGAGCAGTCGATCCAGATCCCCGTGCTCGACGGCCCGCAGGCCCAGGGCGACCTCATCGTGGTGCCGCTGCGGCTGGTGGCGGCGTCGGTGCAGATCCGCGACGACCCCCGCTGGCAGGCCGTGCCGCCTGAGGGCGTCGAGCTGCTGCGCGGCGCGGCGGGCGGCAACCCGCACACGCTGGTCGCCGAGCCGGGCACCTGCCGCTGGACGGTGAACATCTCGGACGCCGACGGCCTGGCGATCGGGGTGTTCTCGGCCTCGGCCCCGGTCTATCTGCTGCATCCGGAGCACGGCGGCTCGGGCTGCGCACCGGGCACGTACGTGGTGCGCCGCCAGCGCGAGCACGAGGGCCGACGCGCCCGCCTGGTGGCCGACTAGCGGCATCGCACCCGGGCGGCAGGCCGCGGTTCGACCCTGACGCCCGGGTCAACGTTCAGCTTCACGTCCACTCACCGACGAGAGGACGTTCATGAGCAGCTTGGCAGGCAAGGGCGTGGTCATCACCGGAGGCGGCACGGGGATCGGCCAGGCCGCGGCGCACCTGTTCGCCGCCGCGTGGACGGCGGCCTTTCCGTGGCGGCGGGGCAGCAGGCATAAGGCGGTGACGAAGGTCCGCAACATCCGGCTCCTGCTGTCCAACGGCTTCACCGCCCAGGACGTCCGCGGCTTCCCGCCCTGCCTGGAGGGCGGCGACGTGGCCCCGCCTACCGGCCTTAGGAGGCGTGGACCTCGGCGAGCAGCTCGGCCGAGCGCAGCCACGCCTTCCTGTCGACCGCGGAGAAGGCCACGATCAGCTCGTCGGCCTGAGCGTGCTCGGCGAATCGGTCGACATAAGCCTTGACCTCGGCGGGGTCGCCGACGGCCGAGTATTTGGCCATCTGCACGAGCTGCTGCCCCGCCGGGGACTCGAGGATCATGTCGGCCTCGTCGTCCGTGAACGTGCGCCCGCGCCCGAGGAACCGGGTGACCCGCAGCCGCTTGGAGGCCAGGAACTGCTCCTCGGCCTCCTCGGTGGTGTCGGCGGCGATCACGTTGAGCGCGGCCATCACGTGGGGCCGGTCGAGCTGGGCCGACGGCTTGAAGTCGCGCCGGTAGAGCGCGACGGCCTCTTCCAGCGCGGCGGGCGCGAAGTGGGAGGCGAACGCGTACGGCAGGCCGAGCGCGGCGGCGAGCTGCGCGCCGAACAGCGAGGACCCGAGGATGTAGAGCGGCACGTTGGTGCCCCTGCCGGGGGTGGCGTGCACGCCGGGAATGCGGGTCTCGCCGGTGAGGTAGCCCTGCAGCTCCAGCACGTCCTGCGGGAACGAGTCGGCCGACGAGGGTGTGCGGCGCAGGGCGCGCATGGTCTGCTGGTCGCTGCCGGGCGCGCGGCCGAGACCGAGGTCGATGCGGCCGGGGTGGAGCGTCTCCAGGGTGCCGAACTGCTCGGCGATGGTCAGCGGCGAGTGGTTGGGCAGCATGATGCCGCCCGCGCCGAGGCGGATCGTCCGCGTGTGAGCGGCGATGTGGGCGATCAGCACGCTCGTGGCGGAGGAGGCGATGCTGTCCATGTTGTGGTGCTCGGCGTACCAGATGCGCTGGTAGCCCAGCTCTTCGGCCCGCTGGGCGAGGGTCACGCTGGCGGCGAAGCTGTCGGCGGCCGTCTCGCCCTCGCCGATGTGCGCCAGATCGAGGATGGACAGCGGCAGAGCCATGAGTGAGCGCCTTTCGCAGAGCGGGGTGACCTGGTGGTGGTCAACAGCGGCGCCTGCGCGGTTATTTCATGGGGCCGAGCCCCCGCAGGCGTCGGGCGAGGGCTCGGCCGGGTGCGCGTGAGCGCTAGGAGGTGGTGCAGGTGAGCCCTGACGGGCCGCCGGACCCGCCGCTCGCGATGAATCCGAACGTGGTCGTCGCGCCGGGGGCGATGTTGCCGTTCCAGTTCAGGTTGGTGACGGTGACCGAGCCGCCGCCGACGGACAGGTTTCCGTTCCACAGCTGGGAGATCGTCTGTCCGGACGGCAGCGTCCAGCCGACCCGCCAGCCGCTGGTGGCCGCGCCGCCGGTGTTGGTGACGGTGACCTCGCCCTGCATGCCGCCCGACCACTGGCTGATCGCCTTGAACGTCGCCGAGCACCCCTCGGGCCCGGTCGTCGGCGTGACGGTGGGCGAGACGGTGACGGTGGGCGAGACCGTGGGCTCGGGCGCGGCCATGGCCAGGTCGTACGCCCGCTGCGGCACGAACTGCCCGGCCTGCGCGATGCACCCGTCGGCCTCGCCGGGCGGCTTGACCCACAGGTAGGCGTCGATCGCGGAGTCGCCGGTCTCCGTGGTGCTCCAGATGCCGGTGGCGCGGCCGCCCGGGTCGCACCACTCGCTGCCGGACGGGCCGTTGCCGTTGCGGCTGGTGTCGATGACCGCCTTCAGCCTGGAGACGCCGGTCGCCGCGATGATGCTCTTCGCGTACGACACCAGCCCAGGCGTCGAGCGGTAGTTGGAGGTGTTGACCGCGATGCCGTCGGCGCTGTTGGCGACGTCGGCGCCGTTGAGCCGGGACGCGGCCTCCGAGGCGGACAGCCAGGCGTCGTGGCCGATGTCGAAGTACACCTTGACCTGCGACGACGTGCCCTTGAGCCGCTTGCCGGCGTAGGCCATGGACGCCTTGACCTCGGCCTGCTCCGAGCCGTTCATGCAGTTGGTCATGATGGCCAGGGCGTCGGGCTCCAGCACGATCGTGGCCGGCCGGCCGCCGAGCCCGGCGGCGATCTGGTCGATCCAGGCGCGGTAGGAGGCGTGGTCGGGAGCGCCGCCCGCGCTGGGGCCTCCGCAGTCGCGGTTGGGCATGGCGTACACGGCCATGATCGGGATCTTGCCGGCCGCTGCGGCGGCGCCGACGTACGCGTCCACCTGGCCGCGTACGGTGCTCGGGTTGTAAGTGGCGAACCAGCGGCCCTGCGGCACGGCCGCGATCCGGTCCCTGATCACCGCGGCCCGGCTGTCACCTGGGTTGGCCGCCACCCACTTGGCGGCGTTGGTCTGGGGATCCACGTAGAAAGCGGAGTCGGCGGCCTGGGCGGTGGACGACGAGGCGGCGACGACGACCGCCCCCGCCGCGGCCATGGCGGCCGCTGTGAGGAGCACCGCCAACACGGGCCTTCTGCGAGACATGAACGATCTCCGTCCGTCATGTGGGAGCGCTCCCACGGGCTTCCGTGGATCGTAGAAAGCGCCCCCGTACATGACAAAGACATCGGATCGCTCTCGAACCCTGCGCCGCAGGTCGGAACGGGTGCGGGCGGTGAAAGTTTCAGCCGGCCAGGCACGCCTTGAAGACGGCGGTGAGCCGGTCGACGTCCTGCGGCGTGGGCTGCTGGGGGCCGAGGCGGCGGCGCGTCGCGCCGATGCCGAGCAGGACCGCGGTGGCCATGCGGGCCCGCGCGCGGGCGTCGGGCCCCTCAAGCCGGGCGACCAGCGGCTCCAGCACCGCCGTGATCAGCCGCTCCCTGGCCACGGCGTGCACCTCGGGGTGCATGGCCGAGCGTTCGAGCGTGCGCAGGATGGGGCTGTCCGGCGGCTGGTGCATGCGCTCGGCGGCGTACTCGGCCAGCCGCCTGGGCAGGTCCTCGGCGTCGCCCTCGTACAGGGCGCTGAACCTCGGCTCGCCCTGCAGCACGGCGCCGAACAGGCCGGCCTTGGATCCGAAGTAGCGGCCGACCAGCGCGATGTTGGCGTCGGCCGCCGCCGCGATCATGCGTACGGTCACCTGCTCGTAGCCCTGCTCGCCGAAGAGCGCGCGGGCCGCCTGGAGGATCCGCTCCCGGGTGGCCTCGCGGTCGCGCGGCCTGGCCTCAGTCACCTGGGGACTCATGAACGCACTCTACTCGGCGGTCACCCACTTACCGCGCGGCTAGTAAACGGGCGTATACTCATCGAGGGCAAAAATGAACGAAGGGGATGTGGTGTTGTCTTGGTAGCGCACGCACCGGCCGCGTCCCCCGCGAAGCGGCACTACACCCACCGCGAGATCCTCGAGGTTCTGTCCGGGCTCATGCTCGCCATGCTGACCTCGATGATCTCGACTTCCGTGGTGGGCACCGCGCTGCCGACGATCGTGGGGGAACTAGGCGGTCAGGACCAGTACTCATGGGTCGCCAGCGCGACCATGCTGACGATGACGGTCTCGACGCCGTTGTGGGGCAAGCTGTCCGACGTCTTCGGGCGCAAGCTGCTCTTCCAGAGTGCTCTGGTGCTGTTCGTGGCGGCCTCGGCGGTGGCCGGCATGTCGCAGGACATGGGGCAGCTCATCGCCGCGCGTGCCATCCAGGGCCTGGGTGTCGGTGGTCTGTCGGCTCTGTCGCAGGTGATCCTGGGGGACATCGTCTCGCCGCGCGAGCGTGGCCGCTACTCCGGCTACATGGGCGCCGTCTTCGGCATCTCGACGGTCGCGGGGCCGTTGCTGGGCGGGTTCATCGTGGACACCGAGTGGCTGGGCTGGCGCTGGTGCTTCTACGTGGTCGTGCCGTTCGCCCTGGTGTCGTTCTTCGTCATCCAGAAGGTGCTCAAGCTGCCGCGGATCAAGCGGAAGACCTCGATCGACATCTGGGGCGCCACGACGATCACGGCCAGCGCGAGCGCGCTGATGCTGCTGCTGACCCTGGGCGGCAACGAGTTCGAGTGGAACTCGCCCTGGACGTACGTGCTCGCCGCCACCGCGCTGCTCATGCTGGCGCTGGCCGTGCTCTCGGAGCGGACCGCGCGCAACCCGATCCTGCCGCCGCGGCTGTTCCGCAACAGGACGTTCGTGCTCACCAGCCTCGCCTCGCTGTTCGTCGGCATGGCGATGTTCGGCGCGATGATCTACCTGCCGCAGTACCTGCAGATCGTCAAGGGGCTCAGCCCGACCAACTCGGGCCTGATGACGCTGCCGATGGTCATAGCGCTGTTCCTGTCCGGCGTCATCTCAGGGAAGATCGTCACCCAGACCGGGCGGTGGAAGATCTTCCCCGTGGCGGGCCTGCTCATCGTGGCCATCGGGCTGTTCCTGCTGTCCAGGCTGCACGTCGACTCCAGCCTATGGCTGATCGGCTTCGACGTCGCGGTGCTGGGAACCGGCCTCGGCCTGTCCATGCAGATGCTCATCCTGGCCGCGCAGAACGGCTCCGAGCTGCGCGACATGGCCTCGACCACGTCAGGCGTGTCGTTCTTCCGCTCCCTGGGCGGCGCCGTCGGCGTGGCCGCGTTCGGCGCGATCCTGACCGGCCGGCTCAAGGACGAGATGGCCGCGATGCTGGCGGCGGCCGGCATCAAGCTGCCCGGCGGCGGTGACGTCAAGCTCGGCAGCCCCGACGCCATCCAGCACCTTCCGGGGCCGGTCAAGAACATCGTGCTGGAGTCGTTCACGCGGGGCCTGGAGACGGTGTTCATCGTGGGCGTGCCGATCGCGCTGCTCGGCTTCATCGCCACGATCTTCCTCAAGGAGCTGCCGCTGCGCGGCTCGGCCGCGCCCGCGGCACCCACGCCCCAACCGCTCAGCAAGGACGACCTCGTCCTGGCGGGCCTGCTGCTGGAGCTCATCGCCCAGCGCATCGAGCGGGCCGACGGTGAGCGCTCGGCACTGCTCACCGCGGTCGCCAAGATGGCGCCGCCCGACGGCCGCTCGGAACGCGAACGGGCCAGGTCGGTCGCGCAGAGCGTGCTGCGGCCCACCTCGCGCGCACTGATCGCGCAGGCCACGCCACCGCAGAAGGACCTCGTCTCAGGAGGAATCACACAATGATTCGGAAGTTCGTGGGTGCCGTCGCCGCGGCCCTGGCCGTCATGGCCGGGCTGTGGCTGATGATCGCGCCCTTCGCCCTCGGCACGCAGCCGGAGGACGCCGACTGGACGAACGTCACCCGGTCGGAGTTCTTCACCGGCCTCGGCGTGGCCGTCGTGGGCGTCGTGGGCGCGATCGCCTTCGTGGCGGCCATTCACGAGGAGCTCGTGGTACGCGGCCTGGTCGTGCCGAAGCCGCGCCGCGAGCCGGAGCCCGAGCCTGAGCCCGTGCCGGTCGCTCCCGCCGGGCCGCAGGCCACCTCCGCCGAGCTGGCGAGCCTGCTGGCCCCGCTCGTGGAGGCGCTGCGTGAGGACCTCAACACCCGTACGGGCGGTGGCGAGCACCGCCAGAACGGCAAGGCATCCCTGGTCGGAGTGGAGGACCACCGATGAAGGCCAAACTGGGCGTGGGCGCCCTGGTGCTGCTGTTCCTCGGCGGCCTGTGGCTGATCGCGGCCCCGTTCGCGGTCGGCTACCAGCCCCGCGGCGCCGAATACGCCGACGCGACCGTCAACGACCTCTGGCTGGGCGGCGCCCTCACCGGGATCTCGTTCGTGGCCCTGGTGATCTACGCGGCCGACGCGCTGCGCGAGCTGGCGCACCGCGGCAGGCACGCCGACGTCTGACGCGAGCGATGCCGTGTTCGGCAGTGGCACGGACCCGCGGTGGGAGCCGCTGGCAGGCAGGCTCCCCGAAGGGCGGTTCGAGATCGGCAAGGACGGCGCCGGCCTGCTCGTCGTGGGCTTCGACGGGTCGGGCCCGAGCCGCAACGCGCTCGCGTACGCGGCCGGGCTCGCCCGCAGGGACGACGCGGCCCTGCTGGTCGCCTTCGTCGAGTCGCTCAACACCTCGACGCTGTGGTTCTTCGCCGGGTCGCCCATCATCCCCGACGCGGCGGCCGACCTGACCGAGGACCTCAGGGAGGAGCTGCGCGGGGCCGGGGTGCCGTGGCGGTTCGTCAGCCTGCGCGGTGACGCGGCCCGCGAGCTGGAGGCGCTGGCCAGCACGTACATGGCGGACGCCATCGTGGTGGGCCGCTCCCGCTCCTCGTGGCGGCGGTCGGTGGCGGCCAGCCTGGCGAAACGGGCTCGCCGTACCGTGCTGGTAGTGCCCTGACCTGGCCCGACGTCGCATATGGTGGCGAGATGAAGCGTGCTGCCGCCATCGCGTTCGTGGTGCTCGCGTCCGCCGCGTGTGCGGCCGCGGAGGAACCCGCGGCCTCCGCCGACCCGCCACGAGAGTCCGCCGCCCAATCTGCCACTGCCGCACCGACGTCGGAGCGTGCCAAACCCGCGCCCAGCCCGACGGGGCCGCCCCCGTTCACCTCGAAGGTCTCGCGCGTCTCCCGCGACCGCCTGCCCTACTCCTGGCGCCCCGGGTGCCCCGTCCACTACCGCGACCTGCGGCTGGTGACGCTGTCGTACTGGGGGTTCGACGGCAAGCCGCACACCGGTGAGCTGGTCGTGCGCGAGACGGTGACCGACGACATCGAGACGGTCTTCAAGAAGCTGTACGACCGCCGCTGGCCGATCCGGCAGATGAAGCTGGTCGACGCGTACAAGGCCGACGACTACGACTCGATCGACGCCGACAACACCTCGGCCTTCAACTGCCGCCGGGCCACGGGGTCGAGCAACTGGTCGAACCACGCGTACGGCGAGGCCATCGACGTCAACCCGCTGGAGAACCCGTACGTCACCGCGAGCGGCGGCACCGCCCACCGCAACGCGAAAAAGTTCACTAAGCGCCCGATGAAGGGTAAAGGTGTGATTAATCCCGGCGACCGGGTCGTCAAGACCTTCGCCCAGGTCGGCTGGGAGTGGGGTGGCTACTGGTCAGGCGCCAAGGACTACCAGCACTTCTCCAAGGGCGGAGGCTGAGAGGATTCCCTCATGACGGCGAAGGACGGCGACGGCTGGACCGAATGCGCCCAAGGGCACCGGCACTGGGGCGTCCACGGCGCGTCCGGGCTCCTGGTCGTGCACCACGACGATCGCGGCATCCCGTACGTGCTCATGCAGAAGCGCTCGCTGCGCTGCCACCACGGCGGCACCTGGGGGCTGCCCGGCGGCGCCCGCGACAGCCATGAGGACGCCGTCACCAGCGCGCTGCGCGAGGCCCACGAGGAGGCCGCGCTGGCGGCGGAGGCGCTCCGCGTCCAGGGCGTCTACCGCGACGACCACGGCGGATGGGCGTTCGAGACCGTCATCGCCGAGTCGCCCGAGCTGATCCCCGCCGCGCCGGCCAACTCGGAGAGCGACGAGATGCGCTGGCTGGCCCTGCCCGAGGTGCCCCAGCGCGCGCTGCACCCCGGCTTCGCCGCCACCTGGGACGAGATCAGCGGCGCGCTCCAGCCCGAGACCCTCGTGCTCGACGTCGCCAACATCGTCGGCGCGCGGGCCGAGCGGGGCTGGTGGAACGACCGCCTCGGCGCCGCCACCCGGCTGCTGGAGGCCGTCTCGGGACTGCGGCTGAGCCACCCGGTGCTGGCGCAGTGGTATCCGCGCATGGTGGCCGTCGTCGAGGGCGCCGCACGCAGCGCGCCCGAGGTGCCCGGCATCCAGGTGGTCGCGGCCATGGGCAGCGGCGACGACGCGATCGTGGACGTCGTACGCCGAGCCAGGCCCTGGGAACGCCTGCTCGTCGTCACGGCGGATCGTGGCCTGCGCGAACGCGTGGAGAAGCTGGGCGCCGAGACCGTCGGCCCCAAATGGCTGCTGTCACGACTATCCGCGTAGGTCCACCCGGTCGAAGGCGGCCCTGAGCCCCGTCACGTCGAGCACCCGGTGCAAGACCCCGTGGACGCCCACGATGCCCAGCGACCCGGCCTGCGCGGCGACCCTGCGCCGGTGCTCCACCAGCACCCACAACCCGCTGGAGTCGCAGAACTCGAGCCGCCCGGCGTCGATCACCACCTGAACCCTGCCCTCGGTGAACAACGCGACGAGGGTGTCCTTGAGCAGTGGCGCGGTGAGCTTGTCGAGGTCACCGCTCAGCCGTACGAGCGCGCCGCGAGCGCCGCGCTGCACCTCGACGTCGAGATCCGCCACCACCTGAACGTACACCCCTGCCACGACAGCCGCTATCGTGGTTTCCGCACAGGAGGGTTCGCATAGTGGACGAGTGCAGCCGCCTTGAAAGCGGCCAGGTCAGCGATGGCCTCGTGGGTTCGAATCCCACACCCTCCGCTCAGTCGCGGATCCCCGCGAAACCGTCGCCCACGCTGGCGGCGAGCTGGAGATAGGCGTCCCTGGTCGGCTCCTGCAGCCGGTCCAGGTCGATCTCCGCGCCCTCCTCCAGATGCGGGTCGTACGGCACCCTGATCACCGCGCGGCACCTGGCGGCGAAGTGGGCCTCCAGCTTCTTGATGTCCACCGCCGACTTCGACCTGGGCCGCACGCTGCACAGCACCACGGTCGCGTTCCTCACCAGGTCGCCGTAATGGTGGGCCTCCAGCCAGTCGAGCGTCGCCGAGGCCGCCCTGGCGCCGTCCACCGACGGGGAGCTGACCAGCACGATCTGGTCGGCGAGACCCAGCACGCCGCCCATCGCCGAATGCAGCAGGCCGGTGCCGCAGTCGGTGATGCAGATCGAGTAGAAGTTCTCCAGCACCTGCGAGACGGCCTGGTAGTCGGCGCCGCTGAACGCCTCGGAGACCGACGGGTCGCGGTCGGAGGCCAGCACCTCCAGCCGCGACGGGGCCTGCGAGGTGAACGCCCTGATGTCGACGTACCGCTTGACCTGGTCACGCTCGTTCAGCAGGTCGCGTACGGTGGCCGAGGTCTCCAGCTCCAGCTTGTCCGACAGCGTGCCGCGGTCGGGGTTGGCGTCGACGGCGATCACGCGGTCGCCGCGCACCTGCGCCAGCGTCGCGCCGAGGCCGACCGTGGTCGTGGTCTTGCCCACGCCGCCCTTGAGGCTGAGCACCGCGACGCGGTGGTGTCCCGCGGTGACCGGGGTGCGGGCGCGGGTCACCAGCTCGCGGCGGCGGCGCACCTCCGGGGGCTCGCCCGGCTTGATCCAGCCGCCCGACGCCTTGTAGACGATGCGCCGCCAGCCCTTGGAGGGGGCGTTACGCCGTCCGCGTAGCAGGGACTCCGGGTCGAGGCTCTCGGCCGTGGGCTTGCCGGTCGCCGGTGGCCTGGGCGGTGCCGTGAACACGGGCACGGGGGCCGGGCGGCGCGGCGGGCGTACCTGGGGGATGTCCCGCTCGGCCGGACGCCACTCGGGCTGCTCGGCCCACTGGGGACGTTCCTCCGGCTGCTCGGCCCATCGGGGGCGGTCCTCCGGCTGGTCGCGTACCCACTGGGGGCGCTCCTCCGGCTGCTCCCTGCCCCACTGGGGAGCGTCCTCCTGGTCCCAGCGAGGAGCCTCGTCCTTCTGGTCGCGACCCCAACCCGAGGACTCGTCCTTCTGGTCGCGGCCCCAGCCAGGCGTCTTGTCCTTCTGATCCCAGCTCGGGGTCTCGTCCTTCGCGGCCGGGTCCTGAGCCCAGGCCGCCGGGGTCTCGTCCGCCTGGGCCGCCTTGCCCCAGCTCGGCGCCTTCTCCGGCGGGTCGACCCAGCTGGTGGGCTGGTCCGGCGGCTCGGTGGCGGCGGGCTGCTCGTCCGCGCGGAGGTCCCAGTGCGGGAGACCCTCCGACTGCTCGCGGCTCCACTGCGAGCCCTCCTTGGCCCACTGCGGGATGTCGGTCTCGGGCGCGCTGCGGCGCTTGTCCTCGGCTTCGGGGGCCGGCGTCTCCGCGGCGTCCCACTGCGGGCGCTCGGTGCGCGGCAGGGTTTCGGACACGTCGGACGACCAATTCGGACGGTCGTCACGCGCGGCCGGCTGCTCCTCCGGCTCCTCGGCCTCCTGTGCCGACTTCTTCTGTGCCGGCTCCTCCGCGTCGTCGGCCTGAGCCGGGGGCTCGGTGCGCGGCTGGGTGTCGGTCGGCCCG
Source organism: Nonomuraea sp. NPDC049419 (assembly GCF_040676995.1). Taxonomy (NCBI): domain Bacteria; kingdom Bacillati; phylum Actinomycetota; class Actinomycetes; order Streptosporangiales; family Streptosporangiaceae; genus Nonomuraea; species Nonomuraea sp. NPDC049419. The sequence continues at coordinate 110,969 of NZ_JBFAQB010000009.1, read as the reverse complement.
GAGTCCTTGGTCTCCTTGACCGGCTCTCGGGCGCTCTCGTCCTCCGCGGCGGGCCTGTCCTGCAGCGGATCCACCCGGACCGTGTCATCGGGCCCGGGCCAGTCGGACGCGGGCGGCCAGGTGCTCTCCTCGGTCTTGCCGGCCGGCTCTGCCGGGGTGAACGGCAGCGCGTACGTGTCGGTGTCGTCCGGCCGCGGCAGCGGCTTGAGCGGCGCGAGGAACGGATCGTCCACGCTCGGCGCGGCGCTCGCCCGCGGCTCGTCGGCCGTGAACCTGGCCGGCCACTCGCCCGAGTCGCTCGCCGGGCGCTCCTCGGTCGTCGCCGGGCCGCCGTACGCGGAGTCGACCGCCGCCCTGAACAGCGGCTGCGGAGGCGTCTCGTGCTGCTGCGGCACGAGCGACCAGGGGTCTTGGGGGTACGGCGACGCGACCGGCTCGTCGACCGGAGCGGCCGGCGCGCTCACGGAGACGGGAGCCTCTTCCGTCTCTTTGATCGCGTCAAGCCAGGCGAGCTGTTCCTCGAGAGATTCTTCTCGATCGTGTCTTGCCACCGTGTTCCCCCTCGGGTGGGTCTAAAGGGGCAGCAAATACATTGCAGGGTAACGCCACCCGCTCGGTCGCAGCCCGGCAACCCACAACTTCTTTGCCCGGCTACCGTGGTTCGCATGCGAGCCATTGAGATCGTCGAGCCGGGCGGACCAGAGGTGCTGGAGTGGCGCGAGGCGCCGGATCCCACCGTCGGGCGCGGAGACGTGCTGATCGATGTGACGGCGTCGGCGGTCAACCGCGCCGACGTGCTGCAGCGACAGGGATTCTACGACCCGCCGCCGGGGTCGTCGCCGTACCCGGGGCTCGAGGTCTCGGGCGTGGTGGCCGAGGTCGGGGCGGACGTCGAGCAGTTCAAGCCGGGTGACGAGGTGTGCGCGCTGCTCACCGGCGGCGGTTACGCCGAGCGCGTAGCCGCTCCCTGGCAGCAGGTCATGCCGGTGCCCTCCCAGGTGTCGCTGCGCGAGGCCGCCGGGCTGCCCGAGGTGGCCTGCACGGTCTGGTCCAACGTGTTCATGGTCGGGCGGCTGCGCAGGGGCGAGACGCTGCTCCTCCACGGCGGGGCCAGCGGCATCGGCACGTTCGCGATCCAGCTCGCCAAGGCGCTCGGCAGCCACGTCGTCACCACCGTCGGCTCGGCCGAGAAGGCCGACCGGGCCAGGGAGCTGGGCGCCGACGAGGTGATCAACTACCGCGAGGAGGACTTCGCCGACAAGGTGCGGGCCGACGTCATCCTCGACATCATGGGCGCGAAATACCTGGACAAGAACGTCCGTTCCCTCAAGACGGGCGGCCGGCTGGTGGTCATCGGCATGCAGGGCGGCACCAAGGCCGAGCTCAACCTGGGCATGCTGCTGGCCAAGCGCGCCTCGGTGCACGCCACGACGCTGCGCTCGCGGCCCGTCGACGAGAAGGGCGCCATCGTGCGCAGCGTGGTCGACAACGTGTGGCCCCTGGTCGGAGCGGGTGCCGTACGCCCGGTCGTGTACGCCGAGGTGCCCATGGCCGACGCCGCCGAAGCTCACCGAATGTTGGATTCGGGGGAGCACGTCGGCAAGATCCTGCTAGTACGGTGAGTGTTATGAATGCTGAGGACAACAACACCCCCCACGTCGTGGTGGTGGGCCCCGATTTCCAAGGTCAGGGCGATAGTGGCGAGGACGACCGCTCGGTCACCAACCTGGTCGAGCAGCCCGCCAAGGTGATGCGTATCGGCAGCATGATCCGTCAGCTCCTCGAGGAGGTGCGCGCGGCTCCCCTCGACGAGGCCAGCCGCAAGCGGCTGAAGGAGATCCACGAGTCCTCCATCAAGGAGCTCGAGGACGGTCTCGCGCCCGAGCTGGTCGATGAGCTGGAGCGGCTCTCGCTTCCGTTCACCGACGACAACGGCACTCCGCCGAGTGACGCCGAGCTGCGCATCGCGCACGCCCAGCTGGTCGGCTGGCTCGAAGGCTTGTTCCACGGCATCCAGACCACGCTGTTCGCGCAGCAGATGGCCGCCCGCGCCCAGTTGGAGCAGATGCGCAGGGCGCTGCCCGGGGTACCGCAGGGTGACGAGGCGCAGCGGCCGCACGGCGGTTCGGGCCCCTACCTGTAGGCCCTTCTCAGGGCCCGCAGGGCTCCGCCGTCAGGCGTAGAGCTTCTCGATCACCTGCGCGACACCGTCGTCGTCGTTGGTCGCGGTCACGTGATCGACCGCCGCCAGCACGCGAGGGTGCGCGTTGGCGACCGCGTACGACGTGCCTGCCCAGCTCAGCATGGGCAGGTCGTTCGGCATGTCGCCGAAGGCCACGGTCTGCGATGGCTTGATCTCCAGCTGCTCCGCGAGCGCCGCCAGGGCGGTGGCCTTCGTCACGCCCTGGGCGCTCATCTCGATCAGCCCTCTGCTGCTGGAGTGGGTGGTGGTCACGAGATGGCCGACCAGTTCGTCCACGGCCGCGTGGAGCTCGTCGGCGTTCATGCGGGGATGCAGGGCGAGCAACTTGGCGCATGGACGGGAAGTGACCGATTCCACACGCGCTGCTCCGAGTGCCCGGTCCAACCCGCCGAGCCGGAAATCTGACTCATGCGCAAAACCGGCTTCATACTCGACCGAAAATACGAGTTCGGGCACGTTCGCTCTTAGCTGAGCGACGACTTCCTCGAGCACCTCGATGCCGATGAGGTGAGATTCCACTATCCGTTCGGTATGGAGATCGTAGATCAGCGCACCGTTCGCGCAGATGGCCAGGCCACGGTGACGTACCGCACTGGCCACCCCGCCCATCCACCGGGGCGGACGCCCGGTCACGAAGGCCAGGACCGCCCCCGATTCCTCGACTTTGCCGAAGGCGGCGACCGTGCGGGGAGACACGGTTCCGTCCGTACGCAACGCGGTGCCGTCGAGGTCGGTGGCCACTAGACGCGGTGCGGGAAGGCTGCGCATAACAGGTTCCAGTTTGCCCGGTGATGCCGCCTGACAGAAATCTTCGTTGGGAGGGGAACACCAACGCTCCAGAATGGTGTTAGATGTGATGGCGTTGTATTAGCTGATCCCGTAGTGAAAACCAGCATGACTTTGTCTGAGCCACCCCGGGTGCTTGCTGTACGACACACCGGGACCCACGAGGTGTGGGTCCCATAGATTCACATCCTGAGGGAGAGCTTTTATGGCTCAGGGAACCGTCAAGTGGTTCAACGCCGAGAAGGGCTTCGGCTTCATCGCCCCGGACGGCGGTGCGCCGGACGTGTTCGTGCACTTCTCCGAGATCGTCGGCAACGGCTACCGCAGCCTTGAAGACGGCCAGCGGGTCGAGTTCGAGATCACGCAGGGCCAGAAGGGGCCGCAGGCCTCTCAGGTCCGAGCCATCTGACCTGTAGCAGCGAGACAGACCGGAGTTCGCTTCCAGCGGGCTCCGGTCTTTTGCTTGCGTCGGGCCTGATGTCAGGTTGGTCACGGGTGTGACTCGACTCACATGACCTTTGAACCGCCCCGTCCCCGCAGCGGTCAACCTGGGTATGAGGTACGCGTGGCTGTGCCACCCCGTGACAGTTGCCGGGGTGCTCGTGCTCTTGGTCAACGACCACCTGCTCAAACCGGCCTTTCCCGGGGTCGTGACGGGCAAGCTCAGCGACGTGGCCGGCCTGCTCGTGGCCCCCGCCCTCGTCGCCCTCCTCCTGACGCGCCCCGCAGCAGCCCTCACGAAACGGCTGCTGAACGGCCTCGACCGACGCCGCCCTGAGCGGCTGCGGCGCTTCGAGCGGCGACTCCCTGAGCGGCTGCGGCGCTTCCTGCGGCGACTCCCCGAGCGGCTGCGGCGCTTCCTGCGGCGACTCCCTGGAGGAGCCCGGTCCTCCAGGAGCGGAGGCTCTGATCGGCGCCCCTCCCACCTCTCCGGAAGCGGCCACCGCCCCTTCTCGGCTGGGCCGCTGCGCCGGCTTTCCCGCTTCGTGCGGTCCGGAGGGCCGTGGGCGGGGAGTGACGGGGTGGCGGTCGTGGTGACCGGGGTGCTCTTCGCGGCCGTGAAAACGACGGAGACGGGCGCTGAGGCGGCCTCCCATGCCTGGACCTTCCTCGCGGGCCCGTCGCGCGTCCTGGCCGATCCCACGGACCTCCTGGCGCTGCCGGCCCTCGCCCTCGCCTGGTGGGTACGCGCTCACAGCCTCCGCCGCCCGCCCGCCGCCCGCTGGCGGTTCGCGGTGACGATGCCTCTGGCCGTGCTCGCGGTGACCGCGACCTCGGCGGCCCCGCCCACCCCGTACGTCGGCTCCGTCACGGTGGACGACCAGGACCGCATCGCCGTCCACACCTGGCCGCACACCGTGTGGACCTCGGAGGACGGCGGCCGCACGTGGTCGGAGAGCACCGCGGACAAGGAGAGGAAGGGCCAGACCGCCCAGTGCGTGCCGAAGCAGGCCACCCGGTGTTACCGCGTGACGGAGGACCGCAAGGGCGTCGAGCAGTCGGACGACGGCGGCAGCACCTGGCGGCCGGCCTGGCGCCTGTCGTCGGACGACGTCGAGCGCCTCAGCAGGCGCTACGACGACCCCTCCGGCTTCCCCACCACCTTGGCCGTGCAGGCCAGGCCCGGCGGCCACATCGTGGTCGTCGCCGGCGGTCCCGACTCGGTCGTGATCCGCGACGTCTCAGGGACGTGGCGTCGCGTCTCCCTGCCCGAGGAGGCCCCTGAGGTCCCGCTGCGCGGCGAACTCGTCTGGGCCTGGGCCCTGGCCGCGTGCGCGCTGTTCGGCTTCATGGGGGCGGGTCTGCGCCGCTACGGGCGTACGTATCTGGGCATCGCCGCCGTCACCTGCGCCGGGTTCGCGGCGGCGCTCACACCCTGGTTCGACCACGCGTCGATGCCGGCGAACCAGGAGGTCTCGCTGCTCATGGGCACGGGCGGACTCTTGGCGGTCGTGCTGGGCGCCCCGGTCTGCCTGGGGCTGGCGGTCGCAGGACGGCCGCGAAAGGTGCCCGTCCTGACCGGCGTGCTCGGGGCTCCGCTGGTCTACGCCGCCGTCTCGCTGCCCTTCAGAGCCTGGGCCGACGGCTCCCTGGCGTCGTACCAGATGGCCGTCGCCCTGGCCGTGCTCCTGACGGCGGCCGTGCTGGCCGTGGGCGCCCTGCTGGTCAGGCGCGACGCCCGCGCCGAGGAGCAGGGCTCCTCGGCCGGGCTCTGACGCCCCAGCGGGGGTTACTTCGGGGGCTCCAGCACGTCGAGCCCCACGTAAGGACGCAGCGCCGCGGGAACCACCACAGAGCCGTCGGCCTGCTGGTGGTTCTCCAGGATGGCCACGATCCAGCGGGTCGTGGCCAGCGTGCCGTTGAGCGTGGCCAGGTGCTGCGGCTTGCCGTCCTTGTCGCGGTAGCGGACGGCGAGCCTGCGGGCCTGGAACTCGGTGCAGTTGGACGTCGAGGTCAGCTCGCGGTAGCGGCCCTGGGTCGGGATCCAGGCCTCGCAGTCGAACTTCCTGGCCGCCGACATGCCGAGGTCGCCGGCCGCCGTGTCGATGATCCGGTAGGGGACCTCGATCTTGGCCAGCATCTCCTTCTCCCAGGCGAGCAGCCGAAGGTGCTCCTCGTGGGCGTCTTCGGGCCGTACGTACGAGAACATCTCGACCTTGTCGAACTGGTGCACCCGGATGATGCCCCTGGTGTCCTTGCCGTACGAGCCCGCCTCGCGGCGGAAGCACGACGACCAGCCCGCGTAGCGCAGCGGCAGCTCGTCGCCGCCGATGATCTCCTGGGCGTGGTAGCCGGCCAGCGCCACCTCGGAGGTGCCGACGAGATAAAGGTCGTCCTCGGGCAGCCGGTAGATCTCCTTGTCGTGGGCCACGTGGAAGCCCGTGCCCTGCATGGTCTCGGGCTTGACGAGCACCGGCGTGATCATCGGCGTGAACCCGGCCTCGATCGCCTGCTGCATCGCCATGTTGAGCAGGCCGAGCTGCAGCCGCGCCCCGACGCCCTTGAGGAAGAAGAACCTGGCGCCCGACACCTTGGCGCCGCGCTCCATGTCGATCGCGTCGAGCGCCTCGCCCAGGGCCAGGTGGTCCTTCGGCTCGAAGTCGAACTGCCGGGGCTCGCCGTGCCTCTCGAGCACGACGTAGTCGTCCTCGCCGCCGGCCGGGGCGCCCTCCTCGACGATGTTGGGCACCGTCTGGAGCACGCCGTCGAGCTCGGCGCCCAGCTTTTCCGCCTCGGCCTCGGCGGCCTTGACCTGGCTCGCGAGGTCTTTGGCCCGCTGGAGCAGCGCGGCCTTCTCCTCGCCCTGCGCCTTGGAGACCGACTTGCCCATGCTCTTCTGCTCTGCGCGCAGCGACTCGAACGAGGTCAGCGCGGATCGGCGGCGCTCGTCGAGGTCGAGCAGCGTGTCGACGACCGAGTCGTCCTCACCGCGGGCACGCTGCGACGCCCGTAGCCGGTCGGGGTCCTCACGAAGGGTACGCAGGTCAATCACAAGGAAAGGCTACCGGCGTACGGACCCCGGCTGCCCCTCGTTATCCCCGACACCCGGAAAACCCGCCGGCGACCTGCACCGCACCCCGCCGGCGGGCCGCACGGCCCCGCCAGGTCAGATCTCGCCCGCGCGCACCTTGGCCAGCCACTCGGCGGCCTCGGCGAAGTCGGAGTCGGAGGTGCCGCGCTTGATCTGCGGCACCTGCCCGTCGGCGCGCGGGTAGCTGCCGAGGAAGCGCACCTCGCCGCAGATGCGGTGCAGGCCGGCGATGGCGTCGCCCACCCGCGCGTCGGCGATGTGGCCCTCGAAGTCGAAGTGGAAGAAGTAGCGGCCGATGCCGTCGCCGGTGGGCCTGGACTCGATGCGGGTCAGGTTGACCCCGCGCACCGAGAACTCGGTCAGCATCTCCAGCAGCGCGCCCGGGTGGTCGTCGGCCAGGAAGACCACCAGCGTGGTGCGGTCGGACCCGGTCGCCGGCGGCAGCGGCCCAGGCCGGGCCACCTTGACGAACCTGGTCACCGTGTCGGACCTGTCGCCGATGCCGGAGGCCAGCTCGACCAGCCCGTAGTGCTCGCCCGCGATGCGGGCGGCGATGGCCGCGTCGTACGGCGACCCTGGCAGCGCCACCTCCTGCGCCGCGGCCGCCGTCGAAGGGGCGGACACCACGACGGCGTCGGGCAGCTCGCGCGCGACGAACGCGCGGCACTGGGTGATGGCCGCGGGATGCGTGTAGACCCGCTTGATGTGGGGGATCTCGGTGCCCGGCCGCGCCAGCAGCGAGAACTGCACCGGCAGCAGCAGCTCGGCGTTGATCACCAGCGGCTCGCCCCACGCGAACTCGTCGAGCGTCGTGGTGATCGCGCCCTCGATCGAGTTTTCCAGCGGCACGACGGCGCCGTCGGCGTCGCCGGAGCGCGCGGCGTTGAGCGCGGCGCTGACGTTGGCGCAGGGCAGCCGGTCTGCCGTGGGATCGAGGAGCCGCAGGGCCTCTTCGGTGAAGGTGCCTTCCGGTCCGAGATAGGCGAGTCTGGGCATGCGTCCAGGGTATCCGCAGGTGGGCGGCCTCGCGGCCGTTTACTCCGACGGCTGGTCTCCGGCGTGGATCACCTGCTAGAACGTCCCCGGCACCGGCCCCGCCACCAGGGGTCCCAACCCGAGCCTGGCCGCGCGCACGGCCTCTTCCTCCTCGGGCGACAGCGGCTCCTGCCCCTTGCCGCCGACCACGGGCCGCACGTACGTGCGGGTCTCGCTGCGCCCGTTGATGGACGTCAGCACGATGCCGTCGCCCAGCCCGTTGATCATCGCCACCGAGAACGACAGCCGCCCCGTCATCTCCGACAGCGCGTCATACCGGCACACGGCGACGTCCCTGATGGCCTTGAGATCGCCGCGGCCCTCGCCGAGCTGCCGGGCGAGCAGCCGCCGGCAGTCTTCGACCGTGGCCCTGGCCTGCCGCAGCGCCGAGTAACCGACCAGCACGCCACTGACGCCTGCCACGGCGCCCACGATCACCCAGATGGTAACGAGCACGACACGAAGGGTAACGGGAAAGTCAAGCGAGCTGCCGCCGTTTCGGCAGCCAATGCACCAGCAACCACACCAGGGCCAGCGCGCCGAGCCCGTACCCGTTCTGGACGATCTTTCCCAGCACCAGGCTGACGCCCGGGATGTCCGCCGCCTTGAGCGACACCCCCCACCACGGCACCGGCACCACGTAGTACAGCCACACCCCGGCCGCCACGCGCAGCCGTACCGGATCGCGGCCGTCGCCCACGATCGCGGCGAGCACCACGACCACCCAGGCGAGGTGGTGGATCCAGGCGACGGGCGACAGCAGCACGGCCATCAGCCCGACCAGCGCGACCGCCGTCACGTGATCACCGTCCCGGTACGCGTCCCGCGCCCCGCGGAAGCCGTACCAGCCCACCGCCGCCACGATCGCCAGCCACAGCACCGAGGTCAGCGCGTCCGGCCAGTAGAGCCTGATCAGCATCCCGCGGATCGACTGGTTGGTGGTGGCCGCGTTCGCGCCGAGGCGTTCAGGGTCGAGCAGCGCGGAGAACCAGAAGTCGGCCGCGTCCTGCGGGATCACCGCGAACGGCAGCAGCGTCAGCACCGCCGCCGCGAAGGAGGCCATGAAGAACGTCCGCCACTGCCTGGTGATCAGCAGGTAGATCAGGAAGACGCCCGGCGTCAGCTTCACCGCCGTCGCCAGCCCGATCAGGAACCCCCTGGGCCACCACGGCCGCCGCGCCACGCAGTCGGCCACGCACAAGGCGACCAGCAGGATGTCCACCTGCCCGAACCTGACCTGGTCCCTGATCGGCATCAAGTACGTGCATAGGACCATGAGCAGCGCGAACACCCACGGCGCGTACTTGCGCAGCGACTCCCTGACCAGCAAGGGCCGGAACGAGAACCCGACCGTCACCGCCAGCGCCACGAAGATCCCGGCCGTCCACACCCACTGCGCCGTCTCCCACGACATCCCGGCCAGCCCCACCGCCAGCATCGCCGCGACCGGCGGGTAGGTGAAGGGCAGCAGTTGCGGGGCGGGCGTGAAGTAGTCGTACACCGGGCGGCCGTCGAGCAGCATCTGCCCGCCGGTACGGTAAACGTCCAGGTCGACCAGGCGTTGGTCGTCGGGGTTGGTGAGCCACTCGTACACCAGCGGCGCCGCGGCCGCCGCGACGAGCAGGGCCGCGATCATCCACGCCCACCACTGCCGCCGTCTCACCCGTACCTCGCCACTTGTCACGGTGTGGCACGTTACCGTGGCTGTTGTTTGGTCGAGGGGCAGACTACTGGGGGTCCGTACATGCCGAACGCCATGGCGTGCCCGGTCCGGCGCGAAAAGCGGCGCCGCCGCCTCCTCCTGACGATCCTCCTGGCCCTGTCCGTCCCGCTCCTCTGGACCGCCCCCGCCACCGAGAATTTTCTGATCGGCAGTGCTCGTCCTGCCGCCCCGGGCGGGCGAGCCACCACCGCGACCGGCGGCACGAGCGCCCCGGCGGCAGCCGCCCCCGCGGCCGGCACCGCGAGCGCCCTCCGGGGCCGAGTGGCTCTGATCGGCGTCCCTGGGCTGGAGTGGAGCGACCTCGACCAGACACGCACCCCCAACCTGTGGCGCCTCATGTCCGAGGGCTCGTCGGCCTCCCTCTCGACGCGGACCGTGCCTCCCCCGGGGCGCGGCATCACCTGCCCCACCGCGGGCTGGCTGACCGTCTCGGCAGGCCAGCGAGCCGGCACGCCGGACGCGGGCTGCCCTGCACCACCCGCCCCTCAGCAGAGCGGCGAGGGCGCCACCATCCCGGGCTGGGACGCCCTGACCGCCCACCAGTCGGAGACCGGGTACAACGCCCGCCTCGGCACCCTGGGTCAGATCGTCGCGGACGGCGGCGGCAAGGTGGCCGCCATAGGTCCGGGCGCCGCGCTGGCCGCCGTCGACAAGTCCGGAAATATCGCCAAATACGCCCCCACTCCTTCCGCCCTGGGCGACCCCACCCCGTACAACCTGATCGTCCTGGAAGCCGCCGACCTGGCAACGGCCTGGTCACGACAGCCTGTGGACGACTACGACATCCCCACCGCCCTCCCCGCGGCGGCCCGCGAGAACGCCGTCGCCGAAGCCGACCGGCGCATCGAAGCCCTGCTCACCCGGCTCCCTCACGACACGACGATCCTGCTGGCCGGCATCTCCGACGTCACCCCGAACGCCCACCTCCACGTAGCCATCGCCACCGGCCCTGCACCGACCGGCCCCGCCTACCCCCACGGCTACTTGACCGCCACCTCCACCCGCCAGGACGCCCTGGTCACGATCAGCGACCTCACCGCGACGGCCATCGACGTCCTGGGCCTGACCCCGCCCCGAGAAGTGGTCGGCCGCCCCTGGCAGCCCGGCGGCCAACCTCCCGCGTCCCCCGCCGACGTGGCGACGGAACTGGCCGACGAAGACCTGGCCAGCCAGGTGTTGCGCGAGGTCCGCGGCCCCTTCTTCACCGTCCTGGTCATAGCCCAGCTCCTCTTCTACGCCTTCGCCGCCCTGACCCTCCGCTACCGCCGCCCCACCCCGAAACCCCGGCGGTCGGGTGCAGAAAGCACACGAACACCCCCCACGCCCCAACCCCAGCCCACTGACCACCGGCCCACCCCCTCAGCCCTCGAAGGAGAAGCACCCCCGGGGACAACCACCACATCCGCACAAGCCGCCCGAACCGACGCCCCCACAGACCAGCCACCGGCCATCAAGCGCCCGGCTGGACAGGCAACCCCAGCTCAGCCCACCCCAGGCGGCGGCGCACCGGCGCACGCGGCCACCCCGAGCCAGTCGGCCCCTGCCCACTCGGCCGGCGAGCTGGCGAGCGGGTCTCTCGTGCTCAAGTCCGTGCAGGTCGTGGCTGTGGTCAGTGGGGCGATCACCGTTTCGACGTTTCTGGCGCAGCTCGTGCCCTGGTGGACGTTGCCGGTGCCGATGGTGTCGGTGATCGCGACGATCGTGGGCATCGGCGGGCTCATCACCGCCGTGGCGTTCGCCGGCCCCTGGCGTGCGCACGTGCTCGGCCCGCTGACCGTCGTCGCCGCCGTCACCTCGCTGGCCCTCCTCCTCGACGTCATGACCGGCTCGACGCTCCAGGTGAACGCCGTCGGCGGGTACGAGCCCGTGACCGGCGGACGGTTCTACGGCTTCAGCAACATCGCCTTCGCCATCTACGCCACCGGCACCATCCTCGCCCTGGCCGGGATCGCCCACTGGCTGCTCGGCAAGGGCGTGCCGAGGGCCGTGGTGGTGACGCTGTGTGCGGTGTACGGGGGGTTCGCGGTGTTCGCGGACGGGTGGCCCGCCTGGGGGGCGGACTTCGGGGGCGTGCCGGCGTTCGTGGTCGGTCTGGCGGTCTTCCTGATCCTCCTCTCCGGCCGGCGGGTGTCGCCGCTGCTGCTGGTGCTGGTCGGGCTGGCGGGGGCGATGCTCGTGGGCGCTCTCTCCGTGGTGGACTGGCTGCGCCCGGAGGCCGAGCGCACCCACCTCGGCACCTTCGTCCAGCAGATCATCGACGGCGAGGCGTGGACGATCATCGGACGCAAGTTCGGCGCGATGATCGGCGTCACCGTGGGCAACTGGTCGCTGACCCTCCTCTCGCTGGTGGCCCTCGCCTTCCTGTTCTTCGTGCTGGCCCGTCCCTCACGCTGGGGCGTGGCCGCGCTCGGCCTCGCGTACGGGCTGACCCCCACGCTCAGAGCGGGCCTGTTCGGTGCGCTCGCCTGCGCCCTCATCGGCTTCCTCATGAACGACTCGGGCATCGCCATCCCCGCTATGGCCCTGACCGTTGCGGTGCCGCTGACGCTTGCCGCCTGCGTTCGCGCCCTGCAGCTCGCCACGCCCACGCCACCAGCGCCACCGTCAGAGCCAGCAGCGCCCAGCCGAGCTGAGGTCTGACCACCGTACGCAGCCACTCGAGGTCGTCGGGCTGCCCCTCGACCCTGGCCGGCAGGTAGGCCAACGACAGCACCAGCAGATGCGCGACCACGAGCCCGTCCAGCGCGGACGCCCCCACCAGCGCCAGCATCCCGAGCGCCAGCCCGTCGTACCAGGGCAGGATGTACGGCGTCGCGAACAGGTAGGCCACCACCAACGCCATGGCGACCACCGGCGCATCCACCCCCCCGGGCGCCGCCGAAGAGGCATGCCAGGAAGGCGCGCCGGGGTGGCCCGAGAGCGCCCCACCACCGCTCGACCACCCGGCACGTGCGGCCAGGCGAAGCAACGACCACGCGACGAGCGCGAGCACCAGCAGCGACCCGACCTGGATGGCCCCCCGGTAAGCGCTCCCCGTCCCCACGATGGCCTGCAGCCAGCCCTGGACGAGCTTCCAGAACGAGGCATGGGAGATCGACTTGCTCGTACGGGTGATCGGCGCGAGGGCGTCGAACCCGACGACGGCGTATCCGACGACCACCACGGCGACCGCGCACCCCGCCATGAGCGCCAGGCGTCCGGGCCGGCGGCGCAACTCCCAGGCGGGGCCGAGGGCGACGAGACCGGCGTTCACCTTGATCGCCACCCCCAGCCCGAGCAGGACCCCCGAGCCCATGGGACGCCCCCTGGCCAGCAGGGCGGCGACCATGCAGGCGATGGCGAGGGTGTCGACGTGCATGCCGGCGACGAGGTGATAGAGAAGCAGCGGATTGGCCGTCCACAGAAGGGCCGCTCTCAGGCGCCTGCGGGGGTCGTGCCGGGTGAAGCGGTCGACGAGCAGCCCCGTCACGATGAACGCGGCGGCGTTGGACAGCGCCAGGACGAACATCGTCAGCCTGAGCGAGTCACCGCCGATCCAGCTCGCCACCGCCTGCACGGCCGTGGCGACCGGCCCGTAGACGCTCGGCTCCTCCCGCCACGGCTCCTCGACGGCGTCGGCGATGGGGTCACCTGGGAGGTCGATCGCACCGTGGGTGTACGGATCGACGCCCAAGGTGACCATGCGCCCGTAAGCGGCGTAGTTGAGGTGGTCTCCGGACCCGGAGGGCGGCAGGAACGCCAGCACGGCAGCGGCCGCACACCCGACGAGCACCAGAGCCCTGGCACTGAGGAGCACTCCTCCGAGCCGGTGCAGCGGGGCGGGATAGGGCCTGCGGAAGGCGGCACCCCCCGAGCCGTGGTCGGGGTCGTCTGGAGTGGCCGTGGGAGTGGCGTCGGGGTCGTCGCGGGTGGTGGCTGGAGGGGAGCCGGGGCGGCTTGTCGCGAAAAGGGCGGCCAGGAGGCCCAGGCCGCCCAGGAGCAGGGTTGCGGTGGCCAGGGCGATGACGAGGTAGGGGCTGGGGTGCGCCGCCAGGGAGTAGGGCGGCTGCCAGGCGGGGCCGGTGAGCGCGGGGACCATCGCGGACGGGCCCAGGAGGCCGATGGTGATGGTCAGCAGGATCGAGACGACGATCGCCACCATGGCCGGCCCGGCCAACCGGCCTCGTCCCTGTTTGCGCCGCGCTTCCGAAGTCACCGGAAGATTCCAGCACACCCGCGGAAGGGATCCGGCCCGCTCAGCCCCTCCTGTGGATAACCGAAGCGAATCGCCCCGGCCTGTGGACAACCCGCCGGCCTCTCCGTCCACCAGCCCACAGGATGCTGCGCGTTCGGGCATTTTCGGGTCCACCGACAAGCCGGAGCCCGGTCAGCCCGCGCCCGGAGCTCAAGCGAACGCGCCGCCGGGCCGTGCCTTGGAGCGCCCTCCAGCCGCCCCGAGCGGAAATCACTCGCCGGTGAGGCCGTCCACCGACTCGCGGATGAGGTCGGCGTGGCCGTTGTGGCGGGAGTACTCCTCGATCATGTGCACGAGGATCCACCGCAGGCTGGGCGCGCGGCCGTCCGGCCACGTGCGCCGGGCCGGCTGGTCGAGGCCGCCGGCTGCCAGGGCCTCGTCCAGGAGGTGGCGGGAACGGGTGACCGCGTCCTGCCACAGCGCGTGCAGGTCCTCCGGGGAGTCGGCGGCCGCCGAGTGCCAGTCCCAGTCCTGGTCCGCCTTCCAGTCGACCGTGGTCCACAGCGGCTGGCCGGGCCGGTCGTGCAGCATGCGGGAGAACCAGTGGTCCTCGACGTACGCCAGATGCTTCAGCATGCCCCCGAGCGTCATCGTCGACGCCCCCACGGTGGCCTTGAGCCCGGCGGCGTCGAGGCCGGCGCACTTCCACGCCAACGTCGCCCGGTGGAACTCCAGGTAGCCCACGAGCGTGCCGAGCTCGTCGGCGGCGAGGGGAGGCTCAGGACGGCCCTGCTCGTCTGTGTCAGTCATGGGCGGTCAGTTTAGGGGGTTAGCCGGTTCAGCGCTTGGGACGGAGTTTGTCCAGATTTTGTACGACCACCGGCTCCCGTACCGCCAGCGCCCGCGCCACGTCCCGGAGCTGACGTGCCCGGTGGAGCTGGGCGCGAAAGTCGGTGCCGGTGGCCCGGTGGGCCATGTCGACCTCGACCTCCTTGACGCGGAACCCTCTGCGCAGCAGGTCGATCGTCAGCGCCGTCTCCACCCCGAACCCGTGCGCCAGCGGACGCGCCGCCTCGAAGGCCGCCCTGGTCAGGCAGCGCTGGCCGTTGAGCGGCTGGGTGGCGTTGAAGCCGGTGGCGCGGCGGATGCCCTCTTTGGACAGGCGGACGACTAACCCGTGGCCGCCCAGCTTCACCCTGGTGGAGAAGACGGCGATGGTCATGTCGGCCTCGCCCGCGCGTACGGGCTCGATGAGAGGCGCGGCGGCCCGGGCGGTGTCACCCAGGTCGGCGTCGAGGAACAGCAGGTGGCGGGGGGCGTCGTCCTCGTCGAGGAGGCGTACGGCCTCGGCCCCCGTCTCCATAGCGGCGGCCTTGCCCCGGTTGCGGCTGTGCCGGACGACCCGCGCGCCGGCCGCGCGGGCGACCCTGCCGGTCTGGTCGTGCGAACCGTCGTCGACGACCACGACGAGATCGACGCCCGGCAGGGCCGCGGCGGCCTTGACGGTGGCGGCGATGCGGTCGGCCTCGTTGGCGGCCGGGATGACGACCGCCGTGTCGGCGCTCATCGAGCCGCACCTCCTTCAAGCGCGGCGCAGCCGCGATCGCGTTGCCTCATGATCCCTCGGTGATGAGGAACTCCTGCGGCACCTCTTCGTGCACGGTGAACACCGAGTCGAGCCCGGTGACCTGCAGAATCTTGCGTACGGCGGGACGTGGCGCGGCGACCTCCAGCGTCCCTCCCTGCTCTTTCATCCGCTTGAGCGCCGAGAGCAGGACGTTCATCCCCGTGGAGTCGCAGAAATCCACGGCGGACATGTCGATGACCACCCGGCTAGGCCCTTCCTGCAGCAGCCGAGTGAACTCGGACTGCAGGTGGGGCGCCGTATAGAGGTCGATTTCCCCGGTGACGGCAACGAGTGCGCACCCGGCATGTGATCGAGTCGAGACCTTGAGCTCCACATGGGCAGGCTAGCGGCGCTGAGGCTTCCGGTCACGTTGTCACGCCGATAGGGGAACCACAGGTTTTTGTCCTCCGTTTGGGCTCCATGAAAACGGAGAGTACGCGAAGCTTGACAGCGTGACACCGGAACCGCCACCGCCTCACGGAGAAGGAAGGGCTGGGGCCCGACCGAAGAGCCCCGGATCGATGAACGCAGACGAACCCGAAGATCCGCAGCGCCAGGGCCTCCGCGAACGCCTGGAGACCATCCTCATCACCACGGAGAAGGCGACGTCATGGCATGAAGAAGCAGGTCACCTGCGCGCCCTGGTGAACCATGAGGGCTACGTCCCCATCCGCACCCGCCTCGCGATCGAGGACCTGGAGTTCCTGGCGGGGGCGCGTACGGAGTTGCTCAGGTTCTCTGAGCTCGGGCTGAGGTTGCTCGATCTCCATCAGCCGCGCGACGCGGGGGGCATCACGAGCGACGCGGCACATCCGATCCTGCGGTGCAGGAGCTGCATGTGGCGCTGGCCCTGCCCGACATTTCGGGCGATGTCGGAGTCGTTCGGCCGGGAGGCCACAGAAGGCCCCTGACGATCCCGTACGCCAGTAATCTCAGCCGACCAGGGGCAGCCGGATCTCGAACCGGCACCCCGGCCCGTCATTGACCACGCCGATCTCCCCGTCGTGCGCCTCCACGATCCCCTGCGCGATGGCCAGCCCCAACCCGGCCCCGCCGTCCGCGCTGGGCGTCCGCGCGGCCTCCCCCCGGAAGGCGACCTCGAACACCCGGGGCAGATCCTCCTCGGGGATCCCTCCGCAGCAGTCGGTGACCGACAGACAGGCCATCCCCTGCTCGACAGCGGCCCTGAGCACCACGGGACGGTCGGACGGCGTGTGCCGGATGGCGTTGACCACGAGGTTGCGCAGCGCCCGCCCCAGAGCCCCCGCGTCGGCCTCCACGGGCACGGCCGCGGCGGCCTCGGCGGTGAGCACCACCCCCTTGGCCCTGGCGAGCGGCTCGGCCCCGGCCAGCGTGTCGGCGACCAGGTCGGCGAGCCCGATCCGCGACCGTGACAGCCGCAGCGCCCCCGCGTGGATGCGCGACAGCTCGAACAGGTCGTCCACCATCGCCGACAGCCGCTCCACCTCCAGCTTGATCTGCCCGTGGTAGCGGGTGACCGTCTCGGGGTCGGTCACCACGCCGTCCTCGAGCGCCTCGGCCATGGCCCGCATGCCGGCGAGCGGCGTACGCAGGTCGTGGCTCACCCACGCCACCAGCTCACGCCGCGCCCCTTCCAGGGCCTGCTCCCGCGCGTACGCCTCCTCCAGGGTGTTGGCGATCGTCTGCAGCTCGGCCGGGAGCCCGGCCGGCGCGACGAACGGCAGGTCGCGTACGGCGGCCACCAACCGCCTGCTCTCCTGGACGACCCGCCTGGCCAGCACGAACGCCACTCCCAACCCCACGAGCCCCCCGACGGCCACCACGCTGAGCACGAAGTCCTTGGTCGGCCCCTCGATGATCATCTTGTTGATGATCGCCACCACGCCCGCCAGCGTGGCCGCCACCGCGACCACCACGACGACGGCCATGGCCACGCCGATCGACCGCGTGCGCAGCCGCCCCATCAGCCAGACGCCCGCCAGCGCGATGAGCAGCCCGAGCCCGGCCGTGACGGCCATGACCATGGGCAGGTCGCCGGGGCGCGGCATCAGAGGCCGTCCAGGGGCTCGTAGCGGTAGCCGACCCCCCACACCGTGACGATCCTGCGCGGTTCTGTCGGGTCGGGCTCGATCTTCTCCCGCAGCCGCCGCACGTGGACGGTCACCGTGGACGAGTCGCCGAACGACCATCCCCAGACCTGGTTGAGCAGCGCGGAGCGGCTGAAGGCCTGGCGCGGGTTGCGCATGAGGTAGGCGAGCAGGTCGAACTCGCGGGCGGTCAGCAGCACCTCCTCGCCGCGCAGGCGCACCTCGTGGGCTCCGACGTCCACCAGCAGGTCGCCGTCGCGCAGCACGCCGGTGCCGCCGGTGACGGAGGCCCCGCGCGCCCGCCGCAGCACCGACTGGACGCGCAGCGCCAGCTCGCGGGGGCTGAACGGCTTGGTGACGTAGTCGTCCGCGCCGGTCTCGAGACCGACGACCCGGTCGATCTCCTCGCCGAGCGCGGTCAGCATGATCACGGGCACCGGCCAGCGCTCCCGCAGCCGCCGGCACACCTGGAGGCCGTCGATCTTGGGCAGCATGAGGTCGAGGACCAGGAGGTCGGGCGGATGGGCCAGGGCCCTGCGCAGCGCCTCGGCGCCGTCGCCGACGCACTCCACCTCGTGCCCGTCGCGCTCCAGATAGCGCGCCACGACCTCGGACACCGTGGGATCGTCGTCCACCACCAGGATGCGCGTGTTCACGTCTTCACGGTACGGCCCGGCCGCCCGGAACCGGCTGGTACGTCATGGCTTCGTAAGGGTCGCGGATCATGCCCCGAGGACGTACCGTGGGCGCATGGGTAAAGTCGTGATGCTCGTTCTGGGGACCTTGCTGGGTCTCTTCGTGCTCTTCACTTTCGTCCTGCCGATGCTGGTGGGTCTGATCAAGCTTGCCTTGATCATCGGTGTGATCGCCCTGGTCGTCTTCGTCGCGGTCACCGTCGTCGGTAAGACGTCCCGCTCCAGCTGATGCAGCTGCTGTTCGACCCGTGGCTGGTGGGGATCACCATGATGGCGATCCTCCTGCTGGCCACGTGGGCGGCCACGCTGCTGCCCGTCCTTCTCGGGGAGCCGGCGGGCTTCCCGCTGTCCTACGCGCGCCGCACGGCCTTCCAGCGGCTGCGCGACCCCGACGCGGCCGGGCGGCCGCGTCCCCGCGCTCCTTAGCGCGCCCCGCTTTCCGGGACGCGGGGCTTCCTTACGAGCCCCCGTCGAAGCGGGGCTCCCTCGGTCATGACGAGCGAGCCCGTCGTCATCACGCCTCTCTAGCAGGGAACAGGGCTCATGATCGATTCTCTCGTCACGTTCGTCATTCACGTCTCCGGCGGCAGTGCAGCCCTCGGCATCGTGCTGTTCACCCTCGCCGTACGCCTTCTGCTGCTGCCGCTGAACGTCCGCCAGGCCCGTACCACGAAGATCCGCGAACGGCTCGCCCCCAAGCTCCGCGAGCTGCGTGAGCGCCACGGCCGCAACCCGGAGCGCCTGAGCAGGGAGCTGAGCGCCCTCTACGCCAAGGAGGGCACGTCACCGTTCGCCGGGATCATGCCGATGCTGGCCCAGTTGCCGTTCCTGTGGCTGATGTACCGGGTGGCCACCCATCCGACCGCGCTCGCGGGGCACACGTTGTTCGGGGCGCCGCTGGGGGAGCAGGCGGCCGGCGTGGTCGCCCATTTCGGTCTGGTCAGCACCCCGGTTTTGGTCTTTGTATTGGTCATCGCCCTGGTCACAGCGGTGGCGTGGCTCTCGGCCCGGCAGATCAAGGTCGTGGAGGAGCAGCCGGAGGCGATGCAGCGGATCATGCGGCTGCTGCCGTACGGCTCGGCACTGGCCGCGCTCGTGCTGCCGCTGGCCGCCGGCCTCTATCTGCTCGTCTCGACGGCGTGGGCCGTGAGCGAGCGCGCCGTGCTGGCTAGCCGGCCTCTCTGAGGGCCGCGACCTGCCCGTTCACACTTTTGCTGGGCGCGGGCAGAATCGCCCACACGGTCGTCGTGTCGCCGTCGTGCCGCACCCCCCAGCTCTCGGCGACATATTCCACGATGCCGAGCCCCCGGCCCCCGAGCGAGGACAGCGTCGGCCGGCCCGCACGGGGCTCGGTCGCGGCGCCCCCGTCGCTGACCGCCACCTCGATGTGATCGTCGCTGCGCAGCCACGCCACGCGCACCATGCCCGACGGCAGCGGATGAGCGTGCCGCAGCGCGTTGCTCAGAAGCTCGCTCACGACGAGCACGGCATCGTCGATGGCCGCGGTGAAGACCCCACTGTCCTGCAGATCAGTGCTCAGACGCTGGCGGGCGACGGCAACGCTGGACGGCGCGTACGGCAGCAGCACCACGCTTGACACACCCACCTCCCCGTTCCCTGTGCCCCCCGCGGGAACACTCCCCGGTACGACCGAAATGCCCCGTTACTCGATCCCAGAAACCGCATCTCGATCACAGCTTGTACACATTGGAAGATAGATCAGCGCAACCGTGACCACCTCGTTACCGCATCGGTGTGTCGGATCCGATAGTGGAAGAGCCCCTCAGCACGAGCCGCATTCTGGTGCCTCCTCCTGGTCGCGGATGAGCGCTGACATCTCCTCCCTGTGCCCTGGCGAGACTGCGGACGATGTAGAGACCGAGCCCCACTCCACCAAACCGTCTCCGGTCGCCGCTGTCCACCTGGACGAAGCGTTCAAAAATCCGCTCACGGTCAGGCGGGGCGATTCCGACTCCCTCGTCGTCCACGACGACGACCACGTTGTCGTCCTCCGGCCAGGCCGCCACGCTGATCAGCCCGCCCTTGGGCGAGTACTTGAACGCGTTCTCCAGCAGCTGCCCGAGCAGGATGTCGGTGGCCAGCGCGTCGCCCAGCACGTACGGCAGCCCCTCGGGCACGTCCACCTCGACCCGGTGCCGGTCGGACAGCTCGGGCAGCCCCAGCGTGGCCGCCACGATGCGCTCCCCCAGGTCGAACTCCTCGATGCGCACCTTGAGCTCGTCGGCGCCGGCCCGCGCGCCCAGCAGCAGGTGGTCCATGAGGACGCCCAGCGACCTCGCACGCTCGGCGATCGTGTGCACGGCCGAGCGGCGCGCGGGGTCGCTCATGTCGTCCCAGCGCGAGTCGAGCGTGCTGGCGAAGCCCCGCACGATGGTGATCGGCGTACGCAGCTCGTGGCTGGTCGTGGCGAGGAACAGGTCCTTGGCCTCCTCCAGTTCCTTGGCCGCGGTGACGTCGCGGAAGTCGACGACCACCTCGCCGGTCTCCTCGATCTGCGCGCTCACCACGTCGAGCCAGCGCCCGTTGTCGAGCTGGAAGGTGCCCTTCTCGCCCGCCTTGGGCAGCGGGAACGGCGGCGGGCCGCCGATCACGGAGTCAGCGGGCAGCGCGGTCAGCTCCTCGGCGGCCGGGTTCCAGCGCACCACGAGGCCGTCCTGGTCAAGCACGGCGATGCCGTCGGCGCTGGCGTCGAACACGGCCCGCTCGTGCGCCCGCTGCCGCACCGCCTCCTGGTAGGCGACCGCGTTGCCGACCGCGATGCCGGCGTGCCCGGCCAGCAGCTCCAGCAGCTCCAGCTCCAGGTGTCCCGGGTTGCGGCGGGCGAACAGGGCATAGAGAGCGCCGTACGGCCGCCCGCCCACCGCGGCGAGCCCCAGCGCGATCGTGTGCAGGCCCTTGAGCTTGGCCCACACCAGGTCGTCGAGCCCGTGGGACTCCAGCATCACGGTCTTGCCGGTGCGTAAGAGCTTGTCCACCAGGCTCGTCCGCAGGTCGGTGGTGGTGTCCCTGATCGCCTCCGGCAGCTCGTACGTGCTGACCAGCCGCAGCCGCTCGCCCTCGATGAGCACGAACCCGCCCGCGTCCGCCCCGGTCAGCTCGGTCAGGCTGGCCGAGATCCGGTCGAGCACGGCCGACAGCTCAAGGTCGGAGTTGATGTCCCCCACGACGTCGGTGAGGCGGGCGACCAGCCGGGCGCGGCGCGCCATGCGGTGCTCGGCCATCTCGTCGGCCCTGGCCGGGTGGTAGGCGCACACGTAACCGGCCACGGCGCTGCCGAGGTGCAGTGCGCTGATGTCCACCCGCAGGTCGAGCACCCGGCCGTCGGCGTGGAGGCGCTTGGTGCGCAGCGACACGGGCTCCCCCGTACGTACGCGCTCCAGTACCGCGTTGTGCTCGGCGCCCAGCTCGTCAGGCACGATCGGCGCCCGGCGGCCGAGCAGCTCATCGGCGCTCCAGCCGAACATGCGCTCGGCGGCGGCGTTCCACACCAGCACGCTCTGGTCGCGGTCGAGCGCCACGATGGCGTTGGGCGAGCTGGCGAGCGCCGCACGAGCGATCTCATCGTCACTACCGGCCCATTCGTCCCCCACTACTCCATAGTGCACGTGGCGCGGTGGGTGCGTCGGGCGATCCGTCCGATACGCTGCGGTCACGGTGATTCCCGGCAGGTGGGAGGGTGAGGGGTATGTCGAGCAACGATCTCGATGCCCTGCTGCGGGTGACCTCCAGCACCTATCGGGGTGAGACACCACCCGACATCGCGTTCGGCACCTACGACGGCGCCGTGGGCAGGATGGTGCTGGCGGTGACCGGCAAAGGCATCGCGGCGTGCAGCTTCGAGGCGGAAAACGACGTGTTCGAGCTGATCACGCGGCACGTGGGGCGGTTCATCGGGCCCGACGCGCGGCGGCTCGACCCGGTGCGCAGAGAGCTCGACGCCTACTTCTCGGGGCGGCTGCGGACGTTCGCCACGCCGGTCGACCTGACGCTGGCGACGCCGTTCGCCCGTACGGTGCTGCAGAAGACCATGGCGGTCCCCTACGGCACCACCACGACGCTGGAGGAGATCGGCCAGAGCATCGGCAGGCCGCGCGCGCTGCGCGCGATCGGCAACGCGCTGGCCTCCAACCCCGTCTGCGTGATCGTGCCCTGCCACCGGGTGCTGCGCGAGGACGGCGGGCTCGGCGACTACGCCGGCGGCGCCGCCGCCAAGCAGCACCTGCTCAACGTCGAGCAGCGCGCGACCGCTGGATGAGCCCGATGAGCAGCGTGACCAGCGCCGCCACCAAGGCGCCGCCGAGCGCGCCGTTCATCCACGGCTGACGCACGAAGCCGAGCGCCTCGCGCACGCCCGTCCAGAGCGCGTCCCACTGCGGGAAGGTCGGCGTCGAGGTGGTCAGCCAGTACGCGGCGAAGCCCAGCGCCCAGGGCACCAGCATCGACCAGCGCGACGGGGCGTCCTCGGCGGTGTTCCAGCCCTCGCCGCGGCGCAGCACGAAGTAGTCGACCGCGAGCACCGCGAACATCGGCACGAACACGGCGCCGATCACGCCGAGGAACACGCCGTAGGAGTTGACGTCCGCGAACAGGGCGATCACGACCGTCACCACGCCGATGGCGGTCGAGAGGATCCGCCGGTCCACCCGCGGCATGAGGTTCTGCAGCGACATCGTGGTCGAGTAGACGTTGGCGAAGGACTGGTCGGTCTCGCGCAGCACCAGGATGCCGAAGAACAGCGCGCCCAGCGGCACCGCGACGAACGGGCCGAACACCGAGGTCTGGTCGGCCAGCACGCCGTCCGCGCCCGCCAGGGCCACCGCGTAGACGCCGAGCCCCAGGCAGGCCACCTGGGCCAGCGTGTAGCCGCCGACCACGCCGGTGAACGCGGCGCGGCCCGACCGCGAGTGGCGGGCGAAGTCGGCCGCCATCGGCACCCACGACACCGACAGCGCGATCACGTAGTCGACGGCGGCGGGGAAGGCCGTCCAGCTCCCGCCCTCGGGTGAGGGGGCGTCGCGCAGGAAGAACACCGTGAACCAGACCATCGCCACGATGACGCCGACGGTGACGTAGCGGCGCAGCAGCCGGATCGAGCCGAGCGGCCAGACGGTCAGCGCCGTCGTCAGCACGCCCGCGACGAGCACCCACACCTGGTACGGCACCGACGGGAAGATGGCGCCGGCCCCCTTGGCGATCACCCACAGCTCGAAGGCGCCCCAGCCGATCATCTGGATGATGTTCAGCACGGTCGGGACGTAGGAGATCCTGGCTCCGAACAGCCCGCGCAGCAGCACCATGGCCGGCTTGCCGGTGCGCGTGCCCGGGATGGCCGACAGGCCCACCATGGCGGTGCCGATCAGGCTGCCCACCACGGTGGCGACCAGCGCCGCCGCGAGGGTGAGCGGCGCATTGCCCAGCGGGTCGAGCAGCAGCAGCGCTCCGGAGAAGCCGAGGAGGCTGACCCCGAGGTTGGCCCAGAGCGCGCCCTGATCGAGCACGCCCAGGGTCTTGGGCGCCTCGCCTTCGAGGGTCAGCGGAACTTCTTCGACGCCGTGCGACATCGCACACTCCCTACGCCGGCATTACCCGGACAGGTTCAGGCGGTCGGCAGCGGATGCATAGCTGCCCTCTCAGCCCGGCGACCCCGAGCTCCCGCGACGATCTGTAGTTTGCGCCCTTATTTTGCCTTAGAGAGGGTCAAATCGCCATAGTGGGCGACTTACGCCACAAAAGGCTCCTGGCCCGTCTCGCTGACCATCGGCTTCCGCGCGGCCTCCCACGACTGCATGCCGCCGCCGACGTTGACCGCCTCGCGTCCGAGCTGGTTGAGCCACGCGGCGACCTGCAGCGACCGCCCGCCCACCCGGCACACGACGTAGACCGTGCGGTCGCCGGGGACCTCCTCCACCCGGCCCTGGATCTGCGTCATGGGGATGTGGACGGCCTGCGGCGCGTGGCCCGCCAGCCATTCGTCCTGCTCGCGGACGTCGAGCAGGTAAGCGTCTGCGGGCACGGCACTGGCCTCGATCTCAGGAACGGTCATGACTCCATCATGGCGTGCCCGGGGCCGTGCACCGGACACGCCCAAGAGAGCACGCCCTACTTGAGCAGGCGGGACAGGCGCCGGTCGGCCAGCGGCTTGCCGCCGGTCTGGCAGGTCGGGCAGTACTGCAGCGAGGAGTCGGCGAACGAGACCTCCCTGATCGTGTCGCCGCACACGTCGCACGGCTGCCCCGCACGGTTGTGCACCCGCAGCCCCGACTTCTTCTCCGCCTTGAGGTCCTTCGCCGCGAGCCCGTGCGCCCGCTCGACGGCGTCGCGCAGCGTGGTCACGATGGCCTCGTGCAGGTCGGCGACCTGCGCGTCGGTCAGCGTCGCGGCGATCTTGAAGGGCGACATCTTGGCCGCGTGCAGCACCTCGTCGGAGTAGGCGTTGCCGATGCCGGCGATCACCTTCTGGTCGCGCAGCAGGCCCTTGATCTGGGTGCGCTTGCCGCCGACGATGCGCTTGAGCGCCTCGACGGTGAACGACTCGGCGAGCGGGTCGGGGCCGAGGGCGGCGATGCCGGGCACCTCGTCCGGATTTTTCGTGACATAGACGGCGAGGCGCTTCTGCGTCCCCGCCTCCGTCAGCTCGAACCCGGGCGCCAGACCCTCGTCGTCGGGCGCCAGCCGCACGCGTACGGCCAGCGGCCCCTTCCCCGGCCGCACCGGCTTGGCCCCCGACAGGTCGTCGCGCCAGCGCAGCCACCCGGCGCGGGCCAGGTGGATGACCAGGTGCAGCCCGTCGCAGTCGAGGTCGAGGAACTTGCCGTGCCTGCTCACGCCGGTGACGGTCAGCCCGCCGAGGGAGGTGACGGGCGGGTCGAACGTCTTGAGCGCCTGGATGGCCACCACGTCGATCCCCGCGATCGCGCGGCCCACGGCCCGCTCGCGCAGGAAGCCGGTGAGCGACTCGACTTCGGGAAGTTCGGGCATGCCCCCAGAGTACGGCCCGCACGGAACTGTCCCCAGAACGGCCGCCGTCGTGGTCACCACCGTGACGTGAGGCCCGTCAGCCGGCGTCCACGACCTCCTTGGGCACCGGCTTGTCCTCCTTCAGCGCGTTGAACAGCGCGAGCGCCTTCGTCCTGTCCCACTTGACCGCGTCACCGCTGGCCACGCGCTCCGTGCCGCCGAACGGCACCACCGTCGTCACCGGGCTGTCGCCCATGGCGAGCCCCAGCGACAGCATGTTGAACGCCCCGGTGCCCGAGTCGACCTCGACCGCGTCGGTCGCGCTCGCGGCCAGCGGGATCGCGGTGAACGGGTTGAGCAGCACCCCGGGGCTCGCGGCCTTCTTCACGACCGCGCTGAGGAACTGCCGCTGCCGCTTGGTCCGCTCGAAGTCGGGCAGCGCGCCGCCCTTGCGGGTGCGTACGTAGCCGAGCGCCTGTGAGCCGGTCAGCACCTGGGTGCCCTTCTTCAGCTTGAGCCCGGCCTTGGGGTCGTTGACGGCGGCCCGTACGTTGATCTCGACCCCGCCGACGGCGTCCACGATGTCCACGAACCCGGCGAAGCCGATCTCCATGTAGTGGTCGATGTGCACGCCGGTGGCGTTCTCGACCGTGCGGACGAGCAGCTTGGGCCCGCCGAAGGCGTAGGCGGAGTTGAGCTTGTCGCGCCCCCTGCCCGGGATGGTGATCGCGGAGTCGCGCGGCAGGCTGACCAGCGTGGGCGCGTCGCTCCCCGCGGGGATGTGCAGCAGCATCATCGAGTCCGTACGCTGCCCCGCGGCCCGCCCGGTGGCGAGCTTTCTCCGCTGGGCGGCGGTCAGACCCTTGCGGCTGTCGGAGCCGACGAGCAGCCAGTTGGTGCCAGGCGTGTCGGCGGGCCGCCCCTCGTACTCGTCGAGCACCCCTTCGATGCCCGTCAGCCGCGAGTTGACCCAGAAGAACAACCCGACCCCGGCGACGAGCAGCAGCACCAGGAACCCGGCGATGATCGACAGGATCGCCTTGCCGGAGATCTTCTTGCGCGGCCCCTTGGGCGGCCGGGGCTCGGCGGGACCGCCGGACCGCGAGCGAAGCGGCCTGACCGGGCTCTCGCCGGCCCGCTCGCGCCCGTAGACCCTGGAGGACCCCCTGCGCGGCGGAGTCTCCGCAGGGCCCTCTGGGGCGGCTGTGGGAAGCTTCTGGGTGGGCGCCCCCGCCCCAGGCACGGGGCCCTGCCCTCCTGGCGGCGTCGGCCCTCCGGGCGGGATCCGGTGCGCGGGTGCGCCTCCAGAGCGCAGGCCGTCACCGGGCCGCGGTGGCAGCGGGCGGCCGTCGCCTGGCGAGCGGTAAGCCCGCGTCCGGTCGTCCTCAGACACTTCGCCTTCTTTCCCTTCGGTTTGCCATAAACGCTACGTCCAACCCTCGCCAGTGAAGACGCTCCGCCAAGGATTTCCTACGGAAAAGTACGCGGAACCAGCGGAGAGTCACTGCGGAAACATAGATGCCACCAGCATCGTTACGGTTATGGACGACCGCTATCGAAAGGAAGATCGTGTCCGATCCGGACCCGTGGAGTCTTCGCCCGTGCTCGGGCACGGGTTCCTCTGAGGGCTCACCGCGGTGAGCGCCTATCTCGGGCTGCTGGCCCTCCTGCTCCTGACCGCGGCGACCGGCTACTTCGTCGCCCAGGAATTCGCCTTCGTCGCCGCCGACCGCAGCCTCCTGCGTGAGCAGGCCGCCGCCGGCGACACCTCCGCAGAAAAGGCACTCCAGGTCACCTCCCGACTGTCCTTCATGCTCTCGGGCGCACAGCTCGGCATCACGGTGACGGCCCTGCTGGTCGGCTTCCTGGCCGAGCCGGCGATCGCCTCCCTCGTACGCCCCTGGCTGACCGACCTGGGCCTGCCCGACGCCATGATCACCGGGATCTCCGTGGCCGCCGGCGTGTTCGTCGCCACCGTCGTGCAGATGGTCTTCGGCGAGCTGGCCCCCAAGAACCTCGGCATCGCGAGGCCCGAGCAGGTGGCCAAGTTCCTGGCCCGCTCGACGCTGGCGTACCTCGCGATCGTCGGCCCGGTGGTCAAGCTCTTCGACTCGGCCGCCACCGGCCTGCTCAGGCGGGTCGGCATCGAGCCCGTGGAGGAGGTGGAGCACGGCGCGACGCCTGAAGAGCTGTCCCGCATCATCGCGGAGTCGACCCAGGCGGGCGAGCTGCCCGCCCGGCTCTCCGACCTCCTGGAGCGGGCTCTGGAGTTCGGCGACCGCACGGCCGAGGAGATCATGGTCCCCCGCCCCCGGGTGGTGGTGCTCCGCGCCTCGCAACCCATCTCCGACCTGCTGGCCGTCATGCAGGACTGCGGCCACTCCCGCTACCCGGTGGTGACGGAGGAGGGCGACGTGGCCGGTGTGACGGGCGTACGCGAGCTGCTGACGACGGGCGTGGAGACCGGCACGATAGCCGCCATCACCCGCCCGGCACTCCTGGTGCCCGACTCACTGCCCCTCCCGGTGGTCCTCGACCGCATGCGCACGGCCCGCGACGACATCGCCTGCGTCATAGACGAGTACGGCGGCCTGGCCGGGGTCATCACGATCGAGGACCTGGCGGAAGAACTGGTCGGCGAACTGGTGGATGAGAACGACCCAGAGCCACAAGGAGCAGTGGAACATCCAGGAGGAGTCTGGGAAGTCCCGGGCCACCTACGCCTGGACGAAGTGGAACGAGCGACAGGTCTGGCACTGCCACAGAGCGACGACTACGACACACTGGCCGGCCTGGTGCTGGCAAAGCTGGGCCGAATGCCCGACCAGGGCGACAAGGTGACGGTCCCGATGACCCAGGAAACCGACCCCTTCGCGGACGACCAGGAAGAAACCCTGGCGGAGCTGACGGTCATGTCCCTCCACCGCCGGGTCCCGGAGTGGGTCCGCCTGACCCCGCTCAAACACGCGGAGGCGACGACCGGATGAGCATGATCGTCCTGAGCATCGCGCTCCTGGCCTTCAACGCGTTGTTCGTAGCAGCGGAGTTCGCCTTCGTCTCGTCAAGACGCCACCGCCTGGAGGAGATAGGCGCGACAGGCAACCGCCTGGTCAGAATGACCGCCCGCTCAGCAGCAGGCGGCAGCAGACAACTCTCCCTGATGCTCGCAGGCGCCCAGCTGGGCATCACCCTCTGCACACTGGGCCTGGGCCAGGTGACAGAGCCGGCGATTGAACACTATTTGGAGCCAGTGTTCGCAGCAGTGGGCATCCCAGAGGCGATGCGCCTGCCGATTGCCCTGACCTTCGCCCTGGCCCTGGTGACGTTCCTGCACATGGTCGTAGGGGAGATGGCCCCGAAGAGCTGGGCCCTGACCCATCCGGAACGAGCGGCCCTGATCCTCACCCTCCCGTTCAGAGCCTTCACGACGGTCATGCGCCCGTTGCTGGCAGCCCTGAACGCCCTGACGAACGCCATCCTCCACCTCTTCGGCGTCCAGCCGAGAGACGAGCTGGCAACGACGAGAACCCCCCGACAGCTGGCCATGCTGGTAGGCGAATCAGGCCGCATGGGCCTCCTGGACAGAGAGGAACACGACCTCCTGACCAGAGCCCTACGCCTGGGCGACGAGGGCATAGAGCCCTTGATGGTCCCCATAGACAAGGCAGTCAAGGTCACGAAGGACGCCACAGCAGCAGAGATCAAGAAGACCGCGGCAGGCAGCGCCCACCTGAGGCTCCTGGTGGAAGGCCCGAACGGCGTAGAAGGGGCGCTACACGTAAGAGACGCCCTGCTGAGACCAGCAAGCAGGGCAAGCGACCTCCTACGCAAGCTCCCGGAGCTACCCTGCACCACCCAGGTCCCAGAGGCAGTGACCGCCCTACAGGAACAACGATCCCATTTGGCCCTGGTTACGAACCAAGACCAAAAAATCATCGGAATGGTGAGCCTCACCGACCTGGTAGGCGAACTTCTGGACACCAGAACAGCAAGTGTGACGTAGAACACAAAGGGCCCGGAGGGGGATGAAAGTACCTTGCAACCACCGGGCCCTACCCTCAACCCGAAAAGAAACCCCAGATCCCCTTGCGCAAACAGCACCCCTTAGACAGGGTGAGCAAGAAAACCAGACACCCAGGGAAGCAAAGCACCAAGGGGAACCCGCGAAACCAAGCGGGGGACCTGGGACGAAGGGCCCCAGGGAGCGACAGCGACCTCTGGGGGTCTAGGGGCGAAACCCTCAGGAGCACCAGCGAAAGACGCTGGGGGGCCTAGGGACGAACCCCTCAGGAGCGCCAGCGAAAGACGCTGGGGGTCTGGGGGCGAAGCCCCCAGGAGCGCCAGCGAAAGACGCTGGGGGTCCGGGGGTTATCCCCCGGGCAGACATGACGAGGGGGACCCGAGGGAGCAAGCCTGAAAGGCTTGCGACCAAGGATCCCCCAGTCACACGAGTGGGCGAGGAGGGATTTGAACCCTCACGTCCTTTCGGACACACGGACCTGAACCGTGCGCGTCTGCCGTTCCGCCACCCGCCCTTGTGGGTGCGGAAAGAACATTAGCACGGAACAGCCACTGGTACTGAACCCGGATACGATCGCATAAGACACGGGAGCGGAGGAGCTGGGCGCGGCTGCCGACGAGCGCCTGTGACACCGTCACGTGGAACGAGCGGAGACCGGGCGCCGATGCGTCTACGGGGCCGCGATCATATGCACGGAGGAAGGGAGGTACCCGGTGGGAGTCCTTCAGCGCTTCGAGCGAAGGCTCGAAGGCCTGGTTGAGGGAGCCTTTGCGCGGGCGTTCAAATCTGACCTTCAGCCGGTCGAGGTCGCCAGCGCGGTTCAGCGGGAGATGGATGAGCGTGCGGCGATCGTCGCTCAAGGTCGCACGCTCGTGCCCAACGACTTCGTGGTCGAGCTGTCCACGACCGACGCCGAACGGCTCGAGGTCTACGCCGACAGCATCAGCCACGAGCTGGCCAACCTCGCCAGGGAGTACGCCAAGGAACAGGGCTACTCCTTTGTGGGACCGGTCCGGGTTCGCTTCGAGACCGCCGGCGATCTGGCTGTGGGCTTGTTCCGCATCCGTTCGGGGGTCATCCGCGGCGCGACGGTGGAGCAGGACGAGATTCGCCAGCCGGCGAGCGACCTGCCTCCGTCGAGGCCTCACGCGTTCGGCGGGCGGCCGCGGCTGCTCGTCAGCACTCAGGACGATCCGCAGGGCGACCGCTCCTACGAGCTCACCACTCCGGTGACCTTGCTCGGCAGGGGCACCGACTGCGATCTTCGTCTCGTCGATCCCGGAGTTTCGCGACATCACGCGGAGCTGCGCGTCGAGGGCCAGAATGTGGTTCTCGTCGATCTGGGTTCGACGAACGGCACTTTTGTCAATGGCCAGCCGGTGCGCAGGATCGAGCTCCAGAACGGCACGCGAGTGACCCTGGGGCGTACGACTCTGGTGTTCCGGCGCGATTAGGGGTAGACAGACGGTCCATGTCCGAGCTCACGCTGCTGCTGATCCGGCTCGCCTTCCTGGCGGTGCTGTGGTTCTTCGTCATTGCCGCAGTCGGCGTGATCCGGACTGACTTGTTCGGTTCACGCACCGCGCCGGCGGGTGGCCGTAAGGCCATGAAGCCCGCCAAACCCGTGGCCAAGCCCAAGAACAAGAAGGGCGAGCCACGCCAGCTCATCGTCACGGGTGGGCCTCTCCAGGGCACCACCATCAACCTCACGGAGCAGCCCATCACCATTGGCCGGGCCAATGACGCCACGCTGGTGGTCACCGACGACTACGCTTCCAGCCGGCACGCCCGGCTCTTTCCTCAGGACGGTCAATGGATCGTGGAAGATCTTGGGTCCACCAACGGCACGTACCTCGACCGTTCAAAAGTCACCCGCCCGACCCCGGTGCCGCTCGGTGTTCCGATCCGCGTCGGCAAGACAGTCATTGAATTGCGCAAATGACCATCGCACTCCGCTACGCCGCCCGCTCGGACGTCGGCCTCCTCCGCGAAGGAAACGAGGACTCGGCGTACGCTAGCGGCCGCCTGCTCGCCGTCGCCGACGGCATGGGCGGGCATGCACACGGCGAGGTGGCGAGTTCTGTCGCCATCGCCGCCATGGCCTCTCTGGAAGAGGCCCAACAGGGGGGTGACCTGCTCAACGCCATCGAGGCAGCGGTACGCGACGCCAACCGCAAGCTGCACGAAATGGTGGGGCGGGATCCCAGCCTCAAAGGCATGGGCACGACGCTCACCGCCATGCTCTGGAACGGCACCCAGGTCGCCCTGGTGCACGTGGGCGACTCGCGCGCCTATCTCCTGAGACGTGGTGAGCTCTACCAGATCACCCACGACCACACGCTGGTGCAACAGCTGGTGGACGACGGGCGCATCACGCCGGAAGAGGCGGCCACCCACCCACAGCGGTCGATCCTGCTGCGCGCGCTCGACGGCAGCGGCGAGGTCGATCCCGATCTCACGCTGCGCGAGGCGCAGGTGGGCGACCGCTACCTGCTGTGTTCCGACGGCCTGTCGGGCGTGGTCAGCGCGGAGACGCTGCATGCCACGCTCACCAACATCGACGACCCTGAAGAGGTCGTCCGCCAGCTCATCGATCTGGCGAACCGGGGCGGCGGGCCCGACAACATCACGTGCGTGCTGGCCGACGTGCTGGAGATCTCCGACGGGCAGCAGCCGCCCGCGGAGGCCGCCATCGTCGGCGCGGCGGGCATGGCCGGCCTTGACGGGAGCCCGCAGGACGTCCCGCCGGGGCGAGCAGGCGCGGTGACCGCACCCCAGCCGGTGCTCTCCGACGACGATTTCGCTGAGCCGGTCGCCGGGACCTCGTCCCGGCGTTCGAGGAAGCGTCGCCGGATGTGGCCCGTGCTGGTCACCGTGCTCGGTGTCGGAGCCGTCGGCGTCTTCGTCGGCGGCTACTTCGGTTACCAGTGGACTCAGGACCAGTTCTTCGTCGGTGCAAGGGGCGGCGAGGTGGTCGTGTTCCAGGGGGTCAAGAAAGAGGTGGGTCCCTTCCAGCTCTTCCATGTCTCCAAGCCCACTGGCCGCCAGCTGTCCCAGCTGTCAGAGGCCGATCAGGCGCTGGTCAGGAGCGGCATCCCCGTCACGAACGTGGACGAGGGCATGACGAAGATCAACAGCCTGTCGTTCGGCGACGAGGACAAGGCCGCGGAAGAGAAGGAACCCGAGACGGAGGCGAGCGCCACTCCCAGCGCCACCGCCTCCGCCACCAAGTCCAAGACGAGACAGCAGTAGATGAGCGAAGTCGACATCACCCCCGTCCCGATGCCGGCCAAGCGGCGCGTGGCGCAGCTGGTCATGCTCGCGCTCGCGGTGGTGATCGTCATGGCCGCCTACGCCAACGTGGGCCTGGCCATGGACGGGCAGATCCCGGCCGGGATGCTGACCTACGGGCTCAGCCTGGGCGGCCTGATGCTGGCCGCCTATCTGGTGCTCGCGAAGTTCGCCCCCTGGGCTGACCCGCTGATCCTGCCGCTGGTCACCGTGGTCAACGGCATCGGCCTGGTGATGATCTACCGGCTGGAGAACGCCCCGATGGACGGCGCCTCCGCCACCAACCAGATCATCATGACCGGCGTCGGGGTCGTGCTGTTCGCCGTGACGCTGGTGGTGCTGCGCGACCATCGCACGCTGCAGCGGCTGACGTACACGGCGGGGCTGATCGGCGTGGTCCTGCTGATCTCGCCGCTGACCCCCGGGCTGGGCCAGGAGCGCAACGGCGCCCGCATCTGGATCGGGTTCGGCGCGGCCACCATCCAGCCGGCCGAGTTCGCGAAGATCGCGCTGGTCATCTTCTTCGCCGGCTACCTGGTCGCCAAGCGTGACGTGCTGGCGCTGGCCGGGCGGCGGCTGCTCTTCATCGACCTGCCGCGGGCCCGTGACCTCGGCCCGGTGCTGATCACCTGGGCCGTCGCCATCGGCGTGCTGGTGCTGCAGAAGGACCTGGGCTCGTCGCTGCTGCTGTTCGGCGGGTTCGTGGTGATGCTCTACATCGCCACGCAGCGTACGTCGTGGGTGCTGATCGGCATCCTGCTGTTCGTCGGCGGCGCGTTCATCGCCGGCCAGATCTTCTCCCACGTCGGCGACCGCTTCGACGTGTGGCTCGACCCGGGCTCCCAGGAGTACTACGACCGGCCTTTCGGCGGCAGCTACCAGATCATGCAGGGCCTGTTCGGGCTGGGCGCGGGCCGCATCCTCGGCACGGGGCTCGGCCAGGGCCACCCCGAGCTGATCCCGCTGGCCTTCTCCGACTTCATCTTCAACGCCACCGGCGAGGAGCTCGGCCTGACCGGGCTGATGGCGATCCTGATGATCTACGCACTGATCGTCGAGCGCGGCCTGCGCACCGCGATCGCGGCCCGCGACCCCTACTCGAAGCTGCTCGCGGGCGGCCTGTCGTTCATCCTCGCCTGGCAGGTGTTCATCATCGTGGGAGGCGTGACCAACCTCATTCCGCTGACCGGCCTGGTCACGCCGTTCATGTCGCAGGGCGGCTCGGCGCTGCTGGCTAACTGGATTCTTATCGCTCTCCTGGTACGAACGTCAGATGCCGCCAGACGCCCCCCACCCCAGGCGATCCAGAACGAGGGACTGACGCAGGTGTTCCAGCGATGAACGGCACCTTGAAGCGAGTGGCGGTGGCCGCGCTGGCCATGTTCGCGCTCCTGATGATCAACGTGAACTGGCTCCAGGCCGTCAAGGCCGAGGAGTACCAATCCGACGCGCGCAACACCCGCAACTTCTTCGACCGCTACGCGATCGAGCGCGGGCGCATCACGGCGGGCGGCAAGGTGATCGCGCAGTCCGTGGACACCGGCGACAACAGGTTCCGCTTCATCCGGAAATATCCGGACGCGAAGCTCTACGCGCACGTCACCGGCTTCTTCTCCCCCGAGAGCGCCGACGCCATCGAGTCGACCCACAACAAGCTGCTCGACGGCTCCAGCGCCGACCTGCTGCTGCGGCGCAGCATCGACCTGTTCACCGGCGAGCCGACCAAGGGCGCCAACGTCGAGCTGACGATCGACCCCAAGGCCCAGAAGGCGGCCTACGACGCGCTGCGGCAGAGCGGCAAGCGCGGCGCCCTGGTGGCGCTCGACCCGAAGACCGGCGGCATCCTCGCCATGGTCTCGCTGCCCACGTACGACCCGACCGAGCTGTCGGGCACCGACAAGGCCAAGGTGTTCAAGCGCTACGACGAGCTGGCCAAGGACAAGAGCCAGCCGCTGCTCAACAGGACCATCGCCCAGACCTACCCGCCCGGCTCGACGTTCAAGGTCGTGACGGCGGCGGCGTACCTCGAGGACGACGAGTCGCGCGGCCCCGACACCACCGTCGAGGCCCCGCAGCGGCTGCCGCTGCCCAACACGAACATCAGCCTGCCCAACTACGGCGGCGCGGCGTGCGGCAGCGGCCAGGTCACGCTGGTCTACGCGCTGGAAAGATCCTGCAACACGCCGTTCGGCTCGATGGGCATGGAGCTGGGCTACGACAAGATGAAGGAGCAGACCGAGAAGTTCGGCATGGGGCAGCAGGTCGCCGTGCCGATGCCGGTCGCGCAGAGCGACTTCGGGCCCAAGGAGGATCAGGCGGCCGTGGCGATGGCCTCGATCGGGCAGCGCAGCAACCGGATGACGCCGCTGCAGATGGCCATGATCGCGGCGGGCATCGCCAATGACGGCACGGTGATGAAGCCGTACCTCGTCGACAAGGTCACCGACTCCAAGGGCGACACCATCGACGAGGCCGACCCGGAAGAGCTCACCACGGCGGTCAGCTCCGGGACGGCGGCCAAGCTGCGCGACATGATGGTGAGCGTCGTCTCCAACGGCACCGCCAACCTCGCGCAGGTGCCGGGCGTCCAAGTAGCGGGCAAGACGGGCACCGCGGAGACCTCCGACGGGCAGCCGCCGCACGCGTGGTTCATCAGCTTCGCGCCGGCGGAGAACCCGAAGGTGGCGCTCGCGGTCATCGTCGAGTCGGGCGCCGCCAACGTCGGGGCGGAGGCGACCGGCGGTCACACCGCCGCGCCCATCGCCAAGGCCGTGCTGGAGGCGGTGCTGAACAAGTGAGTGACGGTAACCTGCTGGGTCATGCGGCTCCGTAACCGCTACCTCCTGGTCTCCCGCATCGCCACGGGCGGTATGGGAGAGGTCTGGCGTGCCCGTGACGAGCTGCTCGGGCGCGAGGTGGCGGTGAAGATCCTGCGCAGCCACATCTACGCCGACCCCACGTTCCGCGAGCGGTTCAGGAACGAGGCGCGGCTCACCGCGGCGCTGGCCGACCCCGGCGTGGCGCAGATCTTCGACTACGGCGAGCAGAGCGACCTCGCCTACCTCGTCATGGAGCTGGTGCACGGCGAGCCGCTGTCGGCCATCCTGGCGCGCAACGGCGCGCTCGGGCCCGAGGTCACCCTCGACGTGGTGCACCAGACCGCCAAGGCGCTGCACGCGGCCCACTCCGCCGGGATCATCCACCGCGACATCAAGCCGGGCAACCTGCTGGTCACCCCCGAGGGGTCGATCAAGGTGACCGACTTCGGCATCGCGCGTGCCCTGGAGGCGGCGCCGGTGACGCAGACCGGCACGGTGCTGGGCACCGCCCAGTACGTCAGTCCCGAGCAGGCGCAGGGTTTCCCGCTGACTCCTTCGACGGACCTCTACTCGCTGGGCGTGGTGGCGTACGAGTGCCTGGCGGGGCGCACGCCGTTCCGTGCCGACAGCCAGGTGGCGATCGCGCTGCTGCACCTCAACGAGCAGCCGCCGCCGCTCGGCGCCGACGTGCCGGCCGCGGTGCGCGAGCTGGTCATGGGGCTGCTGGCCAAGGAGCCCGCGCAGCGGCCCGGGTCGGCGATCGAGGTGGCCGATCGGGCGTACGTGCTGCGCGAGTCGCTGGCGGGGGCGGTGCACGGCGCCGCCGAGCTCAGCATGCTGACCGACCCGGGGGGCTTCCGCGTCCGCGAGCCGGCCCCCGAGGACGAGCTGGCCACCGACAACCTCGACCCGGCCACGCTCCAGGAGGGCCCGCGGAAGAAGCGGCGCAGGGGCGCGCGGACGCTCGCGCTGGTGGCCGCGGCGGGCTGCGTGGCGGCGGTGGGGCTGACGGCCATCACGTTCGCCGATCCGCAGCGGCCGCAGGCGACTCCCGAGGTGGCCGAACCGACACAATCGCCTACCGTGAAGGCCACGCCGACCCGGCAGAAGCCCCGCCCGTCGAAGACGAAGAGCACGCGGCGACCGCCGGTTGTTACGGTGAGGACACCGAGGCCGATACCCTCACGGTCGGCTACGGTAAGCACGTCGGCTACTCCCACCAAGAAGCCGACGCCGACGAAACCGCCCCCGACCACCACCCGGACACCAACCCCCACCCCGACCCCAACGCCCACCACGACACCGACGACACCGACACCCACCGCCACGCCGGATCCGGGTGAGACAAACCCGCCCAAAGAGGAGACGTGATGCGCCATGGGGTCGATGATGGACACCGGCGGCCCCGCGAGCCGGCCGGTACCCAAGATGAACGGTAAGGGACAGTGCAGGAAATGACTCAGCCTCGGCTACTCGGAGGTCGCTACGAGCTCGACGGTGTCGTCGGGCGCGGCGGCATGGCCGAGGTGTATCGCGCCCGAGACATCCGGCTGGACCGCATAGTCGCGATCAAGACCCTCCGGTCCGACCTGGCGCGAGACCACACCTTCCAGGCCCGGTTCCGCCGTGAGGCGCAGTCGGCGGCCTCACTGAACCACCCGGCCGTGGTCGCGGTCTACGACACCGGCGAAGACGTCACCGACGGCACCCCCGTGCCGTACATCGTGATGGAATACGTCGACGGGCGGACGCTGCGCGACCTGCTGCGCCAGGACAGGCGGCTGCTGCCCGAGCGCGCGGTCGAGCTGGTCGACGGCATCCTGCGGGCGCTCGACTACAGCCACCGCGGCGGCATCGTCCACCGCGACATCAAGCCGGCCAACGTGATGATCACCCGCGCCGGCGACGTCAAGGTGATGGACTTCGGCATCGCCCGCGCGATGGCCGACTCCGCGGCCACGATGACGCAGACCGCGCAGGTGATAGGCACCGCCCAATACCTGTCGCCCGAGCAGGCCCGCGGCGAGCGGGTCGACGCGCGCAGCGACATCTACTCCACCGGCTGCGTGCTGTACGAGCTGCTGACCGGCCAGCCGCCGTTCACCGGCGACTCCCCCGTCGCGATCGCCTACCAGCACGTGCGCGAGGAGCCCATCCCGCCGTCGCAGATCGACCGCGAGATCCCGGCGTGGGCCGACGCCATCGTGCTCAAGGCCATGGCGAAGGACCCGGCCCAGCGCTACCAGAGCGCGGGCGAGATGCGGGCCGACATCCAGCGGGCGATGTCCGGCATGCCGACCGACGCCCAGACGATGGCGATGACCGGCACCATGGGTCAGGGCACCCGCATGATGACCGCCACCCATGCGGCCGGCGGCCCGGCCACGCAGCGCACCAACGCGATCCCCGACTACGACTACGACGAGGGCGGCGGCCGCGGCGGCCGGCGCAGGGCTTCGGGTGGCGGCGGCAACAACGCCGTCAAGACCGCCCTGTGGATCGTCATCCCGCTGCTCATCATCGGCGCGTTCATCACGGTGGGCTACGTCGTCTTCAGCGGGAAGGACACCCCGGCCGACACGAAGGTGGCGATCCCGTCGCTGGTGTCGCAGGAGCGCTCCTACGCCGAAGCGGAGCTGAAAAAGCTCGGGCTGGTGCCGGAGGTCGTGCAGAAGGCCAGCTCCGACGTGGAGAAGGGCGCGGTCATCGAGACCGACCCGCCCGCCGACACCACGGTCGAGAAGGGCGCCACGGTCAAGCTGATCGTGTCCAAGGGCCCTGAGAAGATCAAGGTGCCCGACGGCCTCGTCGGCATGAGCTCGGAGGACGCCCAGAAGGTCCTCGAAGAGGTGGGCCTGCGCGGCGTCATCAAGACCCGCAACTCCTCCAAGGAGCAGGGCACGGTCATCGCCACCGATCCCAAGCCCGGCGATGAGCTGGAGAAGGGCGGCTCGGTCACCCTCTTCGTGCCGAAGGAGCTGCGTGAGGTGCCCAGCGTCATCGGGCTCACCCAGCAGGACGCCACGGCTCAGCTGAAGTCCGCGGGCTTCAAGGTCAAGGCCTCCCCGCAGCCGGCGCAGGAGCCCGAGGGCACCGTCGTGCAGCAGAACCCGGGTGAGGGCACCAAGCTGCTGCCGGGCACCACGATCACGATCACGGTGTCCACCGGTCCCCAGGACACCGCGCCGCCGCCGACGGACGACCAGCCGACCGACGACTTCCCGCCGGACGACCAGCCGACCGACGACTTCCCGCCGGACGAGGAGGAGCCGCCGACGGACAACCCGATCGGCGACGAGGGCCTCGGTGGCGGTCTGCACGGTGACGGCTGGCGCAACCGCTGAGACACGCTGAAAGCCGCCTCTCCTGCGCGGAGGGGCGGCTTTCGCGCTGCCGGGCTCGCTGAGGCCCGTGAGCGGCTGCGCGCATGAGAAAGCCCCGCGGTGAGCGGGGCCGGACATGGAAACGCCCCCGCCGCTCGGGGGCAACGGCGGGGACGCTCACTGGTACGTCGCTCTACGCGAGACGTTTGTTACACCATTTTTTGCAGCCAATTCCCCAGCAACCGATGACCGTGCTCGGACAGCACCGATTCCGGGTGGAACTGGATGCCCTCGATGGGCAGCTCGCGGTGCCGCAGCCCCATGACGATCCCGTCGGCGGTGCGGGCCGTCACGTCGAGCACGGCGGGCACGGTCTCGGGCAACACGGCCAGCGAGTGGTAGCGGGTCATGCGCACGGGCGACGGCAGGCGCTCGAACACGCCCCTGCCGTCGTGGCTGATGTCGCTCGTCCTGCCGTGGAACAGCTCGGGAGCGCGTGTCACGGTGGCGCCGAAGGCGACCGCGATGGCCTGGTGGCCGAGGCAGACGCCGAGCAGCGGCCGGCCGGTCTCCGCCGCGTGGCGGACCAGCGGGACGCTCACACCGGCCGCCTCGGGCGTGCCGGGGCCCGGGCTGACGACCACGCCGTCGAAGCCGTCGGCGTCGTGCACGCGGACGCCGTCGCGGGGCCGGACGTCGCACTCGGCGCCCAGCTCCCGCAGGTATTGCACGATGGTGTGCACGAAGCTGTCGTGATTGTCCACGACCAGCACGCGGCTCATTTCCTCACCGTCACCTCATCGAGCGTCACCGCCGGCTCCATCAGCGGGAACACGACGTACCAGAGTAGGGCCACCGCGGCGAGCACCAGCACGGCGGCCGTCAGCAGGCGGGCGGGCGGGCGGCCGGGCAGCTTGCGCCAGAGCCAGGCGTACATGTCACTCCTCGCGCGGTTCGCTGTGCTTCAGGACGCCGTAGACGATGAGCCGCTCGGCGGCGGAGTACTCGGGGTGGCAGGTGGACAGGGTGATGAAGGCGCGGATGGGCCGGATGTCGGGCTTGCCGGGCACCGGGGCCAGCACCTCGACCTCGTCGGGCCGCACGACGTCCTGGGAGGTGACGCGGTAGGTGTGGCGAGCCTCGCGGGTCTCGACGATGATCTCGTCGTCGCGTTCGAGCTGGTCGATCTCGTTGAACGGGGCCGCGTACGTGGTGCGGTGGCCCGAGAGCACGAAGTTGCCCACCTCGCCCGGCATGGCGCTGTCGGGGTAGTGGCCTGGGCCCTTCTTGAGCTGGTCGGCGCCGACGCCCTCGACGATCGCGTACCGGTAGTCGCGGCCCAGCCGCGGGATGCGCAGCAGCGCGAACGCCTGCCCGGCCGTCGGCTCCGGCGGGGCCGTGCGGCTCTTCTCGGCCGCCAGCTCGCGCTGGAGCAGCAGCTGCTGCCGCTGCGTGTACGCGCCGGTGCCCCAGAGCAGGTACGCGCAGAACAGCATGAGGATCAGGCCCGCGGTGATGCTGGTCTCCCCGAGGGCCCGGAACACGGCCCGCATGCGTTCAGGGTATTCGGCGACGATGCGGGGCCCGGGGATCGCCATGCGATGCGCGTGGCGACTATCCTGGGCCTCACTTCAATTACCCTTACCGAAGAGCCTGCGGATGATCCGGAAGCCCAGGCCCTCAGCAGGAGTTACCCAGTGCCCAAGTCGAAGGCTCGCAAGAAGGCGGTCTACACCCCGCCGCAGAGGTCACAGCAGGTCAAGGTCAGCCCCCGCTGGCTGGCTCCCACGATGGTCGCCGCGTGGATCATCGGAATCCTGTGGATCGCCGTCTATTACGTCGCTCCGCAGGCTCCCTTCTTCAGCGACCTCCAGAACTGGAACCTGCTGATCGGGTTTGTTTTCATCATCTTCGGTGTGGTTCTTTCCACCCGCTGGCGTTAGTTCTTTCCACAGTCTTTTCCACAGCCTGGGGAAGCTCAGCCGACCATGCTTGCTATCGCTGGGACGCGTACCAGCACGAGCGCCACGAGGAGCACCAGCGCTCCAGCGATCGCCAGCCACTGCACCAGCGCCCTGTTGGCCTTCGGCGCGTAGGCCAGCGCCAGGGCCAGGAGCGTGCCGGTGACGAGGCCGCCGACGTGGCCGGTCCAGCTGATGCGCAGACCTGAGAACGCGGGCAGCACGAACGTGATGGCCAGGTTGAGCGCGATGATCACGGCGATGCCGCGCACGTCGAGGTTGAGCCGGCGGCCGACCACGAAGACCGCGCCGAACATGCCGAACACCGCGCCCGACGCGCCCAGCGTGAAGGTGTTGAGCGGGTCGACCCAGAAGCCGAGCACCGAGCCGCCCAGAGCGCTGAGCAGGAAGAGGGCGATGAAGCGGGCGTGGCCGAAGGCGCGCTCCAGGTAGGGGCCGATGACCCAGATCGCCCAGCCGTTGAACAGGATGTGGATGAAGTCCTGGTGCAGGAACGCCGCGGTGATCAGGCGGTAGTACTCGCCGAGCACGGCGACACCGGGCGGCCACATCGCCAGCGCGGCGGTGACGACGTCGCCCACGAGCAGCTGGACGCCGAAGACCAGGGCGATGAGCCCCATGATGGCGTAGGTGACGATCGGAGTGCGCACCAGGCCGCCGCCGAACGTGGACTTGGCCTGGCGGATGGCCTTGTTGCCCTCGGCGACGCACTCGGGGCACTGGAAGCCGACCGCGGCGTCGCGCATGCAGTCGGGGCAGATGGGGCGCTCACAACGCTGACAGCGCACCCACGTCTCCCTGTCGGGGTGCCGGTAGCACGTGGGCACGGCCTCAGCGGGCTGCTCGGGCTGTGGGGGCTGGCTCGGCGGCTGGCTGGTCATGACCGAAGCCTATGGCTTGCGGGGGTATGCCGCGTGAGCCCGCGAACCGGCCGTCCCGCACGGGTGACGCGCCCATCGCGGTTCACCTCGCCCCGCCGCCCTGCGCGGCCGGAGCGACCGTGGGAACGGCGCTCCGGCTGCGCAGGCGCGCAAGCGGCCCTGCCCGTCCTATGAGCAGGCCCCGAGTGGGGGCTGGGGACGGGCGGATCGCGTCAGGCCTGGACGCGGTCGATGGTGACCGACTGCAGGACGACGTCCTCGACCGGGCGGTCGCGGCCGTCGGTGCGGGTCTTGGAGATCCCGTCGACGACCTCCTGGCCCTCGATGACCTCACCGAAGATGGTGTGCTTGCCGTTGAGGTGGGGGGTCGGCCCGACCGTGATGAAGAACTGCGAGCCGTTGGTGCCCTTGCCCATGCGGATGCCGGCGTTGGCCATGGCCAGCAGGTAGGGGCGGTCGAAGCGCAGCTCGGGGTGGATCTCGTCGTCGAACTCGTAGCCGGGGCCGCCGATGCCCTGGCCGAGCGGGTCGCCGCCCTGGATCATGAAGCCGGAGATCACCCGGTGGAAGATGGTGCCGTCGTAGTAGCGCGCGGTGCTCTTCTCGCCGGTGCCCGGGTGGGTCCAGGGACGGGAGCCTTCGGCCAGCTCCACGAAGTTGCGCACGGTTTTCGGCGCCTTGGTGGGGAAGAGTTCCACCTTGATATTGCCGTGATTGGTCTGCAGGTTAGCGATCAGCTTCTCAGCCACGAGACAGCTGCCCCCCTCTATGCACAGGGTTGGAATTGTGGTGTTTTGAGGACTATGGCCTTCCGGCCTACCGAGCCATCCTCCCACGGACGGCCATGATTGAGCCGCCTTGTCCAGGGAAGGTCAGGCTCGGGGCCCCAACGACAGGGGAGGTTGTCGTGTCCCTGACACTGAAGAAACGCCGCGTGGTCATAGAAGTGCCCGCCACGTGGATGGGTCAAGTGAAGACCCGGGCCGCTCAGACCGGCCAGCGTCTCGCACCCATGGCCGACCAGGCCAAGGTGGCCGCGGCGCAACGTATCGAAGACGCCCGCTACTGGGCGGCGCCGCGGCTGGAGTCCGCGGCGCACGGGTTCGAGGAGCAGGTCGCTCCCAAGGTCAGC
The DNA here is from genome assembly GCF_040676995.1 of Nonomuraea sp. NPDC049419. Classification (NCBI taxonomy): domain Bacteria; kingdom Bacillati; phylum Actinomycetota; class Actinomycetes; order Streptosporangiales; family Streptosporangiaceae; genus Nonomuraea; species Nonomuraea sp. NPDC049419. The sequence goes on along the minus strand of NZ_JBFAQB010000009.1, from coordinate 68,698 downwards.
TCGATGCTGACCGCGGCGGCCCGGCGAATCGATCCCACACCGACACGATCGCGGCGCTGGCCGACGCTCGTGCTGCTGACCGGCCTTGCGGTGGGGACGATCGGTTACATGTTCTACCGCCGCAACGCACAGCAGTGGACCGAGCACATGAAGGACTCCGCCTCCGATGCCTCACGTTGGGTCAATGAGAAGGCGGACAGGACTGCGGAGTCCGCTGACCAGATGGCGGCCAAGGTGTCCAGCAAGTCGGACGAGCACAAGATGTCGTGAGTTCGCCCGTCCTGGGAAGCGCGCCTCCGTCACGTGACGGGGGCGCGCTTCGCATGTGGGGGGCTTGCTGACATACGACCAAGCGCTTGTTAAACCCCGGCATGACGCTTGTGCGGGGCGGCCCACGACCGGGACGTCAACGCCGCGCGCGACATCCTCGCCGCCTCCGGCGAGCTCATGCTGATCGTCGGCTTGGGCGCTGGGGCCGCACCCGTCGTTCACCGAGTGAGCGGCGGCTACTGGTCGGCGCGCTTACAGCTGATCGCGATGGCCTCGGCCGGGGCCCCGGGAGGGGCCTCCGCCAAGCGCTCCGCGATCGCCGCGGCCCGCGCGGGCAGGAACTCCACCGTATCGGCGACCCCGGCGGGGACCCCTTCCTTGAGCGCCTCGACCCGCCCGAACGGCTGCGCCTCCGCGGCCTCGGGACTCGCGATCTCACCGGCCGGCATCGCCCTGGCCGGCAGCGCCCTGGCCAGCTCGACGACCTTGCCGTCCGCGGTCGTGCAGGTCACCTTCACGCCCGGCGCGGGCGAGCGGACCGCGTCGGCCGGGTCGGCGCCGTCGGCCAGCGCGGAGCCGCCCAGGCCGGTGACGGCGAGCACGGCCGCCGCGCCCAGCACCGCGAGACGTCGCTTGAACATGGATTCTCCTTGATCGGAATCGGTCGGACGGCTCCGAGAGTGGCCCCACGCACCTGAAGTGATCCTGAAGGCAGCCGAAACGATCTTCAGCTTCGCTTTAGGTGCGCTGAGGCAGGCTGGGTGGCGTGCGAGTCTTATTGGTGGAGGACGAGGAGCGGCTGGCCGACCTGATCAAGGGCGGGCTGTCCGGCGAGGGCTTCGCGGTCGACGTCGCCCACGACGGGCGCGACGGGCTGTGGCTGGCCACCGAGAACGCGTACGACGTGATCGTCCTCGACGTGATGCTGCCCAGGATGAACGGCTACGCCGTGTGCTCCCGGCTGCGCGAGGCCGGCGACTGGACGCCGATCATGATGCTCACCGCCAAGGACGGCGTGTACGACGAGGCCGAGGCGCTGGACAACGGGGCCGACGACTACCTGGCCAAGCCCTTCTCGTACGTGGTGCTCCTGGCCCGGCTGCGCGCGCTGGTGCGGCGGGGCGGGCGGGAGCGGCCGGTCTCCCTCACCGTCGGCGACCTCGTCATCGACCCGGCCGGGCTGCGCTGCCGCAGGGGCGAGGCGGAGATCGCGCTGACGCCCAAGGAGTTCGCCGTGCTGCACGCGCTCGCCCGGCGGGCCGGCGAGGTGGTCTCCAAGAGCGAACTGCTGGCCCAGGCGTGGGACTTCAGCTACGACGGCGATCCGAACATCGTGGAGGTCTACATCAGCGCGCTGCGCCGCAAGATCGACCTGCCGTTCGGGAAGACGACGCTGATGACCGTGCGCGGCGCCGGGTACCGGCTGGAGGCGGCATGAGGCTGTGGCGGCGGATCTCGCCTGGATTGTCCTCGGTGCGGGTACGGGCGACGGCGGCGGCCACGCTCGTCGTGGCGGTCGCCCTGGGCGCGGCGGCCCTGGTGCTGGTGGTGTCGCTGCGCGGCACGCTGGTGAGCAGCGCCGACGCGGAGGCGGCGAGGAAGGCGACGGCGGCGGCCCCGTACGCGCAGACGCTGGAGCTCACGCCCATCGAACCGATGAGGACGAGCGTGCGCGCGGACGCCTCGACGAGCGCCCCGCAGGAGGGCGTGGCGCTGCGCGTCGCCGACCCCGACGTGCTGCTGACCCGGCGGGCGGCGGCCACGGAGTGGGCCAGGCCGAGCGAGTACGCGGTCGCCGCCGTCGAGGTGGCCACCGCGGACGGCCCCGCCACGCTGCTGTCGCGGGTCTCGCTGGAGGGCGTCGAGCAGGCGCTGCGCACGGTCTATGGCGCGCTGCTGCCCGGCGTGCCTGCCCTGCTGGCGGTGGTGGCCGGGGTGACCTGGCTGTCGGTGGGCCGCGCGCTCGGCCCGGTGGCCGCGATCAGGGCGAAGGTGGCCGACATCACGGCCCGCGACCTGCACAGGCGGGTGCCTGTGCCGCGTTCGAAGGACGAGATCGCGGCGCTGGCGACCACCGTGAACGGCACGCTCGACCGGCTGGAGACGGCCGTGGAGCAGCACAAGCGGTTCGTGGCCGACGCCGCGCACGAGCTGCGCAGCCCGATCGCGACCCTGCGGGCCCGGCTGGAGCTGGCCGAGCCGAGCGAGCTGACCGCCGAGGCGCTGGCCGACGTCGAACGCCTCCAGTCGCTGGCCGCCGACCTGCTCATGCTGGCCAGGCTGGACGCGGGCGAGCCGCTGCGCAGCGGCGAGATCGACCTGGGTCAGGTGGCGGCCGAGGCGGCGCTGCGGGCCAGGCGGCGGCCCGATGTGCGGGTGGAGCTGGACGTCGCGCCTGACGTGGTGCTGCCTGGGTCGAGCGGGCATCTCGATCGTCTGGTGACGAACCTGGTGGACAACGCCGTACGGCACGCGAGCGCGACCGTACGGGTGCGGGTGGCCGCCGAGGACGGGGACGCGGTGCTGGTCGTGAGCGACGACGGGCCCGGCATCCCGGAGGATCAGCGGGAGGCGGTGTTCGGCCGGTTCACCCGGCTGGACGAGGCGCGGGCCAGGGACGCGGGCGGCGCGGGGCTGGGCCTGCCCATCGCCAGGGACATCGCGCACCTGCACGGCGGCACGCTCGTCTACGACGACGCGGGCTTCGTCGCGCGCTTCCCCGCTGAACAGACGGCTGATCAGACGGCTCATCGGACGGCTCATCGGACGGCTGATCAAGCGTCTCATCGGACCGCTGGTCAGGCGTCTCATCGGACCGCTGGTCAGGCGTCTCATCGGACGGCTGGTCAGGCGTCTGAGAAGGCGTCGAGCTGCATGAACGCCCGCTCGACCGCCTGACGGGAGATCTCCTCGGGGTAGGGGAAGAGCCTGATCGAGTCGCGCAGCCCCTCCACGTGGGCCTTCTCGGCCAGCTCGGCGACCAGCGCCAGCTCTTCCTGCTGCGCCCGCGCGTACGCCCGGTCCACGACGGCGCCGTGGCCCGGCACGATCACCGGCTCGGGCATCTCGGCCAGCATCGCGGCCAGCGTGACCGGCCAGTCGAGCGGGTAGGAGTCGCTGAACGCCGGCGGCGCCCCCTCCTCCACCAGGTCACCGGCGAACACCACGCCCGCATCCGGCACCTGCGCCACGATGTCGTTGCTGCTGTGGCCGAGCCCGAAGTGCCGCAGGTGCACGATGCGGCCGCCGATGTCGAGGCTCGCGGCGCTGCTGAACGTGTGGTCGGGCGGCACGATCGTGACCTCTTCCCACTCCTCGCGCTGCTCGGGCCTGCTCCTGATCATGCCCTCGCGCTGCTGCTCGCCGTAGAGCTCGATCTCCTCGGCGCACCGGGTGTGGCCCCAGATCTCGGCGGCGGGGCCGAACATCGCGTTGCCGAAGAAGTGGTCGAAGTGGGAGTGGGTGTTGACGATCGTCCAGGGGTAGGGGGTGACGCGCCGGACGGCCTCGGCCAGGTCGGCGCCCTCGCGGTGGGAGCCCCGGGTGTCGAGCACCAGGCAGTGCCCGTCGCCGACGATCAGCCCCGTGTTCAGGTCGTACGACCGGTGGCGTCGTACGTAGACCCGGTCGCCGATCTCCTGCCACTGCTCGTTCATGGCACCAAACCCTACTTAGTCACGACATGAGCCTCCAGGGGAACGATCAGCCCCGCAGGTACGCCAGCACCGCCAGCACCCGCCGATGCCCGTCGGAGGCGGGCGGCAGGTCGAGCTTGGCGAAGATGTTCGCGATGTGCTTGGCCACGGCCGCCTCCGTGACGTGCAGCTCGGCGGCGATCGAGGCGTTCGCGCGGCCCTCGGCGATCAGGCCGAGCACCTCCAGCTCGCGCGGGGTCAGCCGGGACAGCGGGTCGCGCCGCCGGCGCAGCAGCTGGCGCACCACCTCGGGGTCCACGACCGTGCCGCCCGCGGCCACCCGGTCGAGGGCGTCCACGAACTCGCGTACGTCGCCGATGCGGTCCTTGAGCAGGTAGCCGATGCCGGCGCCGCCGCCCGACTCCAGCAGCTCTGCCGCGTACGTCTGCTCGACGTATTGGCTGAGCACCAGCACCGCCAGCTCGGGAAAGCGCCCGCGCAGCTCCAGCGCCGCCCGCAGGCCCTCGTCCGAGAAGCCCGGCGGCATCCGCACGTCGGTCACCACGGCGTCGGGACGATGCTCGGCCACGGCCTCGACCAGGGCGGGCGCGTCGCCGACCGCGGCCGCCACGGTGTGGCCGAACCGGTCGAGCAGCCCGGCGATGCCCTCGCGCAGCAGCACGGCGTCCTCGGCGATCACCACGCGCACAGGTCCTCCTCGATGATCAGCACGGGATCTCCGTCCGGACGAGCGTCGGGCCGCCCGGCGGGCTCGACAGCGACAGTCTGCCGTCCACCACGGCCAGCCGGTCGGCCAGGCCGGTCAGCCCCGTGCCCTTCGCCGGGTCGGCGCCGCCCTCGCCGTCGTCGCGCACCTCGACGACCAGCGTGCCGCGCTCGACCCGGCCGGTGACCGAGCCGCGGGTGGCGCCGCTGTGCCTGGCCAGGTTCGTCAGCGCCTCGCTGACCACGTAGTAGGCGGTCACCTCGACCGGGGCGGGCAGGCGTTCCGGCAGGTCGAAGTCCACCGCGACCGGCACCGGCGAGCGGCCCGCCACGTCGTGCACCGCCGCCGCGAGCCCCCGGTCGGTGAGCACCTGGGAGTGCACGCCCCTGATCAGTTCGCGCAGCTCGGCGAGCGCTCGCTTGGCCTCGTCGTGCGCCTGCGCGATGAGCCGGCCGAGCTCCGTGTCGGGCGCGAGGTCCAGCTTGGCCACGCCCAGCGTCATGGACAGCGCCACCAGCCGCTGCTGGGCGCCGTCGTGCAGGTCCCGCTCGATCCTGCGCCGCTCCATCTCGAACGCGTCCACCAGCCGGGCCCGCGACCGCAGCACCTCGCTCAGCTCGGAGCCCTGCGGCGCCAGCACCGCGCGGACCATCGCGCCGCGCGCCCCGCTCCAGGCCGTGATCGTGTACGCGGCCACCGGCAGCAGCAGCACCCCCATCACGGACCCCGCCGTACCGGCCACGGCGTTGACGTCGGGCTGCACGACCGGCGTGAGGATGAGCAGCACGGGCCCGCCGAGGGTGAAGGCGAGCATGACGAGGTCGATCCACCACAGCGCCAGCACGGTCATGACCGCGAGCCCCGCCTCCCGCCCGCGCCGGTCCGGCGGTTTCGGCACCTCGACCCGGTCCACAAGACGCAGGCGGGCGCGTTCGAAGGCGGCGACGGGCAGGACGCACAGCGCCAGCGCGGCCGGTCCGGTCACGACGGCCAGGTAGGGCGTCACGCCGGCGCCCAGCGTGGTCGCCGCCACCGTGGCCCCCGCCGCCAGGCCGGGCACCACGCTGGCCAGCAGGTACGCGGCGCCGCGCCACGGCCAGGCGGAGGCCAGGAACGGCCCCGGCCGTCGCGTGAGGGCTTCCAGCGCGGTCCTGTTGAGCATTCTGCGACCGTAACCGCTGGTGAGGGGTGGGGTCAGTAGTGCAGGGTCTAGCTTCTGAACGTCAGGCCCGCGAACTCACCAGAGGTGCGCCAGCGGTCGATGTAGGCGAAGTAGGCCATCGCGCCCTGCGGGTGCCCGACGTTCAGCCACGACTTCAGGCCGAGGTCGCGGCCCTCGTTGTTGTAGTAGCCGGGCGTGCAGTCGGGCGAGCCCATGAGCCGGCCCGGGCCCGACAGCAGCAGCTCGATCCAGGCGTCCTCGGCCTCCCGCGTGGCCTCGACCTGCGTGTGTCCGTGCTCGACGGCGTGCCTGACGATCGCGGCGATGGTCCTGCCCGCCTCGGTGAAGTTGTGCGGGATGTTGGAGATCAGGTTGGCGCCCTGGGCCGGCTGGACGATGAAGACGTTGGGGAAGCCGTGCACGTGCATGCCGTGCAGCGTGCGCATGCCGTCCGCCCAGCGCTCCGACAGCCGCACGCCGCCGCGGCCTTTGATGTCGTAGCCGGCGCGGCGGGTGTAGTCGGTGCCGACCTCGAAGCCGGAGGCGTAGATGACGCAGTCCACCTCGTACTCGCGGCCGGCCGCCACCACGCCCCGCTCGGTGATCCGCTCGACGCCCTTGCCGTCGGTGTCGACCAGGTGGGTGCCCGGCTGGTTGAACGCCTGGAGGTATTCGTCGTGGAAGCAGGGCCGCTTGCAGAGCTGGCGGTACCACGCCTTGAGCCGCCGCGCGGTCTCCGGGTCGCGGACGACGGCGTCCACCCGGGCCCTGATCTCCTCCATCTTCTCGAAGTCGGCGTCCTCGAACGCGGCCAGCACGCTCTCCTGCGTCACCTGGCCGGGCGGCAGCGCGCTGATCTTCGCGCGGAAGCGGCGGGCGATGTCGGTCCAGCCGTCCATCACCAGGTCCTCGTCGGCCAGGCCGCCGGTCTGGTTGGCGGTGAAGTTCTCCAGCCAGCGCTGCTGCCAGCCGGGCGTCGCGATCGAGGCGAACCACTCGGGGTCGGTGGGCCGGTTGGCGCGGACGTCGACGGAGGAGGGCGTGCGCTGGAAGACGTACAGCTCGCGGCAGGCCCTGGCCAGGTGCGGCACGCACTGGACGGCCGTCGCGCCGGTGCCGATGAGCGCCACCCGCTTGTCGCCCAGCCGGTCGAGGGGCGCGCCCGAGGGGTCGCCGCCGGTGTAGGCGTAATCCCAGCGGCTGGTGTGGAAGGAATGTCCGGCGAAGTGGTCGATGCCGGGGATGCCGGGCAGTTTAGGGACGTGCAGCGGGCCGATGCCCATGGCGACGAACCGGGCGGTGAACGCGTCACCGCGGTCGGTGCGGATGAGCCAGCGGGAGCGGGCCTCGTCCCACTCCAGGTCCAGGACCTCGGTGTGGAAGAGGGCGTTGTCGTACAGGCCGAAGTGCTTGCCGATGCGGCGGCAGTGCTCCAGGATCTCGGGGGCGTGCGCGTACTTCTCGGTCGGCATGTGGCCGGTCTCTTCGAGCAGCGGCATGTAGACGTACGACGCCGTGTCGCACTGCGCGCCCGGGTAGCGGTTCCAGTACCACGTGCCGCCGAAGTCGCCACCCTTCTCCACGATGCGCACGTCGGTGACGCCGGCCTCCTTGAGCCGGGCGCCGGTGAGCAGCCCGGCGAGACCGCCGCCGATGAACGCGACCGTCACGTGGTCGGTTTTCGGCGGGCGCTCGGTGACGGGGGTGTAGGGGTCTTTGAGGTAGTGGGCGAAGCGGCCGGTCAGGCGGATGTACTGGTCGTTGCCGTCGGGCCTGAGCCGCTTGTCGCGCTCTTCGCGATATCTGCGGCGGAGTGCGTCCTTGTCGAAGGCGGGGCGGTCGGCGACGGTCATGCATCCCCTCCGGCGGCGTGCGGCTGCTCCGGAACCTATTTTCAGAATGGCATTCGGAAATAGCTACCACAAGCACGAAAAAATACGGCATTGACGGCCATATCACGCAAGTGTCAAGATCTTGCCCACCAAGAGTGGCGAGTGGGACTCAGGTTGACGTGCGTGTCCCTCGCCCGCAGTCGTTCGGGGAGTCTCCCCGGCTTGAGATCGAGAGCGAGGAGATGTCGATGAAGAAGAAGAAGCTCGAGGTCAAGATCAGGAAGCTCGAGAAGATCGAGACCACCATCAACCGCGGCGGACAGAGCGGTTGATCTACTGACATACCGGAACCGGTCGGCGTTCGTCCGGCCGGTTCCGCTTTTCAGGGACTGGAAGGAGAAGGTGACGACGTGCGCCTGCCCAGGGTCAAACGCGTGCACCAGCCGTTCCTGCTGCCGGGCAACCGCATCGTCATCGGGCTGTCCCAGTTCGGGGTGGCCTCCGAGATCGCCGACGACGACGAGGGCAGCATCGCCGCGATCGTGACCCTCATGGACGGCACCAGGACGGTCGACCAGATCTGCGCCGACTTCACCGCGACCCGTCCCGACGTGGACGACGACAGCGTACGCGAGGTCATCGACGGCCTGATCGAGGGCGGCTTCATCGAGGACGCCGGAGCGCCCGTACCGGCGAACCTCACCGAACGCGACCTCGCCCGGTACGCATCGGCCCGCCACTTCTTCAGCTGGATCGACACCACGCCACGGACGTCACCGCACGAGATCCAGTCCAGGATCAAGGCGGCCCGGGTGAGCCTGCTCGGCGTGGGCGGCACCGGATCGGCCGTGGCGGCGGGACTGGTCGCGAGCGGCATCGGCGCGCTGCGGATCGCCGACTTCGACCGCGTCGAGGAGTCGAACCTGACCCGCCAGCTCCTGTACACCGAGTCGGACGTGACCAAGCCCAAGGTCGACCAGGCCGTCGCCCGGCTGCGGGCGATGAACGGCGCGGTCGCGGTGACCGGCAGCGACACCAAGGTGAGCGGCCCCGACGACGTCGTGGAGCTGATGAGCGGCCACGACCTGTTCGTCCTGTGCGCCGACGAGCCCCATCCCGAGATCGTCGCGTGGACCAACGAGGCCGCCCTGCGGACCGGAACCCCGTGGTTCATGAGCCTCTACACCGGGCCGATGGTCGTCGTGGGCTCGTTCGTGCCCGGCGAGACCGGCTGCTGGGCCTGCCTGGACCGGCAGGAGGAGGCCCGCAAGGAGAAGGAGCTGGGGCGGCTGCTGCCCGAGTCGCGGCCGAACGCGGTGGTCGCGGCCAGCGCGAACATCAGCGGCCACCTCTGCGCGCTGGAGGTGCTGTACCAGCTCGGCGGCCTGCCGGCGCAGACCCGCGGCCGGGTCTTCCACTGGAACATGGCCGTCTGGGACCACCAGTACTTCATCGACGTCCCGCGCGACGACGACTGCCCGATGTGCGGGCCGGGGGCGGGGTGAGCGTCCCGGCGGCCGCGGTCGGCGCGGGCAGCGTCGTACGCCTGCACCCGCTCGTCGTCCGTCCCGACGACGACGATCCGGAGATGATCGTGGCCGGCCGCCCGGACCTCGGCGAGTTCGTCGAGCTGCCCGCGGTGTGCGGCGAGGTGATCCGGCTGCTCGGCGAGGGACGCCCTGTCGCCGACGTCGAAGCCGTCATCGCCGACGAGCACGACGTCGAGCTGGACGTGGCCGACTTCGTGGAGTCGCTCGCCGACCTCGAGTTCGTGGCCGAGATCGACGGGTCGCCGCTGCCGGGGACCGCGCCGAAGCCCGCCCACTTCCCCGGCATCACCGAGCGGCACGTACGGTGGATCTTCGCCAGGCCCGTCAGGCTGGCCTGGCTCGCCGTCGTCGCGGCCGCGGCGCTGACCGTCGTCGTGCGGCCGGAGCTGTTCCCCCATCACCGTGACTTCTTCTGGAGCGAGTACACCGGGCTCTCCGTGCTGGTCAACACGGCCTTCTTCTCGGCACTCGCGAGCGTGCACGAGATGATGCACCTGCTGGCGGCGCGTTCGCTCGGCGCTCCCGCACGCATCGCGTTCGGCACCCGGCTGCACTACCTCGTCGTGCAGACCGACGTCACCGCCATCTGGGGGGTGCCCCGCAGGCACCGCTACCGCGTGTACCTGGCCGGGATGGCCTCCGACCTCTTCCTCGTCGCCACGATGCTGCTGGCCGTGGCGTACCTGCCGCTGCCGGGCTTCGCCGATGCGCTGCTGCGGGCCTTCATCCTGACCGCGCTGCTGTCCCTGCCCCTCCAGGCCCAGATCTACATGCGCACCGACCTCTACTTCGTGCTGCGCGACCTGCTCCGGTGCAAGGACCTGTTCGGGGACGGGCTCCGCTACGTCCGGTACCTGCTCGCCCGGGCGGTCACCCCGTTGCGGAAGCCCGCATCGCCGGCCGCCGACCCCACCGGTGAGCTGGCCCCGCACGAGCGGCGGGCCGTGCGGATCTACGCCGTCGCCCTCGCCGTGGGCGGTTCCGTCACGCTGACGGTCTTCGCCTTCTACGGCGGCCCGATCATCATCAACGGGCTGGTCCACGCGCTGGCCGCCGTCTGGGCCGGCCTGCACGGCGGGCCCGCGATCGCCGCGATCGACGCCGCGCTGCTCATCCTGGTCGAGGGCGGCATCCAGGTGATGTTCCTGGTGACGTTCTTCCGGACGCGCCGCCCGTGGCTCCGCCGGTCATAACGACCACGAGCGCTGACCGGGATGTCCACTATTGTGTGGTCGCGGGACTCACGAGGAAGCGGATCCGTCTTGGCCCATCGCGCACTGGTCATCGCCCTGTTGCCGGCGATCGGGCTGCGCGTGCTCGCCGTGCTGGGCTTCCCTCCGGCCATCCTGTTCTACGGCGACTCCTTCGCCTTCCTGCGCGAGGAGCTGACCCCCGGCACGACGCGGCCCTCCGGCTACTCCCTGCTGCTCGCGCTGCTGCGGCCGGCCCACAGCCTGACGCTCGTCACGGTCCTGCAGCACCTGCTCGTGCTGGGGCTCGCCGTCGGCCTGTACGCCCTGCTGCGCCGCCGCGGCCTGCCCGGCTGGGGCGCGACGCTGCTGGTCACCCCGCTGCTCTACGACGAGTTCATGCTGCTCCTGGAGCACATGATCATGGCGGACGCGGTCTTCATCGTGCTCGTCGCCGGCGCCGTCGCGCTGATCACCTGGCGGGTCACCCCCACGACCGCGGCCGTCGGCGGGCTGCTGCTCGGCCTGGCCGGCATCACCAGGACCGTGGGGCTGCCGCTGCTCATCCTGACCGCCGCCTATCTGCTGATCCGCCGCTATGGGTGGCGCCCGCTGGTGGCGCTGCTGGCCGCCGGGACGCTTCCGCTGGGTGCGTACGCGGTCTGGATGAAAGCCGAGAAGGGGACGTACGCGCTGACCGAGGCCGACGGGAACTTCCTGTGGTCGCGCACCATGAGCTTCGCCGACTGCGGGGTGATCAAGCCGCCCGATCGGCTGGCGGTGCTCTGCCCGAACATGCCGGTCGAGGAGCGGCCGTACCCGCCCCACTGGCTGTGGGAGGACTTCTCGCCGCTGCCCAAGGTGCCGGGCACGGCCAACCGCAACAAGCTCGCCGGGGAGTTCGCGCGGGCGGCCATCCTCGCCCAGCCGGGCGAGTACCTCGGCGCCGTGGTGACCGACCTGGGGGAGCTGTTCCGCTGGGAGCGGACCTCCGTCGACGAGAAGACGCCGTACAAGCTGCCCTCATCCGAGCGGCCCATCAGCTCGTCGGTGCGGGGAGTGGCCGAGGCGTACGAAGCCGGGCCCGCCGCCACCCGTGTGGTCGAGCCGTTCGCCGGGTGGCTGCGGGCGTACCAGCGGTTCGGGTACGTGCCGTTCCCGCTGCTCACGCTCGTCCTGGTCGGCGTGCTGGTGGCCGCGCCGCTGCGGCGGCGGTGGGACGCGCTGCTGCCCGGGCTGGCCGCGCTCGCGCTGGTCGCCTCGCCGCCGTTCCTCGCCGCCTTCGACGTCCGGTACGTGATCCCGGCCATTCCGCTGATCTGCCTCGCCGTGGGGCTCGCCTTCGGGCCCCCGACGTCGTTCTTGGCCGGACGCCGGGGTGCTACGGTCCCGGTGGAAGGCCGTACACACGCGATGGGAAGCTATGACGGAGGCAGGGCCGACGGGTGACGCCCTGGTCGAGATGCTGGCGGCGCTGGCCAACCCGCTGCGCCTGCGCATCATCGCCGAGCTGAGCGCCGGGCGCGACTACGTCAGCCACCTGGCCCGCGTCATCGGCGTGAGCCGGCCGCTGCTGCACATGCACCTGCGCCGGCTGGAGGCCGCCGGGCTGATCACCGGCACCCTTGAGCTGTCCGACGACGGCAAGGCGATGAAGTATTACGAGGTCACCGACTTCGACCTGCACCTGACCGCGCCGGCGCTGGCCGAGGCCGCCAAGACCCTCACCAGGCCGGACCCCGAGGAGGGCTCCTAGATGGCACTGTCATGGCCCGAGGTGATCTTCTACCTGGGCGTGCTCGTCCTGGTCACGTTCTTGATCAGTGTGGTCGTCGTGGGCTCGTTCGACGCCCGCAAGTCCCGGCACCAGGCCGACCAGGCTGAGGAGCTGCGCCGGCTGGTGCAGCGGTATGAGCAGCTCGCCGAGAAGACCATGGACGCCCAGCAACGCACCGCCGCCGACCTCGCCGAACTCCGCTCCCGCGCGGCCTCGATCGAACAGATCTTACGGACGGTCGAGTGACGGCTCGGGGTTGAAGCGGGCCACGTAGCGGCGCTGCCAGGGGGTCTCCACGGCGTGGCGGTCGTAGTGGGCGCGGACGTAGGCGACCGCCTCGGCGGGTGGGACGCCGTCGAGGACGGCGAGGCAGGCGAGGGCGGTGCCGGTGCGTCCGCGGCCGCCTCCGCAGGCCACCTCGACGCGCTCCGACGCGGCGCGCTCCCACGCCTCGCGCAGGTCGGCGGCGGCCTGCCGGCGGTCGGACGGCAGCCAGAAGTCGGGCCAGCGCACCCACCGGTGCTCCCAGCCGACGGGCGGCGGGGCCTTGCCCAGCAGGTAGAGGGCGAAGGCTGGCTCGGGGCCCGACGGGAGCGGATGCCGCAGGCCCCTGCCGCGCACCAGCCGCCCGGACGGCAGGCGCAGCACCCCTGGCGCCTCAAGATCCCATGTCATGGCGCGAGCGTAACCCGCCCCACGCGCCGACGGCAGCGACACGACGCCCGTTCCGCGCTGGGCGGACACGCGACGGTCAGGGCTTGCCCGTGAGCCAGGTCGTGGTGAGGTCGGTGACCATCGAGGCGGCGCGGTCGGTCAGGTGGATGTGGTCCACCAGCAGCATGCGGCCACCTGACGCCGCGATCTCGTCCCAGCTGCGGCGTAGCAGGTGGTGCTGGGCCGCGACCGTGAGGGCGAGGGGGAAGCTGAAGGCGTAGGGCGTGCGGGGGCCGGCCTGGCTCAGGGTGTCGGCCATGCGCTCGTACAGGGGGAGGTAGTCGGCGCCCGTCGCGGCGGCGACCTCCTTGATGGCGGCGTTGTAGGCGGGCAGCCGGAGGTTGGGCCCGGCGTCGAGGTCCTCGCCGAGCGGGGGCAGCGACATGAGGGCGACGCGGGCACCGGTGGCTTTGCCGCGCTCGACGAGGGTGCGCAGGTCGGCGCGGTAACGCTCGGGCGGGACGTCGTCGCGTACGTCGTTGGTGCCGATGAGCAGCGTGACGGCGGCCGGGCGGCAGGCGACGACGTCGGTCTCGACGCGGGCCAGCAGGTCGGCGACCTTGTTGCCGTTGACGCCGGCGTTGACCACCTCGTACGCGGGATGCCGCGCCCGCACCGCCCCCACCCAGTCGGCGCCCAGCGAGCCCTGCGTCATGCTGGCCCCGGCCGCCACCAGGCGAGGCCGGGTGGGCTCGGCGCCGCAGGCGGCGGACGGCGGGTTGTCGGGCGCCCGCAGGAAGGTCAGCCAGCCGACCACCCCGGCGGTCCCGAGCACGAAGACGAGCAGCGTGCTCAACGTGATGGTCACCGGGCGCACGACGGCACCCCCGAGAAGAGATCCATCTGAAGACTCCTATGGTGAGTAAACGCTCACTAACTTGTCCGGCGATGCTAGTGAGCGTTTACTAACCACGTCAAGCGCCGCCGAATGGGACCGGATGTGACATGGGAACGAGGGATGTCATCCTGGACGCCGCCGCCGCGGTGATGGCCGAGCACGGCCTGGCCAACGCGACGACCAGGCAGATCGCGCGCAAGGCCGGCTTCACCGAGGCCGCCCTCTACAAGCACTTCGCCAACAAGGCCGACCTGCTGGTGGCCGTCCTGCGTGAGCGCTCCCCCGGCTTCGGCGCGCTGGCGGCGGCGCTCCAAGGCGGAGCCGGGCTGGAGAAGGACCTGACCGCCGTGGCCGGAGCGGCGATCGCGTTCTACCGAGCCGGGTTCCCGATGCTCGCCTCGATCTTCGCCGACCCCGGCACACTGTCCGCACACAAGGAGGAGTTGCACCGGCAGGGCGCGGGCCCGCACAAGGCGAACGAGGCCGTGGCCGCCTACCTGCGCCGTGAGCAGGAGGCCGGCCGGGTGTGCGCCGGCGCCGACGTACGGGCGGCGGCGGGCCTGCTGCTGGGCGCCTGCTTCCAGTACGCCTTCCTGGAGCACATGTCGCCATCGGGCCAACGCGACGACGACGAGGCGGCGGCGGGTTTCGTCCGCGCCCTGCTCGACTCGCTGACCCCGTGATCCAAGGAGCGGTCAAAGTTCCTTGAGACGACACTAAGATTGCATTATTCGTTATCTTGTATCGTTCGCGTTTAGGTGATTAGGTTGGGCGCTATGACCGCACCCCAGACGCCGACCGGCGCCGAGGAGCTACGCAGCGTCGGGCTGCGGGTGACCGCCGCCCGGGTCGCGCTGCTCGAGACCGTCCGCGACGGTGACCACCTCGACGTCGAGGCCATCGCCTCCGGGGTGCGCGACCGCGTCGGCCACATCTCGCTGCAAGCCGTGTACGAGGCGCTCAACGCGCTCACGGCCGCTGGCCTCGTCCGCCGCATCGAGCCGGCGGGCAGCCCGGCGAGATACGAGGGCCGGGTCGGCGACAACCACCACCACGTCGTCTGCCGCGTCTGCGGCGCCGTGGCCGACGTCGACTGCGCCGTCGGACACGCGCCGTGCCTGCACGCGTCCGACGACCACGGCTTCACCATCGACGAGGCCGAGGTCATCTACTGGGGCCTGTGCCCCGATTGTTCCACCGCCACCAGCAGCTCTTGAGCACCCTGAGTCACATAGTCCGGAGGGATTCCCATTGTCTGAGAACCACGACGCGATCGTCACAGACGCGAAGACAGAGGATGGAGGCGGCTGCCCGGTAGCCCACCGCGCGCTCCACCCCACCCAGGGCGGCGGCAACCGTCAGTGGTGGCCTGAGCGGCTCAACCTGAAGATCCTGGCGAAGAACCCGGCCGTGGCCAACCCCATGGGCGAGGACTTCGACTACGCCGAGGCGTTCAAGAGCCTCGACCTGCCGGCCGTCAAGCGCGACATCGCCGAGGTGCTGACCACCTCCCAGGACTGGTGGCCGGCCGACTTCGGGCACTACGGGCCGCTCATCATCCGGATGGCCTGGCACAGCGCGGGCACCTACCGCATCAGTGACGGCCGCGGCGGCGCCGGCGCAGGACAGCAGCGCTTCGCCCCGCTCAACAGCTGGCCCGACAACGGCAACCTCGACAAGGCCCGCCGCCTGCTGTGGCCGGTCAAGAAGAAGTACGGCAAGAAGCTGTCCTGGGCCGACCTGCTGATCCTGGCCGGCAACGTGGCGCTGGAGTCGATGGGCTTCAAGACGTTCGGCTTCGCCGGCGGCCGCGAGGACGTGTGGGAGCCGGAGGAGGACGTCTACTGGGGCCCCGAGACCACGTGGCTCGGCGACGAGCGCTACACCGGTGACCGCGAGCTGGAGAACCCGCTCGGCGCCGTCCAGATGGGCCTCATCTACGTCAACCCCGAGGGCCCCAACGGCAACCCCGACCCGCTGGCCGCCGCCCGCGACATCCGCGAGACGTTCCGCCGCATGGCGATGAACGACGAGGAGACGGCCGCGCTGATCGCCGGCGGTCACACGTTCGGCAAGACCCACGGCGCCGGCCCCGCCGAGCACGTCGGTCCCGACCCCGAGGCCGCGCCGCTGGAGGAGCAGGGTCTCGGCTGGCGCAACTCGTACGGCACCGGCAAGGGCGGCGACGCCATCACCAGCGGCCTCGAGGGCATCTGGACCCCCACCCCGATCCAGTGGGACAACAGCTTCCTCGAGACCCTGTACGGCTACGAGTGGGAGCTGTTCAAGAGCCCCGCGGGCGCCTGGCAGTGGCGGCCGAAGGACGGCGCCGGCGACGGCACCGTCCCCGACGCCCACGACCCGGACAAGCGGGTGGCCCCGACCATGCTCACCACCGACCTGTCGCTGCGGGTCGACCCGATCTACGAGCAGATCACCCGGCGCTGGCTCGACCACCCCGACGAGTTCGCCGACGCGTTCGCGCGGGCCTGGTTCAAGCTGACCCACCGCGACATGGGCCCGGTCGTGCGCTACCTCGGCCCCGAGGTGCCCGGCGAGACGCTGATCTGGCAGGACCCGCTGCCCGAGCGGACGTACGAGCTGATCGACGCCGGTGACGTCGCCACCCTCAAGGCCCAGATCCTGGCCTCCGGCCTGTCGGTCTCCGAGCTGGTCTCCACCGCGTGGGCGTCGGCCTCGTCCTTCCGCGGCAGCGACAAGCGCGGCGGCGCCAACGGCGCCCGCATCCGCCTGCAGCCGCAGGCCGGGTGGGAGGTCAACGACCCCGACAGGCTCGCGACCGTGCTCGGCACGCTTGAGGGCATCCAGAAGGCGTTCAACGGCGCGCAGACCGGCGGCAAGCAGGTCTCGCTCGCCGACCTGATCGTGCTGGCCGGCAACGTCGGCGTCGAGAAGGCCGCCAAGGACGCGGGCTTCGAGATCGAGGTGCCGTTCCGTCCCGGTCGTGTGGACGCCACGCAGGAGCAGACGGACGTCGAGTCGTTCGCAGCGCTCGAGCCGACGGCCGACGGCTTCCGCAACTACCTGGGCAAGGGCAACCGGCTGCCGGCCGAATACCTGCTCATCGACCGCGCCAACCTGCTGACGCTCAGCGCGCCCGAGATGACCGTCCTGGTCGGCGGCCTGCGCGTGCTCGGCGCCAACCACCAGCAGTCCCAGCACGGCGTCCTCACCACGACGCCCGGCACGCTGACGAACGACTTCTTCGTCAACCTGCTCGACCTGGGCACCACCTGGACGGCGACGTCCGGCGACAGCAGCACCTTCGAGGGCCGCGACGCCGCCACCGGCGAGGTCAAGTGGACCGGCACCCGCGCCGACCTGGTCTTCGGCTCCAACTCGGAGCTGCGGGCGGTCGCCGAGGTGTACGCCTGCGACGACGCCAAGGAGAAGTTCGTCAAGGACTTCGTGGCCGCGTGGGACAAGGTCATGAACCTCGACCGGTTCGACCTGGCCTGATCGCTCGGTCTCACGGGCCCGTCACCTTCGAGGTGGCGGGCCCGCCCTTTTTGTTCGAGGTGGCGGGCCCGGCCCTTTTTGTACGGCGGGCGTCAGGTGATGGTGATCTTGCCGATGCCGAGCGTGGTCCGGGAGGGCAGGATGCCCGACTCGAACACCGCACCGAGCAGCGGCAGGTTCAGCTGCGCGAGCAGCGCGGCACGCTCCTCGCCGAGCGCCTTCCAGGGACCGGCGGCGAGCTGGTCGGTGTGGCGTTCGACCCGGTTGCGCAGGGCGTGGCCCTCCGGGGTGGCCAGGCCGTCGGCGTCCACGAGCCCCCTGGCGGCCAGCCGCTCACGGGCGGCGCCCCACTCCTCCTCGCTCCACCCGCGTCCGGCGAAGTCGGCGACCGGGGCGGCCCCCACGGCGGCGAACGACACCAGCGCCTCGCACCCGTCGAGCCCCGCGGCCTGCAACGCCGTCAGATGCCCGTCGCCGCGGTGCTCGCGCAGCACCGTGTACGCCTGCCACAACCGCACGTGCGGCTCGTCGGGCCAGGGCAGCGCCAGGTTGGCGGCGGCCAGCGGCCGGTGCGCGACGTCGGCGCTCTCCGCCGCCCTGACCGCCAGCTCCGCCGCCTCGGCCAGCGGCTTCACGTCGTCCACGAGGGCGCGGATCGTCCGGTCCACGGCTCGCAGGCGGGCTTGGAGCACCTGCTCGGGGGAGGCCGTCTCCCAGATCGACGGGACGTACTCGGCGATCATGGCCGGGCTGAAGCTGTAGTAGGTGGCCGCGACCAGGCCGCGCCCCGCGGCGCCGAGCACCGCCGTACGCCAGGCGAAGTAGCTCGGCCAGCGTGGCTCGACGGCGTAGCCGAGCGCGGCGGCCTCCTCGAACGCCTCCTTGCTGAAGTAGAGCGGCGCGTGCACCGGCTCGATCTGGTGCCACATCTGCCGGGCGAGCTGGTCGAAGGTCACGAAGGATCCTCACTGTCTAGATAAGCTATGCCAGTGATGGTAGAAGCCTGGCGAATCACTGGTCAAGCCGAAATAGACAGTTATGTCGGGAGCAGGGTCGAGCTGACCGTCCAGCTGATCAACTCCCTGGCCACGCCGTACGCGCACGGCCGCGCGGTCACGCCCCCTCCGCCGGGAGCCGACCGCCTCGCCGCGGTCGTCGCCGCCCAGGCACACCTGACGGTCCACCCGCCCGCGAGCGCCCTCACCCCGGCCGACGCCGACCGCCTGGCCGAGATCGCCGCCTGCCTGCGCCCGCTGTTCGCCGCCGGCGACCGCCTCCCCGACGCGGCGGCCGGCCTCAACGACCTCCTCGTACGCCACCACGCCGTCCCCAACCTGCACGGCAGCCCCGCGAACCCGCTCGGCCTGTCCTTCCACCGCCCCGACGCCGACCCCGTGGACGCCTGGGCGGCCGACATGGGCACCGCCCTCGCCATGGTGATCGGCGTCGGCCAGTCCGCCCGCCTCGGCGCCTGCCAGGCAGAAAGATGTTCCCTGGTCTTCTACGACACCACGCGGAACGCCTCCCGCCGCTTCTGCGACCTGTCCTGCCAGAACCGCGCCAAGGCCAGCGCCTACCGCGCGAGAAAACGCGGCTGACCCCTGGGGGTTCCCTCAAGAGACTCACGGTATTATGGTCGGTGAGTCTCTTCAAGGAACCCCGAACCGGGAGCGGACCATGCTGAGCCCCGCCGTACGCCGCGTCCTCGACGGCACCCCGATCGCCCACCTCGCCACCGTCCTGCCCGACGGCTCGCCGCACAGCGTCCCGATCTGGATCGGCACCCACGGCGACCACATCGCCTTCCTCACCGGGCCGCAGTCGCGCAAGGCCCGCAACCTGCGGGACGACCCCCGGGTGGCGGTGTCCATGACGCCGGCGGACAACCCGTTCGAGCCGGTCATCGTCCGCGGCAGGGTCGTCGAGTGGCTCGACGGCGACGCGGCCTGGGACGTCATCGACGGAATCGCCCAGAAGTACATCGGGCAGCCGTACTCGCGTGACGAGGACCGCGTGGTCGCCCTCGTCAGCCCCGACCACCAGATCGTCGGGCGCGCCTGACCCACACGGCCGAGCCCGGGTCGTAACCGGCCCACCGCATCAGCACAAGCCCGCAGCCCAGCACGATCACGGCGCACCCGGACACGAAGCCGAGCATGATCGCGTCCTGACCCGTGCGCACACCACCGTGATCGTGTGGTGATCATGTGCAGGGTTTGTGGAGGCGGGGGCGATCGTTGCGGTGAGGCGATCACTCACGCGCCTCGCCGCGGGCTTCCGCGGCAGGCATCCGAAGGGAGAACCCTGTGGTCAAGATGAGCCTGCGCTACGCCAGGTACGCGCTCAGCACCCTGACGACCGCGCTGTTCCAGATCCCCGCCACCTGAGGGAACTGAGCCGGCCGGTCCCTCCAGGGGGCCGGTCGGCCGGGGTCGCTCCGTTCCGATGAAGTGAGGTGTCCTTGCTCGCCACAGCCGCTCGACAGCTTCGTCACGCCGCCACCGTGCTCCGCGGCGGGAAATTCGACGTGGACGCCCTGGGGAAGCTGGTGACCGACCTCCGCGGGATGCTGGCCGAGCTGGGCGAGCCTGGTGAGGGCCCCAACGACCTGCTGCCCGGCGGCGGCGTCGACGATCCGGAGATCAGGCGCTCGATGGCGGACCGCCGGTTGCGGCAGGCGATCAGGCGGGCGGCCGGGCACACCGCGTACTACCGGCTCTGGTTCGAGCAGCACGGCCTCGATCCGGCCGGGATCGGGCTCGACCAGCTCCCCCAGGTGGCCACCACCCCCAAGTCGGCCCTGCGCGGCGCCGGCCCCGCGTTCGTGTCGGACGTGAGCGAGCCGGTCCTGATGGCGCAGACCACCGGCACCACCGGCACGCCGGCCATCGTCTGGTTCTCGCGCTACGAGCTGGAGCTGGCGGCGGTGCTGTCGGCGATCTCGTACCTGATGGTGGGCGACACGCGCGAGCACCACGTCGGGCTGTCGTGCATCAGCTCGCGCGCGACCGTCGGGCTGGTCACGGCGCAGCGGGCACTGACCATGGTGGGCGCCGGCTTCATCGCGCAGGGGCTGGTCGATCCGGGCATCGCGCTCGACCGGCTGGCCGCTCCGCTGCACCTGCCGGGCAAGCTGCCGTACGTCAGCGACCTCTACACCGTCCCCTCCTACCTGGGTGCGCTCGTGCAGCGGGCCGAGCGGGACGGCTGGCAGGCGAAGGACTTCGGGCTGCGCCGGGTGATGACCGGCGCGGAGATCCTCACCGACGCGCTGCGCGAGCGCGTACGCGAGACGCTCGGTGTGCCGGTGTCCGACGTGTACGGCATGACGGAGCTGGTCCCCACCACCGGCATGGTGTGCTCCGAGCAGCACCTGCACCTGGCCGTCGAGCAGGCCCACTTCGAGATACTCGACGTGGACGCCGACACCCCGGTGGCCCCCGGCGAGGTCGGCGAGCTGGTCGCCACCCCCTACACCCCTTACCGCGAGACGACGCTGCTGGTCCGCTACCGGACGGGCGACCTCGTACGCCGCCTGCCCGACGAGCCGTACGGCTGCGAGCTGGCCGCGCTCCCCGCCACGTCCAGGATCGTCGGGCGGGCCTCCCACTACGGCGGCGGCCCGACCGACCGCGACATCCTGGAGGTGCTGCAGGCGGTGCGCGAGGTCCCGCTGCCGACCAGGTACGCGCTGACCGGCGACCCGAAGAAGCCCGACCTGCACGTCGTCGCCCCACGCCGGGGCGGCACGCTGGGCCGCATCGAGGAGCTGGCGACGGAACGCGCGCTCCCCGTCGCCGAGATCGTGCTCGTGGACACCGCCGGCGAGCTGCCCGAGCCGTGCCGGGTGCGCGCCGACCTGTACGAGCACAGCTTCGAGTCATCGCCCTCCGGAGACCCCCGATGATCACCTTGCCGAACCTCGCCCTGCTCGACGTCGTCATCGCCGCGATCGTGCTGGGCGCACTCGGCTACGTGCGGCGCTACTCGCTGCCGCGCCCGCCGATCGGCTACTCGACCACCTCCGACGTGCTCATCATGAGCTGCCTGGTGGTGGTGATGCCCGTCGGCTACCTGGCGCTGCCAGGCCCCGCGGTCTCCACCGTGTTCGGCGTGCTCTTCCTGGCCAGCGTCCAGATGACGCTGGCGCCGGTGATCGGCGGCCGGCGGGCCACGCTCGCCTCGCTGCTGCTCGTCGCCGCCACGGTGGCGGCCGCGGTCGCCGGGCTCGACGGCACGGTGCTGGCGTTCAACGCGCTGCTCATCGCGATCTCCGTGATCGGCGTGACCAGTCTGTGGGCGCAGACCGGCATGTCGGCGGGTCACGTGGCGGCGTTCGCGACGGTGCTGGCGGTGTACGACCTGTTCGCGACCGGGCTCGGCGACCTGACCGACCGGTTCCTCGCCCAGGTGGTGGGCCAGCCGTTCGCGCCGCTCCTGGCGGTGACGGGCGGGACGGCGCCGGTGGCGGCGGGCCTCGGCGACTGCCTGATGCTCGCGCTGTGGCCGATGGTGGCCGCGAAGGCGTACGGCAGGGTGGCCGCCTGGATCGGCGCGGTCGCGGGCGTCGGCCTGATCGTGCTGGTCGAGATCGGGTTCGCGACGGGTGTGCTGCGCTCGGGGATGGCGTTCCTGACCGTGCTCGGTCCCGCGATCCTCATCCAGTACGTGCTGTGGCGCCTGCTTCGCGGGGCCGAGCGGCGTACGTACGCGTGGCTCGGCGTCCCCGCCTCGAGGCTGGACACCTCCGGCCGCGTCGAGCGGCTGACCGGCGCGCTGCGCGCCGCGCAGACGGCCGAGACGCCGTCCGGCACCTGGGTGGCCGTCGACGGCGACGCGGTGATCGCGCACGGCCCGACACCGGGTACGGCGCTGCGTGCCGCTCGCCGCGCCGGTTACGAGGGCACACCGTTCGTCAAGCAGATGTGACCAGCGCGGCGGTCAGCACGCGCTCCTGCGCCCCCGCCGCGCTGACGACCGCGTGCGCCCGCCGCCACGTGCGTCTGGCCGCATCCGCCTGCCCCATGACCTGCCTGGCCTGGCCCAGCAGGATCAGCGTCCTGGCGCGGGCGAGCCGCTGCCCGGTCCTGCGGAAGGCGTCGAGCGCCGCGCCGCAGCTCTCCTCGCAGGCGGCCGGCTCGCCCAGGTCGAGCCGGGCGGCGGCGACGGCGGCGTGCGCCCTGCCCAGCGCCAGGCCGTAGCCGCGCTCCGCCAGGTGGCGCGCCTGCTCGGCGCGGGCCAGCGCCTCGGCGGGCCGCCCCTGGGCGCGGGCCAGCTCCGAGCGGGCCAGCAGCAGCTCCACCTGGTTCGGCTGGTGGCCGGTGTGCCCGCCCGACGACTCGGCGGCGGCGAGGCGCTCACCTGCCTCGGTGAGGTCGCCGCGGCGCAGGTGCACGAGCGCGTGCCCGACCAGCGCGCGTACCTCGACATCGGCGTTCTCGGCGCTCCTCGCCACGGCCGCGGCCTGATCGAAGGCCCGCAGCGCGTCGTCGTAACGGCCGGCGTCGCGATGTACACAGCCGAGCGACTCCAGCGCCATGGCCTCGACGTACGGTGACCCGATCTCGCGCCCGGCCGCCAGCGCCTGGCCGAGCGTGGCCTGGGCGTCCGCCAGCCGGCCCAGCTCCCGCCGCACCACGCCCAGGTTGGTCAGCAGGACGGCTTCGAGCTGGCGCTTGCCGACCTCGGCGGCCGCGGCCAGCGCCTCCAGGGTGCGCTGCTCCGCCTCGCGAAGGAGGCCCAGGTCGAGCGTGAGCGAGGCCAGGTTGCCGAGGCTGGACGTCTCGCCCGCCCGGTTGCCCAGCTCGCGGTCGATCGCGAGGGCCCGGCGGAACTGATCGGCGGCCTGCTCCGCGTCGCCCGCCTGCGCGAGCGCCACCCCGCCGGCCCGCAGCACGGCCGCCTCGCCCGCGAGCCAGCCGGCCCGGCGCAGGTGGGGCAGCGCCTGGCGGTAGGCGTCGATGGCGGCGTCGAGGTCGGTGATGCGCCAGCGCACGTAGCCGATCGACATCAGCATCGCGCCCTGCCCGAGGTCGTCCTGGTCGGCGCGGGCGGCCTTCAGCCCCAGCTCGGCGATGCGCAGGCACTCGGCGACCGGCCGCCGCCAGGGCAGCACGTCGCGCAGCGCGTCGGCCAGCCGCCAGGCCATCG
The DNA here is from genome assembly GCF_040676995.1 of Nonomuraea sp. NPDC049419. Taxonomy (NCBI): domain Bacteria; kingdom Bacillati; phylum Actinomycetota; class Actinomycetes; order Streptosporangiales; family Streptosporangiaceae; genus Nonomuraea; species Nonomuraea sp. NPDC049419. Next base: position 45,373 of record NZ_JBFAQB010000009.1, on the reverse strand, counting down.
CGTACGGGCCGCACTCGGCGGCGCGGGCGACCAGCGCGGCAACGATGTCCCACTCCCGCTCCAGCCAGCTCTCCGCCTCGGCCCGGTCGGCGAACGTCAGCGGCGTCGCCCCCGTGTCATGGCCGCCCGGCGCCGGCCCGACCACGCGGACGTCCACGTGCTCGCCGGCCGCGACGATCGTGCGCAGGTAGAAGTCGAAGTAGCGGGCGACCGCCAGCTCGCGCTCCTCGGGCGGGTCGTCCGCGAGCGCCTGCTCCGCCGCGTACGTGACCAGCAGGTCGTGGCAGGTGTAGCGGCCTGGCCCGGCGTTCATCAGGTGGACCCGCGCGAGGTCGTCGAGCAGCCCGGCCGTCTCGCCCGCCGGGAGGCAGGACAGCGCGGCCGCGCCGGGCACCGTGACGCCGGTGTTGGGCAGCAGGCCGACCAGCCGGAACAGCCGCCGGCCCGCCGGGGTCAGCGTCTCGTGGGAGCGGCCGACCGCGCCGCGCACCGCCGTGCGCTGGTCGCCCGGCACCTCCAGCTCGGACAGCAGGTCCCGCTCGTCCAGCTCGGCCACGTGGTCGGCGAGCGCGCGGTGCGGGCTCGCTGCCACCTTCGCGCCGGCCACCCGCAGCGCCAGCGGCAGCCGCGCGCACAGCTCGGCCAGCCGGGCCGCGGCCTGCGGCTCCCGCTCGACGCGGTCCTTTCCGACGGCGTCGGCGAGCAGGTCGAGGGCCGCGTCCTGGTCGAGCACGTCCAGCGTGACCGAGGCCGCCGACTCCAGCGCCACCAGGCCGCTCAGCCGGTCGCGGCTGGTGACGAGCATCCGGGAGCCGCTGCCCGGCGGGATCAGCGCTCTGATCAGGTCGGGGTCGGCGGCGTTGTCCAGCATCACGAGGACGCGCTGCTCGGCCAGGATCGTCCGGTAGAGGCCGATCTGTGCCTCCAGATCGACGGGGATGTCCTTCGCCGGCCAGCCGAGCGCCTGGATCAGCCGGGGCAGCGCCTCGGCCGCGCTCATGGGCGGCGCCTGGTCGAAGCCGCGGGCGTCGAGGAAGAGCTGGCCGTCGGGGAAGCGCTCGGCGACGCGGTGGGCCCAGTGGACGGCCAGCGTGGTCTTGCCCACCCCTGCGCCCCCGACCACCAGGGTCACCTTCGCGTGCGGCGTCTCGTCCAGCCTGGCCAGCTCCGCCCGCCGGCCCACCAGGCGGCCCAGCGCGGGCGGGAGCTGGCGGGGGACGATGCGGCGGGCGTTCTCGCGTACGGACGCGTCGTTGCCCAGGATCGCGGCGTGCAGGTCCTGCAGCTCGGGGCCCGGCTCGACGCCCAGCTCCGCCGTGAGGACGGCGCGGACCCGGCCGTACATCTCCAGCGCCTCCGCCCGCCGGCCCGACCGGTGCAGCGCGAGGATGAGCTGCCGCCAGACGCGCTCGTTGATCGAGTTGGCCTCGGCCAGCGCGCGCAGCTCGCCGATCAGCTCCTCGTGCAGGCCCAGACGCAGGCGGAGGTCCGTCCAGTCGCAGCGGGCGGACAGCGCCAGCTCCTCCAGGTCGGCGACGCGCGGCAGGACGGTCGCGGTGAGCTGCGCGTCCTCGGCCGGCCTGCCACGCCACAACGCCAGCGCCGACCGGTACGCCTCATGGGCCTTCACCAAGTCGCCTGCGTCGGCGTGGTGGCGGGCCTCGCTCAGCGTGTCCTCGAAGACGAACAGGTCGAGCTGGTCGCGGTCGAGGGCGAGGAGATAGTGGTGGTCCTGGGTGACGAGGCCGGGGGCGACCGTGCGGCGCAGGCGGGTGACGTAGCTGTGAATGTTGGACACCGCCGAGGCGGGCGGATCCTCCCACAGGCAGTCGATCAGCCGCTCGAGCGAGACCGGCGTGTTGGGGTAGAGCAGCAGGACGCCCAGCATCGACCGCTGCTTTCCCGGGACGTGCACCGGCCCGTCCGCGGAAAGGGCCTGAACAGCACCGAGAATGCGAAACGCGGTCACAGGCGACCTTCCTCGTCGACGATCACGAGTTGTACACCGGCCGCCGCGACCGCGCAAGACGCCTACTTCGAGGCGTCGGCCCTGGCCGGAAGGAGCAGGGCGGTGATCACCACGGCCACCGACAGCACCGCGCCGATGACGAACGCCAGCCGCATGCCGCCGAGGTCGGCGAGCACGTCGCTGACCCCCGACGCCCGCAGCGACGCGCTGCGCGCGCTCATCACCGTGATCACCATCGCCGTGCCGATGGCCGCCGCGACCTGCTGCAAGGTGCTGAGGATCGAGCTGCCGTGCGAGTAGAGCGCGGGCGGGACCGCGCCGAGCCCGAGCGTGAAGACCGGGGTGAACGTGGCCGCCAGGCCGATCGACAGCAGCGCGTGGAGCGCCAGGATCTGCCAGTAGGGCGTCGTCATCGTGATCTGGGTGAACCCGGTGAGCGACAGCATGATCGCCACCGCGCCCGGCACCACCAGCACCCGGCCGCCGAACTTGTCGAACAACCGCCCCACGGCCGGCCCCAGCAGCCCCATCGCCAGGCCGCCCGGCATGACCAGCAGCCCGGTCTCCAGCGGGCTGAACGCCCTGACGTTCTGCAGGTAGAGCGGCAGCAGCACCATCGAGCCGAGCATCGCCATGAAGGCCACCGCCATCATGATCAGCGCGACCGTGTATGTGCGGTGGCGTAGCGTCCGCAGGTCGACCAGCGGCACCCCGCGCCGCTGCAACACGAGCTGCCGGACGACGAACACCGCGATCGTCACCAGCCCGGCCACCACGATGGCCGCCGCCATCCCGGCGTCGCCGCCCTCGAACCGGCTCAGCCCGTAGACCAGCCCGCCGAACCCTGCCGCCGCCGTCACCACGCTGAACCAGTCGATCGTGCCGACCCGCGGCTCGCCGACGTTCTGCAACCGCGCGAGGCCGCGCCACGTGATCAGCGCCGCGATCGGCAGCACCACCGCGAACAACAGCCGCCACGACCCGAAGCTCAGGATCAGCCCGGAGATCGTCGGCCCCATGGCGGGCGCCACCGAGATCGCCAGGCTGACGCTGCCCATCACCCTGCCCCGGTTGTGCTCCGGCACGACGTGCATCAACGTCGTCATCAGCAGCGGCATCATCACGGCCGTGCCCGACGCCTGCACGATGCGGGCCCCGAGCAGCACCTCGAACGACGGCGCCACCGTGGCCAGCGCGGTGCCCAGCAGAAACAGGCCCATCGCGGTGGCGTACGCGCCGCGCGTGGTCACCCGCTGCAGGAACCACCCCGTGATCGGGATCACCGCGGCCATCGTCAGCATGAACGCGGTCGAGAGCCACTGCGCGGTCTGCTCGCCGATGCTCAGGGCGGTCATGAGGCGCGGGATCGCGTTGATCATGATCGTCTCATTGAGGATGACCACGAACGTGGCCAGCACCAGCAGCCGGATCACCGGCGGCGTGCGCCGTGACCCGGCGGCCTCCTCGGCCTTCGGCGGTGCTGCGTCGTGCGTTGAAGTGATCACGGAGCCTCGATCTCGGTCGCCCGTCAACAGGGGATCAGAAGGGGTGTTCTCTGGGACGGTCATCGTCGTCATGCACATACTGACCGGTCCCACCGACAGAACTCATCGGCGGCCCGCACGAGCAGTTCTCGGCGGGGCATTCCGCGGAGGGCGGTTCTGCGGAGGGCGGTTCTGCGGAGGGTCTCTGCGGGGGTCTTACGGTCGTTGGCGCACCCTGGGTAAGCGCCGAGCCGGGCGCTCGTCATTCCCGATTTATGCGGACATTTCGTGATCGGATCTGCTTCCCACGCGTGCGTGACCATTCCGGATGGTCCGATCAGGTCACATACCTGCCCATCCGGGGCCGGATCCGTTAGCGTCACCACCATGTCCCTCGCCCTGATTCCCAGCCCCCCGGAGGGGGTCTGGCATCTCGGGTTCATCCCGATCCGGGCCTACGCGCTGTGCTTCATCGTGGCCATCGCCGTCGGCATCTGGATCAGCGACCGCCGCTGGCGCGCCCGGGGCGGCGAACCGGGCACGATCAGCGACATCGCCATCCCCGGCGTCGTCTTCGGCCTGATCGGCGCCCGCCTCTACCACGTCATCACCGACTGGCAGATCTACTTCGGCCCGCGCGCCATCAAGGAGCCGTACCAGGCGCTGTTCATCTGGGAAGGCGGGATGAGCATCTGGGGCGCGGTCGCGCTGGGCGGCGTGGGGGTGTGGCTCGCCTGCCGCCGCCGCGGCCTGTCGCTCGGGGCCGTCGCCGACACGGTCGCGCCCGGCATCGCCATCGGGCAGGCGATCGCGCGGTGGGGCAACTGGTTCAACCAGGAGCTGTACGGCAGCCCCACCACGCTCCCCTGGGGCCTGGAGATCGACCAGGCCCATGGCGGCGAGCCCGGCGTCCTCTATCACCCGACCTTCCTGTACGAGTCGCTGTGGGACCTCGCGCTCGGTCTCGCCCTGATCGGCATCGGCCGGCGCTTCGACCTCCATCACGGACGGTTGTTCGCCGTCTACGTCGCCGGGTACACGCTGGGCCGCTTCTGGATCGAGGGGCTGCGGATCGACGCGGTGGGCGGGGTGGATCACGCGGTGACGTTCCTGTCCCTGCGGATCAACCAGTGGACGTCGATCGCGCTGTTCGTGGGGGCGCTCGTGTACTTCTGGCTGACCCGTCGCAAGGACGCCGAGGAGGTCGTCGTAGCGGCCAGGTCCTGATGGGCTACAGTCATCCGCCATGGCCGACGAACCCTCCCCCTACCTGACCGCCACCGCCACCGCGTACGACGCCGTCGCCGACCTCTACACCGACCTGGTCCGCGACTCGCTCGACGGCCTGCCCCTTGACCGTGCGATCGTCGCCGCCTTCGCCGACCTCGTACGCGTGGCCGGCCCCCGCCCGGTCGTCGAGGCCGGCTGCGGCCCCGGGTACATGACCGCCCACCTGCGTGACCTCGGCCTCGACGCCTCTGGGGTCGACCTCTCGCCCGCGTTCATCGAGATCGCCCGCCGCGACCACCCCGGCCTGCGCTTCGAGCTCGGCTCGATGGGCGCGCTCGACGTACGGGACGGGTCGCTGGGCGGCCTGCTGTCCTGGTACAGCATCATCCACACCCCGCCGCAGGAACTGCCGCCCTACCTGACGGAGTTCCGCCGCGTGCTGGCCCCAGGGGGCCACCTCCTGATCGGCTTCTTCGAGTCGGAGGGCGAGCCGGTGACGGAGTTCGACCACAAGGTCACCGCGGCCTACCGCTGGCCCATCGACGAGTTGGCCGACCTGCTCCGCAAGGAGGGCTTCACGGAGGTCGCCCGCATGCTCCGCGAACCCCTGGAGGAAGAACGCTTCCGCCGCGGCCACCTCCTGATGCGCGCGGTGTGACCCGCTAGCACTCCCAGATCGATTCGAGCCGCCTAGCGAGTTGGTCCTCCGTACCCCCTCGATTGAGAAAGGCCCTGATCTACTGAGCGTGAGCGATCGTCGGCAGCCGCCCGTCGAGCAGAAAAGGCAGCAACAACCGCCGCGCCACCAGCTCACGCTCAGAGATCCCGTACGGCCTGCGCACCACCGCCACATTGACCCGCAGCCCATGCTCGTTCCCCGGCGGAACACCGGGCCGATCGACCTCGATGGCGACGTACCGAAACCCGTTGGCCAGATCACAAGCCCGGCACCCTGCCGGCCCCCGGCTCAACCTGCCCCCGCACTCCCCACAGGTGAGCCGATCGTAGGCGGCGTCCACGACTCGCCAGAGATGCTTGTCCGGCTCATCGACCACCATGGAGGCGACGTCCCGCTCCTCCTGAGGACCGAGCCCGCCGAACTCCCGAGCAACGAACGCCCGCCACCCGGCCTCGACGACCTCGTCAACGACGGCAGCGCAGGCCCGGCACCCAGGCGCCCCAGCAGGCTCCCACCGCTTACACGAGACGCACCGCCGCACCCAGGAAACGCTATCCCGCACCACCCCGGAACTCACCCGAATATCCCCCGGCGAAGTTGTCGGTGCCGCTGTGTAACGTCCTTCGAATGGACGACACCGCCAGAAGTCGCCAGGCCGCACACGCGTACATAGACAGCGCCGAACGCCGCGACTGGGACACCTTCCGCACCCTGCTGGCCGACGACGTGGTGTACGAGATGCCCCAAACCCGCGAACGCATCCGCGGCAGGAAGGCTTTCCTCCAGTTCAACATGGACTACCCCGGCGACTGGCACATGGAGCCCCGCCGCATCCTCGCCGACGGCCTCCACGCCGCCGCCTGGATCGACGCCCGAGTCGGCGACGAACACCAGGACGCCTGCGTCTGGTTCGACCTCTCACCCGAGGGCCTGATCACCAAGATCACCGACTACTGGCCCGAACCCTACGACCCACCCGCAGGCCGCGCCCACCTTGTGGAACGCTACTGACCACCGAAGGCGGGCAGGCAGGACAGTGGCCGGTTGGATTGCGGGGGGTTACGCGGCGCTTGTCGTGCTTTTCGGGATCTTGGGCCGGCTCACCTCGAAGAGGGGCGTGCCGGATGTCTTCGTCATGGGACAGTCGGTGCTGACCCTGCCCTTGAGTTATCTCGTCTCCCGGACCCGCTTGAGCGGGATCGCCTGGATGATCGCTGTCGACCTGGTCGGTCTCGTACAGGCAGGCATTCTGTGGTCGGCGCTCACAGCCTTTGACGGGTGAATCTCCTCTGGGAAATCACGGTGCAGTAAAAGGAAGGCCGGTTTCTGAGCGGCCTATCAAATCATGGCGGCATGGAAGTTCGTCCAGGGGTGGAAAGATCAGTGCGGCGGAGCCGTGCAGGAAAGGCTCTGCCGTACCCCCCAACCCGAAGGTGGCTCCTCGACATGCCTATGCCTGTGAAGGTCGCCAGGAACCTCATCTGGATCCAGGCGACGATCGCCCTGCTCAACATCGTCCTGCTGTTTCTGGCCCTGTTCATCGACTCGCGGAGCGCCGTCCAAGACCTGCTCTACGCGCCCATCCACCTCCCAGCGCTGCTCACCGGCCTGTTGGCCAACAAGTGGCACACCCGCCAGCCCCGGTTACGCCTCGCCACCATCGCCGTCCAGCTGGTCATCCCCGTGCTCGACGTCATCGAGTTCCTGATCGACGGCACTGTCATCTGGGTCATCAGCGCGCCCTGCACCGCACTCATCGTCACTCTGCTCCTGCTGCCGTCGGCGAAGACGTGGTTCTCCACCGCGCCCTGGCGCGTCGCGGCGCCCGGCTGAGCGCCACTGCTTACTGCGGGGTGGACAGAACCTTGCCCGATCTTGTCCAAATCTGGGTGATCACGACAGAATCGGTTCAGACTTCAACTTCTCAGTTGGAGCGTCACCACATGGATAGGAGAGGCATGAAGCGCACCATCTCCGTTCTTGCCGCCGGCGCCCTCGGCGCCACGCTCGCCGGCACGACTCCCGCGTCCGCTTCCTCCATTGACTGCACCACCGGCGAATACACCCGGGTCGTCAACACCTACGTGCCCACCAACGTCGAGCGCCCTGGGGTGGACAACGCGCTCTACAACATCAACGGGCCGCAGCCGCACACGTACGAGATCTGCCTCGACATCCCCGACGGCGAGACGTTCACCATCAAGCTGAAGAATCTCAACGACGGCTTGAAGACCTTCTTCACCGATGACCGGCCTGGCGACAAAATCCTCCGTTACACCATTCCCGCCAACTTCGCCTGGCAAGTGCACGGCACGTTGACCGGCCCCGGCAGCACTTTCCTCTATTACACCTGGCACGAGAAGCGCACCCCGGCCTGATGCCGCACGCAGGGTGACCGCCAAGGCCACATCCCGGTCACGGGGTGTGGCCTTGATAATCATCACACTATTTGACTTGACATCGCAGGAATTCTTGCCCGCCCTTGTCCGGGAGTGCGCGCGCACGCCAGAATCAGTTCATCCTTCAACTACCCGGTTGGAGACTCACTGCACGGATGAGGAGAGGCATGAAGCGCACCATCTCCCTGCTCGCCGCCGGGGTCCTCGGCGCCACGCTCACCGTCACCAGTCCCGCATCCGCCGCCACCTCGGGCATCGACTGCGCCACCGGGGGTTACACCCGGGTCGTGAACAGCTATGTCCCCTCCAATGTGCAACGCCCCGCGATCGACGGCCGCCAGTACAACATCGGCGGCTCGCGCGCGTACGACTTCGAAATCTGCCTCGACATCCCGGACACCTCGACATTCGCCATCGAGGTACGGATCTGGAACAACGCGAAGCAGACCACGTTCGTGGACGACCGGCCCGGCGACAAAATCTTCCGCTATTCGCTGGAGCCGGACAGCTTCTGGCAGGTCTACGGCACGCTGACCGGCCCCGCCAGCACGATGATTGATTACAGCTGGTACGAGAAGCAACTCCCGTCCTGATCCCCCAAAGGCCACATTCCCATAAAGGCGATGTGGCCTTTTACGTGGGCGGTAGATACAGCACACCATCACGGGCCCCCGCCGACCCCCGCGCCGACGATGACCGCCCGCTTCACGTGAGGGCGGCGAGGCCGGAGACTCCCGAGGCCGCGCGGAGGGCGATCTCGTCGCCGTCCTCGGTACGCAGCCCCACCCCCTGCAGGCCGGGCCCGCCGGAGACGAACCGCAGGGGCAGGGCGTCGAACGTCTCCTTGCCGATGTGCTCCTCGACCTCGGCGGGGTCGTTGCCGAGCTCCAGCCAGGCGACCGCGGCCAGCGGACGTTCGTGCGTCATGGGCGTCGTGCGGGCGGGGTGGCTGCTCATGTCCTCGTGGTAGTACCAGTTCGGCAGCCCGCGCGCCCACGTCTTGCGCGCGTCGCCGGGCGCCATGATCGTCGTCGTGGACGTCCCGTCGGGGTGCAGGGCGCCCTGGGTCTCGATGACCTCGCCGCCGAGCCTGCGGGCGACGTCCTGGAGGTCGGCGCGGCTGCGCGCCCGCAGGTTCCACGTCATCCAGTGGTCGCCCCGCCGGGTGGTCCGCTCGAACCAGTCGCGGAACGCGCCGAATCCCGGGGGCAGCTCGGCGTAGTGGTCGATGACCGACTCGACGTTAACGAAGGCGCCGCCGGGCAGCGGGATGACGCGGTGCGCGGTGGGCATGACCTCCAGCCAGCCGCCTTCGTAACTGCGCAGCCCGGTCTCGCGGCGCAGTCGTTCCGCGCTCTCGTAGAGGTGACGTACGCCGAGCGTGACGTGGTCGAGGTCGTAGACAGGCACGCTGAACCTCCAGGCATCCGATGGGTTTTGACGCAAATCTGATTTGCTAGCAAACCTAATTTGCGGGCAGCGGGGTGTCAACGACGAGGTGTGAAACGGGGGTCAGTCGGACTGGCGGGTGAGCTTCATCGTCTCGCGCTCATAGGTGAGCAGCGCGTCGATGACGAGCTGCCGCTGCGCGGGCTCCAGGGGCTCCAGCGCAGTACGCCAGGCGTCCGCGCCCGCGGCCAGCCAGCCCTCGATGGCCTCGCGGTGCTCATCGGCGATGCTGACGATGGTGCGCCGACGATCGCGTTCGTCCTCGTGGCGGGCCAGGATGCCCTTGCGGCTCAGGTCGTTCACCATGAGGCTGACCGTCGTCGAGGCGACCTGGAGGCGTCCGGCCAGCGTCTTCACCGTGGCGGGGCCGTCGTGCAGCAGCAGGGCGAGCAGCGACAGGTGGCGCGGCGTGAGCGCGAAGTCCCGCAGCTGCTCGGGCACGGGGGTGCGCTTGGCCCGCGCGATGAGCCGCGGCATGAGCAGGATCATCTCTCGTACACCTTGGTCGACGGTCGGCCCGTCCGCTGGCATCGAGTGATCCCCTTCGTGGCTGTTCGGGCACCCAGTATCGAGGAGCGGGCGGCGGGTTGTCCAAATGCCGTCTCGTACCCGCCGCCGGCGAGCGCGCCGCGGCCGCTCCGCCACTTCGTCGGCGACCGTGTGCGGGTCGATGTGCCTGCGGTAGGAGGCTTCGAACGCCACGGGGACGGTGGCGAGCTTCCCCCGTTCGAGACGCACCGGCCTTACTCCCTTCGTCGGTTCACACCCAGTACTTGGTGAGAACCGGCCGGAGGCTTACACGACGTCATACCGACGCGGCCGCGGCGCGCAGGGCCGCGACGACGACGCGCTGCCCTGGAGACGGCTCTGACCTGGTCACGGTCAGGGCGATGCGCCCCGAATAGGCGGGATCATCCACCTCGACGGCGGCGATCTCGGCGGGCAGGCCGGTGACGGCGATCCGGGGCACGGTCGTGATGCCGAGCCCGGCGGCGACGAAGCCGAGCCTGGCGTTCCAGTCGCGGATGCGGTGGACGATGCGGGGCTCCCGCAGCGTCGGCCAGGCGCCGAACTGCGGGTCGCCGCGCGGGCCCGTACCGACGATCCAGGGCTCGCCGGACAGATCCTCGACCGAGACGCGCGACCGTCCGGCGAGACGGTGGTTCTTCGGCACGGCGACGATGCCCATGCCGCCGGCCGTCAGGCGTTCGGTGTGCAGGTCGTGCAGGTCGTAGTCGGGCAGGCTCTGACCGACGGCGATCACGGCGACGTCGACGCCGCCGGCCCGCACCTGGCGCAGGAGCGCGGGACTGGACGCCTCGTGCAGCTCGACGGCCAGCGCGGGGTGCTCGCTGCTGAGCGCCGCCATGGCTTTGGGGATGAGCGACCAGGTCGCGGTCGGGAAGGCGCCGAGCGTGACCTGCTCGGCGAGCGGGTCGGCGAGCGCGGCCAGCTCGCGGCCCAGCGCGTCGAGCTCGGCCAGCACGGCGGCCGCCCGGCGCGCTACCGCCTCGCCTGCTCGGGTCGCCTCCACCCCACGGGCCTTGCGGACGAACAGCGGCGTCCCCGCCGCCGACTCCGCAGCCGCGACCTGCCGGGAGATCGCCGACTGCGTGTATCCGAGCAGCTCAGCGGCTGCCGTGAACGATCCGGTGCCGACGACCGCGTGCACGACCCGCAGCGCAGGAACGGTGAACTCCGCCATGCGATCAACCTAAGCCATGCGTACTACGCATGTCTCATGTGCGGAAGCATCGCTTGTGGAATGGCTCCTACGTACGGATGCTGGAAGGAGGAAGACCTGGAAGGAAATCATGTCCAAGATCTGGTTCATCACCGGCGCCTCGCGCGGCTTCGGCCGCCTGTGGACGGAAGCCGCGCTGCGGCGCGGCGACCGGGTCGTGGCGACGGCCCGCGACGTCACCGCTCTCGACCCGCTCGTAAGCCGCTTCGGCGACGCCGTCCTGCCGCTGCCCCTCGACGTCACCGACAGGAAAGCGGTGTCCGAGGGCGTCGAGCAGGCCGTGGAGCGGTTCGGGCGGCTCGACGTCGTCGTCAACAACGCCGGCTACGGGCTCTTCGGCATGGTCGAGGAGCTCACCGAGGCCGAACTGCGCGCCCAGATGGAGACGAACTTCTTCGGTACGGTCTGGGTCACCCAAGCGGTCCTGCCCGTGCTGCGAGCCCAGCGGTCCGGCCGGATCCTGCAGGTCACGAGCGAGGGCGGCGTGCGCGCGTACCCCGGGATCGGCGCCTACCACGCCTCCAAGTGGGCGGTGGAGGGCCTGTCCGAGGCGCTCGCCCAGGAGGTCGCCGCGTTCGGCGTGTACGTGACCGCGGTCGAGCCCGGCCCGTACGCCACGGACTTCGCCGGCACCACCAGCATGCGCACCACCGACCGTCACCCCGACTACGCCGCCGTCCACGAGGCGACCGCCAAGGAATGGGTGCTCGGCGACCCGGCGGCGACCTCGGAGGCGATCCTCCTGCTCGCCGACGCCGAAAAGCCGCCCCGGCGGCTCGTCCTCGGCAACACGCTCCCCGAGATCGAGGCCATCTACGCCGAGCGGCTGCGCGAGTGGCGGGAGTGGGCGCCGGTCACCGAGGCCGCGTTCGGCTGAGGGGCGCGCTTAGGATCTGGCGGTATGCGCTTGGCTTGGGTGCTGCTCATGTTGTTAGTCGTGTGTGCTCCCCAGACGCCCGGGGTGTCGTGGCGGTTGAGGCACACCTGGGACGGACCCGGCCGGCACATGTGGCACTCGATCGCCGCCCTCCGTACCGGGGAGGTCTGGACGTACGTCGCGGGCGACACGTCGCTGATGATGCGGTGGGACGGGCGCGCCTGGCGTACCGAGGAGCCGCCCGACGACTTCCTCCCGACGGGGTCGGGCTTCGGGTTCGAGACGTCGCCGGCCGGTGACGACCTCTGGCTGGCCTCCGGCGGCGTGTGGCAGCGGGTACGGGACTCGTGGGTGAGACGGCCGAACCTGTCGCGCTTCGACCCCGAACTCACCATCAAGGACACGGCGGTCGCGGCCAAGGGCGAGGCGTGGCTGGCCGAGATCGGCGAGTACGGCGGGTGGGTCCTGAACGTGTGGTCAGGGGGCGCGTGGAGGGAGATGCCGAAACCCTCCGACGAGATGGGGTCGGCGTGGCTGGAGCACATCGCCGCCGCAGGACCGGGACGCGTCTGGGCGATCCACCATGTGGACGGCCTGATTCAGGCGATCCGGTGGGAGGGGTCGGGATGGAGCACAGACCCCATGCCGCAGGTCTCGATCCGGGACCTGGCCGTGTCCGCTCGCGGTGACGCCTGGGCCGTGGGGTCCGAGGAGTCCGGGGGCGTGATCCTGCGGCGGCAGGGCGAGCGGTGGAAGCGGGTGGGTGACCCTCTGCCCGGCACCGCGCTGCCCTTCGTACGGGCGGACGTCCGGGGCGGGGTCTGGATCGCGGCCGATCCGGGGCGGGGCCGGCCGTACGTGCTGCATGTCAAGGACGGGCGGTGGAGCAAGTATCCGCTGCCCGAGAGCCCATTGAAGATCATGGACCTCGCGCCCGCCGCCACCGGGGTGTGGGTGTACGCCCGGCAAGGCAGCGGGGTGTCGAAGGTGTACGAGCTGTCCCTCTCGGCCTGATACGGACCTGATACGACCTGATACCTTGCCACGCAAGGCATCAGGTCGTACCTTGCTCATATGACCGAGGACGGCGACCCGACTCCGGGATCGGCCACCATCGCGCGGCTCCGACGCGAACTCGCACGGGGCACGACGGAGCTGGCCGTGCTGTCCGTGCTCAACGTCCGCCGCCGCTACGGCTACGAGCTGCTGAAGGAGCTGCGCCAGGCGGGCGAGGGCGTCCTCGAGATCAAGGAGGGCACGCTCTACCCGCTGCTGCACCGGCTCGAGGACTCCGGCCACATCGTCGCGACCTGGGAGGCCGAGGGCCGGTCGAGGCCGCGGAAGTACTACGTCATCACCGAGGACGGCCGCGCCTACCTCACCATGCTGCGCGAGGAGTGGAGCGGCCTGGTCGAAGCGATGCGACAGCTACTCACCACTCTTGGCGAGGTACCGGAATGAGCGACGAACGGCGGACCATCGATGACTACACCGACAAGGTCGCCCGCCACCTCATCGGCGCGGAGCGCGACAGGGCCAGGGCGGAGCTGGGCGATCACCTGTCCGAGGCGGCGGAGGCCGGCGAGCTGACCGAGGCGTTAGACCGCCTCGGCCCGCCTGCGGAAGCGGCGGCCGCCTTCGCCGAGTCGCGCACCGCCCAGCCCGCACGCATCGACCTCCGCTTCGTCGCCGTCCTGATCGACAACCTGCCGCTCGTCGCGATCTCTATCGCGCTGTTCGTGCAGGGGGTGCTCAGAACCATCGAGACGGGCGCCGGCTTCACGATGTCGTTCCCGCCCGCCACGTACTTCAGGATCGGCGAAGGCTGCGTCGCCTTCACCCCGCTGAATTGCGGCGCCTACGACGCCTCCGGCCTGATCTACTCTCTGGGTTTCCCCCTGGCCCTCGCCTGGTCGGTCATCGGCCTCGGCCTCCTGGAAGCCCGCACCGGCACGACCCCGGGCAAACGCCTGATGAAGCTCCGCGTCGTCACCGAGACCGGGCTGCGCATCCACCCGCTCACGGGCATCGTCCGCCGGATCAGCCTGCTCCTGGGCCCGTTCGCGTGGGTGGACTGGGTCCCCGCTGTATGGGGCGACCGCCGCCGCATCCTCGACCGCCTGACCACCACCAAGGTCGTACCTGCCGATCGGTGAAGGCTCGAATACTCGCTGCACCATGCCCGTGACCTCGGCCATTCCGGCCGGCTCGTCGGACTCGAGCCCGATCCGGCCGCACTCGATGAGTCGTCCATCAAGCCCAGGCCGGAGCGCGCGTCCGGTCCCTGCCACCAACCTCATCCATCGCCGGCGACGCCCACCTCACTTCTTCGCTTCGCGGACGTCCTTCCCCTGTTCGGCGAACTCCTTGAAGTCCTGCATGTGCTGTTGCGACTGCTTGTGGAAGGCGCCGGGCATGAGCAGCCCCACCAGCCGCATCAGCAGACCACTGAACCGATATTCGCTCTCGCTCTCCCATAGCGTCGTCTCCGGACCGGCTTCGGTCAGCCGATCGCGCACCACGCTCCACATGCCCGCACCGACGATCTCGCGGTCGAAGTGAACGACGATCTCCTCAGGGAGGTCGTGGAGGTCGGCCGGCTCCCGGCGGGTGATCGTTTCGACGCATTCCATCTGCCGCTGCCCCGACTGCATCACCACCCGCGACTTGGTGCCGAGCTGCCCGTGTTCCCCGTTCAACGGCTCGTGCAGCACCAGTCCCCGCAGCCATTTCGGCGCATGGGCCGGGTCGGCGAGCAGCTGGGCCACCCGCTCCCGCGGCAGGGCGATCTCGATCGAGTTGGTGTACTTCACGACGCGCATTCCTTCCAGACCTGGGCCGACATGCTGTTGTGCTGCTCCTCGACGGAGAGGTCCGGCATCCGTCTCGCACCCGCGGTGCGGGCCCCACCGCAGCGGGAAGGTCAGGTCGGGTCGGGTGCGTAGAACCGGGTGGTCGCCTCGATTGCGGCCGCGACGCGCTCCGGTTCGCCCCCGGCGGCCAGGTGGGCCTCGCCCCAGGCCGCGGCGCTGCGCCGGACGAACTCGGGCGACTTCTCGACTGCCTCGTGATCGACGGTCTCGCCCCCGGCCAGCAGCCGGGCCAGAGCGAGCAGGCGCAGGTCCCAGCCGACGCCGCCGGCACCGGGGCCGTAGATCGGGAAGAGCGGCTCCTCGAGGACCACCGCGTGAACCAGCTCGAACTCGGTGTCGCCGGCCGGACCCGAAGCCAGGCGCACTTGCACCTCGCTCGTGCCGGGCCAGGCGTCGGCGTCCGGCCCGTAGAGCCAGGACACCTTCAGCAGCCGCGGCGGCTCACACCGGAGGATGTCGCCGTGCTCACCACCGTCCAGCTCGAACTTCCCGCCGAGCCGCAGGTCCCCAGTGACCGGCTGCAACCAGCGTTGCAGCCGCTCGGGATTGGTCAGGGCGTCCCAGACGTCGTCGATCGGCGCGTCGTACCGACGCCGCAGCTCGATGGTGTACGCGTCACCGGCGGGCACGCTGCCCTTGCCCATTGCCCGCCGCGCGGCGGCCAGTTCGTCCAATACGTCTTTCATGTCGGCTTCCTTCGCTGATGGCCAACTCGGTCTCCAGAGCGTCGAGGCGCTGTCCCCATAACCGGCGAAACCGGCCCAGCCATGCATCGACCTCGATCAGCAGTGCTGGTTCGACGGTGTAGACCCGGCGAGCGCCCTCAGCCCGTACCGACGCGAACCCGCTGTCACGCAGCACGCGCAGATGCTGTGTCGCAGCCGCCTGGGAGAGCCCGAACTCGGCCCGGATCACGTCCGTGATCGCGCCAGAGGTCTGCTCACCGTCGGCGAGCAACTCCAGAATGCGCCGCCGTCGAGGGTCGCCGAGGACGTCGATCGCGTGCACGAGCCGATAGCTTATCAGCTTCCACTTATATAAGCCAGATCTGATGAATTGAGGTCGCGTCCACCGCGTTCGGAAGGCGAACCGGGTGGAAGCGCATGAGGAGCCAGACCCAGCCAGAACGAGTTGACGATGTGGAGATCACCGGGCTCCGGCGATGATCGCGCCGCGAGCGCGTCGGCATAACGCAGCCCCTCGGCCCGCATGCACGCGCTCCAGTCCTTGAAGACCTGGACGACCTTCGCATCTCGCTTGGACTGATCGAAGGTCTGCGAGATGAGCTCGTCGAACAGCGCCGCATCGACCTGCGGCGCCCCCTGCTCGATGCGGTCCCGCGCCTGCCGCAGACAACCGCCGGTCCCGTCGTACGCGACCCGCCGCTCCACGTCCGACAGCCGTGCGGCGCGGGCGTCAACCGCCGCGGCTCGCCGGGCAACGGAGGGCCGATCAGGAGCGACGTGGTACCCGTACAGACGCGCTATATCCGGCTCGACGACACCGTAACGACGCCGATTGGGCGGCTCCAGGTCGCCTTCCGCCACCGGCGGCAGCGTCTCCCCTCTCATGCCCCTGCCGCGCATGCAGTCACGGACGAGGAGGTCCTCGGCGGTGGCGAGGATCGAGAGGCCGGCCGGGGAGAGGTTGTACCGGTCGAAGGGCACGGACAGCTCACGCGCCTCCACCCCGGCTCCGGCACCGGGACGGGCGCCGAAGCTCCCGCCCCGAACAGGCCGTCACCGTGACGAGCAGGACCCCGCCCGCAGACACCTGGCCGAGCACGCTACGGGCTGACCCGCTTCACCGAGCTCGTCTTGTTGTCGAACCCGTTGTTCGTCAGGTCGCTGTCGGACGACCTCGGGGCGGCCGCGTAGCCGTACGAACCCGAGCAGTTGGCGCTGTCGTAGAACTGGATCCGGCCGGCCGACGGGTTCCTCATGGAGCTGGCCTGGTTGTTCAGCGAGGTCACATTGGCGCAGGTGTTGTTGGAGGTGAAGAGGAACTCCTGCTCCGCGCCCGCATAGTCGTCGTGCTCGTACAGGCAGAAACTGGACAGGCAGGAGCTGGCAAGCCGCCGAGCATCGGCCTGAGCCGCGGTGGTGCCCACTCCCATCAGGCTGCTCAGGGCCAACGCCACAGCTCCGACCCTGCGCACCGTCGTTTTCTTCATGGACGACCTCATTCCGGCTGGGGGAATTTCGCCATGATCATGACAGGAAATCCCGGGCCGTACCACAGTTGAGCCGAACGACGGCCACCTTGCCCCGCTCCCACCGCTTCCTTAGGGTTGGCGGATGTCAGACCCGACGTCGCCCCTGCCGCAGATCGGGTCCCGCGAATGGGACCAGGAGCTCCGGAACATCGGGGTGGATCGGCGAGAGGTCGACGCCGAAGTGAACGCCGTGCCGGCGACCACGGACGCCGAGAGCGAGTTCGACCCGCACGAGCTGCTCTTCGCAACCGATGCCGAAGCCGCCGCTGTCTGGGTCATGTTGCACCAGAGGTTCCCTTCCTACGGCATTTTGATGTACCTGCGAATGTGCTGGTCGCACGGTGACCGCGCGGTGCAGGACTGGATGGTGCGGCAATTCGCCGCAATGCTCATGCACGGTCCGGCACCGGTGGCCGATTCGGCCGCGTACGGGCTGTGGGTCGACTACTTCGAATCACCTGAGGCATCGCAGGTCTTCACGACGCTGACCCTCCAGTTGCCGCAGTCCCGCTGGGATCGCCTGCTCGGCGCCGCCGGCCCGGTGCCCTGGGACGCCAAGCACCGCGACTCCGCTCCGGATCCGCGGTGATCGTGGACGCCTCCGATGCGGAGTGCCCGCACCAGGGGAGCTTCCTGCTTCGCGCCGCCGTGGGTGACTCGCGGATGCGCTGGGTGCCGCAGTCCGAGCTGGTGGCCGACGGGCAGGTGTACGGCCGGCTGGCGCACTGGGACTTCCCCTTCGACCCGACGAAGATCGCGCACCGCGTTGTGGCCGCCCCCGAGCCAGAGGGACGGGCCGTACTAGTCCGGGTCGAAGGACCACCTGAGCATGCTGAGCTGCTGGCAGGCCGGGAACTCGAGGCATGGCCGCCCGGCCTGAGGGAGCATCTCGCACCCTGAAGGGCCCGGGCGCTCGAGTATCTACAGCGAAGCGTCCTCGGAGCGTGCGGGCGGCGATGTTGCTGCTGTCGGCCCGGTGGCGCCACGGACCCACCTCGATGTCGGCCCCGGACAGGTCAGTCAAGCCCTCCTCCGCGCCGGCCCCGCCTTCCTCAGCACCGAGGACCCGCTCAAGCAGGTC
Source organism: Nonomuraea sp. NPDC049419 (assembly GCF_040676995.1). Classification (NCBI taxonomy): domain Bacteria; kingdom Bacillati; phylum Actinomycetota; class Actinomycetes; order Streptosporangiales; family Streptosporangiaceae; genus Nonomuraea; species Nonomuraea sp. NPDC049419. Next base: position 27,373 of record NZ_JBFAQB010000009.1, on the reverse strand, counting down.
GCCCTCACCACTGAGCTCTTCTGCTCTTGCCAGCTCACCAGCTGAAATGACGCGTTTACCGAACGTTGACGCCTACATAACAGGCATGTATAACATGCATGTAGATCATCGTGGATCGGCCGGCCGCCGACATGAAGCTCCTTGCGGTCGCCTTGACAGCACCGCTGGCGGTTCGGTCCACACCCCCAGGACCAGGAAGGGAAGCATTCCTGTGCGCAAAATCAAGCAAGGAGCGGCGCTCGCCTTCGCAGCCACGCTCGCGCTTGCCGGATCCTTTGCCTTCAGCACTCCAGCAATGGCGGCATCTACACCGATCGGGGCATGCGGCGGTGGCTCGTACCACGTGATCAACAAGCGCGACCTTGGCCCCGCCGTCATCTACCTGCTCTACAACGGCACGACCAACTGCGTCGTCACCTGGAAGGACAAGCCGGACAACAAGTGGGTCTCGGCCGTAATCAGGACCTATGACATCAACTATCGCACGGACGAGGGCTACTTCTCGACCTACGCCGGCCCTGTGAAGGTCAACGCCGCAGGACAGTGCATCAAATGGGGCGGGGACTACGGCGACAGCCTGGGGTGGACTTCCCCATGGATGCACTGCGGCTGACCGGACCGTCGCGGTCCGCGCCGCACACCCTCCACACGATCTGACGACTCAGTCACTCAAAGAGTCACGCACCCCCGCAGCGATCTCCCGCGGGGGTGCGTTTCACCTGGCGGAGCCTAGGAGATTCGAACTCCTGACTTCCTGCTTGCAAATCGGTTCGATCTTCGAGGCCAACGTACTCGACCTGCACTGAGAACAGTCCGCGAGTGACCGCAATTGACCACCACCACCACCACTGACCACCCTTAATGGCACGCTAATGGCACGACGATCAAGGTTCTGATCTGCTCGTCCAGGGGGTCGAAGGCATGAGTGTCAGAGCACGGCACGCGAGGACTCTTAGGCGCGCCCATGTGGGATGACTCCGTATCCCCTCAAAGCTCCACGGCTCCGGTCCTTCCTCTGTCAGCTCTGCGGTGAGCCGATCGATCTCATCGAGATGCCTGGACAGCTCGTCGCTGATCCACCCGGCCTCCTGTGGCATCCACGAGGCCCCGTACGCGTGTTCGAAATCAAGGGCCAGCTCATCAGGGCGCATCACGGATCCGAGCCAGGTGATCTGATCAGAGGCCGGCCATGCCAAACGTTCCAATGCATCATGCAGTAGCCGCCAAGCTCCTCTTCGCGCCTCGTCCTCGCTCGGCTGTCGCACAGGTTCATTCTGCCGCGCGTGACGCACACGCTCTCCGACTGACGCTCATCGGGGCCAAAGTCGAGCGTGATCGTGCAAGCATCTCCTCATGGTGGATGCCCGCACCCCAGCGCGACTGATCGGCTACTGGTGGAGTCCTGACGCTCCGGAATGGCCTCGGCCGCACGACTGGATCGATCTTGACTGGAATCCCGAAGAGCGCGACCTGCTCGCTCTGTATCTTGAGAGTGGCCAGCGCGCACCCTACGCCGCAGCAGGCCCTTCGCAATGTCGGATCTGTGACAAGCCCAACGGCAACCTTGAGTTCACGGATGGCGTGTTCCTGTGGCCGCAGGGGTTGGCCCACTACGTAAAGGAGCATTCGGTACGCCTTCCCGGCGAGATCGTTAGGCGCGCCCAGCAATGGGCTGAGCCGATGAACTGGGAGGTGGATGTGACGTGGTGGAGGGAGCGGAAGGCCCACGATGAGCAACCATATGGCTCAGTGGACCAGGGCTGAGGAACGAAGCCCTGGACCTTCGATCGCCCCCGACCATGTTCGGTGACCAGCCATGCAGTGGCGATCGTAGGGCTGCATCTGTGCGGCGGCGTGGCAACCCCGGTCGGAGCGTTCGGTTGGTACGGCGGGGCTGGCGTGCGGTGGCCGGCCCGGTGTCCCGCCGCCGTCCGGGACCGGCCCCCAGGCCGCACGCCCGGACGGCGGGCGGGCGGAGGGCCGGGGGTACGGCGGCGCCGTTCTCGATGTGGACGAGCAATCCCTCGGACAGCTTCGGCAAGGGCTACGACACATCCTTGCCTACGGTCGTGCTGACGCCCGCCCTAGGGTTCTGGAGCTGTAGAAGGTTGATGCTGTAGCTGTATTTTGCAGCTGTACAAGATCGACAAGGCCACTTCCCGATCATAGGAAGTGGCCTTCGAAGTGCAGTGGAGCCTAGGAGATTCGAACTCCTGACTTCCTGCTTGCAAAGCAGGCGCTCTGCCAACTGAGCTAAGGCCCCTTACGACGAAGATAGCTTACCGGGCCGAGGAAGCCACCTGCGTCGTCCCGAGGTCATCGCTCAGCACCAACCCCGGGAAGTCCTGGATGGAGTCGAGGATGTGGGTGGCGCCGCCCTTGAGGAGGCGTTCGCGGCTGTGGACGCCGGTCATCACGCCGGCGACGATCGAGGCGCCGGCGCGCGTGCCGCAGAGCATGTCGCTCTCCGAGTCGCCCAGGACCGCGACCTGGCGGACGTCGTCGACGCCCAGCCGGAGCACCGCGTGCAGGACCATGTCGGGCCAGGGGCGGCCGCGGCCGCCGGCGTCTTCTGGGGAGATGGCGAGGTCGATCTTGTCGTGCCAGCCCAGGATGCCGAGGATGCGGCCGAGCGTGGTGCGGCTGAAGCCGGTGATGAGGGCGAGCTTGATGCCGTTGCCGCGGAGCTTGTCGAGGACTTCGAGGACTCCGGGCATGGGTTCGAGACCCGCCCGCTCGATCGCGCCCTCGTAGGAGCGTTCGAACGTCAGATTCGCCGCCTGGGCCTGCGCCTCGTTGCCGGGGAAGATGCCGCGGAACACGTCGATCTTCGGGCAGCCCCGGGACCGGTGTACGTGAACCATGGCTCGCGCGTACGCACCGGTCCCGGGCACTATGCCCTGAGTCGCGATCGCCTCTGCGAAGGCGCGCTCGACCATGGCGATGTCACCGACTGTGGTGCCTGCCAGGTCCAGGCACACCAGCTTGATGGGGACGATGTCACTCATCGCCTCGCCGGTCGGTTAGTTCTCGCTGCCGGTCGCCTCGGTCCAGAGATCGAGCTCTGCGCGGTCGGCCTGCACCTTACGCCAGATCAGCAACCCCCCAAGGGCGATCAGCGCCAGAACGAGCAGCTTCTTCACGGTGTGACCCCACTTCTTCGACGGCCTCACCTGCCGGGGTGAGACCCAACGGTTGACAAGCAGCCTAGCAAGCTATGGCTGCGGTCCCTGTGTTGTGCACGGACCAGATGGGTGAATTGTGCGAAGGACGGGCGTTCAATCCCTGGTGGGACCGCTATACCCGCCCTCCTGTGTACGGCATATCCGCCGAGGGCGTAGCCGGGGACGGCGACCGGGGGCGCTGGGGTGTCACTCCATACGTCCCGTCTGTCGTCGTCATCCCTGTTCTTCCCCCGGAGTCATCCCTGTTCGTCCCCCAAACGGGCAACAGCTCGATCATGCCAAATCGGCGGCCCAGGTGCGCAGCCCGGCGGAGAGTTGACATACCCCCTGGGGGTACATTACGTTCGACCGAGACGCACTGACACGTCCCCAAATGCCCCTCGGGCATACCCTAGGGGGGTACGGTGTTAGACTCGAAGAAGAGCGCGATGCGATACGAAGGAGACCACGCCATGAGCACCGCCACCTACACCGTCAACGGCATGACCTGCGGCCACTGCGTGAGCTCCGTCAAGGAGGAGGTCGGCGAGGTCGCGGGCGTGACGGGCGTCGAGGTCGACCTGGCCACGGGCCTGCTGACGGTCACCAGTGACGAGCCCGTCGGGCGTGACCTGATCGCCTCCGCCGTGAAGGACGCCGGCTACGAGCTGGTGGATCGCTCATGAACACCGCAGCCAAGCTGGGCTCGTACGCGCTGGGGCTGGCCGTCGTCTTCGGCGGCGCCCTGGGCGCGGGCAAGCTGACGGCCCCCGACCCCACGTCGGCCGCCGCGGAAACGGCCGACGATCACAAAAGCGCGGGCCAAAGCCGGACGAGCGGCGAAAGCGCCGGTCATGGGCACGCGTCCGACAAGACCGCCGGACCTGACCGGTTAAACGAAGAGCAAGACCACACCACCCCCCAGCAGCAGACGGCCACCGATACCCCCGGGGGGCTCCAAGTGTCTCAGGACGGCTACACCCTCAACCTCATCGACTCCGTCTCCACCGAGTCCGCCGAGGACTTCAGGTTCACGGTCATCGGCCCCGACGGCTCCCCCGTCAAGGACTATGAGGTGGAGCACGACAAGAAGCTGCACTTCATCGTCGCCTCCCGCGACCTGACGAGCTTCCAGCACCTCCACCCTGAGCTGTCCCCCGACGGCACCTGGTCGGTACGCCTCAAGGCCCCGAAGCCGGGCCCGTACCGCGCGTTCGCCGACTTCGTCCCCACAGGCGGCGAGAAGCTGACGCTGGGCGCGGACCTGATGGCCGGCGGCGACTACCGCCCCGACCCACTGCCTGAGGTGAGCCGTACGGCGGAGGTCGACGGCTACACGGTCAGCCTGGACGGCGATCTGGCGCCGGGCAAGACGACCAAGCTCACGCTGACGGTCAGCAAGGGCGGCAAGCCGGTCGACGACCTGGAGCCCTACCTGGGCGCGTACGGTCATCTGGTGGCGCTGCGCGCGAACGACCTCGCCTACCTCCACGTGCACCCGGAGGAGAGCGACACGGCGGGCCCCGGCATCACGTTCTACGCCGAAGCTCCTAGCCGGGGCGACTACCGTCTGTTCCTGGACTTCAAGCACAAGGGCGAGGTCCGTACGGCCAGCTTCACGGCACAGGCCGACCCCGACGCACACGCCGACGACCACACGCACTGACGGACGCGAGGAAGGAGAGGTGATGATGATGTCTTCCCTCACCGAAGACAAGGCCGTCGAGCTCACGATCGGTGGCATGACGTGCGCGTCCTGCGCCAACCGCATCGAGCGCAAGCTCAACAAGCTGGACGGCGTGACGGCGACGGTCAACTACGCGACGGAGAAGGCGAAGGTCACCTTTCCCACCGGCGTGGACCCGCAGCTGCTGATCGCCGAGGTGGAGAAGGCGGGCTACACGGCCGAGCTGCCGCCCCCGCCCACCCCGGTGCAGGAGGAGAAGCCAGGGAAGAAGGAGCGCGACCCGCTCCGCGACCGGCTGATCACCGCGATCGTGCTCTCCGTCCCGGTGGTCGCGATGGCGATGATCCCGGCGCTGCAGTTCCAGTACTGGCAGTGGTTGTCGCTGACGCTGGCGGCGCCGGTGGTGGTGTACGCGGGCTGGCCGTTCCACAAGGCCGCCTGGACGAACCTGCGCCACGGCGCGGCCACCATGGACACGCTGGTCTCACTCGGCACGCTGGCGGCGCTGGGCTGGTCGGTGTGGGCGCTGTTCTTCGGCACGGCGGGCGTGCCCGGCATGACGCACCCGTTCGAGCTGACGATCGGCCGTACGGACGGCTCAGGCAACATCTACCTGGAGACGGCGGCGGCGGTGACCGCGTTCATCCTGGCCGGCCGCTTCTTCGAGGCGCGCTCGAAGCGGCGGGCGGGCGCCGCGCTGCGGGCGTTGATGGAGCTGGGCGCCAAGGACGTCGAGCTGGTGGACGGGCGTCGCGTGCCGGTCGAGCAGCTGAAGGCCGGCGACACGTTCGTGGTCAGGCCGGGGGAGAAGATCGCGACCGACGGCGTGGTCGAGGAGGGCACGTCGGCCGTGGACGCCTCGATGCTGACGGGCGAGTCGGTGCCGGTCGAGGTCAGGCCGGGCGACCCGGTGACGGGGGCGACGGTCAACGCGGGCGGCCGGCTGGTCGTCAGGGCCACGCGGGTGGGTGCGGACACGCAGCTCGCGCAGATGGCCAAGCTGGTGGAGGAGGCGCAGACCGGCAAGGCGCAGGTGCAGCGGCTGGCCGACCGCATCTCTGGCGTCTTCGTCCCGGTGGTGATCGCGCTCGCGGTCGGCACGCTCGGCTACTGGCTGGGCACGGGTGAGGGCGCTGCGGCGGCGTTCACGGCGGCGGTGGCGGTGCTGATCATCGCCTGCCCCTGCGCGCTGGGGCTGGCCACGCCGACGGCGCTGCTGGTCGGTACGGGTCGCGGCGCCCAGCTGGGCATCCTGATCAAGGGCCCCGAGGTGCTGGAGTCGACGCGCAGGATCGACACGATCGTCCTCGACAAGACCGGCACGGTCACCGAGGGCAGGATGACGCTGACCGCGGTCCACCTGGCCGAGGGCGAGAACCGCGACGAGGTCCTGCGGCTGGCGGGAGCGCTGGAGCACGCCTCGGAGCACCCGATCGCGCGGGCCATCGCCCGCGAGGCCGCCTCCACGGCGGCCGTCGAGGACTTCACGAACGTCGAGGGCCTCGGCGTCCAGGGCGTCGTGGACGGGCACGCCGTCCTGGTGGGCCGGCCGCGACTGCTGGAGGAGTGGTCGCAGCACCTGCCGGAGAGCCTGGTCGAGGCCATGGAGGACGAGCAGGGCAAGGGCCGTACGGCGGTGGCGGTCGGCTGGGACGGCAAGGCCCGCGCGGTGCTGGTCGTGGCCGACGTGATCAAGCCGACGAGCAAGGAGGCCATCGCCCAGCTCAAGGCGCTGGGGCTGACCCCGGTGCTGCTGACCGGCGACAACGAGGCCGTGGCGCGCACGGTGGCGGCCGAGGTGGGCATCGACGAGGTCATCGCCGGCGTGCTGCCCGCGGGCAAGGTGGACGTGGTCAAGCGGCTGCAGTCCGAGGGCAAGGTCGTGGCGATGGCGGGTGACGGCGTCAACGACGCCGCCGCGCTGGCCCAGGCCGACCTGGGGCTGGCCATGGGCACGGGCACGGACGCCGCGATCGAGGCCGGTGACCTGACGCTCGTACGCGGCGACCTGCGGGTGGCGCCCGACGCCATCAGGCTGGCCAGGCGGACGCTAGCGACGATCAAGGGCAACCTGTTCTGGGCCTTCGCCTACAACGTGGCCGCCCTGCCGCTGGCCGCGCTGGGCCTGCTCAACCCGATGATCGCGGGTGCGGCCATGGCGTTCTCCAGCGTCTTCGTGGTCAGCAACAGCCTGCGGCTGCGCCGCTTCTCGTGACAGCGACCATCTGACGGCCGGCGCCATCGCGGCGCCGGCCGTCACGAACGCGGCGCCGACCAGCAGCCAGCCGAGGGTGCCGCCGCCGATCACGAGCGTGGTGAGCACGACGGGCCCGAGCATGCGGGCCACGGCCACGCCGGTGCCGAAGAACGCCTGGTACTGGCCCTGCCGGTCGTCGGGGGCGAGCCCGAAGCCGATCTCCCAGGAGCCGGCCGCCAGCCACAGCTCGGCGACGAGCTGCAGGACGGCCGCCACCAGCAGGAACGCCCACCACGACGGGCTGAGCGCGAACACCGCGCAGGCCGCGAACATCGTCAGCCCCGCCCGCCGCACCGCCCCGGACGCGTCGCGCAGCCCCTTGACCCGGCGGGCCACCCTGACCTGGCAGAGCAGCACGCCGCCGGTGTTGATCAGCAGCAGGACCGAGACGACCCAGGTGGGTGCGTCGGTACGGGCGGCGATCCACAGCGGCACGACCACGCTGAGCAGCGGCATGTAGAAGAGCAGCACGGCGTTGATCAGCGTGACGAGCGCGTAGGGCCGGTCTCTGAGCACGGCCAGGCGGGGGCCGGCCGGGGCGGGCGCGGGGCGTACGGACGGCAGGCGGAGCAGCAGGGCTGCGGCGAGCAGGAAGCTCACGGCGTCGAGCCCGAGAACCACGAGATAGCCCTCGCGAGTGCCGGCGTGCAGGGCGAGGCCGCCGATGGCGGCGCCGAGCGCCAGGCCGCCGTTGAGCGTCGCCTGCAGGGTGGCGCGGACGACGGTCCGGTCGGCGGGCGGGATCAGGGCCGCGAGCAGCGCCTGGCGGGCCGCCGACAGCCCGGTCTGGGCGGTGCCGTACAGGCAGGCGGCCAGCACGAACAGCGGGAACGTGCGTACGAGCAGGAACGACGCGACGGCCACGGCGGTCGCGAAGGCGAGCAGCACGGCGACGCCGCGCGGGCCGCGCCGGTCGGCCAGGTGTCCGAGCGGTACGCCGGCCACCATGCCGACCGCCCAGCCGAGGGTCAGGCCGAGGCCGATCTCGGTGGCCGAGAGCCCGACGACGGTGGAGAAGTAGAACGCCGAGGTGACGAGGTAGACGCCGTCACCGATGGAGTTCGCCAGCTGCGCATGTGCCAGGATCCGCCGAAATTTCATGATGTACGCCCCTCCGAACGATGCCTCCATCTTCGATCCCGACTTGTCCCGAGATAAGCTCCAATTTCCGGCAATCTGATGGGGCCAAGGTGGACGTGCACATCAGCCTCGACGGCCGCCGTGACCTGGCCGCACAGGTCTACCGGCAGCTCCTCGACGCCATACTCGACGGCCGGCTCCGATCCGGCGAACGCCTCCCCCCGACCAGGGAGCTGGCCAGGCGCCTGCAGATCTCCAGGAACACCGTCGCCCTCGCCTACGACCGGCTGGTCGCGGACGGGTTCCTGGTGGGCAGGGCGGGCGCGGGCACGTTCGTGTCGGCGGAGCCGGTCAGGGGGCGGGCCGCCCCCAAGGGCGTCGTACGCCCGCGTACGGTCTGGCAGGACCTGCCGCTCCCCCCGGCCCCGTCTCCCGCCGCCCGCTACGACTTCCGCGTCGGCCTCCCCGACGCCCGCCTGTTCCCCATGGAGACCTGGCGCCGCCTGGTGGCCCGCGAGCTGCGGGTGAGCGCCGCCGGCTACGCCGACCCGGCGGGGCACGAGCCGCTGCGCGCGGCCATCTCCCGGCACATCGGCCTCAGCCGCAGCGTCCACGCGGGCCCCGAGGACGTTCTCGTCACGAACGGCGCCCAGCAGGCACTCGACCTCATCGGCCGGGTCCTCATCGAGCCGGGCACGGTCGTGGCCGTCGAGGAGCCCGGCTACCCGCCGGCCCGCCTGCTGTTCCGCACGCTCGGCGCCAGGGTGACCGGCATCCCCGTGGACGGCGAGGGCATCGACGTCACCGCCCTCCCGCACCAGGCCCGCATCGTCTACGTCACCCCGTCGCACCAGTTCCCGCTCGGCACCCCCATGTCGCTGGCCCGCCGCGCCGCCCTGCTGGCCTGGGCGGAGCGCCGCCGCGCGGTGATCATCGAGGACGACTACGACAGCGAGTTCCGCTTCGGCGACCGCCCGCTCGAACCCCTCCAGAGCCTCGACAGGGCCGGCCGGGTCATCTACGTGGGCTCGTTCTCCAAGACCCTGCTGCCGATGCTCAGGCTCGGCTTCCTCGTCGCGCCCGCCTCGCTCGCGCCGGCACTGCGCGCGGCCCGGCAGCTCACGGACTGGCACGGCGCGCTGCCCACGCAGGCCGCGCTGGCCCGCTTCATCGACGAGGGCCTGCTGTCGCGGCACATCAGGAAGGCCACCCGCGCGTACGCCGCCAGGCACGCCATGATCGCCGAGGCCCTCGATGCGGACGATCGGCTGCTGCCGGTGCCGTCCACCGCGGGGCTGCACCTGTGCGCCCGCCTGGCCCCCGGCGTGACCGTCGAGGACGGGGACGGGCTGGCGGTGGAGTCGCTGGAGGCGTACTGCGGGGAGCGTCCCGCGCAGCGCGGCCTGGTGCTCGGCTACGGCGCGATCAGGACCGACGCCGTGGCCGCCGGCCTGCGGCTGCTCAGGTCACGGATGTCGGCGGGTCCAGCGGCGGTGGCGCTCTCCTGACAGCTCCGGGTCGTCGGGCGGCGCGGGCTGCTGCACGATCACCACCGTCGTCCGCGCGTGACGGGCGCAGTACATGCTGGTCGAGGGCAGAAAGATGCGGCTGAGCAGGCCCCGCCGCCCTCGCCCGAGCACCAGCAGGTCACCCTCGCGGGCCAGGTCGACGAGATGGTAGCCGGGGTCGCCGACCCGTCCGACCGTCGCGATCGTGAGATCGTCCGGCACGCCGCCCGCCACGTCCTCGAACACGGCCGTGATCACCTCGGAGCAGCGCGCCTCCTCACCCTGACGCACCGCGTGCTGCACGGGCAGCGCCTCCGGGAAGGGATGGACGGGCGCGCGGCTGACATGCACGGCCACCAGAGCCATCCGGTGCAGCCTGGCCGCCCCGATGGCCCAGGCCAGAGCCCAACGCGCGGCCGGGGACTCGTCGACTCCCACGATCAGCCGCGCACCGCCGGGCAGTTCCTGTTCCACGGTGCCTCCTGTCGAAGTACGACCATAGTGCGCCTACCCACCGGTTACCGGGAGGTGGCACTTTGAGAACTCTGGAGTCCCCGGTGAAAGCGGGCGTAGCATGCGGGGGTGGAACGAGGGTGGGTACACCCGCGCCCCGCGCTCGACCAGCGGCTCGACGGGGCCCTCACACACCGGCTGACCGCGCTCGTCGCGACCGCGGGCTACGGCAAGTCCACCGCGCTGGCGGGCTGGAGCCAGGCCGTGGGCGCCGTGCTGCACCGGCTCGGTCCGGCCGACCGCGAGCTGCCCGCCCTGGCGGGGGCCGTCGCCGCCGAGGTGTCGCGGCGCGTTCCCGAGCTGCCCGCCGACCTGGTGACCGCGGCGGGCGCCCCGCTCGGCCCCGGAGCGGACGAGACGTCGAGGGCCGCCGCGCTGGCGGGCGCGCTGGCCGAGGCGCTGGCCGGACGGCTGCGGCGGGGGCTGGTGGTGGTGTTCGACGGGGTGGAGGCGATCGCGGGCGCGCCCGGCCCCGTACGGTACGTCGAGACGCTCGTCAGGGCCGCGCCCCGGCACCTGCACCTGGTGATGGCCGCGCGGGCGCCGCTGCCGTTCCCCACCGCGCGGCTGCGGCAGGACCACGAGGTGCTCGACCTCGACGCGACCGACCTGGCGCTGACCCCGGACGAGACCGAGGCGTGGGCGCGGGCGGTGCTGGGGGAGCCGGGCGGGGAGATCGCCGCCGAGCTGCACCGCACCTGCGGCGGCTGGCCGGCCGCCGTGCGGGCCGCGCTCGACGCGCTGGCCAGGACCGACGGCTCCACCTGGCGCTCCACGGTGGCGGGGCTCGCCGCCAACTCCGCCACGCTCGAACGGCTCACTTTGGCCGCGTACGAGGACCTGCCCGCGGCCATGCGCGAGCTGCTGCGGGCCGCGACCGTGCTGCCGATGCTGACCGACGGCCTGGCCGCGACGCTCGGCGCCCCGCCCGACACGCTGGGCGCGCTGGCCGGGCGCGGCCTGTTTCTGGAATCCGCCCGGGACGGTCACCGGCTCACCTCGACCGGCGGCCACGTGCTGGCCAAGCACGCCCCGCTCGACCGGCACGAGGCCCACGACGTGGCCGCCGTGGCCGCCCGCTGGTACGTCGAGCACGACCGTCCCGAGCTGGCCCTGCGCGCCGCCGTCGCGACCGGGCACGCCGAGCTGGCCGCCGCGCTGCTCGACGCGCACGGGCCGCGGCTGGCCGAGCGCGGTGACGTACCGGCCGCACTCGAGCTGCTGCCCGAGTCGGCGCGCGACGCTCCCCCGATGCTCAAGCTGGCCGGCGTCGCCGAGCAGAACCGCGGCCACTGGACGCGCGCCCGCGAGCTGCTCGCGCGGGCCGCCGCGAGCCCCGCGTTCGACGCGCACGTGGCCAGGCGGCTGGCCTTCATCGACCACATGCGCGGCGCGCTCGACTCCGCACTCGCCATGTACGAGCGCGGCCACGCCCACGGCCGCCCACCCGCCGACGCCGCCATGTGCGCCGCCTCCATGGCGTCGGTGCACTGGCTGAAGGGCGACCGCGCGGCCTGCGCCGAGCTCGCGGACAAGGCACTCGAACAGGCCAGGAGCGCCGGCGACGCGGCCGCCCTGGCGATGGCCAACACGGTGCTGGCCATGCTCGCCGCGCTCGACGGCGACCGCCGCGCCAACGACGCCTATTACCTGCGGGCGCTGGCCTACGCCGAGCGGGCCGGCGACGCCGGCGACATGGTGCAGCTCATCCGCATCCACGCCAACCGGGCCTCCCGTCACCTGGACGAGGCATCCTACGCGGAGGCGCTGGCCGAGACGGAGATCGCCGGGCGACTGTCGGACCTGGTGGCCTTCGCCCCCTTCGCCGCCCTCAACGTCTCCAACCGCGCCAAGGCCCTCATCGGCCTCGGCCGCCTGGAGGAGGCCGCCACCGAGGCCGCCGACGCGGTCGCCCGCTGGGAGTCGATGGGCTCGACGCTGACCGGCGCCGGCCTGACCAGGCTCGCCGCCGTGCACGCGCTGCGCGGCGACAGGACCGCGGCGATCGCCCTCTACCGGCGGGTCATCGCGGACTCCGAGCCGTCGGGCGAGGTGCAGGCGCTCTCGCAGGCGCTCAACGGCCTGGCCGAGCTGCTCGCCGACGACGACCCCGACGAGGCCCGCCGGGTGGCCGCGCGGGCGCTGGAACACGCCGACGGCATCGCGGGCGTGCCCGCGCGGATCGCCGCCGCCCGGGTGGCGCTGTCCGGCGGGCGGCGTGAGGAGGCCAGGGCGCTGCTCGACGCGACCGAGCCGATCGCCGTCGAGCGCCGCGACCACGCCGCGCACGCCGCGATCGCCGAGCTGCGCGCCGAGCTGGACGCCGACCTCGCGCAGGCCGAGGTGGCGGTGCTGCGCTGGTCGGCGCTCGGCGACCCCGTCGGCCTGGCCAGGGCCGAGCTGGTCAGGGCCGCCCTCGCCGACCCCGCGACCGGGGCGGAGGTGGCCGTCGCGGTACGCGAGCGCATGCACGCCATCGGCTGCCGGGCACTCGACGACCGCATCGACGCGCTGGTCACCCGCGCCGCTCCCCCGCGCGCCGCCAAGATCGTCATCGAGACGATGGGAACGTTCCGTGTGCTGCGCGGGGCGGCGCCGATCCCGCGCACGGCGTGGCAGTCGCGCAAGGCGCGTGACCTGCTGAAGCTCCTGGTCAGCCGCCGGGGGAGCGGCATCAGCAGGGAGCGGCTGGTCGAGATCCTGTGGCCCGGGCAGGAGGGCGAGGCGGTCGGGCTGCGGCGGCTGAACGTCATGGTGTCCACGCTGCGTTCTGTGCTCGATCCGGGGCGGGAGTGGCCGCCCGACGAGATCGTGGTCTCGGACGAGGGCGCGTTGCGGCTGGAGCTGGCCCACGTCGACGTCGATGTCGAGAAATTTCTGGATCTGGTGGGGGAGGCCGTGCGGCTCGACCAGGCCGGACGTACGAGCGAGGCCCTCGAACGCTGGGCGGCGGCCGAGACCGCGTACGGCGGGGACTTCTGCGAGGAGGACCCCTACGCCGACTGGGCCGTCGGGCTGCGCGAGCAGGCCCGGCTCGCGTACGTGCAGGCCGCCGCCAGGCTGGCCGAGGCGCGCGCCGCCGAGCACCGCCACGACGAGGCCGCCCGCTACTGGCTGCGGCTGCTCGAACGCGACCGCTACGACGAGCGCGCCCACCTCGGCCTGGTCCGCGTCCTCGACCGGGCGGGCCGCCGCGGCGACGCCCGCCGCCGCTACCGCCTCTACGCCGAGCTGATGCGCGAGCTGGAGGTCGAGCCCGCGCCGTACCCGGCCTGACGACCTGAACCAGACCTGAACCTGGCGGCGAGATCGTGCTCGCATGAGAACGGTCATCGTCCGGCTGGTCGAGCCGGAGCAGTCCGGCGGCCAGCTCCGCGGGCTGCTCGAAGAGGTGGGCGGCGAGCCGGTGCCGTTCAGCGGCGCGGACGCGGTCATCGAGCTGCTGATGGGCGCCGCCGGGCTGACCCGCGATCCGGCCTGAACCTGCCGCGAACCTCGATCATCACTATCAGTGGTGAGAGGAGGCACGATGAGCGAGCAGGGGAGCGGATGGCCGTTCGTCGGGCGAGGGGGATCACTGAGGGCCGTACGCGACGCGCTGCGGTCCGGCACGGGGATGATGATCGCCGGCTCGGCCGGGGTCGGCAAGAGCAGGCTGGCCGCACAGGCACTGCACGGACTACGGGGCTACGGGGTCGTGCGCGCGCAGGGCACGGAGACCGCGTCGATGATCCCGTTCGGGGCGTTCGCGCACGTCCTGACCGGGCCCCCGCGCGGCGGCGAGAACCTGCTGCGCTGGGCCGCCCGCCACCTGCGCGACCAGGCAGGACGCGACGGGCTGCTGGTCAGCGTGGACGACGCGCACCGGCTCGACCCGGCGTCGGCGGCGCTGGTGCACTACCTCGCCGGCAGCGGCGAGGCCAGGCTGCTGGTGACCGTCAGGTCGGGGGAGCCGCAGCCCGATCCGGTGACCGCGCTGTGGAAGGACGAGCTGCTCGAACGCATCGAGCTGCCGCCGCTGACGCCGGCCGAGGTCGGGCAGGTGCTCGCCGGGGCTTTGGGCGGCGAGTTGGCGCCGGCGACCGTACGCAGGCTGGCCCGCGTCAGCGAGGGCAACGTGCTCTACCTGCGCGAGCTGGTGCACGCCGGGCGTACGTCCCGCTGCCTGACCGAGCAGGACGGCGAGTGGCGCTGGCAGGGCGAGCTGTCCATGACGCCGCGCCTGCGCGAGCTGGTCGGCGACCGCATCGGCCACCTCGACCAGGACGAGCGCGAGGTCCTCGAACTGGTCGCGTTCGGCGAGCCGCTGGGCCTCGACCTGCTGGCCGGGCTGACCTCGTCCGGCGCGGTCGAACGCGTCGAGGCCCGCGGCCTCATCGTCACCGTGGACGAGGGCAGGCGCGAGCAGCTGCGGCTCGGCCACCCGCTCTACGGCGAGGTGGTCCGCGGCGACTGCGGCACGCTGCGGGCCAGGCGCCGGCTGCGCACGCTGGCCGAGGCGCTGGAGGCCACCGGGCTGCGGCGGCGCGAGGACGAGCTGCGCGCCGCCGTCTGGCGCCTCGACAGCGGCTCGGTCACCGACTCCGGCATGCTCACCTCCGCCGCCCGGCTGGCCTGGGGCCGCCAGGACCCGCGCCTCGCCGAACGCCTGGCCAAAGCCGCCATCGAGGCGGGGGCCGGGGTGGCGGCGGTGGCCGTGCTCGGCGAAGTGCTCATGGTGCTGGGCGAGGCCGGGTCAGCCGTCACCGCGTTACGGCGGGCCGCCCGCGACGCCGTCACCGAGAGCGAGCGCGCCCAGCACGCCCACAGCCTCGGCGTGAGCCTGGCGTGGGCGGGCGCGGACGCCGAGGCGTGCCACGTGCTCGACGTCGCCGCCGCCACCCTGACCGACCCCCGGTGGCGGCAGGAGGCTCACGTCTATCGGGCCGTGGCCGACTGCTTCGCCGGGCGGCTCAGCGCCGCTTCCCGGGCGCTTGACCTGTCCAGGTCGTGCCGGCCCGGCACGGTGCGCGGGCGCGTGCACGGGGTCGCGCTGGAGGCGTGGATCCACGCGTACGCCGGGCGCGGCGAGCAGGCTCTTGTCGTGGCCGGGCCCGCCCTGGAGACGCTCGACGAGTGGCGGGACGAGGCGCCGCACGCGCTGCCCACCCTCCTGGACGCGCTGTGCGCCGCCCAGACGTTCACCGGACGGCCGGCGGAGGTCGACCGCGTCGCATCGGGCGGCATGGAGCTGCCCGCGGTCGAGCTGTCGATGACCGGGTTCGGCGCGTACCGGGCGATGGCCGCCCGGCTGCGCGGCGACGCCGCCGAGGCGCTGCGGCACTGCCGCGAGGACATCGGGCGGCTGCCCGCGCGCGAGCCCTATCTGGGGCGCTGCCTCGCCGAGCAGGCGCACGCGCTGGCCCTGCTCGGGCGGCTCGACGAGGCCGAGCACTCCCTCGCCGAAGCGCAACGCCTGACCGCCCGCTGGGCCTTCACCCGCCAGCACGCGCTGCACGCCGCCGTGTGGGTGGCGGCGGCCGGCGGCGATGTGGCGGAGGCCGTACGCCGCTGCCAGATGGCGGCGGAGCACGCGGAACGCCACGAACTGTACGGCCACCTCCTGTACGCCCACCACGACCTCCTCCGCCTCGGCACCCCCTCGGGCCTCGGCTCCGGCCGTTGTGGGGCGGTCGAGGGGGCGTTGGCGGTGTTGTTCGCGCGGCACGCCCGTGCTCAGGGCGATCCGGACGCGTTGCGCGCGGTCGCGGGTGAGTTCGAGCGGCGGGGCATGCTCCTGTACGCCGCGGAGGCCACCGCGCAGGAGGCCGCCGCCTACCGCGAGTCCGGGCGCGGCACCCTGGCGAGGGGCGCGCAGACCAGGGCGTGCGCGCTGGCCCGCCGCTGCACCGGGGTCTCCACACCGGCGCTGGTGCGGCTCGCCACCCCGGAGCTCACACCCCGGCAGCGCGAGATCGTCCAGCTGGCGGCATCCGGGCTGACCAACCGCCAGATCGCCGACCGCCTCACCCTGTCCACCCGTACGGCGGCGAACCACCTGCAGGCGGCCTACGACAAGCTCGGCGTCAACGACCGCACCGAGGCAGGCCGCCTGCTGACCGCCCTTTAGATGAGCTTGAGGAGGGTTTCGTACAAGGTGTCCCGCTCGCGCTCCGACAACGCACGGTAGATCCGACCGGCGCGCCGGTTCGTGTCCGCCTCGATGCCGGCGCGCAGCGGGCCGTCCATCAGCCCGACGATCTCAGCCGCCGACAGCCCGGCCGCCTGCCAAGCCGCGGCATGCGCGTCGGCGCGGTGATACCGCAGCACCGCCAGCCGGTTGAACAACAGCAACCCCGGTGACGCCCCCTCCGGCTCGTACGGCGGTGACACAAGCTCGAAGGCACCCCCTGGCAGCCGTTCGGCCGCATCGACCACCCGCCCCACCAGCTCGGCCGTCTCCCCCAGGTCGCTGCCCGCCCAGACACGCTCGACAGCGGCGGCATGCACCTCGTAGAGGCCGTGGATGAAGTCCCGCCCACCCTCCGTCAACCGCAGCACACCATCGGGGTCCTCGACCAGCGCGCCCTGCCGCAGATGGTCAAGGAGATCCCCTTCGACATCGCCGTACCGAAACAACACGCCCAGCCCGCGCCGGGTCAGCGGACGCAACGGAAGGCTGAACCGCAGATCCGACAGAAGCCCCGGTGTCAGCCCATATGCCGTGCTGAGGTCGGCGACGGCTCGCGTGGCGGAGGCGTGCACATTGACGTTGGCGGCATTGATGACGGGCGCCATCGCCTCCGCGAACGCCGACAACTCCTGAAATTTCGGCATCGCTCCCGATTATCAACCGCCCCCCACCCCGTCGCATCCCCTCCACCCCAACCAGACCACTCACCGCGCATCGAGAAGGGAGACGGTGGTTTCACGTGAAGCGGGTTCCCCCAGACCGCCCGCATCGGCAGGAAAGATGGTGGCTTCATGTGAAGCGGGATCCACCGGAACGCCCGCATCGGCAGGAAAGATGGTGGTTTCACGTGAAGCGGGATCGGGGTCCGGACCGCCCGCATGGCGTGGAATGCTAGGCGCATGACGCCGTTCCGTCTGGCCCGCACCGCGGTGTTCGCCGCAGTGTGTCTGGGGCTGGGCGCGGCGGCGCACATGCTCGGCGGTGCCACCGTCCCAGCGCAGGCCGGGGTGGGGGCGTTCGCCTTGGCGTTCGCGGCGGCCTACCCGCTGGCCGGACGCGAGCGGTCGCTGGCGGTGATCCTTCCGCTCCTGGCCGGCCTGCAGGTGCTGCTGCACCTGATGTTCTCGCTCTCCCACGCCATCCTCCCACCGGATGGCCCCGCCGCCCCGCACCACCTGGCCGACCACCTGCACTCGGGGCTCGTGCCGAGTCTCGGCATGCTGATCACCCACGGCTGGGCGGTCGCTCTGACCGCGCTGTGGCTGGCGCGCGGTGAGGCCGCCCTTTGGGGGTTGCTGCGCCGGCTGGCCGTGCGGCTGCTGGTCCTGTGGCTGCCGCTGCTCGTCACGCCTTTCTCCACGCCGCCGGCCACGACCGAGCCGCTCATCCCGCGCTCGGCCGTCCTGCGGTACGTCGTCAGCCGAAGGGGCCCGCCGCGCGTCGTCACCGTCTGACCTGCGGGTCGGGCACGACGTACGTCCCCTTCATCTGACGACCCACCACGCCCGGCAGGGTCTGCTTCGGCATGCCGGGCGGAGAAAGGCATTCCCATGTTCTCTCGTCATGCCCTCGTGCTCGCGGCCACCGTCGTGGCGCTGACCGCCTGCGGCTCCCCCACCGCGGAACCGGCCGCTCCGGCCGCCTCACCGGCCACGTCCACGTCCGCGTCCGCCGTCGCCGCGACCGGCGGCCTGAGCATCACCGACCCCTGGGTGAAGACCACCAAGAAAGGGATGACCGCCGCATTCGGGACGCTGGTCAACGGCACCGACCAGCCGATCACCATCGTCTCCGGCACCTCACCCCTCTCCTCGGCGATCGAGCTGCACGAGGTGGTGGAGAACGACGGAAAGATGGTCATGCGTCCCAAGGAGGGCGGGTTCGTGGTGCCCGCCCACGGCACCCACCTCCTCGAGCCAGGCGGCGACCACATCATGCTGATGGACGTCACCAAGGAGGTCCTGCCCGGCGCGCAGATCCCGTTCACGCTGCAGGTGCAGGGCGGGCAGCCGCTGGAGTTCACGGCCGTCGGCAAGGACTTCGCCGGCGGCGAGGAGGACTACCAGCCGGGGCACAAGTGATCAGCCGCCGCGGGCTGCTCACCGGAGGCGCCGTCACAGCGGCCGGCGCCCTGGTGGGCTGCGCCCCCGCCACCGATCAGCCCGGTACGCCCGCCGCCCCGCAGCCCGAACCGGCCGCCGGCACGTCCACCCGCGCGGGCACGGTCGCGACCGGCATCGATCGGGCCGGTACGCCCGCCCAGGGCGTACCGGCCGGGACGAAAGCGTCACGTATCGAGCCCTTCCACGGCCCCCACCAGGCAGGCGTGGCGACGGACCCGCAGGCGCACGCCGTCTTCCTCGGCTTCGACCTGCTGCCGGGCACCCGCAAGGAGGCCCTCGCACGCCTGCTCAAGCTCCTCACCGACGACGCCGCCCGCCTCACCCAGGGACGGCCGGCGCTCGCCGACACCGAACCCGAACTGGCCGCGAACCCAGCCCGCCTGACCTGCACCTTCGGCTTCGGGCCAGGATTGTTCAAGGCCGCGGGGACGGAATCGCCGGTGTCGCCGCTGCCCCGCTTCGCCACCGACCGCCTGGACGAGCGGTGGAACGGGGGAGACCTGCTGGTGCAGGTCTGCGCGGACGACAACGTGACGGCCGCGCACGCCGTACGGATGCTCGTGAAGGACGCACGGTCGTTCGCCCGCGTACGGTGGGCGCAACGCGGCTTCCGTTCCGCAACCCGGCGCAACCTGATGGGTCAGATCGAGGGCACCGGCAACGCCACTGACCTGGACAAAGCCGTCTGGATCAGCCAGGGTCCGCTGACCGGCGGCACCACGCTGGTGCTGCGCAGGATCCGGATGGCGCTGGACACGTGGGACGCCGTCGACCGTACGGCCAGGGAGTTCACCATCGGTCGCAGGCTCGACACCGGCGCCCCGCTCACCGGCACCACCGAACGGGACGAACCCGACTACGCCCGCAAGAACCGGCTCGGCTTCCCGGTCATCTCGGAGTACGCCCACATCAGGCGCGCCCACGTGGCCGACCCGGCGCTGCGGTTGCTGCGACGGCCGTACAACTTCGACGACGGCCTGACCCCTGAGGGCGAGCCGGACTCGGGGCTGCTGTTCGCGTCGTACCAGGCGGACGTCGACCGGCAGTTCGTCCCGATCCAGCGCATGCTGGCCGAGGGCGACCTGCTCAACGAGTGGATCACCACGATCGGGTCGGCGGTCTTCGCCATCCCACCAGGCTGCACCCCCGGCACCTGGATCGGCGAGCCGCTCCTGACCTGACCACCGTGAGGGCCCTCGCCGCAAAGGTGAGGGCCCTCACGTCTCAGGGCGACGCATGTGCTCACATCCTGTGGGCAAACTCGGCTCCCTTCCACCTCACTGTGGACGAATCAGACCCCCTTTCGCCTGGCTCGCGCCCGCAATCACCCGTACCGCCCACCCCCGACCGGCACCAGAGCACCCGCCAAGGCGTCGGCGAGTGGCTCAAGCTCCTCCACATCCAACGTCGAGACAGTGAGCCGCAACGCCGGCGGAGCAGCGATGCGATTACGAGCCCCGGGCGCACAGGCCCACCCCCGAGCAAGCAACCGGGTGATGGCAGTGGACTCGTCGGCGACGGGAATCCACACGTTCAGCCCGCTCCGCCCGTGCGCCGCGATGCCGCGCCGCCCGAGCGCGGCGACCAGCCCGTCCCGCCGCCGCCCATAAGACGCCGCCACCGCCGCAGGATCCACCGCCCGAGTACGCCACAGGTACGCGACCGTACGTTGCAGCAGGTGACTCACCCACCCGGCGGCCAACCGCTGCCGCCCCCGCAACCGCCCCAGCGTGACAGGGTCGCCGGTGACCAGCGCGAGCCGCAGGTCGGGCCCGAACGCCTTGGCCGTGGACCGCAGCAGCACCCACCGAGCCGTGGCCCCGGCCAGCGGATGCAGCGGCACGTCCACGAACCCGGCCCCATGGTCGTCCTCGATCAGCAACACCTCCGGATAAGAGCCCAGCACCGCACGCAACTCCGCCGCCCGCGCGGAGGTCACGGCGGCACCGGTCGGATTCTGCGCCCGAGCAGTGACCACCACTGCCCGCACGCCCGCCCGCAGCGCCCGCCCCAACTCGTCAGGGACGGGCCCATCGTCATCCACCCGCACCGGCACGGGACGCAACCCCAACACGGCGACGAGGTCGAGCAGCGCCGTCCACCCCGGATCCTCGACGGCGATGGCGTCGCCAGGCCGCAGGTGCCCGGCGAGCACGCGTTCGACGGCGTCGAGCGTGCCCGAGGTGACGGCCAGCGGCCCGGAAGGCACCCCATCGGCCCGCAACCCCGCACCCGCCAGTGCCAGCAACTCGTCGTCGTCGCCGGTGCCGTACATGGCGGGCCGCTCCTCGTGCGCCCGCGCGGCGGCGGCCAGGGCGTCGTGCAGCGGCGGCAGCAGGCGGGCATCGGGGTTGCCCTGGGACAGATCGCGCACCCCCGGCGGCACCTCGACCCGGATCTCCTCCCTGAGCATGGTCGCCGGCCGCGCCCTGACCCGCGTGCCGCGCCGCCCTGCCGTCTCGATGACGCCGCGCTCGCGCAGCAGCCGGTACGCGGCCGCCGCCGTGCCAGGGCTGACCCCGGCCATGGCGGCCACCTCGCGCACCGGAGGCAGCGTCGCCCCAGGAGGCAGCCGCCCGTCGGACACCGCCACCTCGACCCCCGCCGCGATCTCGCTGGCCGTCGTACCACCGATCAGGTATGTTTCTGACACAATGCCAATTATGTACTAATACAAAGAGGCGCGCATGTTGATTCACCCCTGGGACGCCGCGAGAACCGACGACGAATGGCGCACCTGGCTCAGCACCCGCGATTTCGGCCAGATCGCCGTCAACGGCGTGGACGGCGCGCCCCCGGTCGTCGTGCCCACCCACTTCCTGTACGACGGCCACGACCACGTGCTGCTCCACCTGGCCCGCCCCAACCCGATCTGGCAGGCATTGGAGGCCAACCCGGCGGCGGTGGTCAGCGTCTATGACGACTACGCCTACATCCCGACCGGCTGGCGCTCCGACTCCCCCGAGACCGGCGTGCCCACCAGCTATTACGCCTCCGTCCAGCTCATCTGCCAGGCAGAGATCGTGGACGACAAGGAGGGCAAGGCCGACATCCTGCGCCGCCAGCTCGCCCACCACCAGCCCGCCGGCGACCACGGGGAGGTCGCACCCGACGCGGGCGCGTACCACAAGCAGTTGTCCGCCGTGCGCGGCCTGCGGCTGCGCGTGACCGGCGTACGCGCGAAGTTCAAATATGACGACCACAAGCCCGCCGACCTCCGCGACCGGGTGGCCGCCGGCCTGGCCGCCCGTGACCTTCCCGGCGATTCCGCCGCCCTCGCTCAGCAACATCGTCGCCGCACCTCCTGACGGGCATCATGGCCGCTGCGCGACGCCGGAAAGCCGCCGACCCACAATCTGTGGATAACCAATGCCCCCTGTGGATAACCTGACCGAGCATCCCCGCCGAGGACGGTTATCCACAACCCACCGAACCCCCGCGCGCGGCCCCCGCCCACAGCCTCCCGAGGAGCCCTCCACAACCCCCGAGCAGCCACCCCGGCGCCGACCAGCGGAGATCCACGTTTCCCCAGGTCAGAGCCACCATCAACCAGCAGGGCCGACCATCGCCCAGCCACCGCCCGGCACCCCGGGACCGGCCATACCACACCGGAAAAGTCACCAGTACATAACGCCGCAAATCACCCCCGGTCCCCACCCCTGGCAGCCGGATCAGGCCGTCATCCACCGCGCCCCTCATCCTGTGGATGAACACCGCCCCGACCACCCCCAGAACCCAAAAGACGGCGGGCAGGTCCCGGCCCCGAGAAGCCGGATCCCACCCGCCGTCCACAGCCCCAGTCACCAGGTCCAGTACGACTTGGCCTCCGACTTCCACTCCTTCGGGAAATACTGGTGGATCTTAAACGCCATCCCCTTACCGCGGGCGATGTACTGATCCCGTTCAAGCTTTCGCGCGATCGGCTTGCCCGGGCTGCCGTTGTTGTCCCACCAGGACTCCCACTGCTTGATGCAGGTCTGATCGCCCAGGTAGCGGTTCGAGCAGGGCGCGGGCGGCGACCAGATCTGGGTGTGCCCGAAGTCGACCACCTTCCCTGACGACTTCTCGGTGATCGTCCCCCACGCCTTCAAGCAGTAGCCCTGGGAGGAGATGCCCCACTTGACGTAGTGCTGAGGCCCGGACGTGGCGAGAGTCCGCAGATTTCCACATTTGGCGTCGCCGATCTGCTCCTTGGTGACGCGCAGGGTGTAATACGTCCCGTTGTCCCGCCACCCGTCCAGCATCAGCCAGTCGCCGCTGTGGACGAACTTCTCCCCGTACGCCGGCGGCCACTTCTTCGGGTCACCCCAGCTGATCTCGGACGTCGTGGACGACAGCGGCTTCCACGCCCACTGCCCCGCGACCTGCCCGTCCGCCCAGTGCTGCCCGGCGCTGCGCTCGCCGAACCGGGAGTACTGCCCATAGTTCTCCGCCGCCTGCGCGGGCGCCGCCATCCCACCGAGCACCACGGCCGCCGCCGCCCCCACGACGGCGACGGACCGCGCGCTTCTCCTCTGTTTCCTCACCGCCGGCACGTTACCCACAGCCCCCACCTGCCGGGATTCAGATCAAAAATCCTAGAACCGTGGTACAAAGCATCAGTGAGCGACCGATTAAGGCCACGCAGCGCCCTGTTACTGGTCCTGGGCCTGCTCATCACCGCGATGAGCGCGTTCGGCTCCACCGCACCGCCCGACACCACCCCGCAGCCGAACACGTGCTGACCGAAAACCGTTTGCGCCCCACCGGCGAGCCCGATAGAAACACGCAGACGACACCGAGAGGAGGGATAAGCCCATGAAGCCCACGTTCATCGCGCTTGTGCCCTCCCGGGGCTCCGACCACCGCTGAGTCCCGGAGCGGCCAGGCGCCTTCCACCGGAGAGTGCCTAGACCGTGCAAGACCTGACCATTCGCCCGATCACCGGCCGGGAAGAGCTCGACCTCTTCAACCGGCAGCCCTACACCCTGAACCACGAGCTGGCCGACGACCTCGCCGCCGGCCGCCGCCATCCGAGCTGGATGTGGATGGCCCTGCGCGGCGACCGCCTGCTCGCCAGGCTCGCCTGGTGGGGCCGCGACAAGGACGACGACCCCTTCCTGCTCGACATCCTCGACCTCGAAGAGGGCGCCGTCGACGTCGCCGTACGCCTGCTGCGCACCGCCATGACCGAGACGCTCCCGGCAGGCGGCAAACCACCGGAATACCTCCGCTTCGTCCCACCCGACTGGCGCGAGACCGACAGACGTGCCGTCGAGGACCGCATGACCGTGCTGGAGAGCACCGGCGCCCGCCTGTTCGTCGAACGCCTGCGCCTCGAATGGCGGTCAGGCACGCCGATCCCCGATCCGTCGGGACGCCTGAGCTTCCGGCCGATCCGTGACGAGAACGAGCTGCTCGATCTGATGACCGAGGTGCTCGACGGTACGCTCGACGCCCACAGCAGGGACGATCTGACCCACATGTCCCCCCGCGAGGCCGCCATCAGGCACTACGAGGACGAGATCGCCCGCTACACCAGCCCCCGAGCGTGGTGGCGGGTCGCGACGCTGCCCGGCGGCGAACCGGTCGGTTTCGTCACCCCCGGCCGCAACGACTACAACGCGATCATCGGCTATATCGCCGTCCTGCCCGCCCACCGCGGCAACGGCTACATCGACGACCTCCTCGCCGAAGGCACCCGCATCCTCGCCGCGGAGGACGTCCCCCGCATCCGCGCCGCCACCGACCTGGGCAACATTCCGATGGCGCAGGCGTTCGCAAGGGCCGGTTACGTCAACTTCGAACGCTCGATCAACATGACCTGGCCCGACTAGGCATCGGGGAAGTCGGCCGACCGGGAGACCTCCTCCTGGGCGCGTACGTCGGCGAGCACCGACTCCAGCTCGCCGACCACCGCGTCGTACCCGGGCCCGCCGAGCACGAGCCGCTGCGGCGCGTCACCGCTCTCGATCGCCGCGACCACGGCCCGCGCGCCCCGCACCGGGTCGCCCGGCTGCCTGCCGTCCTGCTCGATCATGAAGGCTCTGACCTGTTCGAGCATCGGCCGGTAGTCCTCGATGGTCTCGCTGATCGGCTCGTCGGCGAACCCGGCATATGCCCGCGTACGGAACGCTCCAGGCTCCACTGCCAGCACCTTGACGCCGAACGGCGCCACCTCCTCACGCAGCACGCGCGTCATGCCCTCGACGGCGTACTTGGCCGCGCTGTAGAAGCCGAACCCGGTCGTCCCGACCAGGCCGGCGACCGAGGAGACGTTGACGACCCAGCCGCTGCGGCGGGCGCGCATGCCGGGCAGCACCGCGCGGGTGACCGCCAGCACGGAGAAGAAGTTCAGCTCGAACGTACGCCGAACCGCGGCGTCGTCCATTCCCTCCACCGAGCCGTACCATCCGCGCCCGGCGTTGTTGACCAGCACGTCGATGCCGCCGAAGTGCCGCTCGGCGGCATCGACCGCCTGCCGGACCTGCGCCTCGTCGGTGACGTCGAGCCGGAGGACCAGCGCCCGCTCGCCGTGCCGGTCGGCCCAGGCCCGCAGTTCGTCGGGCCGGCGCGCGGTCAGCACGACGCGGTCGCCGTTGTCGAGCGCGGCGTCGGCGAAGGCCATGCCGAACCCGCCGGGCGTTCCTCCGGTGATGAACCAGGTCTTCATATATGCGTTTTTCCCCATGCCGAAGAGAGGTGCCCGCGCACCTCCAGTGACTGCTAAAATCAGAGTAACTTGTGACTTCGATATTAGCAGTAACTGTGGAGGAACGTCCGATGGCGGGTCGCATCAGGCAGGAAGACCGCGAGTGCCCCCTGTCCCGCACGGTGGAGCACGTGGGCGAATGGTGGACTCTGCTCCTGCTGCACGACCTGTTCGATGGCTACACCCGGTTCGACCAGTTCCAGGAGAACCTGGGCATCTCCTCCAGCATGCTCACCGCCCGCCTCAAGACGCTGGTCGCCGACGGCATCCTGGAGCGCCGCCCGTACCAGACGAACCCGGTGCGCCACGAGTACGTGCTGACCGAGCTCGGCCGCTCACTGCGGCCGGTCATCGTCGCGATGGCCGCCTGGGGCAACAGCCGCCTGGCCCCGCACGAACGCAGCATGATCCTGGTGGACGCGGAGACGGGCGAGGAGGTCGAGCCGGTGGTGGTCGACGCGGGCACGGGCCGCCGCCTCGACGACAGCCGCGCCTACGTCTTCACCTCCGGCCCCGCCGCCGGCCCTGAGATGCGCGCCCGCTACCCGAGGTGACCGCTACCCGGCCGGCTCCAACACCCCATCCAGCCGTACGACGCCCGCCCCGTACTTGTCGTCCAGCCGCTCCTGCACGTCCTCGTCGGCCACCCAGACCCCGACGACGACCTGCTCCTTCAGCACATCGACCGAGGACGGCAGGGACACCTGGCCGAGATCCTCGCCGAGGCCCTCCTGGACCTGCCGCAACAACTCCTCGCTGCGCCGGGCCTGGCTGACGCAGAGCGCGCCGCCCCAGCTCTCCCGCACCCACGCCTCCCGGCCGGCCAGGTCGCCGACGAACTTCACGTTCAGGACCAGCCGAGTCGGGTCGTTCGCGTACTTCTCGGACCATTCGCGCTTGCTGTCGTCGTAGCCCGGAATCGACTCCAGGTAGCTCTGGTCCAGCCAAACCCCGCCCACGGCCTCCTCGTTCTGCAGCCGCTGCTGGGTCTTCTCCAGCGCGGCCTGCGTCGCCTTGGCGGGATCGACCGGCCGCCAGCCACCCGCGGGAGCCGGACACGGGCTGTCGAACCGCCGCTCCTCGGCCTTGACCTCGGCCGCCTCCCCGGGCGGTCCCGTCAGGGTCAGCCGGGAGCCGTCCCAGGTGCCGGTCACCTTGTAGCGGCCCCACTTCGTCCCGCCCGCACTCTCGTGCGCCACCTTCCCCCAGTCCCAGCCCACCACGTCCGGCCCCGTGCACTGGGGCGGCAGCGACTCGGCCACCACGTCGCACAGCTGCGGCCCGTGCTCGGGACTCTCCAGCACGGTGACGGACCCGGCCGTGTACGTGGCCGGCTCACTGAAGGCCGTTGTGCTGCCGCAGGCGGTCAGCACGACGAGACCGAGAAGGGCAAGACATCGCATGCCCTTCAGACGTACGAGCCTGCGGCGGGGTTCAGCCGCAGATACATCACATGCAGCCCAACGAGCCCATCATCCGGATGATCGAACGCCTCGGGCACGGTGCCGATGATCTCGAACCCCAGCGACCGATAGAGCTGGACAGCCGCCCCATTACTCTCAACCACCGCATTGAACTGGATGCCACGAAATTTCCGGCTACGGCACCCGTCGATCACATACTCCCCCAGCGCCCGCCCGATCCCCTTGCCCTGATGCGCCGGATCCACGATGAACGACGCCGTGGCCACATGCGACCCCCGCCCGGGCCGGTTGGGCCCCATCTTGGCCGACCCCACGATCACGCCGTCGTCATCGACCGCGACGACGGTCTTGCCGGGCGGCTGCTCCATCCACCACGGCCGCGCCTCTTCGAGGCTCTGCCGCTCAGGAAACGGAAAGGTCCGCCCTTCCGCCATGATCGCCGCATAGAACGGATAGATCCCGTCCCAGTCCTGGCTCACGGCATCCCTGATGACCACCCCGTCAGGCCCCCTTGTCGCGCTGCTCATAGACGGCCAGGGCCAGCGCCCCGACCATGAACCCGATGCCTATCAGAGCACACGCGCTCGCGAACGCCGTCCCCCTGAAGACCACCGCGAGGACGGCCACGGCCAGCGAGATGCCCCCGGTACTACATCCGTAGATCGCGTGGTAACGGGTCGCCTCGTCGGCGGTAGTGGCTGATCAGAGCACGGGTTTGGTGCGTTTGCCGGAATCTGGACCAGGTCAGGACGTG